>CAJCJA010000001.1 GCA_903970515.1 Candidatus Saccharibacteria bacterium CG_4_10_14_0_2_um_filter_52_9
CCCCGAGGCGTTTGAGTTGTCGCTCGCCGGCCAACAACCGCACCGGCTCTGCGTGTACCTGTTCGACCTCGCGCAGCGATTCACGTCGTTCTACGAGGCATGTCCTGTGCTGAGTGCCGTCGGACACGTGCGCGACGAGCGACTGGCGATTTGTGAGTTGAGCGCGAGGACCTTGAAGTTGGGGCTCTCGTTGCTGGGGATTGAGGCGCCCGAAAAGATGTGAAGGTCAGCGTGGGTGTTTTGTTCACTTCGGAATTGCGAAGTGGTCGTTTCTTGAGACAACCAAAATTTGGGTACGTTCGCATCTCGAGGTTTCAATCTTTATTCTCCTGACGACTCCAGCAATCTGCGTTTGAAACGGGGCTCAAGGGGTCCACTTGAGTAATCGTTGCAAAATACGGTCTTGTTATCGCCACTCTTGCAGAATGAACTACGCGATGATTGCTCTTACTCGAGGCCACACGATGTCTATCGCTTCGATGTACGTGGGAGCATCGGGAAACAATCCTGGAATTGTGTCGTCGTACGTGTCGGCCAGTTCTCGAAGATGTTTCTCAATTCGATCTCCACGGTTTGCGCGACCGGCGGCAACGAGTTCGAACTTTGTCACGACCAGCCTGGCTATGTCCTGATCATTTGCCTCTGGTTTGTTTAAGAGCACAGCTAAGTCAGCGAGGTCGGTTGCCCGCCGACGTTGCGCAAGGGCACGGAACTTCTCAGCTGCCATCTCATTTTCATGCATCGTCAAGACCTTGAATGGTTCGTAGAAGGGTTCTCCGATGAATGCGAGCACCGGTTCGTCAACGACGCTTTCCCTGTAACTTATTTCGACTTGTACGGAACTAGCGCGAAACGTCTCGCCCGTGATTTTGATTTCGTCGAAGTCGAGACTGTCCTTTGAATCGGTGGCCGGTGTCTTTGGGACAAATTTGACGACGTTTCGAATGCTGGCCCCAGTGATTGCCTTAGCAACATCGGCCGAATTCAGTGGCTGTCTCGCTGGCTCATGGCGCGTGGCGTCAACGTCCGTGCTGAATCGAAGAATTCCGTGGACGTGCCTCAGAGCGAATCCGCCTTTGAACACCAACTGACCGGGGAATTGTTGTGAGAGTTGGCAGGCTAGGGTAACGAGCGCGAAGTCGCGAACGGCGAAATCCATGCCTCCCGGCATGGCTTCGAGAAGGTCAGCCAATTCTGCTGCGCTACCCCATAATCGACGCGGCTGTTGGGCAGTCACACAGAACTTCTTTCCGGTTGCACTATCGCGTTGACTTTGACTCGCCACGATAAATCTAAGGGCCCATTGTCTCTACCTCGAGGGCGCAAAAGTACGGGATTCCTATTCTCGCCAATCAGTTGTCGATAGGGCTCTGCTCTCTCTGGACCAAAGAGTCGTTCCACTATCAGACCAGTGCGGCGCGCTGTCGCCTTGGAATCCAATCGAACAACCGTCTTCAGCAAACTGTCGAACAGTCTGGAATCCTTTTTCGCGCCCAGAAGGAGGGCATCTAAAACCTGTGCCAAGGACACCCCGTATCGTGGGTGGTTCAGTGCGTCAACGATGGCGCGCGCTGGTTCTGCGTAGTGGTGCCGGTGGCCACTCTTCCACCCCCAGATCTTTGAGGGCTTCGTGACCATGAACGCGGCGGTTTGTCCGCGCCACGAGATTTTCTGAACTTCGCGAGGCACGAGGACGATGATTCCAAAGGAGTGTTGATCAGATAAGTGATGATGCTCGAGTGCTCGACCGGCAGTTATGAGGTATGGACGGGGGGCGATGGCGTCAATCACATCCACTAAATCGATGCGCAGTAGTCCCGTCGCATCGGGAAGAACGAGCAGATCCTTGCGGATTGACAGAATTTGTTCGGATTTGACTAGCCGCTGAATTGCCTTGAGAGCACCAGCGCGACTACCAGTTCGCTTCGTCACGTAGTTGAGGTCGACCGACGGTATGGCAATGCCAGGGCGTCCGGCTTCCGCCGCCGCTCGACTCAGTTCGCGAAGTACCTGATGCTGTAGTTTCATATTGTTCATTCTATATGCCAAAAGGCACGTTTCATACTTTTCGGCCGTGAGTTTGAACATGGGCGATGGGTGAAGGACCAGATGCGGAGTTAAAGAAATCAGGAACCTGTCACTCCAAGCTTCCCATCGGAAACCTGAGCGCGAGCAATCGACAGGGCCCGGGGTGACAGCGTCGAAAAAATGTCGCGATCAGATGGCGCATCGTCAAACTCGTGCATATTGGGGTCTGACATTTGGTCGGTTGCGAAATCGGATGAATTGAATTTGACCGATGAGTCGACTTTTGGCTCCCTTCTTCGTTCACAACGGTCCCAAACATTACGCAAAATACTTCCACTGGCACTCTCGACACACTTCCAAGGAACCTCACACCAGCTGCTTTGGTCCGGATCACTTCACATGGTTAAAGTACGAGCAGTGGGCGAGTGTCCGCGAAGCAATGAAGTCGCACGGGGGAACTATGAAGGTAAAAGCCGCAATCGTCACCGAAGCCAACGGACCTTGGCGCACCGAAGTCATCGAGATCGATGAACCGCACGCCCACGAGGTAAAGGTGAAGATGGCCTTTTCCGGGCTGTGCTACTCCGACGAACACCTGCGCCACGGCGACATCGCCCAAGCGCCCGAGGTCATGGAGATGCTCTCGGGACGAAAGAGCGTCTTCCCCGTGATCGGCGGCCACGAGGGATCGGGAATCGTCGAGTCGGTGGGACCCGAGGTGACGGGGCTCCAACCCGGTGACCACGTCGCAGTCTCGTTCGTCCCGTCGTGCGGGAAGTGCGAGTACTGCCTCTCGGGTCGTTCGTACATCTGTGACATGGGCGCGACCATTCTCGCGGGTCCCATGATCGCTGACGGCACCTGGCGTCACCACCTGGGCGAGGAGAACCTCAATCGGATGTGCCAGGTGGGTTCGATGTCGGAGTACATCGTCGTGCACGAGGCGTCGCTCATCCGAATCGAGCCGTGGCTGGACCTGCGTGCGGCGGCGTTGATCTCGTGTGGTCTGTCGACGGGTTACGGCTCAGCCGTCAATCGTGGCGACGTGAAGCCCGGTGACACGGTCGCCGTGATTGGTTGCGGTGGCGTGGGATCGGGTGCGATTCAAGGTGCCGCGCACGCGGGCGCTCGAGCGGTCATCGCCATTGACACGAACCAGTCCAAGGTCGACCGGGCGCTCAAAATAGGCGCCACCCACGGTTGCGCCTCGACGCTCGATGCCGCCTTCACCATTCTTCCCGAACTCACGTGGGGAAAGAACTGCGACGTGGTGATCATCACGGTCGACAACCTGACGTCCGAGCTCTTCGAACAAGCACGTTCGATCACGGCCAAGGGCGGGACGATCGTTCTGACTTCATTGGCGTCCTGGGACCTCACGCATCTCGACATCAACGTGATGTTGCTCGCGATGATGAACCAGGAGATTCGAGGGACCGTGTTCGGTTCCGAGAACCCACGAATCCAGGTTCCCAAGTTGCTGCGCCTCCATCACGAAGGAAAGTTTTACATCGACGAACTCGTGACGCGTGAGTACACGATCGACCAAGTGCAACAAGCGGCCGACGACCTCGCTTCAGGCGAGAACCTTCGAGGCGTCGTTCGCTTCTAGTTGAGACCAAGGACACGTCGAATCGCCTCGTCGACGCTCTCCATTCCTTCCTGATGTGCCTTCGAGCTTCGACGTGCTTCACGACGCGTTTTCGCGCGTTGTTGAACGTGGAGCGAGGAGGCGCATGGACCCCAGCACTTGCCCCACGCCCAGGACATCTCGAATGCGTAACGAGGACTTGGTCAAGCGCGGGCGAAGCGCGGTGAATGACCTCGTACGCCACGCGCCCTTCATCACGCCAACGCCGTAGGCAGCGTCGTCGGCCAGCGCGAGTGGTACGTCGGCGACGTGCACGCGCTCGTCACGCCATCGCCACGCGGTACCGAGGACGAAGATCGCGAGCGCCGGACGACGAAGCTTTGGATGCAGCGACGCCGCGAGCAGGACGAGGCCGTACGTTCGAACGATGCCTCGCGAGAGCGGCAGTCCCGAACGGAGCATCGTGCGCGACAACACCTGGTTGGCTACTGCCTCGGGGTCGTCGGCTTGATCGCGGATGCGCTCACGCAGTTGGTCACGCGCCGCGCGCGCGATGCGAACCCCCACCAGAGGTTTTCGCATCACGAAGCTCGTCCACGCGATCAGCGTCCACGGGTCCACGCGTACGGGCGCGAGTCGATCACCGTGTCGCTGGGCGAGGGCGCTCGATGACGCGCCGTAGCCAACTCGTTGCTGCCACCATTGGCGCCAACTGGCGCGCGCCTGGTGAGCCACTTCGACGTCGGTGAGATAGCGAACCAGCCAGTCGTGGTCGTGCAGGCGCCACACGAAGTCAACGTCCTCGCCGAGTCGAAGGTGCTCGTCGAAGCCCACGCCAATCGCGTCGCGACGAACCATCAAGCACGCCGTGGGGACGTAGCTCACTGGCCCCTCGGGCATCACGATGCACGCACGCGGTCCCATGTCGAGTGGACTGAATCGATGTTCGAAGCGATCACGAGATGAGGAACCTTCACTTCCGCGGACCCTCGGAGCGCACGCACCCAACTCGTCATCATGGAATTGTGCGCGTAGTTGGGCGAGGACCTCGGTCGCGTTCGACATCTCGACGTCGACGTCGACGAAGCAGAGAAATGGTCGCTGCGTCGTCGCAATGCCCGCATTCCGCGCCGCCCCCGCGCCTTGGTTTTTTCCCAATCGCACCAAGCGGGCACCGAACGTTGACGCGCATTCTTCAATGGGCGCTGGCACTATTGAGCCGTCGTCGACGACCGTCACGTGTGCACCCTTCAATTGACCAAGAAGGCGGGCAAGCCCCGAAACGTCGTTAAACACGGGAATAACGACGTCCACGTCCTCGATCCCGCGTTCCGCCCTATATATAGGGTGAAGGAACCCTTGTCGTATGAGCGTCCGTGCGAATTGCTCTTCACCGGGTCGAACGACGTCACCGTATTGCCAGCGTTGTGCGACGGCCCGCGAAGGACCGGTGAGTCGCAGGAGGCGCCACGGCACGCCCCCGACCAGAAAACTTCGGTCGAGAAATGTGGCGTTATTGTCGAGTTCGACGCGCGTGCCCGTGGCCAGAGGTTGGCGGGGCGAGACGGATTGCTCGAGACTGGTCACGTTCGCAGTCTGGCACGGTAAGCGTCTTCCTCGAGCAGCGCAGTAGATTGGGATTCGTCAAGGAGAAAATTGTGTCGAGCGAAACCCTAGTAATCGAAGAGACCGAACTCGAGATTGAAGAGGTCGAGGAACTCCTCGTCGAAGAGGTCTCGATAGACGGACTCTGCGGGGTCTACTAGGCCGTGCCCGTGACGGCCGACGTGGCCTTTGACATCTCTGCGCCGTGCAAGCTCAGTGAGGCGGTCTCGCTTCGCGACGAAGCCTTCGGCGCTTTGGCGTATCACCATCTGACTCGTCGACTCGTCTTCTTGAAGTCTCGTGAATTGGTGGCGCTCGTGCGAGCTCTCGGTGACTACGACCGTGCCGATGATGCACTCCACGCGATGATCGACAGCAGTGAACGCGTGCGATACGCCAAGGCACTCGCGGGCCTGTTCAGCTCGGAGATCATCTGTGGGCGCTGAACTCTCGCTGCGCAATCGTTTCGAGCGCGGTCTCGACGCGCCGATCTGTCTGACGTGGGAATTGACCTATGCGTGCAATCTCGCCTGCACCCATTGTCTCTCCTCCTCGGGTCGTCGCGATCCACATGAGCTCAGTACGAGCGAGGCGAAAGCGCTGATCGACGAGATCGCCGCGATGCAGATCTTCTACATCAACATCGGGGGCGGCGAACCCATGATCCGTCGCGACTTCTTCGAGATCATCGAGCACGCGGTCGGCCAAAAGGTCGGCGTCAAGTTCTCGACGAACGGCACGCGAATCGACGAAACCGCGGCGAAGCGTCTCGCGGGGATTGACTATCTCGACATCCAGATCTCCATCGATGGCGCTGACGCTGCAACCAGTGACCGCATTCGCGGGCTCGGTAGTTACGACCAAGCTCGACGCGCGATGGACAATCTGAAGTCGGCCGATTTCGGCCAGTTCAAGATCTCGGTCGTCATGACGCGTGACAGCGTCGAACAACTCGACGAGTTCGAGGCGCTCGCTGGCTCGTACGGGGCGGAGCTGCGTCTCACGCGACTGCGACCTTCGGGTCGTGGCGTCGACGTCTGGGACGCGCTGCATCCCACACGCCAGCAGAACCGAGACCTGTACCAATGGTTGCGGCAACGCCCCCACGTGTTGACGGGCGACAGTTTCTTTCATCTTTCGGCGCTCGGCGAACCCCTCGACGGACTCAACCTCTGTGGTGCGGGTCGGGTCGTCTGCCTGATTGATCCGGTGGGCGAGGTGTACGCGTGCCCCTTCGTGATCCACGACGAGTTCAAGGCGGGCAACGTGCGAGAGCGAGGGTTTCGTCGCGTGTGGCAGGAGAGCGAACTCTTTCGCTCACTACGAGAGCCCGGCAGCGCGGGGGCGTGTGCCTCGTGCGGTTCCTATGACGCGTGTCGGGGCGGGTGCATGGCGGCGAAGTTCTTCACCGGACTTGAGATGACCGACCCCGACCCGGAGTGCGTGTTCGGTCACGGTGAAGTCGCGCTGGAGAAGAAGCGAGTCGCGTTACGACCAACGCCTTCGCCGGACCATTCGTGTCGCGTTGCGGTCGCCATCTCCTCGAAGTAGTCAGAGCGTCAGATTTCACGCCTCAAGTAAGGTCGCCTTGGACACCTTGGGGGAAACATGGCGAACAAATGGTTCGAGACGGTCGCGGTGGCGCAACGTCGCGCGCAAAAGCGCCTCCCCGCGTCGGTGTACGGTGCGCTGATCGCGGGATCCGAGAAAGGTTTGTCCTCGCACGACAACGTGGACTCCTTTGATCAACTCGGACTCAGTCCGCACATCGCAGGACTGTCGAAGGATCGTCGTCTCGAGACGACCGTGATGGGCCAAGACATGTCGATGCCGGTCATCATTTCACCCACTGGCGTTCAAGCGGTGCACCCCGATGGTGAAGTTGCGGTCGCGAGGGCGGCGACGAATCGAGGCATCGCCATGGGACTTAGCTCGTTCGCGAGCAAGGCAATCGAAGACGTGTGTGTGGTCAACGACAAGGTGTTCTTCCAGATGTACTGGTCCGGCACGCGCGACGTCATGCTCCAGCGACTTGAGCGCGCGAAGGCGGCGGGGGCGAAGGGCATCATTCTGACGCTCGACTGGTCCTTCGCCAACGGACGCGACTGGGGCAGTCCCTGGATCCCCGAGAAGGTCGATTTGAAGACGGCAATCAAATTGTCGCCACAGGTCGTGTCGCGACCGAGATGGTTCCTTTCCTTTGCTCGCAGCGGCCACTTGCCGGCGTTGACCACGCCCAACATGGCGTCTCCGGGCGAGAAGCCCCCCACGTTCTTCGGTGCGTACTACGAGTGGATGCAGAGCACACCGGCGAGTTGGGATGACGTTGCGTGGTTGCGCGCGCAGTGGAATGGCCCGTTCATGGTCAAGGGCGTCGGACGTATCGATGACGCCAAGCGCGTCGTCGACCTCGGCGCGAGTGCGCTTTCGGTTTCCAATCACGGTGGGAACAATCTCGACGGAACGCCCGCGCCGATTCGTATGCTGCCCGCCATCGTTGACGCGGTGGGCGAACAGATCGAAGTGGTGCTCGACGGCGGAGTTCGCAGAGGCAGTGACGTCGTCAAGGCCCTCGCACTGGGCGCGCGTGCGGTGATGATTGGCCGAGCGTACTTATGGGGACTCGCCGCGAACGGTCAAGCGGGCGTCGAGAACGTCCTCGACATCCTTCGTGGTGGCATCGAGTCGACGATGTACGCACTCGGCAAGTCGAGCATCGAGGACCTCAACCGTGACGACGTCGTGGCGCCAGCCGACTTCTATCGAAAGCTCGGGCAGTGAACCGCGTCGCTATCGTCACCGGCGCGGCGCGAGGCATCGGCGCGTCGACTGTTGACGCACTCGTCAACGACGGCTATCACGTCATCGCGGTTGATCGCTGTCGCGACATTCCTGAGGTTCCCTACGCTCTGGCGACACCTGCAGAACTTGACGCCGTCGTCGCGCGCCACGGCGATGCCGTCCTCGGGTTGGTAGGTGACGTGCGCAGTGCGACCGACATGCAACTCGCGGTCGAGACGGCGACACGTCACTTCGGTCGACTCGACGCCGTCGTGGCGAACGCCGGTGTCGTCGCCGCGGGTGAAGCACTCTGGGAGATCTCCGACGCCGCGTGGGACGCAGTTCTATCGGTCAACGTGCTGGGCACTCGTCGACTCATCGAAGCGGCCGCTCCCACGTTGATCGCTAACGGCAAGGACGCACAGAGTCGCATCGTCGCGGTGGCGTCCTCGGCGGGTAGCACCGGGCTTTATCATCTCGCTGCGTATTCCGCAGCAAAACACGCGGTACTGGGACTCATCCGTGGCGTCGCGATGGATTTGGCTCCCTATGGCGTCACCGCCAATGCGGTGAGTCCCGGCTCGACGAGGACCGCAATCCTTAAGGCGTCTGCTGTCGTGTACGGACTCTCGAGTGAGGAAGAGTTCGCCACCCAACAACCCATTGGACGTTTGCTCGAGCCAACGGAGATCGCAGCCGCGATCGTGTGGTTGTGTTCTCCCTTGGCGTCGGCGATCACTGGCGCTGACGTCGCGGTCGACGGGGGCATGACCATTTCATAGGCACTGACTGAGCGAAAGGGCCACGTTTGATCGGTCTCATTGTGGAAGTGGGACGCACCCACGAAGAGGTCGCGACGATGAGTGTGGGCGACGCGATTCACGTGTGGCAGGGGTACGTCAACGACCAAGGATGAGTCGGCGCCAGCCGTATCGACGGCAGCAAAGTTTTGCCTTCATCGTCCGGAGTTCGTCGGCTAAGGTTATGGCGCCTCGCGGCAGCGAAGTTGGTGTGATTCCAACGCTGTCCCGCAACTGTAAGTGGCCTTCGAGAGAAGACTACGAAGCCAGGTCGCCTACCGCGAGGAGATGTGAAAGACAGCTCTCGAGGTAAGGAGCGGTCGTTCGGATATCCATCCGTCGTCCACGCCACTTCGACGGAAAGGAGATATCCATGTTCAAGTCCCTCCGGTTCGTCCTGGCACTCAGTGTGAGTGTCCTCGCGATCCCGCTACTCAGTGCGTCCCTCGCGACCGCGAGCACCGCTTTTCCCCAGTGCGTGGTCTCGTTGTCGCCCACGGCGACCGAAACGCTCTTCGCGATTGGCGCGGGAGCCCAGGTCCAAGCCGTCGACACCGATTCGGACTTCCCGACGCACGGTCTTCCCGCCAAGCGCATCAACGCACTCAACCCGAGTGTCGAAGCGATCCTCGGAATCTGCAAAAAGACGTCGTCGTACCCCACGACCAAGCCCGATCTCGTGATCATTTCCTACGACGCGAACGACATCCAGGCGAAACTCCTCGCCGTCGGCGTCAAGGTCGTCGACCAAGACGCTCCCACCACGGTGCAGGGTGCTCTCGCACAGATCGAGCAACTCGGCACCCTGACCGGACACGCGACGAAGGCCGATTCGCTGGCCGAGTCAATTGGCGCGAGCATCAAGGCCGACGTCGCATCGTTGCCGGCAAATCCGTCGAAAAAGTTGAACGTCTACTACGAGATCGACACCAATCCGTACTACTCGCTCACGAGCACCACCTTCGTCGGCTCGCTCCTCAAGGCGTTGGGCCTCGTCAACATCGCGGACGCCGACTCGACGAGTGCGGACGCGGGGTACCCCGAGTTGTCCGCCGAGTACATCGTGAAGGCCAATCCGTCGTTAATCTTCCTCGCGGGTGACGCGAGCGTCGCGAGCGTCGCGAAGAGATCGGGATTCGCTGACGTGAGCGCCGTCAAGGATCACGACGTGTTCGAGCTCAACGCTGACATCGCTTCGCGCTGGGGGCCTCGTCTCAGCGTCTTGATGTCGGAGTTGACTCAGGACGTCAAAAGCGCCTTGAGCTCGAAGTAGGTCGACGACGCCGCGCCTGCTCAGCACGAATCCGCCCAGTGCGCGTCGCGTCGCGGTCGTGACCGCATTGACGCTCGTCGCGCTCGTCGTGGCGGTCATCTGTGGTCTGGTGGTTGGTCCGACGTCGATCGGCACGTGGCGCGTCGTGGGTGCGATGTTCGCGCACGTGGGCATCGGGCACGACACGTTGACGAATTTGCAGTCGACGATCATCTGGCAACTTCGCGCCCCGAGGATGGTGCTCGGCCTCATGGCGGGCGCCATGCTCGCGGTCGCGGGTGGGACGTACCAGGGGGTGTTTCGCAACCCACTCGCTGACCCGTATCTGCTCGGGGTCGCCGCGGGGGCGGGACTCGGGGCGACGTTCGCGATCGTCGACATTGGCTCGGGTCTCGTCACGCCGACCTGGACGCCGCTGCTCGCCTTCGTCGGTGCGATGCTCGCGGTCGCCTTCACGTGGTTGGTCGGTGGACGCGGTCTTCGCTCGAACACCGCCACGCTCATCTTGGCGGGCGTCGCAGTCGCCGCGTTGCTCACGAGTGTCCAGACGTATCTGCAACAACAAGCGTCGTCGGGTTCGATCGTGCGCGTGTACATCTGGTTGCTCGGATCGCTCGCGAGCGCGAGTTGGAGTTCGGTGTTGTTGGTGTTGCCCTACGTCGTCATCTGCATCGTGGTGTGCGTGATGGCCGGGCGCGCACTCGACGCGATGAGCGTGGGCGAGGACGAGTCGCGCTCACTCGGGATCCGCGTGCGCCAGGTTCGTTTCATCGTCATCGCGGCGTCCTCGCTCGGCACCGCCGCGATCGTCTCGGCGGTGGGACTGATTGGTTTCGTCGGCATCATCGTGCCGCACATCGTGCGCCTCCTCGTGGGGACGTCCTATCGTCGGATACTGCCGATCTCAGTGTTCTTCGGGGCGGCGTTCCTCGTCTTCGCCGACACCGTGGCTCGAACTATCTTGGCGCCTTCGGAGTTGCCCCTGGGCGTCGTCACCGCGGCGATCGGCGCCCCCACGTTCGTTCTCATCTTGAGCCTTCGACGAGGATTCGTGCGATGAGTTGGATCGACATTGAGGACGTGTGCGTCATGGTCGGCTCGAAGGCGCTGTTGTCCGGCGTGACCTTGCACGTCGAGGCGGGAACTTGGTGCACCATCATCGGGCCCAATGGCGCGGGCAAGACCACGCTCGTCGAGACGGTCGCGGGACTGCGTCGCGTCACCAGTGGTCGCGTGAGCGTCGCGGGTCAACACATCGCCCGTCTGCACGAGCGCGAACGTGCTCGCCTGGTGTCCCTGGTGCCCCAGCAGCCCGAAGTCCCCGCCGGTATGACGGTGCACGACTACGTCGCCCTCGGTCGCGTCGCCTACCACGGGCTGCTGCATGCCCCGAGTCGCGAGGACCGCAACGTCGTCGAGTCGGTCCTCGAGCGGCTCAGTCTCGGCGACTTCGCCCAGCGCGACGTCGTCTCGCTCTCGGGGGGTGAGCGTCAACGCATGGTCCTCGCTCGCGCGCTCGCTCAGTCGACCATGGTGATCGTGTTAGACGAACCCACGACGGGACTCGACGTGCGTCACCAGATGCAACTGCTCGAATTGTTGAAGAAGGAGGTGGCCGATTGCGGGCTGACGGTACTCGCCACGTTGCACGACCTCACGCTCGCGGGGCAATTCGCCGATCGATTGGTGCTGCTCGATGAAGGAAAAGTGATACTCGACGGTCCATCGCGCGAGGTGGTGCGCAGTGGAGAACTCTCCGAGCACTACGGCATGAATCTTCGCGTGGTCGATGTCGACGGCAGCGACGTGATCGTGCCGGTTCGTCACTAGACGTCACGCGACGTTCACGTTTACCGTCGAGTACACACGGTGACGACAACCGTGACGTCACGCGCACGCGCGAGTTATCGGCGTCGTCGGCCCATCAATTAGACTTGACCAACTCAGCGAAGGGAAATACGTGCGACGCACGCGAATCGTAGCGACCATCGGGCCGGCGTCGGAGAGTGACGACGTCCTGCTCGAACTGGTCAAAGCGGGCGTCGACGTCTTTCGCCTCTCGATGGCGCACGGCGACATTCCCTCGAGCATCGCGCGACTGCGTCGTGTGCGAGCGCTCGCACCTGACCTCGCGATCATGGTCGACATCCCTGGACCGAAGATTCGTGCGGGATCCTTTGGCACGTTGCCCGTGTCGCTCACCGTCGGCACTGAAGTGGAGCTGGTCGAAGGGTTCAACGAAACCTCAAGCGCCTCGACGATCTACGTCGAGCGATCTGACATTCTCGCCCAACTAAAGATTGGCGACCGTATTCACATCGGCGACGGAGGACTTTCGCTGCTGGTCGAGAAGTCCGGTGCGACGACGATCGCGAAGGTCACCTCGGGCGGCACGGTGATGGGAAAACCCGGTCTTTCGCTGCCCTCGTCGATTCTCAACGATCGCTTACCCACTGAAGAGGACCGCGCTCGCATTGAGGCGCTCAAGACCGAGCAATTCGAGATTCTGGCCGTCTCCTTCGTCCGTTCGGCCTTCGACATGGTGTCGGTACGCACCGTGCTCTCGCGCGATGACGTCATGCTGATGGCGAAGATCGAGACCGGCGAGGGAGTCGCGAACTTGGACGAAATAATCACGGTCTCTGACGCAATCATGGTCGCCCGTGGGGACCTCGGCGTGCGCATGCCGATAGAGGAGGTCCCGCACCTGCAGAAGTTGATCGTGCGCCACGGCATCCGTTACGCGCGTCCCGTCGTCGTCGCGACCCAGATGCTCGAATCGATGACCCACGCCCAGGTGCCGACGCGCGCGGAAGTGACCGACGTCGCCAACGCCGTGCTTGACGGCGCGAGTGCCGTGATGCTCAGCGGTGAGACCGCGATTGGCGAAGATCCCGTCGGCACCGTGATCACGATGGACCGGATCGTGCGTCGAGCCGAGGAATCCTTCGATTACGCGAAGTGGGGCTCGTCACTGGGCGTCCAGCAGATCGTGGGTACGGGGACCCAGTCAACGCGCATTACCGCGGCGATAACGGGTGCCGCGTGGCGCGCGGCCATGGAGGAACGCGCCGTCGCGATAGTCGCCTGCACCCGCTCGGGAATGACGGCGCGAGCGATCTCGCGCTTCCGTCCGCCTATGCCCATCATCGCGATCACGCCAAGTGAGATCACTGCTCGTCAACTGCGAAGTTCGTGGGGCGTGCAAGAAGTGTTCCTCTCGCCGTCGACCAACATTGACGAGCTGTGCGATTTCGCCGTCGCACAAATCAAGAAGGCAGGCATCGCCCAAGCAGGTGATCCGGTCGTGATCATGGCGGGCTCGTCGTCGGGTGGTACCGCGGTGACCGACACCGTGCGAATGGTCATCGTCGCCTAACTCGCGCGGTGTAAAACAATTGTCGTCGTCGTCATCAGCTCGACTAGGTAATACTGCCTAGACGTATTTGAAATTTTCACGTAGGCAAAATTACCCATTTCTATTTTTGTCGCGAGCTCTTCATGAAAAAAATTGCTCGAAGCGCTTGAGAGTCGTCGCATGGTCGTTAGTTTCGTGATGATGGATTAAATGATCCATACGCGACTGCTCTGAGCCTTGGTCTTCGCCACTTTTCGAAATAAGTGGAGGGCCAAATGGCACACGATGCACCTACTAATAAGAGTCGCTTCTCGACGCGCGTAGCGATGAAGGCGGCGATCACCTTTGGTGCCGCCGCCGCACTCTTGACTGCCGGTCTCGCGTTCGTCGGCGTTGAGCAAGCCGCTGCGTCGCCGACGATGAACTTCAACGCAGGGTCCGGTAACTACGGGACCTGGAGTCCGCCCGTCATCATTCTGGGAACGCCGTATTCGTATACCGGTGCCGAAACGACTGGCGGCGTTGCCCCAATCGGTTACGTCTCGAACTGGGGTTTCCCCAGCGGCTTGACGTATGACCCCGCCACGGGCCTCGTCTCGGGCACCGACACTTCTGATGTGTCGGGGTCGCAAGTCTTCGCGTACCTCACCGCTACGGACAGCAGCAGTGCAAACGTGAACGGTTTCTTCCTATTCAATGTTGATCAAGGACTAAGCGCGATGTCGAGCGCCGCACCAACGACGATCGATCCGGGCGAAGCAACCTACTCGTGGAACGGTGACACCACCAGCGGGGGCGTGGGAGTGATTACCTACAGTGACGCGAATGCGACACTTCCGGCCGGCCTGTCGTTCGATACCTCGACCGGTATTGTCTCTGGTTCGCCAGCCACGAATGCAACGGCCGCCACGATCACCGTGACCGCGACCGACGCTGATGGCGCGACCGCGAGCCAGGCCTACGCGTTCCCTGTGGATCCCGCCTTGAACTTCACTTCTACTGCCGCACCTACATCGATTGACCCCGGTCAGTCGAGCTACTCCTGGAACGGTGACGTGGCAACCGGTGGCGATGGCACGATCACTTACAGCGACAACAACGCCACGCTTCCTTCGGGCTTGAGCTTTGACGCGACGACGGGCGTCGTCTCTGGCACGCCGGCCGTGAATGCGACGGGTGGCACGATCACTGTGACTGCGACTGACGCCGATGGCGTCAGCGTGAGCCAGCCCTACACCTTCGTGGTGGGCACCGCACTCGCGTTCGTCTCGAGCGCCGATCCGACATTCATCGATCCCGGTCAGTCGAACTACTCCTGGAATGGTGACACCGCAGTTGGTGGCGTGGGCCCGATCACCTACAGCGCGCCGGGTAACTTCCCCGCGGGCTTGAGCTTCAACACGGCGACGGGCGCCATCACGGGCACGCCAGCGGCGAACGTGGCTGACACGCAAGTGGACGTCTTCGCCGCAGACAGCCAAGGTGCCGTCATCGAACACACCTACAACTTCATCGTGGGCGTGCCGTTGGCCTTTATCTCGACGACCGATCCCACCACCATTGACCCCGGACAGGCGAACTACTCCTGGAACGGTGATGTTGCCGACGGCGGCGTAGGGACGATCACCTACAGCGCCCCGGGTAACTTCCCCGCGGGACTGTCATTCAACACGGCGACGGGCGCCATCACCGGAAGTCCCGATGCGACCGACGCTGACTCACAAGTGAACGTCTTCGCGGCGGACAGTCTTGGTGCCGTCATCGAGCACACCTACAACTTCATCGTGGGCGTTCCGTTGGCCTTCATCTCGACGACCGACCCCACCACGATTGACCCCGGACAGGCGAACTATTCCTGGAACGGTGATGTCGCCGACGGCGGCGTAGGGACGATCACCTACAGTGCACCAGGTAACTTCCCCGCGGGCTTGAGTTTCAACTCCACGACGGGCGCCGTCACGGGCACGCCAGCGGCGAACGACGCGGACTCACAAGTGAACGTCTTTGCGACGGACAGTCTCGGTGCCGTTATCGAACACACGTACAACTTCATCGTGGGCGTGCCGTTGTTCTTTACCTCCACTGCCGACCCTACGTTCATCGATCCCGGTCAGTCGAATTACTCCTGGAACGGTGACACCGTCGATGGCGGCGTGGGCACGATCACCTACAGCGCACCGGGCAACTTCCCCGCGGGCTTGAGCTTCAACACCGCGACGGG
>CAJCJA010000002.1 GCA_903970515.1 Candidatus Saccharibacteria bacterium CG_4_10_14_0_2_um_filter_52_9
TCGCTGGCGACCGTGCGGAGACTTGTGAGTTCGTTGCTCATTCCGAAGGACACCTGTAGAAAAGAAATCGTAGTTGCCGCAACCAGCTTGAACGCCGCGTTGTCGCTGCCGTCAAAGGGTGGAAGGTGGTGGGCGGATTGAAGTTCTAGGAACCATTTGTTGGATTGGCTAATTGTGCGATAGAGCTGCACGTCGTAACGAAAGGGATTACACGTATCCGCGAGGCTTTGGATGACGAGGAGGTCCGGCTGGCTCGCTTCGTCCGCGTTCGACTGGTCGGTATCGAGCGAGCCCGAAAAGATCATCACCGCCCGGTACTCGATTCCCGATCGTAGTTGCGCGTAGTTCACGTCCTGGGGATCGAGTCCGTGGTCGTAGGCCAACATGCTGACCGCTTGCGCGCCGTCGGAGTGACCAGCAAGGGCAAGGTCGGACGGGTCGATGAGACCCTCCACCAAGGGACAACTGGATGTTGCGCTCACCGAGTCCACGAGGACCGACTTCGTCACGAAGGCGAGATCGCCCGGCTCGTTGACCAGGTCGTCTTCGGTATTGGCCCCACCCTGGGCGGCGACCGCCGAGGCATCCTCGTCAGGGAAGAGCGGCGCGACGACGACGAATCCCGCTTCGACCCACGCGTCGAGGAGCTTTGTGTACGTGTCGGGGGTCACGTTGTACCCATGGGCGAAGACGACGGTCGGGTAGCCGCCAGTTTTGGGAACCGGTGTGGCGTTGGCGACCTCGGTGTTGGCGCCAACTGCGTACTGCGTCGGATAGCGAATCTCAATGACGAGTGTGCGCTCTTTCGAGATGATGCGGTACGGCCTCCTTCGATAATTGAGAAGTCCTCGCGAAGGATCGATGAAGGTGCAGCGTATGATGCCCACCGAATACGCGGGCGTCGCCGCCGCAATGACGCTCGGCGTCGCACCGATGAAGAGAGACGAAACGCACAACGCGATGGCGAAGAAGGTGACCGCCAGTGCGGACCTTCGGGAGTGGCGACGGGCAGGTTGACGCGGTTGCCACAACACGCTCCTTGTCACACTCGACCCCGACGTTCGAGGAGCATCATCACGGTGCACGTCTACGAAGGTGCTCGCGGAAGAGAGGAGACGAACGTTCCGGTGTTCTTCGAGATCGTCATGACGCCACCACCGGCCTCAAAGCGCCTGCCCAATTCTTCGCGTAGTTCAGTCGATTGCTCGGGAGTGGCGTTCTCGCCGGGAGGACTCGAGCAGATATAGGCGACGACGTCCTCAGGGTCGCTGCAGCGAATGACGTCGTCGTAACGATGCCACGCGACTCGATCGAACGCGGATTCGAGCATCGCGGCGCCCGTCTCGGAACCAAACGCGTCAATAGAGCGATGCGATTGATTGACGCCAAAGATTGCATTGACGACCTCGTTCATCTCGCGAAGATTTCCAGGTCCGTTGGTCGCGGTGAGTAAGGCGCCGCTCGGACGAAGGACGCGCGCGAACTCACCAATCGCCTTTAACGGCTCGGGCACGTGATAAAGCATGAAGTTGGCGACCACGACGTCGAAGGATTGGTCATCGAAAGGGAGATCCTGCGCGTCGGCTTCGAGCGAGGCTTCAATCACGTGGCTCGTCGTCGATCGCACGCGATCACTCGCGATTGTGACCATTCCGGGCGACAGATCGCTCAACGTGAGTCGAATCGCCGTGGGAACAACGTCGGTGCTCTGGGTCCAGAACCATCCAGGGCCGCACCCCACATCAAGCACTCTGGCGTGCTCGGGCCAGTCGATCTGTGCCGCCAGCCACGGGATGAAGCGCACGCTCGACGTGGAGTGCTTCCGATGCAGATTTGCGCGGGCAAGGAGTTTGGTCGAATCGCGATATTGCACGTTTCGCAAGTAGTCCTGCCGACTCCACTGGCTCGCCATAATCCTCCGCTCACCCCAGATTACTGACGAGGTTGGCAACGAGCCCACGAGACCTATATATAGGGCTTGGCTCAACCTTTCACGAGCATTGCCACGTACGGATCGCTCGGAATCGAGGAAATCACCCGTTCTTGGTGCCATCCGGTGCCCACAAGGATTGCTCGCATCTCAGCAGGCGATACGTACAACCAGTTGAACCAAGTTCCGGTCAGCTCCTCATAGCGATAACGAACGCGCAACTGACCAGGGGCGACACCGCGTCGCTTGTTGGCGAAATAGTACGTGCGATCAAAACCGGGCGCGCCTCCGTAGTAGGCGTTGGTGCTCTCGACGAGAATTCTTGCATTGTCGTTGGTGTTCTCGGCGAGCTTCTTGAGTATTGAGCGTGCGCGAGTGGGATTCTGTAGGATGCCGAAGTTATTACCAAAGAGGACGAGCGAGTCAAACGCCGAAAGTCGCTCCCCGAGCCCTTCAAGTGTGGCGCAACGCGCACGGCGCACGCCACACAACTTGGCCGCTTTTGCGGCGAGCGGGGACGCGTCGATCGCGAGGACGTCGATACCCCGGCGCTGTAGTTCAAGCGACACTCGGCCCGCGCCACACCCCACGTCGAGCACGCGTCCTCGCAGGTGGCGAAGCGCCCGTCGTTCGCACGAGGGCCAATCTCGAAGGGGGGACAGGTAGACCTGCGGCCCCGCGCCGAGTTGTTGGAACCCGTCCTCTCGCTCGAGAATCTCCGGCGTGGTCCCTCCACGGGCCCAGTCATAGAGCGCACGTCCGAAGACGTCGTGTCGAGGATTCACGTGGAGGTCCCATGTTCGAACGATTAATTGGTGAAGACGCAGTCGCTTGGGACAGTACTACCGTCGTTCGCGGTCGAACCTGCACGTAGCTTCGCCAGCCATTCGTGCCCGGTGGCGCCACTGGTCGAAAGTCTGTGCCTCTCGATCAAAGAGTGGGTAAGGTCTTGATGAGAGCGTGCGTGAAGTCGCCTCCGATCGATGGTCACCGACGACATTGGAGGACGCGATGAACGGGCTCTTGACGTCGCCAACCGTGACGCCGCCTACGAGAGGGAAAACCATGGCCGAGAAATCACCAAGTCAACACAATGCGAAAAAGGTCGGTAAGTCGCTGAAGGAAAAGCGCACCGAGAAGCACGCGAAAAAGGAATCTAAGAAGGGCGTGCTCGGCTCGTGACGCCGTGACGTCGTGGGGCCGCAAGCAGCAGCCCTGACATTCCGTCCGAAAAGCATTGCATTTCGCATCGTCGAGTGGTTGCACGGTGATGGTGGGCTGTTCCCCTGTTCGCTGTGGGGGGCTGCTCGCGTTCCGTGTGAACCCATTACGTTGGAGACAGTAGCCGCGGAAGTCCTGTGACTCGACGGCGGGTGTTTGTTTTGAATGCGCGCGTCCGAAGGGATCGACGTGCAAAAGCCCACTTTCCACCGTTGCGTTTTGATTCGTAGGAACTGTCGTTCCGGCGCTGCGTCATCGGTCGAACAGCGCACGAAGGGCCAACGGTGAGTGAAGGCGTTCGTGCCGCGAAACGGTTCATTCTCGATCGAGAGCACGTGGCGACATCGTAAAACCTCGTCAGCATTTTTGGCTCATGGTGGCGGCGCTCGTCGTCATACTGGGTTCCGCTGGTACGTTCCTGGCCGCCAACGTCATATCGAGGAACGCTACTCAGGCGTCGCGCCAAAACTTTGACGCGTCGTCGCAAGAGATCGCGTCGACCTTGAAGCTCGCGATTCAACACGAGCAGGACCTTGTCGTGAACGAAGGTGCATTCTTCGTGGAAAATCCCCACGCGACCCAGGCGCAATTTCTCTCGTGGATCTCCTCGACGCGAACATTCTCTCGTTATCCCGAACTCTCCGGCAGCGCCCTCGTGGTGATCGTTACCAAGTCACAGCTTCCTGCGTTCGAGGCGAAATCGCTCCAGCATCCTGTGGGCGTCCTTGGTGCCGGTCATACGTTCCAAATCATCCCGGCGGGGTCGCGTCCGTTCTACTGCTTCCAACAAGTCGCCGCGACAAGCAGGGGCCCATCGATAACGCCCGTCGGCTACGACTTTTGTGACTCGTTCTTGGCGCCCGCGCTGCTCGCCGATCGCGATTCGGGGCAGGGCCAGTATTTGCCGTACGGAACGGGGAAGGACGAATTGTTGGTGTTAGGAACGCCCGTCTACCGCGATGGCGTGACTCCGGCGACCGTCCAAACTCGTCGGGCAAATTTTGTTGGTTGGTCGGGGACGTCCGTTATTCCCAGCGTCATCGTCGCGACCGCACTGCAAGACCATCGCGGCATTTCAGCCGCCTTTACGTACATCGGCGGTTCGAAGAACGTCAGTTTCAGCGCGGGCCATGCTCCTTCGCGTGCGCAGAGTCTGACGGTCCCCTTGCATAACGGTTGGCGCGTGGAGACGTACGGCGCATTGAGCGGTGGCGGCTTGTTCACCAATGGGAACTCGCTGATCTTGCTCTTAAGCGGCGGAGCGGGCAGCATTATCCTGGGCCTGCTCGTCTTCGTGCTCGGTACCGGCCGCGCCCGAGCACTGGTGTTGGTGAGGGAACGTACCATTGAACTTCAGCACCGGGCGCTGCACGACCCGCTCACCGGGTTGCCCAATCGGGCGTTGATCCTTGACCGAATCGACCAGATGTTGGCTCGGGCTCGACGTGAGCGAAGTGCCGTCGCGGTACTCTTCCTCGACCTCGACAATTTTAAAGACGTGAATGACACACTGGGTCACGCGGCGGGTGACCAGTTGCTGATGCAAGTCGGCGAGCGTCTCTCGGGGGTCTTGCGTGAAGTGGACACTGTGGGGCGACTCGGGGGCGACGAATTCGTCATCCTCGCGCAAGGATCCGCTCTCGCGCCAGGCGCCGAAGAGGTCGCCCAGCGAGTACTCGACGTGTTGAGACCGCCTTTTGACATCGCCGCGAGCGACACTCCCCTACGAGTCACTGCGAGCATCGGGATTGCCGAGGGCATGCGAGAGAAATCGGAGGACCTGCTTCGCGACGCGGACATTGCGCTGTACCAAGCAAAGAGTCTCGGTCGCCGGCGAGCAGTCGCGTTCTTACCCGCGATGCAAAAGATCGTCGATGAGCGCCAGTCGTTGCTGGTTGATCTGAGCGCGGGACTTGTCGAGCACCAGTTCTTCTTGCTGTACCAACCGATCGTCAATCTCGCGACGGGCACGTTCAACGGCGTTGAAGCGATGCTTCGTTGGCGCCACCCGTCACGGGGGGTTGTCATGCCTGAGCAGTTCGTTCCCGCCCTCGAGGCGAGCGGGATGATGGTGGCGGTGGGAATATGGTCGTTGCAAGAAGCGTGTCGACAAGGTGCGTTGTGGCGCTCCCAGGGGCATCACTTCCCAATTTCGGTGAAATTATCGGCGAAGCAACTCGAAAGTGATGACATCATCAACGTCGTGCGTGACGCACTCTCGAGCAGTGGTCTGGAACCTTCGAGTTTGGTCCTAGAAATCGACGAGACGACGTTAATGCAGGACACTGACGAGACCGCGGATCGACTTCGTGCCCTGAAGGATCTCGGCGTGCATTTGGCGATCGTCGATTTTGGGACGTGGTACACGTCGTTGACAAATTTGCGGCGATTCCCGATTGACATGTTGAGAGTTGAGCGGGTGCTCGAGTCAGAATTCGTCGACAACGCAGAAGTCTCCGTCCTTGAACGCACCGTGGTGCAATTGGGCGAGGCGTTGGGTCTCGAAACCGTGACCGAAGGCGCCCAAGGTCATGATCAACGTCGCCATCTCATCTCTGCGAACGTCGACACCGGTCGCGAGTCGCTCTTCGCGAAACGTCTCGACGCCGACGGTGTCGATCGACTCTTGAATGATTGGGAGGGCGAACCCGTCGCCACTCCTTGAGCCCGGAGATGGTTGTCGTGCCCTGTGACACCAGCGGTGCGTTTCACTACGACGTTCGCTCGCGTGGTCAACTGACGAGGTCCGACAGCAAATTGTGATTCACGCTAGCTTTGAGATTGAGTCGTCGGGCGAGGCTCACGCCTCGATGAGCTCGAGACCCTGCAAGACCTTCGTGGCGTCGGAGAGATCGCCAATCACTCGGCGCGGTGGACCTGGCGATCGTCGCACCAAGGTGGGGATGGCGCTGATGTTGTTCTCGATCGCCATTTCGGGATGCACGTCGAGGTCGATCACTTCGATGCGATAGTTACCGGCGAGGTTGCTGTGACAAATTTGCTCGATATTGGCAATAGCACGCAGTGACAGTACCGTTGCACCCACGACGTAGAGATCTAGTTCCCACCTGCCCGAGTCACCGTTGGTGTGCGCACCTGCGGCGTGGGCCATGGCGTTCGACTTAACCATTGTCGTCGCTCAGCTCGTCGTTCGTGGACCACCGGGACGTGCGCATAAGATTGCGAAGGTGGAGGACTTCTTCGAGGGCGCCCACGCCTTCGAGGACTGAATCGTCAAGCATGGCCCGTTCTTCTTCGAAGGCCCGCCAAAGTGCGCCGACTTGGGATTCGACGTCAAGCCTCTTGCGTTCCATTCGCTCTTGGAGGCGCTTCATCAATTCCACTCGCTCCTCGGCGACGGCTCGTTCCTTTTCAACCTGCAAGATCCGTGCCGTTCCCGTCAGAACACCTGATGGGCCTATGTAGGGGTCGAATAACTCGATGCCGTGGTCGGTGATGCCGAATTCCGCAACTTGATTGGAATGCGCCATTCCTCGCGATTTGATGATGAAAAGGACCCTGTTTCGCTCGCCGTTGGTCTCGACCAAACGCGTCAAGAGCCAGGTGTCGACGAGCGAGGAGATGAGAACCTCGGAATGCTCGTCTTCGCCACTCGAGGACAGCGCAGTGAACACCGACGTGATGCCCCGACTCTTCAGGATGTCGATCTCTCGAAACAACATCGACGCGGTTTGCTGGGAGCTACCCATCCGCAAGAAACTGGTCACGGGATCGATCACGACGTTGCGGGGTTCGAACTCATCGACTATTTGCATCAACCAGAGCAGGTGTCCTTCGATGCTGTAGAGCGTTGGGCGTAATGATTCGATGCGCAGGAGACCTTCATCGAGCCACACTTGGACGTCCAGGCCGACCGAGCGCAGATTTCTCACTATTTGACTTGGCGATTCTTCGTAGGAGATGTAAAGCGTTCGTTCGCCTCGCTCGCACGCCGCGCGCACGAAATGAAAGGCGAAGGTGGTCTTCGCCGTGCCCGCCGAACCACTTATGAGTACCGAACTGCCACGGTAGTAACCACCCGTGAGGGTGTGGTCAAGATGAGCGACACCGGTCGATATCTTCTCGCTGAACGCCTGTTGATCGAGACGCATCGCGAACACGGGCAAGATGTTGATGCCCTTAGAGGTGATGATGAAGGGGAACTCGTCGGCGTGGTGCAATGATCCTCGATACTTCAGCACCCGAAGCCGCCGAACGGCACGCTCGTCGCTCGTGCGATGGTCGAGGAAGATCACACAATCGGAGACGAACTCTTCGATGCCGTAACGCGTGCCGCCTTGGTGACTCGACGACTCGGCGGTGACCATGGCGGTGAGGCCGCGATCCTTCAGCCATTCGAAGAGCCGGCGCAGTTCCGTACGAACGATCCCAGGGTCTTGGATCGACGTGAACAGGACTTCGAGGGTGTCGAGTGCGATGCGCTTCGCGCCAATGGCGTTGGCGAGGGTGGCGATGCGAATGAAGAGCCCTTCGAGATTGAACGCGCCCGATTCAGTGGTGTTCACGCCATCGAGACGAACATTGTCGATGGCGAGCTTGCCCTGTGCTTCGAGTTCATCGACGTTAAAGCCAATCGATGCGACGTTCGCGACTAAGTCATCGCGGCGCTCTTCGAAAGAGACGAAGATGCCGGGTTCGTCGAATTGCGTGGCACCGCGACAGAGGAATTCCATCGAGAGAAGTGTCTTGCCGCATCCCGCGCCACCGAAGACAAGCGTGGGTCGGCCCTTGGGCAAGCCCCCTTCAAGGATCTCGTCGAGCCCCGTGATGCCGGTGGGCGATTTCTCAATGCCCAGGGGCGGCGCGATTTTCTTGTTACCTGATGGAGAACTCTTTTTCTTCGCCGGGGTGGCTGCAGTCATGGTTCCACCTCTGCAAAGATAGGAAGACGATTCGGTTCTCCTACAATGTAACGTCGCGAACCTATTCGTCATACGAATTTCCTGCAACTCGATGATGTGTCGCCTTCAAAGGACATACTGTCAGTTCGACACCGATTCAGAGTTGGATGTAGAACAAAAAGTTTTTACTTATTTGTGTGCTTGATACGTGGTATCGATACTCATATTCCAAATGCTGTGACTTGGTGCTCGACGGAAGCCTTCAAGTGCCGCGATAAGGGTATTTTTTGTCGAAGAACGACTTGTTGGCCTCGCCTGAACCACGAACGTCCCGTACTGCGAAAGTGGGTGCGCCAGGCAATGGGGAATCGAAGTGCAACGTCGAAATTTGACGATGAGCGCCTAAAGGGAAGCGCATTCGCGCGGTTGCTATGTACGTTTTGAAAGCCCTCACAGGTAGTGATCCGAACACTTCGTCGGCACTGCGCTGACTCTGATTGCTGGCCGTCGAAAGAATCCTGTCTGACCTACCATTCGAAGAAAGAGGTGTGAGCATGTCGGAACTGGATCGAACGTCGCCAGGCGGCGAGCTGTGGAGTTTCGTCGGTGATCTCCCGCTTCCACTTTATTTGATCGACCTCTCCACGTACAAGATCATCAATGCCACTGGGGACTTGATGGCCATCATCGAGCGACCCGTCGAAGATGTCATTGGGCATCAAGTGTTCGATCTCTACAATCCTCGAGAACACAAGAATATCGACACGGCGCTCTCGTCGCTCGCGAAGGGTTCCATCGATTTCTTCCGCTCACGGCGAATTCTCGCGTACCCTTCGACTGGCACACACGGCGTCACGGTGTGGGTCAAGGTGCTTGAATTCGGGGATCAGAAAGTGGGGCTCGCCGAGGTTTGTAACCGCTACGACGCTGTCGAGAGCCCCCTCTTGCAGTACCTAGGTTTCACGCCGCAAAAGATCGCGGCAGGATTCACCGACGCAAAAGGCATCGTGACGGCGGTGAGCAACGATGTCGAATCACTTGTCGGTATCCCCGCCGCTCGCCTGGTGGGTCACCACTTGCTCAACGACGCCGATCAGCGTCGCTGGGAGGAGATGTACGCGTCACCACCGGTGATGGGCGGCTATTCAATTTCGCACACCCTCGAACGTGAAGAAGTCAATGGCGTGGCGATACGAACTCGATGCATCCTCACCAGCTTCGCTAACTCCTCCGTGCGATGTTTCATTTTGATTGGCGAGCCGAAAAACCTGGTCAAGAACGCGAACGCTCGCATTGCGGAACTCGAGCAACGGCTGTGGCGGATCGCTGGTGAAGTCCAGGCGAGTGGTGTCTTTGATCCCGTCAAGAGTATTCCGGATCTCACCAAGTTCGACCAGATGGGTTCGCTGAGTGGAAGAGAATGGGAGGTGCTCACTCGACTCTTAAGCGGCGAGCGAGTCGCTTCGATCGCGCGGGTTCTCTTCGTGAGCCAAAGTACGATTCGCAACAATCTCAGTTCGATCTTTCGGAAGTTCGGCGTTCACTCGCAAGCGGAACTCTTGACGCTCTTGGCGCACCCGAAAGAAGAGTCGGTTCGTTAACTTGTCGGAATCCGGTTGGACCGTGTTTCCTTTTCGATTTACTCCGAAGCAGGCTTCGAACACAAGAGCGATGTCGCTTCAGTGAAATCGACCGCTCGGCTCCAAAGGAAACCTTGACCGATTTTGCAACCCATACGCTGCAATGTTTCCCTCTGTGCTTCGACCTCGATGCCTTCAGCGACGATTCTCAGATCTAGCACGGCGGCGATGCCCATGATTGCCTTGATGAGCGTCGATTCCTCGCCATTCGCTGGAAGCGTGGCGACCATTCCCTTGTCGATTTTCATGTAGTCGAATGGATACTCGTGAAGTCGAAGCATCGACGAATAGCCCGTGCCAAAGTCATCGAGGGCGAGTTGCACGCCGAGTTCCTTCAATCCTTGCAGCACCGCGAGCGCCGATTCAGGGTTGGTCATCGAAGATTCAGTAATCTCGATGCAAAGTTGTCCAGGGTCGATATCCTCTTCGAGCAGAACTTCTTGAACGACACCAACGATCGTTTCGTTGATTTGCGTCGGCGAGAGATTGAGCGCAACCGTGATTCGATTATTCAATCGAAGTGAGCGCCACGTGCGCAGTGCCTGACAGGTCGTGCGAAGCACCGACTTGAAAATCGCGTCGATGAGTCCGCTTTCCTCGGCGAGGGGAATGAACTCATCGGGCGAAATCGCTCCGAGCTTCAAGTGTCGCCAACGGGCCAGCGCCTCGAAGCCGATTATCTCGCCCGTCGAAAGGGACACGACGGGCTGAAAGTACGTCTTGATGGCGTCGTTTTCGATGGCATTGATGAGTTCGTCACGCAAATGACTTCTTCGAACGAGTTCATCGTGCGACGTGGCGTCAAAGACGCCGTAATTCGAGAAGCCGAGCTGACTCGCCGAGGACATGGCGATATCGGCACCGCGAAGGAGTTCATCCGCGTTCGCGTCGCGCCAAACCAGAACCACACCCACGCGAAGGGCGTAGGGTACCTTCTCCATTCCAACTGACAGGGGCATTCGGGAATGTTCGACGAGTTGCGCGGCAAAGGCGATCGCCTCATCGGATGAATCAAGGTATTCCATGCAAAGGGCGAATTCGGTGCCGCCAAAATGCGCGAGGAAGTCGTCCGGGCGAAGCTCGTTCGAGAACGTCCGAGCCCAGGCTTCCATAGCGTCCTCTCGGGACGCCAAGCCGGTTCGCCCGTGCACCGCGGCCTTTTCTTCGAAATCAACGAGGACCACGGCGAGGGACTTCGACGTTTCGCGAGAACGTATGAGGACCGCATCGAGATGCTCGAGGAACAGGCGTCGATTGGGAAGTCCCGATTGCGAGTCGTGGCGCGCCTGGTAGGCGAGCTGGTCCTCGAGTTCTCGCAAGTCGCGTATGTCAATGGACGCCGAGAGGGTCCCGTGGAAGTCCAACTCCTCGATGTGAATATTCTCGACCTTCGCGCGTACGGGGATCAGCGTGGCGTCAGCGCGCCGGGCGTCGTAGGTGCCTTCCCATGAGCCGTATTCGGCGAGCGATTCGCCCACGACATGGGCGAAGCTGTGTCGTACCCCTAGATCGGACATGCTTCTGCCGATCGCGTCATCCTTGGAAAATCCGTAGATCTCCTCGGCGCTTTGATTCCAGTAGACGATCGTTTCGCACTCGTCGTAGACAATGACGGCGGCTGGGAGGCGCTCGAGCAATCTCGACTCGAGGTTGCGAGCGATGCTGGCGAACTTTCGATTGGTCACGTCGTGACCAATCACCGTGATGGCCTTTATATCGGGATCGTCCAGTCGATTGGTCGCCCGGAGGTCGAGAATGTGCTGGCGTCGTCGCTCGTCGTAGACGCGAAGTTCCACTTGCTCGCTGGCCATTGGCTTGGCGACGAGGCGAGCGAGTAGCTCGTGAGCTTTCTGCACGTCGGCGGGTACCAAATTGGCGAATCCATTGAACGAAGTGGCCGTGAAGTCTGTCGTGCCGAGAATATTTCGAGTGGACAGTGAGCGCTCGAGCACGTTGCCGTTCACGTCCAGCAGCGCGAAGACTCTCGGCTCGTCGGAATGTTCATCCGCGTGGATCTGTTCAACGTGGTGCGTCGCACCGTGATTTTCGTCGCCGGCCATTTGTTCACTGAGTCGCACGTCGGTGATATCAATGTGCGATACGTGAGCGTACTCCCCAGCGGCGACGACTCGTACGCTTCGCCAATGATCTTGACCATCGAACGGGCAGTAGTAGTCGCAACTGAAACGATTGATGTCGCCGACGAGCACTGATCGAATGCCTCGCGCGACGTCACGCGCTTCCTTCGCGAACTCGTCACTGGCGTGATCGCACGTCGTCAGATAATTCGCACCTACTCCCGTTTTTCCCGCGGGCACACCGCTGCGTAGCTCTAGCTCGCGCCAGGTGTGATTTACCGAAACGATGAGGCCGGTTCGATCGATGATCGCCGAGGGCACTTTCAATTCTTCAAAGGCCGCCGCCGCGATCAATTCTTCTTCGTTGATGAGAGGGGGACCCGATCGGCGTCGAAGCGCATTGGTGATGGTCTCGCGGAGAACGGGGGTACTCAATTCATCCTTGTCAACGACACCGTCGGCCCCGTGCGACAGCGCTTCGAAGTGCAACGATTTTTCCGCGACGCTCGCGAGTACGACGATCGGGGAGTGGGGGGCGCTGCGAGCAAGGACACTGAGGCCACTGAATTCTCGGGTGTCGGGCAGACTCAAGTCGAGAAAGATGACGTCAAAGGATGAGTCGCTGATCAGACTGCACGCGTCATCGATCGTCTCAACGACCCGTACTTCAACGTCGTGATTGATCTCGAGCAGCGCCTCTCGTAACAAGATCTGGTCGACGGCGCTGTCTTCGATGACGAGCGCTCGACGAAAGACATCGCTGGATAGGGCTACTTCGTTTGTGGGTGGATCTTGCTCGGCGCCAGATCTTGTTGAGCGAGGCGTCGCCAGAGATGACGCGGCGTTGCGCGTTCGCTTTGCATCTGATGCGCCGGAGTCCTCAAAACTGAAGAGGCGGTGCTCACTGGGATTCATTGCGACCCGCTAGTGTACGTGCGGCGAGACGAGACATCCGACCACGTCACTCACTCTCTCGCGATGGCGCCAAAGTGAACCAGATGGTTGAGCTAGCTTCGACGTCACGGTGGCTGCCAAAGTCGCCACCGTGCGCGTTGACGATCCGCGCCGCGATGGCAAGATCGAGCCCCGTACCCGCGAAGGTGTTGCGAGCGTGGGGGCGTTGGAGCATCTGCACTGCCGTCGTGGGGCGCTCAATGTCCTGCAGGACGCTGCGCGTGACCACGGTTACCTTCGTGCAACCAGCTTCAGAAGTATTGGACGTCACCTCAATGGCGATGTGTTCACCCTCATCATGCGACGACAAGGAGTGGCGCAACACATTCTCGAAGACTTGTATTAGCAGGGTACGGTTCGCGTGAACGCTCGCGAGGTCACCAACGTTGAGCTCCAAGTCGAAACGGTCGAGCTCGAGCACCATGTTGGACATCGCGATATCCAAGACGCGGTTCAGTTCCACGTTCTCCGACGGCGGAGTCCCCGACCCGGTCGCGGCGAAGTTCTGGAGGTTGGCGATCATTGCGCGCATTCGCAAGCAAGCATTGGACGTGTGCCGCAGGTATTCATTGGCGTCGTCGCCGAGCTGATCGTGATATTTGCGCTCAAGGAGTGAGACCATCCCCGTGATGGCTCGTAACGGTTCGGCGAGGTCGTAGGCCGTCACGTACGCAAAGCGTTCGAGTTCCTCACTCGACTCCTTAAGTCGACGATCACGGAGTTCCAACTCTTGACGCGCAACATCGAGCTCGTGCTGGGACTTCTTCTCGGGCGCGAGGTTTCGCGCGCGCGACAAAACGCCAAAGACGCGACCCTTGACATTTCGAATCGGCGAAAGCGTTTCCTCAACAACGAGTTGCTGTCCGTCGCGTCGCGTTCGCTGAATCTCGGAGCGGTCCACTCGCTCAGCAGAATCATCCTTCAGCATCCGAAGCAGTTCTTCCGCGGCAGAGGGGAGTACCTCGCTCACCGAGGCGGCGAACGCTTGCTCGTAACTGATGCCGTAGAGCAACTCGGCGCCGCGGTTCCAGCTCATCACTCGTCCGTCCACGTCGATGGCGACAACGGCATCTTCCACGCAGTCAAGGATGTCGCTGAGGACAACTTGTTCGACTTCGTTTCGACGAATTGCAGAATTCGGCCAATCAATCGTCATTAAACTTGACATTGGAGAGTGGCTGACCTCGCTTCCGACGTTGCCCTCGGAAGATGATGTGGGCGAAAATAACGGTTCGTCAAGCAAGTCGATTGAATTCGTAACGTCCACGCACGTGCACACCACTTGGCTGGACTCGTCACCTTCGCCCGGAGCGAGTTCGGCGACGACTTGGAGCGTACGGGGTTCGCCATCCGGGCGAAGGACGTGCAACACGAATTCGCAATGAGAAGTGCTCACGACGCTGCGCAACGATGTTTCCACGTGCTCTCGCTCGTCTTGCGCGACGAGTTGGACGAATTCGACGAGATTCCTGTCCCAGTTGTCGCTCGAGACCCCGAGAATGTCGTACATCTCCCTCGTGAGCAAGAAGACTTGTTCAGTGTCTACGTCGAATGCGAAGATGCCCAAGCGAGTGTGTCGCGCGGCGCGGCTCGACTGCTGCGCCGCACCATTCTGGCGATCTCGAAGCAGCTCGATGTCGTACGCCAGTTCGTCGACCAAGGCGCGCAATTCGATGAGTTCACTCGTGCCGAAGGCGTCTTCGGTCTCGGCGTAGACGGCGAGTGCGGCGATGACCCCATCGCTGGTGATAATCGGCAGCGCGCACGACGAACGGATTGTCAAGCCCGAGCGCTTGACTGGCGCAGTGCTCGCATCGCGTGGTTTGGTATAGGTGGCGACTTGCACGGTGCCGAGGAGAATCGCCACGGTCACCGCGCTGTTGTAGGAATCGGGTCCTCGCCAGCTGTCCTTCAAATCTTCCAAGTACTCCGTGTGTCCCGCGGACGCGATGGCGCGCACCGAGAAGTTGTCGGCAAACGCGGGCGCTCCAACCCACGCCAGCACATACTTGCCGGTCTCCATAAGTTGCATGCACGAGAGCGTGATAAGCGACGCCTCTTCGACGCTCGATTCGTTCCTCGGAGTGGGAACATGGTTCACTGGCTTCATGAGCGGCGGAGGTCGAAGGTCGAGACATTCTGCGACGTGGGAACCGCGAATTGTTGCGTCACGCGGCGTCGGGTTGGCCGCGCGGGCTGAGAGCCCGGATTTTCAAAGAAATCGGTCACTGCGTAGTGCAAAACACAAGACGGATTTTGGGGAGCATGATATCTGATCGGGCAACATTGCATGCGTCAATTCTGGGCGTTGAGCACCGAAAATACAATCGACAGAGTGTCCTGATGCAGTTGCGAAACGTCAGAATTGCTCAACAAATCGAGGAGTTCGGCTTGGGAGTGTACACCAAACTTCTGGAAGATTTCGCTGAGCGTGTTACGAACGGCGCTCGGACTTATGAAGAGCGCCGCGGCGATTGACGAGACGCGTTCTGCGCGCAGGAGTCGGCGCAACACTTCTAATTGGCGGGCGTTCAGTGCGTCAATTTGTGGCGAATGAGTATCCGGCGTCATCCGGTCGAACGAGTCGAGAACGCGACTGGCTTGAATCTCCTGCGCGATGCGCACTAGGTGAAGTTCGAGTTGCGAAGTTCGTTGCGAATGGCGCGTAGTGCGGATGACGGCGTGAAGGGAAATGATGAAGCACTGGTCTGTTGTACCCGCGAGAGCCGTGAGGATGCACAGAGGCTCCAGTTCCTCTGACTGTTGGTCGCGCCGCGCCATTCGAAGTGCCACGGAGTGAGAGAGAGTGTAATTTTTCCTATCGTCAACGAGTGTACGAACGTGTTGTTCCTCGCTCGCCGTGAAGAGTCGATGACCAATTAGTTCCTCGCTACTGACACCAAGAACGTCACGAACTTGAGAACTGACCGAGGTGACGATCCCGTCGCCATCGATGAGACCGACCACCACGTCGTGGCGAGAGTATTCGAAGTTCTCCGAAAAAATGAACGATTTGGGTTCGAGACCAATGTTCATCTCATTGAGCGCGAAACTCTTCCCTGCAGCATCGAAGGGCCAGACGCGCGTCCACAGAAATGATCCTTCCTCGGCGAGAATGCGGGCGTCGGGTTCGCGTTTGCTCGTGTAGGACTCGACGTGTCGTTTTTCGAGTTGGCGCAGAGCGCCCATCATTTTGTTTCGTTCCTTCGTGGCGATCAGAGCGGTCGCAGAATGGCGCAAGACGTCGGCGGCGGTCAGTCCCGTTTGTTCGATGAAAGTGTTGCTGGCGGCGACAATCGTGAGCGACTCGAGGTCAATGAGCGAAATCGCTAGCGAGAATTCGCCGTCGAGGAGAGTTCGTCGCTCGTCGCCCAGTGCTGAAGTGTCAACTTGGGCATCTTCGATAATCGCCATAAGTGTCCATCCTCTTGATGAACCCTTTGGCGCACATACACCATTGTAGGCGTCGGTTGCAAATCGCAATCGTTCCTTGTCGCATCGAGCCACGTGTCGGTGTCCTTGCAAAGAACGTTCGACTCACGTCGCTCGTTCGGTGCCAAGTCTGAGATCAGCGAAGTGGTGGTGTCCCGAGACGTGCGATTGAAGCGGTTGCTCAAGCGACTGACGGCGCGTTCGCCGACATTGACGACATTCGACTCACCTCGAGCGCCTCGCGGCCGCGCGCGCTCAAAGTGACAAAAGGCCCTACGCCGGGCTCGAAGTGTCGCACAAGGAGCCCGCGCGCATTAGCCTCCTCCCAGATTGGCAGGCGCGGGCAGGATGTTCGCCACGCGTCAAGCACGTCCGCATAGGACCGTGGACCGGGGTACAACCATTCGAGAAGATCGAGGATCAAGTTGTCAACGGTGTTCTCCACGGCGCCTCCTCAATCCATCGTAGGCGTCGACGAGCATCGACGCCCGGGCGTCGGACGTGAGTTTAGATTGACAGTGTGATGCTCACCGGGCAGTGATCGCTCCCCATGATGTCGGCGTGGATCTCGGCCGACTCGAGTCGAGGCGCAAGGTCCGACGACACGAGGAAGTAGTCGATGCGCCAACCCACGTTGTTGGCGCGGGCGTTGGAAAAATTCGACCACCAGGTGTAGTGACCGTTGCCCTGGGTGAAGACTCGAAACGAGTCCACGAAGCCGGCTTTCAAAAGGGCTTCGAATCCGCTGCGCTCTTCGCTGGTGAATCCCGCCTTACCGACATTGACCTTCGGATTGGCGAGGTCGTCATTCGTGTGCGCGACGTTGAGGTCGCCGCAGACCGCGACGGGTTTCTTCTTCATGAGCTTTTTCATGTAGTCAAGGAAGGCGGGATCCCATTTCTGATGCCGTAATGCGAGGCGGCTGAGGTCGCCCTTGGCGTTGGGCGTGTAGGCGGTGACCAGGTAAAAATCCTCGAATTCGGCGGTGACGACCCGCCCCTCGTCGTTGGGATTGCCGTAGGCGTCGCTCTCGAGCCCGTGCTTTTTCGCTATCGCCGAGGGCAAGCCGGTGACGACCGACAACGGCGTGATCTTGGACGCGATGGCGGTACCCGAATAACCCTTCTTTGACGCCGAGTGCCAATATTGCTCGTAGCCCTCCAAGTTCGCGTCGACTTCGTGCTCTTGGGCCTTGGTCTCTTGCATGCAGATGATGTCGGGTTGCAGTGACTCGAGAAACGGTGCGAACAAGCCCTTTCGTTCGACCGCCCGAATCCCGTTCACGTTCCATGACACGATGCGCATGCGCCATGGTAACAAGATGGGTTGTCGCGATGAGTCGCCATCGACGCCGCCCGCAAGGACAACGACAACGACTAAATTGTGGGGCGTGTCTGATTATTCCAACGAGAGCGTGATCGCGATTGAAAACACGCTTAACGAGGTCGACCGAGCGCTCGAGCGCCTACGCGTGGGTACCTATCGAACGTGTCAGGTGTGCGACGCGCCCATCGACGACGCCGAACTCGTGAAGAACCCGTTGTTGGCCAACTGTCGCGCGCACCCTGAACTCTCCTGATCAACCGGTACTGAACGTAGTGGTGTCAGCCGAAGTGCAGCGACCGCACAGCCCTACTTCTTGGTCGCCCAGAACAACTCGGCGATCGCGTCGATCTCGCTGAGCAGCCGATCGGCGACGACGACGTCGTTGGTCTTCTTCGATTCACCGGCCGACTTGGTCGCCATCCAGAACAGGTCGTGCAGGTTCGGGAACTCCTTCAGGTGTTCGACCTTGAAGTAGTCCGTCCACAGCACCCACAGGTGGTGCTTGACGAGATCGGCGCGCTCTTCTTTGATGATGGTGGCACGCACCTTGAAGTCAGGGTCGCTCGAGGCGTTGTACTTCTCCATGCAGGCCTTGACTGACTGCGCTTCGAGCTTCGCCTGGGCGGGGTCGTACACACCGCAGGGAAGGTCGCAGTGCGCCGAGACGCAAAGAGGTTCGATGTGCTTGTCGAGTACTGCGTTGATTCGGGAAAGAAGCGTCATGGCTTCGCCTTTCGAATGTCGTGGCCCGTGGTCCCGAGGCCTTTTGTCTCCTTCGAAGATTAGCGAGCGTGTGCCGATATCGTTCAATTTCGTGGTAGTCATCCTTCGGATCCTTCTTCGCCGATTTGAGGTCGAGGGGCCTTCCATGCTGCCCACCTACCTACCGGGCGAGCGACTGACCGCCATTCGCCGATGGCGCGCCGTGAAGGTCGGCGACGTGGTGGTGCTGCGCGATCCGCGCGATCGAGATCGTTGGATCATCAAGCGCTGCGCGCGAAAAGAGGGGCGGATGCTCGACCTTCGAGGGGACAACCCCGACGGGTCCACCGATTCGCGAGAATTCGGACTCGTCGAACAAAAGCTCGTTCGCTGGATCGTGCTGCCCTGAAATCGTCGTTGAGCAGCAATTTTGCCGCTGGTGGCCCCTCGTGCCGCGACCTTATTAATAGGTCCGTTCACCGGTATGCTCGCCCCGTGGCTCGTCTCTGCGTTCTCTCGTATCACACCTCGCCCCTGGCCCAGCCCGGCACCGGCGACGGCGGAGGAATGAACGTCTACGTCCGCGAGCTCTCGAGCGCATTGGCTCGTTTGGGCCACGAGGTCGACGTCTACACGCGTCGCGACAGTACCCACGCGAGCGACGTCGTGGACGTCGAACCCGGGCTTCGGGTCCACCACGTCAGCGCCGGACCCGTGGCGCCACTCGAACGCGACGAATTGGCGAATCACGTCAAGGAATTCACCGACGCCGTCGCCGCGTCGTTTCGCAGCGACGGGGTGCCCGACGCCATCCACGCGAACTACTGGCTGAGCGGTCTCGTGGGACATCGTCTTAAGCACGAGCTCAACATCCCGCTCATCATGACCTTTCACACCCTCGAGCGAGTGAAGGCCGACCATTTCGAGGCCGAATCAGAGGAGCGAGCTCTCCAAGAGGCGGCGATTTTCGCTTGCGCCGACGCCGTGCTCGCCAGCTGCGAGGTGGAGGCGGAACAGTTCGTCACGTTCTACGACGCCGATCCGCGTCGCGTGCACGTCGTGCCCCTGGGCGTCGAGCACGCGTTCTTTGCGCCGGGGTATCGGCCCCAGGCTCGACGCGCACTCGGCCTCGACGGCATCGAGACGATGCTGCTCTTCGTCGGACGTTTGCAAGCCCTCAAGGGCGTCGACCTCGCGCTCGAGACGCTGATCGAACTTCGCTCGCGAGGTCGCAACGCCATGCTCGCGGTCGTCGGGGGACCGTCGGGATCCCAGGGACGCGGCACGCTCGCCCAGTTGCATAGTCGCGTCGCGGACGCGGGCGTGATCGAGCACGTGCGTTTCGTCGCACCCCAGGGACACCAACTTCTTTCGACGTGGATGCGCGCGGCGGACGTCACCCTCGTACCGAGTCGCTCGGAGAGTTTTGGGCTCGTCGCGCTCGAGTCCTCGGCGTGCGGTACGCCGGTCGTCGCGAGCAACGTTGGCGGCCTCATGACGCTGATTGAGCCAGGCGTGAACGGCTTCTTGGTGAGCGAGCGCGACGAGCACGCCTGGGCCGACGCGGTCGAGGTGGCGCTCACTCCCGAGACGACGACCGCCATGAGCAATGACGCAGTGTTGCTCGCGCGAAAGTACACGTGGCGGGCGGCGGCGGCGTCGCTGGCGGGACTCATGGAGCAGCTCGCGGCGTCGGGTCTCGTGTCCTGCTAGATGCGCGCACCTATTGGCGACGCTGACGCGCCCGAGCAACTCGACGCCGTCATCAAAGAGTGGGCGCGGCTCTGGCACGCGAATGGATTTGTCGCCGACGTCGAGCACGCAAGCCACAGCGACAACAAGGGCCAGTATCACTGGATGATCAGGCTTCGCGGCGAGGAAAAAGACGTCATTGCGTTGTGGTTGACGTTGCGCCAGCGCACCGTGCACGTCGAGACCCAGGTGATGCCCGCGCCCGAAGAGAACCTCGAGACGCTGTACAAATTTCTCTTGGTGAAGAACGCCGAACTGCGCGAACTGCACCTCGCGATTGGCCCCGAAGAGGGGATCTACCTCCTCGGCCAAGTCCCCATTGGTGAAGTCACACTCGAGCGACTCGACGAGATCGTTGGGGCGACGATGCAGTACGTTGACGAGATCTTTCCGACCGCGATGTCACTGGGACTGAGTTCGTTGTATCGACGTCGTCGACGCAACCCTTTGTGAACCGGCTTCATCCCTAGGGACTTCGAGGGGCACCTTGTAGCCTTGTCGCATGTCATTTGCGCTGGTGATCGTCGGTGGTGGTCGAATGGGTAGCGCTCTCGCCGAGGGTCTCCTCGCCGCGCAATGGTGCGAGCCCAGCGCCCTCGCGATCATCGAGCCGTCCTCGGGTCAACGCGACATCCTCGCCACGCAGTTTGGTGACTCGACGGTGCTCGCGTCACTCGAGCTCGAGCACGTCGACGAATCGAGCGGTGTGCTCTTGTGCGTGAAACCGGATCACGCGGACGCGGCGCTGCGCAGTGTCGCCGCCGTCGGGGCTTCGCGAGTGTTGTCGGTCGTGGCCGGTCTCTCGACGGCGCGCATCGAGTCGAACTTCGTCGTCCCGGTCGCGGTGATTCGAGCGATGCCCAACACGCCGGTGCTCGTGCGAAAGGGGGTCAGCGCCATCGCGGGAGGTGCGCACGTGACGAGTGACGACCTCAACTGGGCCGAGTCGATCCTCGGCGCCGTGGGTAGCGTGCTTCGGGTGAGTGAACGAAACATCGACGTGGTGACGGGTCTGTCCGGATCGGGGCCCGCGTACTTCTATCTGGTGATCGAGGCGTTGATTGACGCGGGCGTGCACCAGGGCTTGACGCGCGAGGTATCGCGTCAACTCGTCGTGGGCACCTTCGAGGGTTCGGCTGCGCTCTTGAACGAGACGGGCGAGACGCCCGAGGAGCTTCGAGCCCAAGTCACCTCGCCTGGTGGCACGACCGCCGCGGGGCTTCGCGTCCTCGAAGGTCGCGCCGTGCGTGCGGCGTTGCTCGATGCGGTCGCCGCCGCCGTCGAGCGCAGTCGCCAGTTGGGGCGCTAGGAAGTTTTAGTAACGTTCCGGAGATGGCGACCCCCCGTCTGCGCCCACGAAAGTTGTCCGAGCCAACGATTGCCCGATTGCCGGTCTATCAACGCATCGCCGAGGGTTGGCTCGCGCGCGGCCAGCACCGCATCGATTCCCAGCAGATCGCCGAATTAGCCGGCGTCACCGCGACGACGGTGCGTCGCGACCTCGCGGGTTTAGGCACGCTCGGGACTCGCGGGGCGGGCTATGACGTCAGTGTCCTCAACGACCGTATCGGTGAAGCGCTCGGTCACGACCGCAAGTACGACGTCGTCGTGGTCGGCATTGGCAATCTCGGCCGCGCACTCGTCAACTCGACGAACTTCTTGATCCGAGGTGCGCAGTTGGCCGCCCTCTACGACATCGACCCCGAGGTCGTGGGTACCGAGGTCGCCGGTCACGTCGTGCGCGCGCTGGACGGTCCGATCGAACCCGCCACCGTCGGGGTCATCTGCGTGCCGGCGTCCGCCGCACAAGAGGTTGCCGATCACCTCGTGGCCGCCCAGATCCACGGCTTGCTTAATTTCGCGCCACAAGTCATCACGACCCCGCTGGGCACGGCGGTGCACTACGTGGACTTTTCGATCGAATTGCAGATCCTGATGTACCACCTCAACAACGGCACCGGTCCCCTTGGCGGAGGATTGCTGCATTCGCTCGGTATCGCGAGTCCTCTTCGCGGCACGTAGCATTGTCTCCAACATGGAGAACTCGTGGCACTGATCTCATTGGGCATTGATCACGAGCACGCGTCTCTCGACCTGGTCGAACTCGTCACGGTGCCCGAGCACGAGTGGAGCAAGGTACTGCGCACGCTGATCAGCCAGCGCAATATTCACGAGGCGGTCTTCGTCTCGACGTGTCTTCGCACCGAGGTCGTCGCCGTGATCGACCGCTTCCACGGGGCGATTGATGAGATTACTGAGACCCTGGCGGAGGCGACCCACGTTCCCGCGGCGCAGTTCCAAGAGAAGTTGACGGTGCACTTCGATCGCGGTGTCGCGACGCACCTCTTCAGTGTCGCCGCCGGACTGCGATCGGTCGTGCCCGGGGAATTCGAGATCCTCGGACAGTTGCGACGCGCCCTCGAACTCGCCCAGGAAGAGCACACCGCGGGCGCCGAATTGACAGAGTTGTTCCAGCGCGCCCTCGCGAGTGGACGTCGCGTGCGAGCGGAGACCAACATCTCGCGCGGCACGACGAGTTTCGCGCAAGCCGCGGTGACCATGTCGCTCGAGGAGTTGGGTGCCGACGTGCGCGACGCAGACGTCGTCGTCGTGGGGGCGGGTCAGTTGGCATCGGGCGTGGTGAAGAACCTATTGAGTTCCTCCACGTATCTGCGCAAGGTGACGATCGCGAATCGCTCCGAGGAGCGCGCAGCCTCACTGCGCGCCGACGTCGACGACCCCCGACTCCACGTCGCGCGCTTCGAAGAACTCGTCGACGAACTTCGCTCGTCGCGACTTGCGATAGTCGCGGTCGAAGTACCTTCGCCGATCATCACGCGTGACGATGTCGCGGCGCTCGCACATCCGTTGCTGATTGTCGACTTGGGCGTGCCGCGGGCGGTCGAGAGTGGTGTCGACGACGTGACCCACGTGCGGCGTATCGACATTGGCGATCTCCAGCGTCGCGTGGAGCGCGCAATCGACCTGCGCCACGAGGCCGCTGACGACGCCCAAGGAATCGTCGACGCGGACGTGGAGAAGTATCTGAGCGACCAACGAGCGAGGGGCGCCGCGGTGATCGTCAGTGAACTGCGCGAGTACTTCGACGAGATTGTCGACGGCGAACTCCTCAGGCGCGAGTCGGAATTGGGTGAACTGAGCGACGGGCAGCGTGAGAGGGTTCGCTCACTCATACGTTCGGTCGTCGCGAAGATCGCGCACCGCCCGACGGTGGCCTTGAAAGAGGCGGCGGGGACCGATCAAGGAATACGACTCAACGAGGCGACACGCTCACTCTTTGATCTATGACCAGCCTGCGACTCGCGACGCGCAAGTCGCCTCTCGCGCTGCTCCAGGCACACATCGTCAAGGACCTCCTCGAACGGCACGGAGTACTCGCGGAACTCGTCGCACTTGAGACGAGCGGGGATCAACGCCTCGACGTGCCCCTCGCGCAAATGGGAGGCGAAGGCGTCTTCGCCGTCGAGATTCAGCGCGCGGTCCTGCGAGGCGACGCCGACGTCGCCGTGCATAGTGCGAAGGATCTACCGAGTGAGTCACCCGACGGATTGATGCTCGCGTGCGTGCCTGAACGCCTTGACCCCGCCGACGTGTTGGTGGGGCGCTCCCTCGCGGGACTTGGTCCGGGTGCGACGGTCGCGACGGGTTCGCCGCGTCGTCGCGCGTTGCTACTCGAGCGGCGACCAGATCTGCACATCGTCGAATTGCGCGGGAACATGGCGAGTCGACTCGCGGCGCCGGGCCGCAACGGCGTCGACGCGGTGGTCGCGGCGGCCGCGGCGCTCGAGCGACTGGGTTCGAGCGCGCTGTGCGCGCAGCGTCTCGACGAGTCCTGGTTCGTCCCCCAAGTCGGACAAGGCGCGCTCGCCCTCGAGGCGCGTATGGACGACCTCGCGACGTTGATGCTGCTCGCAGAGATCAACGACGAGGACGCGTTCGCCTGCGTGCTCGCCGAGCGCGCGTTTCTTCGCGAACTTGGCGTCGGTTGTTCCATCCCCGCCGGCGCGTACGCACGGATCACCGACGACGTGCTCGAGATGAGCGCCGTGATGATCGCGAGTGACGGCTCGAGGAGCGTGCGTGGCATTGCTCGTGGCACTCGTCACGAGCCCTTAGGCACTCGACTTGCTCTTCACCTACGCGATGAACAGGGCGGTGGATCCTTGCCCGGTTGGGACCGCGACACGTGAACATCGTGCTCACGCGAGAGAGCGGCATGAACGGCGAACTGCGAGGTTTCACCCCGCCATCGGCGCTCGTGAAGGAGGTGCCGCTCACGAGGACCGAGTACCGGCGTCTCGGTGACGTGAAAGGGCAACTCGAAGCCTCGGGTCACTACGGAACCTTCGCCTCGCTCGTCGTCACGAGCACGCGAAGCGGCGACTACGTCGAGACCGCGATGCAGTCGCTCAAGCGCGGTGCCGCAGTGTTCAGTGTGGGACGCGCGACGACGAGACTGCTGTTAGGACGAGGCATCACGGTAACGGGTGAGGCGGCGTCGACGTCGAAGGATCTCGCCGACTTCATTCGTCGCGGACCGGTCTTAGTGCTCGGAGCCGCGCTGATGCGCTCCGAGCTGCCCGACGCGCTGCGTGAGCGAGAACTCGAGGTCGTGCACGTCACGTGTTATGAGACCGTGCCGGTCGAATTGAGCGATTTCGCCAAGGAGGCGATTTTGAGCGCGGATGTGGTGTTCATAGGGGCGCCGTCCGCGTGGCTCGTCGCACGCGACTTTGTCGCCGCGTCCGCGTGGGTCGTCGTACCGGGCACGACGACCGGCGACGTCGTGCGTAGCGATCACGAACAGGTCCTCGAAGGTTGGGAACCTTCGATTCGCGAGGTACTCTCCTCACTCGAGTTCTGATTGCGCGAAGGTTGTCTCGGCGACCAGTAATAGGCTTGGGGCATGTTTCCGAGCGAACGACCACGCCGCCTGCGTCGTACGCCGGCGCTGCGCCGACTCGTCGCCGAGACGACGCTACGACCGAGCGATCTGGTCGCGCCGCTGTTCGTCGCCGAGGGTCGAAGCGAACCAACACCCATTGCGTCACTGCCCGGACACTTCCAACACACGCTCGACTCGCTTCGCAAAGAGGTGCACTCGCTCCAGTTGCGCGGGGTGGATTCGGTCATCCTCTTTGGCGTACCCGCCACCAAGGACGAGATCGGCTCGGGCGCGTGGGACCCCCACGGCATTGCCCAGATGGCTCTGCGTGCGTTGCGCGACGACGTCGGTGACGAGATGGTCATCATGGCCGACCTCTGTCTCGACGAGTACACGACGCACGGGCACTGCGGAGTACTCGACGCGCACGGCAACGTCGACAACGACGCGACCCTCGAGCTCTACGCGAAAACCGCACTCGCCCAGGCGCACGCGGGGGCGGCGGTCGTCGCGCCGAGCGGGATGATGGACGGTCAGGTCGCGGCGATTCGCCGGACCCTCGACGCCGAGGGTTTCAGCGACGTGCTGATCATGGCCTACGCGGCGAAGTACGCCAGTGCGCTCTACGGACCTTTTCGTGAGGCCGTGGGGGTTCGAATCGCCGACGGCGGGGACCGGCGCGCCTATCAACAGGACTTCGCCAATCGACGCGAAGCGCTGCGCGAGGCGCGCGCGGACATCGAACAAGGTGCGGACATCGTCATGGTGAAACCCGCAACGACGTACCTCGACATCGTGAGCGACCTCCGTCGCGAACTCGACGTGCCGGTGTGCGCGTATCACGTGAGCGGGGAATACGCCATGGTGAAGGCGGCCGGTGCCAACGGGTGGCTCGACGCTGACGCGCTGGCCCTCGAGCAGTTGACGGCGATTCGTCGCGCGGGTGCGGACTTCGTCCTCACCTACTTCGCGGGCGAGGTCGCCGAGGTGCTCGGGCGTTGAGCGATACGAATCAAGCGTGGTTTGAGCGAGCCCTGGAGGTCATCGCCGGCGGCGTCGACTCGCCGGTGCGTTCGTTCCGATCAGTGGGTGGCACGCCCTACACCGTCAGGAGCGGGAAGGGCGCGTACGTCACCGACGTGGAAGGTACGTCCTACATCGACTACGTCCAGTCCTACGGCGCATCATTGCTGGGTCACGCTCATCCCGACGTCGTGCACACGCTTCGAGGCGCGCTCGAGCTCGGCACGACCTTCGGCGCCCCGACGCCCGGTGAGGTGCTGCTGTGTGAGGCGATGGTCGCTCGCGTCGCGGGACTCGAGCGGGTGCGGCTCGTCTCCTCGGGCACCGAAGCGGTGATGAGCGCCGTGCGTCTCGCGCGTGGTTACACGAAGCGCGACAAGATCGTGAAGTTTGATGGTTGCTATCACGGACACTCTGACGCCCTCCTCGTCGCGGGGGGCAGCGGCGTCGCTCAACTTGGACTTCCCGGTTCGGCGGGCGTGACCGCGGGCGCCGTCCTCGACACGATCGTCGCGCCCTATAACGAGGTGCCCTCCTTGGACGACACGGTCGCGGCGGTCCTCGTCGAGCCGGTCGCCGCGAACATGAACTTGGTCGCGCCACTCGAGGGGTATCTCGCGGCGCTTCGCGCCGAGTGCGACCGCGTCGGTGCGCTACTCATCTTCGACGAAGTGATCACGGGTTTTCGCTTGGCGACCGGTGGGGCCGAGGAGTACTACGCGGTGACGCCCGACCTGTGGTGTTTTGGCAAGGTCATCGGCGGGGGACTACCGGTCGGCGCGTTCGGAGGTTCGAAGAAGATCCTGTCCTCGCTCGCCCCCGAGGGTCCCGTCTATCAAGCGGGCACCTTGTCGGGCAACCCGCTCGCGACCGCGGCGGGACTGTGCGTGCTCGAACTCGTGCGTCCTCGCGACCTCGACAGCCTGTCGGCGAGCGTCGCATCCTTCGCGGGTCAACTACGCGACGCGATTTGCTCGAGTGGATTGTTCGCACTGACGCCGTGTGTCGGCCCGCTCATGGGCCTCTACCTTGCGCGCGAGGAGTGCAGTGTGCCGCGTAATTTCGAAGAGGCGAAGGTGCTGTGCGAGAACGGGTTGTACCGAACGTTTTTTCACTCGATGTTAGAGCGAGGCGTCGCGCTCGCGCCGGGGGCCTATGAGATTGTCTTCACGTCACTCGCCCACAGCGAGGACGACCTCGCGACGACGGTCGCGTGCGCGCTCGAGTCGGCCTCGTTCGCACTGGAGGCGGCGTCGCGATGACGGCGAATCTTCGAAGCGAGGGCTGGAGCGTGCGACCAAGTTTCGTGCCTCATGGCGCCACGTCACCAGTGACGCTGCTCGCCGATGACGCGGGGCTCACGCAACTCGTGGGCGACCCACCCGTCGCCTGGCAGACGCCGTGGACGGAGTTCTCCGGCCTCCAACTCGTGCGTTTTTCACGGTGCCTCGCGTTGTTCGCCGTCGTCGACGGCATTCGCTACTGCTGGCGCACGTCGAACACCGCCGACGAGAGCGCGCTCGGTGCGTTCGTCGTGGCGCACGGAGGCCTGGTCGTTCGTCGCAAGAAGCGCGCGCTCGTGTTCGTCGTCGTCGGCATCGTCGTGCTCGCGTCACTCGCCGGAGGGATCGCTGCGTCGCTCTCGGGTGGGTCCTCGACGAACGAAGAGATCGCTCAGCTGCGCGCGGTGAATCTCACGCTGAGGGACCTTCCGAGCGCGTGGTACGCGACGAGTAAGAACAGCACGATTCTGAGCTACCTCTTCGGTACGCCCGGCAAGGTGGTCGCGCCGACGACCGCGCCGACGACGCCCGTGAAGAAGGATTCGGCGTTCGCCGAGATCTCCGCCTTGTTCCAGCACTGTCTCGGGGTCCCCGCGAACAAGGACCGCATGTTCGGCGCCGCCGGACAGCAACCCTTGGATCAAATCTCCTCGAGCGTCTTTGGCACCACGGGCGCGGGGGCACTTGAGGTGGCGTCACTCAGTCAGTACTACGCCTCGACGACCATGGTGCAAAAGGACACCGCCGAGATGCGTGACGAGAACTTCGGCGCGTGCTTCGCCCAATCCGAAGGCGGACTCGTGCGCTACGTCGACGGCACGACGGTCGCGAGGACGCCTGCAGGAACGAACTTCCAACCCGTCACCTTCGTCAAGGGATTCTCGCGCGGTGGCGTCGTGAAGTTGACGTTGCCCGACGTGTCGGGTCCCGTCTACCTGGTGATGGTGCAATTGACGCTCGGACACTACGAGACGACGCTGGGTGCGTTGGTCACCGCGTGGCCGGCGGAGAAGTCCTTCGTCGAGAACCTCGCGAACGCCTTGCTGTCGCGGATGTCCTCCACGACGTCCACCGCCGCGTAGTGCGCGTCGATTTCGAGACGCCTCAGGCGCCCGACGCTTCGTTGCCCAACAAGAGGTCGAAGGCACGCTCGGGCACTGCGTGCGCCAGTCGCAGCAGCGCCCGGTACCCAACCTCTGCCGGTCCACCGTGGTCGTTGCTCATCAGGTTCGCCATGATCGCGAGCAGTTGTTTCATGAGTGGTTCGATGCGTAGTCCCGCGCCCACGCACACCGACAAGATGCGCGGCTCCGAAATCAGGCGTACGAACGCGCGCGCGACCTTGTAGTAGTCACCGTAGGCGTCGTCGAGCAGTTCGTCGTAGCGCGCGAGCAGCGACGAGTCGCCCGCGAGCAAGGCTTCGCCGATCACGCTCGCGGCGAGACGTCCGGTTTCGTACCCGTAGGCGATGCCTTCGCCGTTGAAGGGATTGACCGCGCCGGCGGCGTCACCGATCGTGAGGGTGTTCGCTCCCACGTGCGGGCCCAGGGCGAGGCCCATGGGGAGACGTCCACCCGTCGCCGGTCCACAGCACGTCTCGTCATTGAGCCCCCACGCGTCGCCGACCTGGGCGACGAAGTACTCCTGGAGCTTGGTGGTGTTGACGCCCTTCCACGCGCCACCCGTCGAGAGCAGTCCCACGCCGACGTTGACCCGTCCGTCGCCGAGGGGGAAGATCCACCCGTAACCGGGCACGACCTTTCCTTCGGGGTCTCGGATGTCGAGGTGCGAGTCGATCCATGGTTCGCAGTGGCGATCACTCGTGTAGTAGCCGCGAAGCGCCATGCCCATGGGCCAGGACTTGTTACGCGCGACGCCGAGTTCGCGCCCGACGCGCGAGTTCTGTCCGTCGGCGACGACAACGTAGGACGCACGAAGCTCGCCCACACGACCCGAGTCCTTCTCCTTGACGAGCACGCCTTTCGCACCACGGAGTCCTTCGCCGAGTGGTTCACTGGGTTCGAGCAGGGCAGTCACCTCGACGCCATTGAGCAAAGTTGCGCCGAACTCTTCGGCGCGCTCGGCGACCATGCCGTCGAGGTTGAAGCGGGTGATCGTGTAGCCGTAGTTGGGAAACGTCGGATGATCGGGCCAGTTCATCTCGAGCGAGGCACCGAAGCCGAACGCACGAAGTCCGTTGTAGCGATGCCCGTGCGCGGCGACGTCGCGCTCGAGTCCCATCTCTTGGATCTGAAACACCGAGCGCGGGGTCAGTCCGTCGCCGCAGGTCTTTTCGCGCGGGAACGTCTTTTTCTCGATGAGGCAGACGGACCAGCCCGCCTTCGCGAGCCAGTATGCGCACGCCGAACCGCTCGGCCCCGCGCCGACGATGACGACGTCGAAGTGGCGGGGGGTGTCGAGCGCGTCGCTGAGTGATGTCACGCGACGAGCCTAACGGGGGTCGATAGCTTTACCTGAAAGCGTGATTCTGTCTCCAATGTTTGCAATGTGCCCACACTTTGAAATACCTACGATGGACTCGTGGCGAAGGAACTCAGCGCCGAATCGATTGCGGCGGCAACGGGGCGAACGTGGGACGAATGGGTCGCATACTTCGACTCGCAGGGAGCTGAATCGATGAGTCACCAAGAACTCGTGTCGCTGTCGTCCGGGGCGGGAGTACCGCCCTGGTGGCGCCAAATGATTGCGGTGAAGTACGAGCAACACATTGGCCGTCGGGTTCCCGGACAGGGCAACGGCGGCACGTTCAACGTGTCGGCGAGTAAAACCTGGTCTGGATCGCTCGATGACGCCCTCGCTCGCTGGACCAAGGTGATGGACCCACGCACCGAAGTGTCGGGGGTCGAGATCGCGCGAGGACCCGACGTGTCCGCGACGGAGAAATGGCGTTACTGGCGTGCGGGACTTGCTGACGGCACCCGCGTCGTTGTCAACATTTCCGCGAAGTCGCCGGACAAGTCGGTGATCAGCGTCCAACACGAGAATCTCGAGTCCGAGGATGCCGCGCAACATTGGCGAGGCTTTTGGAAGTCGGTCCTCAGCGACATCTGAGATCGGGGCGTCTGGTACGCCGTCGCGACGTGCCACGTGACGAGTCCGGGTCCCGAGACCCGGGTTGCAACAACAGTGACCGTGTTCAAGTCTGATAAAAAGGTCACGTGGACCAGTACTTACCAATACTGGGACTCCTGCTTCTGGGGGTGTTGTTCGCCTCGGGATCACTTGTAGCGTCCGCTTGGTTGGCGCCGCACAAGCGACCGACCGACGCGAAACTGGCACCCTACGAATGTGGGATCGTCCCCGAAAGTGAACCTCCACAGCGCTTCCCGGTTCGTTTCTACCTCGTCGCGATGATCTTCGTGATCTTTGACATCGAGGTCGTGTTCATGTATCCCTTCGCCGTCGTGTTTCGTCAACTTCACGTCTTTGGACTCATCGAGATCCTCACGTTTTCGCTGACGGTCTTCGCCGCGCTCGTCTTTCTCGTGAGTGAGGGCGCCCTGCAGTGGGGGCCCGTCAAGTACCTCACGCCGGGTATGCCCGAGCGCACGAGCTCGTCAACCATCGTGCGCATTGGTCGCGACGACCCCGAACAGGCGGCGTAGTGGGCCTCGAAGACCTGCAGCATAACTTCCTCACCGGACGCTTGGAGGACCTCGTGCGTTGGGCGCGTCGCGCGAGCGTGTGGCCGGCGTCCTTCGGACTGGCGTGCTGCGCGATCGAGATGATGGCGGCGGGTGCCGCGGACTTCGACCTTGCGCGCTACGGCATGGAGGTCTTTCGCAATTCGCCCCGACAAGCCGACCTCATGATTGTCGCGGGGCGCGTCTCACAAAAAATGGCGCCGGTATTGCGCCAGGTCTACGACCAGATGATGGAGCCCAAGTGGGTCATTTCGATGGGCGTGTGCGCGTCGACCGGTGGGCTCTTCAACAACTACGCCATTGTTCAAGGCGTCGACCAGATCGTGCCCGTCGACGTGTACGCACCGGGCTGTCCTCCGAGCCCCGAGACGCTCATGCACGCGATCCTCACCTTGCACGAGCAGATCCGCACCGGCGAGATCATGCAGCGTCGCAGCGAGGGCCGCCCGACGCACGTTGAAGACAGCCAGAACCTCTGGACTCCCGAGGTGCCCGTGTCGGTGAGGGTGGGCACGCCGAAGTGATCTCCCTTTCTCCAATGGCCCCCCCAGGCGTCGTGACCGGTGACGGTCTCGCCGCGGATCTGTGTTGCTTTCCCACGCGCGAGCAATACTTCGCCCTCGTGCGATCCTTCAAGAACGATGCGTTCGAGATGTGCATCGACGTGTGTGGGGTCGACTACTTGTTGCACATGGATCGTCCCGTACCCGAGGGCATCGTGGCGACGCGCTTCGAGGTCGTCACGAATCTTCTGAGCCTTTCGAAACGTCAGCGAGTACGGATCCGCGTGCAGGCGGGCAATGACGAACCCGAGGTCACGTCCCTCTTCGAGCTCTATCCGGGAGTCGAAGCAATGGAGCGCGAAGTCTTTGACCTCATGGGAATCCTCTTCAGTGGTCATCCCGACTTGACGCGCATCTTGATGCCCGAAGATTGGGAAGGACACCCGCTACGCAAGGACTACGGCGCGGGCAACGTACCCGTCCAGTTCAAGGAAGCGCCGGGTCCGCGATGAGTGAACCAACGGTGCGCGCGATCGAGCGACTCGACCTGTTGACGGCCGAGACCTCCGAGGGCGCCCAAGAACTGCAGCGTCGCGAATTCACCAAGCCCAGCGAACTGGGCCGCGAAATCGGCGCGGTGCTCTTGGCGAACGATCTACACATCGATCCCACGCAAGTCGACCTCGAACGACGTGACGATGAGACGATGATCATCAACATGGGTCCGTCGCACCCCTCGACGCACGGGGTGCTGCGACTCATGCTCGAACTCGACGGCGAGTACGTACTTCGTTGCAAGCCCGTCATTGGCTATCTGCACACGGGCATGGAAAAGACCGGTGAGGAACTCAGCTACATCCAGGGCGCGACCAACGTCACGCGCATGGACTATCTCTCGCCGGTGATCAACGAACTCAACTACTCGCTCGCCGTCGAGAAATTACTCGGCATTGAGGTGCCCGAGCGTGCCGTGTGGATTCGCATGCTCATGAGCGAACTCAATCGAGTCTCGTCGCACCTGGTGTGGATGGCGACCAACGGTATGGACCTCGGTTCGACGTCGATGATGATCTATGGACTACGCGAGCGCGAATTAATCCTTGCCTTCTTCGAGAAGACGGCGGGACTGCGCATGAACCTCAACTTCGTGCGACCCGGTGGTGTGGCGGCCGACCTGCCCGACGGTTGGCAGGACGACGTGCAAGTGATCTGCGACACGATTCTGGAGCGCACCTACGAGTACGACCAACTCCTCACTGGTCAGCCGATATTTCGCCAGCGCATGATCGGCGTCGCCCCGATCACCGCCGAAGAGGCACTGGCCTTGAGCGTCACCGGACCGGTGCTGCGCTCGACGGGTGTGCCGTGGGACCTTCGTCGCACCATGCCCTATCTCGCCTACGACAAAGTGGAGTTCGACGTCATCGTCGGCACCTACGGGGACAACTTTGACCGTTACTCGATTCGTTTGAACGAGATTCGCGAGTCCATCCGCATCGTGCGCCAGTGCGTCGACATGATGCCGCGCGGTGATTATCGAAGCCAAGACCCCAAGGTCACCCCGCCTCCTCGTGCGCGCATTGGCGAATCGATGGAGGCGTTGATCCACCACTTCAAACTCTTCACCGAAGGTTTCCACGTGCCCGTGGGTGAGGTGTACTCGGCCGTCGAGTCCCCGCGCGGTGAGATTGGTTGCTATATCGTCTCTGACGGCGGGGCCAAGCCCTATCGCTTGCACGTGCGCGGTCCGAGCTTCGTGAACCTCCAGGCGATCGCGCTCTTGATGCGCGGAGGGTCGGTCTCGGACGCGATTACCACGATCTCGACGATTGACCCCGTATTGGGCGAGGTGGACCGGTGAGTCACTTCCAACCAGAGCTTCGCCAGCGCGCCGAAGAGTTGGTCGCGCTCTATCCGCGCTCGCGATCGGCGATGCTGCCGTTGTTGCATCTGGCCCAAGAACAAGACGGCTATCTCAGCGAGGCGGGCATCGAAGAGGTGGCGGGTCTCACCGGCACGACGAGCGCTGACGTGCGCGGGACCGCGTCGTTCTACGACATGTTCCACTTAGAACCGGTGGGGAAATACGTGGTCGGCGTGTGCACCAACATTGCGTGCCTGCTCGCGGGCGGCGAGGAGTTCCTCGAGCACGCATCACAAACCCTGGGCTGTGCCGTCGGCGCGACGTCCGAGGATGGACTGTTCACGTTGGAGGAGACCGAGTGTCTCGCCGACTGTGACAAGGCACCGTGCGTGCAGGTGAATCACCGTTACGTGCGCACGACGACGCCAGAGAGTTTCGACACGCTCGTCGGCGACTTGCGTAAGGGAGTGCACGACGCCGACATCCCCTCGCACGGCACGCTTATTCGCGTGAAGCGAAATGGGGGACTGCGCGCCTCGCACGACGAGATCAGAGAGCAGCGCGCCACGTCCAGTGCGGCGCGGGCCAAGCGTGCGGAAGGGAACTCGTGATGGCGACGCTCGACGCACCTCGCATCGTCTCGTCGCGCGCCGAGTTCGAAGACTCCTACACACTCGCGCGCTACCTCGAGACCGGTGGGTACGAGGGACTTCGCAAGACGCTTACCATGTTCCCCGAGGCGGTCGCCGCCGAAGTCGACGCCGCGTCGTTGCTCGGACGAGGCGGTGCCGGATTTCCCGCGGGGCGCAAGTGGTCGATGCTACGTAAGTCGCCCGTGTCGTACCTCGTCGTCAACGGCGATGAATCCGAACCCGCGACGTTTAAGGACCACTTCCTCGTCGAGCGCGATCCGCACCAACTGGTCGAGGGCGTCATCATCGCCGCCTACGCGCTGCAGGTCGCCCAAGCCTTCATCTATATCCGCGGTGAGTTCGCCCTCGGGCTCGAACGCGTCCAACAAGCCGTCAACGATGCGTACGCGCACGGCGCGCTGGGATCGAAGATCTTCGACTCGGACTTCTCGCTCGACATCGTGGTGCATCCCGGCGCAGGCGCCTACATTTGCGGCGAAGAGACGGCGCTTATCGAGGGACTCGAGGGGAAGCGTGGATTCCCGCGCATCAAGCCACCGTTCTTTCCCGCGGTGACCGGGCTCTACGGTGAACCCACGGTCGTCAATAACGTCGAGACGATGTCCAACCTGCCGTGGATCATCACCAACGGGGGCGCCGCCTTTGCCGCCTTAGGTGTGGGCAAGTCCACCGGCACGCGACTGTTCGCGCTGGCCGGTCGAGTGAAGAACCCCGGCGTCTATGAGGTCGAGATGGTGAAGAATACGTTTCGCGACATCATTTACGACCCTCGTCTCGGCGGCGGCATCACCGACGACCGGGCATTGAAGGCCTTCATCCCTGGAGGGGTCTCTGCCCCGTGGTTCGGTCCCGACATGCTCGACCTCGCGCTCGGCCAGGACGAAGTCGGGGCGCAAGGCTCGATGCTCGGTTCGGGGTCAATTGTCGTCCTCGACGAAACCAGTTGTCCGGTGCGCGCGGCATGGCGCATCACCAAATTCTTCTCGCGCGAGTCGTGTGGTCAGTGCACGCCTTGTCGCGAAGGTTCGGGTTGGATCGAGCGGGCCATGTACCGACTCGAACACGGCGGTGGGCGCGAAGAGGACCTCGCCCTCGTGCTCGACCTGTGTGACAACATCGCGCCCGGACTCGGGTGGCCTCCTCAACAGACCACGATTTGCGTGCTCGGATCGTCCATACCGTCGTCGGTGCACTCGGCGATACAGATGTTCCGCGACGACTTCATCGCCCACGTCGAACTCGGAAGATGCCCCCATGACTGACGTGATCAAGACGACGGTCACCCTCAACGTGAATGGTCGCCCCATAGAGGTCAAACCCGGCGAGCTCCTGATCGAGGCTTGCGAACAGGCGGGCGACTACATCCCTCGATTCTGTTATCACCCGCGCATGGAACCCGTCGGGATGTGTCGCATGTGTCTCGTCGAAGTCGACGGTCCACGGGGGGCGACCCTACAGCCTGCGTGCTACATCCACGTGACTGACGGCATGAACGTGACGACGAACTCCGAGAAGGTGAAAAAGGCCCAGGACGGTGTCTTGGAGTTCCTCCTCGCGAATCACCCGCTCGATTGTCCCGTCTGTGACAAGGGCGGCGAATGCCCCCTCCAGGATCAGACCCTCACGCACGGTTCGGGTGAGACGCGATTCATCGAGGAGAAGCGACACTTCGTCAAGCCCATTGAGATCGGCAAGTTGGTGCTCCTCGACCGCGAACGCTGCATTCAGTGCGCGCGCTGCACTCGATTCTCCGACGAGGTCGCAGGCGACACCGAGATCGCCTTTTCCGGACGTGGTGACCTGATCGAAGTCGCCCCCTCGCCGACGAAGCCCTTCGACTCGGTGTTTTCGGGCAACACGGTCCAGATCTGTCCGGTCGGTGCGTTGACCGCGAAGCCTTATCGCTTCAGCGCTCGTCCCTGGGACCTCGAGCAGGTCGAGAGCACTTGTACGACGTGTGCGGTGGGGTGTCGCGTCGCGGTCCAATCCTCGGGTAACCGGCTGACACGAATCCTCGGCGTCGACAGTGACCCCGTCAATCACGGTTGGCTCTGCGACAAGGGACGTTTCAGTCTCGACTCGATCGACGGCAATGAGGAGTCGCGTGACCTGCTGTCCGCCGCCACGCGCATCAGCCAGCCGCTACTGCGCGAGAACGGCGTCCTTAAGGAAGTGACGTGGGACGAGGCCCTCGAAGCAGCGGCGTCGATTCTGCGAAACGCGGCGCAATCGAGCGACGGCGTCGGTGCGGTCGGGGGTGCGTCGCTCACCAATGAAGGGGCCTTCGCGTGGGAGCGACTCGTGCGCGGTGTCCTCGGCAGTGAGCACCTTGACGCGCAATTCGGCGACGGTCTCGACCCTGTCGTGCTGCAGGCACTGCCCAAGGCGACGATCGACGAAGCGGCTGCGGCGAAGACGATCGTCACGCTGACGGGTGATTTGCGCGAAGAGCTGCCCGTGTTGTTCTTGCGTTTGCGCGAGAACATCGTGCGCCAAAACAGCGCTCTGATCGAATTTGGCTTCGGGCCGTCCGCGCTACGTTCGCTCGCGCGCGTGTCGCTCGCGATCCGACCGGGCGAAGCGCACCTCGCGGCGCGTGCGTTGTGCGACGGCAGCGACGCGCCCAAGGGAGCGATCTTCACGAACGAGGAGCTCGAGGAGGCTCGACAGCACATAGGCGACAGCGGCGAGGGCGTCGTCTTCGTCGTCGGGCGAGCAAATCTCGCGGAGGACTCCTCGGTACTCGAGGAGGCGATTCGTCGCTTCGCCGAGCGCTACCCGAACGCGACGTTCCTCGTCGCGCTGCGACGCGCCAACGTGATGGGCGCCCTCGACATGGGTCTCGCCCCACGCCTTCGCCCCGGCCGCGGGGTCGACGTGGCTGCCTCGGGACGTGACACCCTCGACCAACTCGCGGCCCTGCGCGATGGCGAGCAAAAGGCACTGCTTGTGCTCGGCGGGTGCCTCATCGGCAACGTCGCCGACGCCCCGGCCGCGAGAGCCGCGTTGGAGAAGGCCGACGTGATCGCGGTGACGGGTCACGGCGGCGCCACCCTCGCCTACGCGTCGGTGGTGCTGCCCGCCGCGGTGCAGCACGAGCGTCGCGGCACGGTCACCAACATCGAAGGTCGCGTCAGCGCCGTGACGCCCAAGATCGTCGCGCCCGGTTCCGCGTGGCCCGATGTCGCGATCGCGGCGGAGCTCGCCGAGTTGTTGGGACAGAGTATTGGACTCACCTCGGTCGAACAAGCGGCCAAGGCCATCGAGGAGACGACCGGGTACCCGGCGCTCTCGGTGATGAACGACGAGCTGCACGACGGCGTCGTGGTCGGAAGAGCGGACGCGTCGTCATTGCGTCACGCGCTCGACCCCATGGCCTTCCCCGGGATCCGCTCGACCGAGGCCGTGGGTATCGCGTCCTACACCGGTTCGACGACGACCGTGCTGGCCCACAGCTCCGGGGTGACGAAGGGCGCGTCGTTGAGTGATCTGACGAGCAGCCCCGAGATCGAGGTGGGCATCGCCGACGCGTATTCACTCACCCTGTACGCGTCGCGCCGTCTCTATGACCGCGGCATCGCAATGCAGGGTTCTCCCGCGTTGCAGCCGCTGATACCGTCGAGCGCGCTCGCCCTACACCACGTCGACCTCGATCGCTTGGGCGTCGAAAGCGGCACGGTCGTAAAGGTCACCGGCGCGAGGGGATCGATACTCTTGCCCGTCGTCCTTGACGAGCACGTCGCGCGCGGGAGCGCCGGGATCTTCGTCGGGACGTTGAATTCTTCGGGTGAGAATCCCCTCGACGTCTTGTTCGATCCGGAGCACTTGATCAGCCAAGTTCGATTGGAGACGCGATGAATCCGTTGCTCGCTCTTTCGGACCCGCTCTTTGACCACGGCGTCACGGGCGTCATTATCTTGATCGTGCTCATCAAGATCGTGGTGGGATTTGGTGCGTTGATGAACGCCGTCATCTTGATGATTTGGTTCGAGCGCAAGGCCATCTCGGACATGCAGAGTCGCATTGGTCCCCAGCGATGGGGTCCGTTCGGTCTGTTGCAGACCATGGCGGACGGGCTCAAATTGATGGGCAAAGAGGACCTCATTCCCGCCGAGGCTGATCGATTCGTCTTCAAGTTGGCGCCCTTCCTCGTGGTGATCCCCGCCTTCATCACTTTCGCCATCGTGCCTATCGGCGGAACGATGCATATCGCTGGTCACGTCGTGCAATTGCAAATGGCGAATCCGCCGATGGGCATCTTGTTGATGCTCGCGATGTCGGGTATCTCGGTCTACGGCGTGATGCTCGCGGGATGGTCATCGGGATCGAAGTATCCGCTCTTGTCATCGGTGCGCGCGAGCGCCCAGATGATCAGTTACGAGGCGGCCCTCGGGATGACGATCGTCATTGTGATCCTCGTCACGGGTTCGCTCACGACCCACGACATCGTCCTATCCCAGGGTGGCAACATCCTGCACTGGAATCTGATTCGACTCGGACTCGTGCCCTTCGCGATCTTCTTGATCGCGATCACCGCTGAACTCAACCGTCCGCCCTTTGACGTCGTCGAAGCCGAGAGCGAGCTCGTGGGTGGTTTCCACACCGAGTACTCGTCGTTTCGCTTCGCCATTTTCTTCCTCGCCGAGTTCATGAACACGATCACGATGTCGGCGGTGATGGTGACGTTGTTCTTCGGCGGTCCCGCGGGATGGGTGCCTCCCGTCGCGCACCTCAAGTGGATATTTCCGATTCTGTGGTTCCTCATCAAGACGACCATCTTCTGCTTCTGTTACATCTGGTTCCGCGCCGCGTTGCCGAGATTCCGTTACGACCAACTCATGGACTTGGGCTGGAAGCGGCTGATACCGCTCAGCCTTGGTTGGATGTTGATCGTGGCGGGATTCTTGATCTCGTGGCGCTGGGGTCTGCTCATGGGTAGCGTCGTGATCTTCGCGTGGCTCGTGCTGACGCGGGCGTTCGAACTCGGAAAGACGCGCGAATCCGGACCCGAGCGGGTGCTCCCAACGATTGGCCAACGTCCCATACCGGGATCGGTCATACGAAAAATGAGCGAAGGGGATTCGTGATGGCCAGTCCCTTCAAGTTCTTCAGTGGCTTTAACCTCACGCTTCGCCACATCGCTCGGCCGACGGTGACGACGAGTTACCCGCAAGCCAAGCGTGCGAAGCAGCCGCGACAACATGGTCGCCACGTGCTCAATCGTTACGAGGACGGGATGGAGAAGTGCATTGGTTGTGAGTTGTGCGCCGGGGTGTGTCCGGTCAACTGCATCTACGTGCGCGGACTGGACAATCCTCCCGACCACCCGGTGAGTCCCGGTGAGCGCTACGGCTACGTCTACGAGATCAACTATTTGCGCTGCATCCACTGTGACTTGTGCGTCGAGGCGTGTCCCACGCAAGCGATCACCGAGTCCAAGATGTTCGAGTTCTCCTTCACCAATCGTGCCGACGCCATCTACACCAAGGCCGAACTGCTCGTCGACGACCAGGGCAACCCGCAGCGTCTGCCCTGGGAGGACTGGCGAAGCGGCGAAGCGGCGATGACCGGCGGCTGGATGCGCGCGACGTCACCCGCGGGTGACGCGTCCTTCGAAGGCGTCGTGCAATGGACTGCGGACCTTGGCGAAGGCGTGCGCGCACCCGAAGCCGGTCAATCCGAGCATCGCGACGACGCGGCGACGGGATCAAAGCAGATTCGCGAGGTCTTCTATCGGCACCTCCAACCCGAGGACGTGCCGCTTGATCGGCGCGGCCTGCAAGGACTGGTACGCCACGCGCGAGAGAAGATGCCCACCGCGATGTTGGAGCGCCTCCCTCGTCGTCACAGGGAGGACCAGTGATGATCGCGACGAGTTACGCCGTGCCCAGCATCATCGTCTTCGTCGGCGCGGCGATCATCATCATCGTCGGCGCCCTTGGTGTCATCACGTTCAAGAATCCCGTGCACTGCGCCCTTAGTTTGATCATGACGTTGTTCGGGGTCGCCATCGCGTTCATCGCCCAACAGGCTGACTTCCTCGCGGCGGTGCAGATCATCGTCTACGCCGGTGCGATCGTCGTACTGTTCTTGTTCGTCATCATGTTCCTTGGCGTCGATCGCACTGATCACGTGCACGTCGAGCCCCTCGTCGCTCAGCGACCGCTCGCGGCGCTCGGCGTCGTGATCACGCTGGGCGGCCTCGTGGCCCTGATGGCGCAGTCGCACTGGGTGACCGGTGTGATGTCGGCGTCCACGGACGGCAAGCCGCTCGAGAGTGGCACGGCGAACGTCCATCAACTTGGTACCTCCGTCTTTACGACGTACCTCTTCGCCTTCGAAGCGACCGCCGCGCTGCTCGTCATCGCGGTCGTGGGTGCGGTCTTACTCGCGCGACGAGAGCGCACCCTACAAGCCGACGAGGTCGAAGTATGAACGTACCCGCGTCGTGGTATCTGATCTTGGCGGCGGTGCTTTTTGGCATTGGGGCCTTCGGGCTCTTGACGCGTCGCTCCGCGCTCATCATGTTCATGTGCATCGAGTTGATGTTGAACGCGGTCAACCTCACGTTCGTCACGTTCGCGCGCACGCTCAGTGACATCGGAGGCCAAGCGACGGTGTTCTTCGTGATGGTCGTCGCCGCCGCCGAGGTGACGGTGGGACTCGGCATCGTGGTGGCGGTCTTTCGTCGCCGATCGTCGACGTCGGTTGACGAGCTCTCGGAGCTGAAGGGCTGAGATGGCGCACGTTTCGACGCTCATCGTGATCCTGCCGCTGCTCGGATACCTCCTCGTCCTCATCAACGGTTCGCGGCTCACTGAACGCCAGATTGGTTACGTGGCGACCGGCGTCGTAGGGCTCAGTTTTGTCGCGTCCGTCGTGACCTTCGTCCTCTTGCTGCACCGTCATTCGCGACAAGTGACCGTGCACCTGTTCAATTGGATCGACGTCGGCACGCTGCACGTTCCCGCCGCGCTGTTGATTGATCCGCTGTCGATCACGATGTGTCTGTTCGTGACCGGAATCTCGGCGCTCATTCACCTCTATTCGATTGGTTACATGCACGGCGAGAAGGACTATAAGAAGTTCTTCCTGTACTTGAACCTCTTCGTCTTTTCGATGCTGACCCTCGTGCTCGCGAACAACCTGGTGCTCACCTTCGTTGGCTGGGAGGGCGTTGGCGTGTGCTCGTACTGGTTGGTGAGCTACTACTTCGACCGCGACTCCGCGTCGAGCGCGGGCAAGAAGGCCTTCATCTACAACCGCGTGGGCGACGTCGGGCTCCTGCTCGCGATGTTCCTGCTCTTCTCGCGAACGGGCACCCTCACGTACGTGGGGGTCTTCGCGAGGGCCGGGTCGCTCAGCCCGACGGTCGCGACGTTGGTCGTGCTGGCCCTGTTGTTGGCGGCGACGGGAAAGAGTGCGCAGATCCCCCTGTTTAACTGGCTGCCCGACGCGATGGAGGGTCCGACCCCCGTCTCGGCGCTCATCCATGCGGCGACCATGGTCACCGCGGGCGTCTACCTGCTCGTTCGCATGTCGCCCGTACTCGCCATTTCGTCCTCCGGTCGTTTGACGATTGCCATCATCGGCGGCGTCACCGCTTTCGTCGCGGCGACCATCGCGACCTCGCAAAAGGACATCAAGAAGGTCCTCGCCTTTTCGACCGTATCCCAGATTGGCTACATGGTTCTCGCCGTGGGCGTCGGGGCTTACGCTGCCGCCATCTTCTTGATGGTGAGTCACGCGTTCTTCAAGGCCCTCCTCTTCCTCGGATCGGGATCGGTCATCCACGCGCTCAACGGCGAGCAGGACCTACGAAAGATGGGAGCGTTGCAACGCTTCTTGCCCCTCACGTTCCCCACGTTTCTCATCGGGTGGTTGACGATATCGGGGGTACCTCCCTTCGCGGGGTTCTGGTCCAAGGGTGACGTGCTCACGAACGTGTTCGAGCACAACAAGATCCTTTGGGTGTTGGGCGTCGTGACGGCGATTCTGACGGCGTACTACATGAGTCGACTCTTCGTGTTGACGTTCCGCGGTACCGAGCGCTTCCGCGAAGTGACCCACGGCCACGATCCCCACGAATCACCATGGGTCATGACGCTGCCACTCGTGGTACTCGCGGTGTTGTCGGTGCTCGGAGGGTTGCTCGACCTGCCGTGGATCCATCACGACTCGCTCGCCGGATTCCTCAGTTCCACGTTCGGGTACGTCGCGCCGCTGCACGCCCAGAGCACGCTGAGCCAATACGGACTCGCCGCCGTCGACGTCGCGGCGGCACTGATCGGGCTCGCCGCCGCCATCTCGATCTGGCGATCGCGCACTGAGGACGAGCGCTTGACGCCGGCGTTCCTCGAGCACGTGTGGTACTGGGACGACTTCTACGACGCGACGATCGGGCGCCCGCTCGAAGAGCTCGCCGTCTTCAGTGACGTCGTCGTCGAAGACGAAGTCATCGACGGCGGTGTGATGGGCCTCGCGGTGGGCATCAGTCGCAGCGCCGAAAGTGTGCGGAAGATTCAGTCGGGCTTCGTGCGTCACTACGCCCTCGCGATGATGCTCGGTACCGCGGTACTCGTTGTCTTCCTCGTCGCGAGAGTCAGTTAGTCATGCATTCGTCTCTTTGGCTGAGCGCGCTTCTTGTCGTGCCATTGCTCGGATCGCTGGGCGCGATGCTCGTGCGCAAACAGCAAGGGCGCTCCTACGCGGTCGGCGTCGTGACGGCGAGTGTCGAGATGGCGCTCGGTATCGTCGTCTTCTTTCTCTACAACAACCACCTCGCCCACGCGCAGACCTTCGACTTTGCCACGCGCCACGTGCTCGCCGCGCCGCTCGGGCTCGCCTACGACGTTGCCCTCGACGGCATCTCGTTATTCCTCGTCGAGCTCACCGCGATCGTCGTGCTCCTCGCCCTGCTCGGTGGGCGCGACAAACGTCGTGAGCCGTCGTTCGTCGCGTGGTTGCTCGTGCTCACCTCGCTCACGATGGGCAGTTTCATCGCCCACGACCTCTTAGAGTTCTTCGTCTTCTTCGAACTGACCCTAGTGCCGTGTTACTTCATCATCTCGGGCTGGGGTGGCAAGCAACGAGACTTCGCGGCACTGAAGTTCTTCCTCTACACCTTCAGTGCGTCGGCGTTCTTGCTGATCGGCGTGTTGTACCTCGGCTTCGCGCACCAGCATCAGAGCGGTGGGGCGCTCAGCTTCGCCTACGGCGTGTTGCAGTCGACCTCGATGAGTCACGCGACCGCGATCTGGCTCTTCGTCGCCTTCGCGATCGCCTTCGCCGCGAAAGCACCCATTTGGCCGTTGCATACCTGGTCACCCGTCACATATGCCGAAGCCCCCACGGCCGGTTCCATCGAACTCTCCGCATTGTTGGCGAAACTCGGATCGTACGGATTGTTGCGTTTCGCCGTGGGTCTCTTCCCGCTCGCCCTCGCCGACGTGCGCCCCGTGTTCTTGACCCTCGCCGTGATCGGGATCTTGTACGGTTCCTTGCTCGCCTGTACCGCGAAGGACCTCAAGCGCTTCGTCGCGTATTCGTCGCTCGCTCAGATGGGCTTCATCACACTCGGGGTCGTGTCGGGTTCACAGATCGCGACGGTCGGCGCGGTGCTGTTGATGTTCAACCACGGCATCATCACGATTGGCTTCTTTCTGATCATTGGCTTCATCGAGCAACGTCGTGGTAGCTACCAGGTCGCGGACCTCCAGGGTCTCCAGGGCCCCGCGCCCGTGATGGCGGGGGTCTTCACCGTCGTGATGATGGCCTCGATTGGCTTGCCTGGTCTTTCGGGCTTCGTGAGTGAGTACTTGATCCTCATCGGGACGTTCGCCGTGCACGCGTGGTGGGGGGTCGTGGGCGCCTTCGGTGTCGTGGCGGCGGCGGTCTACTTGCTCTGGGCCTACCAGCGCGTGTTCCAGGGCAAGGCGGTCGGGGCGAACGCGACGATGCCCGACGTGAACACGAAGGAACGCTGGGTGCTCGTGCCCGTCGTGGTCTTGATCGTCGCGCTCGGTGTGTTCCCCCACCCGGTGCTCGAGCGGATCACGCCTTCGGTGCACCAATTGATTGAGCACGTCGCACCGAGTGGGGTGACGAAGTGACGACGGTCCCAGTGGTGAGTTCGTCAATCACCATCCCCTCGATCCACTATCTCGCGATCTTGCCGGTGATCATCCTGCTGGGTGCGTCGGTCGTGCTCGTCTTCGCGACCGCGCTCGTGCGCACGAAGGTTACCCAGTTCGTCGCCTCCTCGGTCACGGTCGCCGCGTCGGTCGCGGTGCTCGTGGTGACGTACTTCCAGTGGCGCTGCCTCGACTCGTCGGGGCCCTCGACGACGATCGCGCACGCCATCGTGCTCGACGGCTTCAGTGTCGTCGCGACGGGGGTCGTCGCGGTGAGTTTGTTGATGGCGACGTTGGTCGCTCACGACTGGGCGCTACGCGAGCGCATCGTGGGTGCGGAATACCAGATCCTCGCCCTCGCCGCCTCCGCGGGAGCGGTGTTGATGACCCAGGCGAACGACTTGGTCGTGATCTTTCTCGGACTCGAGATCCTCTCACTTGGTCTGTACGTGCTCGTCGCCTTCGACCGGCATCGCCACACTTCGGCGGAGGCGGCGCTCAAGTACTTCTTGTTGGGCGGATTCGCGTCCGCGATCTTCATCTATGGGGCGGCCCTCGTCTACGGCGCGACCGGTTCCACGAACCTGTCGACGATGTCGTACTTCCTCGCGAGCAACGTGCTGACCCATCCCGGGCTGCTCTACGCCGGGTTCGCACTCTTGATCGTGGGCTTCTCCTTCAAGATCGCGGCGGTGCCGTTCCATCTCTGGTCACCCGACGTCTACGAGGGGGCGCCGACACCGGTGACGGGATTCATGGCGTCGATCGTGAAGGTCGGCGCCTTCGCCGCGTTCGTTCGGGTGCTGATCAGCGCGCTCGGTACCCAGATCGACACGTGGCGACCGATTCTGTGGGTGCTGGTGGTGCTCACGACGGTCGTGGGTGCGAGCGTCGCGTTGTTGCAGCGAAACGCCAAACGAATGCTCGCGTACTCGTCGATTAATCACGCCGGGTTCATCCTGCTCGGCATCTGGGCGGGTACGACGCGCGGCGTCGCGAGCACGCTGTTCTACATCGTCACTTACGCACCGACCGTCGTCGCGACGTTCGCCGTCGTGACCCTGGTGGGCGGGCTCGGCGACGAGAACCATTCGATTGGCGGATATCGCGGTCTCGCGCGACGCCAGCCCTGGCTTGGCGCGTCGATGTGCGTGCTGCTACTCAGTCAGCTCGGTGCGCCGCTCACTAGCGGCTTCTACGCGAAGTACTCGGTGCTCGCCTCGACGATCGACGTGGGGGGTAGTCCCCTCGCCCTGATCGCCCTCTTGAGCGCCGCGATCGCCGCGTGCTTCTATCTTCGTTGGTCGTCGGCGCTGTACTCGGATGAGCCCGTCGAGGCGACACGGATCGTCGTGCCGCTCTCGACGGGCATCGTCATCGGTGTGGGTGTCGCCATGACCTTGGTGTTCGGCATCTGGCCCGGGCCGCTCGTCACCCTCTGCCAGCACGCGACCCTGCTCTTCACTCCGTGAGTCGCATCGCGATCGCGACGTGTCGGCGCCTCGACATCGATCCCCAGTCCACGTTTCGTGGAGCGAACGTCGATCCCGACTCGCCCCATCTGCTCGCCGCGCTCGAGGACGTCGGGTTGCGCGGCGAACTGTGCGTATGGGACGACTCGAAGGTACGTTGGGACGCCTACGATCTCGTCGTCATCCGCTCGACGTGGGACTACTCGCCACGGCGCGATGAGTTCCTCGATTGGGCGAAGGGCGTCGCGCACCTGATGAATCCCTTCGACGTGCTCGAGTACTCCTCGGATAAGCACTACCTTGAGGACCTCGGGAACGCGGGACACCGGATCGTGCCTTCCTTCTTCTGCGACGTGGGGAAGATGCCGATCTTTCCGAGTGGCGATTTCGTCGTGAAGCCCAGCGTCGGTGCGGGATCCATCGACGCTGCTCGCTACGCCGCTCACCAACGGGGCGAGGCGAGAGAACATGTGCTACGCCTACACGCCCAAGGTCGCGACGTCCTCATCCAGCCCTACGTGTCGTCGGTCGACGAGGTGGGCGAGCGCGCGCTCGTGTTCATCGACGGAGCGTTCAGTCACGCCATGACCAAGGGTGCCATGCTCAACACGCCTGCGGCGAAGCGTGACGGATTGTTCCGCATGGAACAAATGTCGGTCGCGAACGCCGAACCCGACGCGGTGCACTTTGCGACGAGGGTCCTTGGCGATCTCGACTTCGCGGACTTGCTCTACGCACGAGTCGACGTGGTGCGCACCGACACGGGGTGGGCCTTGATGGAGCTCGAACTCGTGGAACCCTCGTTGTTCTTGCAGTTCCACGCGCCCGCCGCCGAGCGCCTTGCTCAGGCAATCGCCCAACGAGTCGCTTTTTGATCTATCCAGAAGCCTGACGGTGCCCGAGTTTGTCACGGTACATCTGCGCGTCGGCGCGCGCCACCAACTCGTCGAGGCCCTCGCCTCGCTCGGCGTCGAACGTCGCCGTGCCTACGCTCGTTGAAAGTTCATACGCACGTCCAGACTGACGGCTGAGTGCCGTGAGATCCATGCGGACTCGTTCGATGGCGAGAGTCGGATCGCTCGCGTCAGCGAGAATGACGACGAATTCGTCGCCGCCGTAACGCGCGATGATGTCCGACGTCCTAAACGACGAGTTCAGAGTTGTCGCGAAGTCCACAAGCGCGCGATCACCCTCCTGGTGACCGAAGTCATCGTTAATGGCTTTGAAGTCATCGAGATCGAAGAAGAGTAGGGTCGCCTGCACTCCTCTTCGAGAGCAGACGTCCAGCAACATTGGAGCGCTGAAATCGAAACCCCGACGATTGCTCAGCCCCGTCAAGTCGTCGGTCGTGGCCAATTGCAGGGCTCTGATCTCCTGTTCGACCATGGTCGCGAGATCACGGAGACTCGCGGCATCCTCACTCGAGAGCTCGCGTGGTTGCTCGTCAAAGACGCAAATGCTGCCCAGGTTTGAACCTCGCGGACCGCTGATGGGGCAACTTGCGTAGAAGCGAATGTTGGGTTCACCTACGACGTAAGGATTGTCGAAGAAGCGCGGGTCCTTGGTCGCGTCGAAGACTTGGACGACCTCGTTGCCCAGAATGGTGTGCGCGCAAAACGACTCATCGCGTGATGCCTCACGCTGGGGATAGCCCTGGACCGAAAGGAGCCAGTTCGTGTCATCTCCGACGATGGTCACGACCGCTGACGTCACGTTGAAGAGTCGAAGCGCGAGCCGCGTGATTCGATCGAAACGTTCCTCGGGTTGACGATGCAAGAGGTCCAATGACAGTACTTCGGCCAGTCGCTCCTCTTCGTTAGGGGGTTTCTCAGCGGCGGGCATCGATGTACGTGTCACCTTTCCTTTATTGCAGCACGCGTTCGTATCGACGCACTGCAACGATCACGCTCGAGGATGTAGACAATCGTCGTCACAATTCTACGGCACTACCGCGAAGAACTGTTCCACCTTTTCTCAAATCCTCGAACGTGACACTTCGCCAAATGGGTCCAGCCGAGGTCCCGGTTCGCATTGACAAGGTGGTCGCGAGCGCAGACACTTTGCAATGTTGCGCCAATCGTCGCGCACGCGAGGGCCGGGCGTATGGCGTCTCGAGGACAGTAACGTTGATGACAATGGAGTACTCAGACCCCCTCACCCCTGGGGAACCGCCCGAGAACCCCGACGATTGGAGCGACGAACAGTGGATCGCGTGGCTGAAGGCGACTGACTCGGGTCCCTATACGAGTGACGAGCTGCCGGTGAGCACGCTGGGCTCCAAACTTGCCCGCTCGTCATCTGGTCAGGCACTTGGTCAAGCCATGCTCGGCCTCGCCGCCGCGATTTACGGACCCAAGGATGAGGATCAAGTGATCATCGTTGAAGGGACGTCGTCGGGGGAGGACGACGAACCGTTTGCGGTGCTCCTCGACTTCGAACACCCCGAACAATCCTCCGTCGTCTTCAAGACTGATGAGAAGGAAGAATTGGACGACGATACCGCGTCGTAGGTGTGGGCGTGAGAACCTTTGCGCAAGTGACGTTCGCGTTGCGCACGCGCTGCGAGACGACCTAGGCGCTGACGGGTCGAACGACGACGGTCTTGGCGAACTTGTCGTGGAGGGTCTGGTTCTTCTTGTCCCACAGCGGCCAGAGCAGATCGATCAGGACGGGCAGGAACAGGATGATCACGATCGACAGGTGTCGCGAGTTCAACATCTTCTCGTGCGCATCAGGGTGCAGATACCTGGTGTAGTGGTACAGCGACCCCAGTACGTCGAGGACACAGTAGAGACCCGTGCGCATGATGGCCTGCTGACTGGAAAGTCTCGATCGTGATTTCTCATCGACGCAGCGGATGTGCGTCACCCTCATGCCGAGCGTTTGACCATTCATGTAGATGAGCAACAACACCGCGTACAAGAACACGATGACGATGTTGATGAAGGTCGCGGCGTACGACGTGACGCCGATCGCCCGGAGAGGGAAGGTGGCGACGATGCCCAGGATGATGATGTCGATCACGTACGCGACAACGCGCCACAGGAAACCCGCGAGGGCGACGTTGTCGCCGCGCTCGACGCTCGAGAGCGTAGGCATCGGGGCGAGCGTGGGTGCAGACGACGCCTTTCCACACGAGGGGCAGAATTGCTGGTCGGCCGTCTTCTCGGCGCCGCAATTCGAGCAGTAAGGCATGGATTCTCCAGGATCACAATGTTGTCAACGAAAAAACTAACGCAGCGCAACGCTTGCTTCGCTACATGAACGAGCGTGCGGGTCAGTGCGCGGCGATCCTCTCGTCCTCACGTTTTGCCGCTTCCAGCACCTCATCAGGCACAACGGTGCCTGGTCGGTTGGCGGGGTCATTGGCCAAGAAACGCCCGAGCACCGGGATCTCGGTGATTGACTCGGCGCGCAAGATCGCCGCGACCACCGGCACGAAACTCTCCGCCGCCGGATACACGAGATAACGCGCGAGCCACGAGGGGTAGTACTTGGCGTTAAAGGTCCATAGCGACTCGATCGGCAAGACGCCCGAGAGTCGCTTCAGGGCCCAACGCTCGACGCGGGTGAAGGTGCCGTCACCGCGTTCGCCGTCGAGCACCGAGCGGAACGCGGCGAAGTTGAGACTGAGACCCTGGGCACCGGTGGCGGCGAGATGAGCGATGGTCGAGCACAGCGCGTAGTCAATCAGTCCATTGGGATGTTCGCCGGGGTCGCGACGCATGATGTCGAGTGAATAACCGTTGATGGCGGGCGACGGCACGAACTGACAGACCGCGGCGGGATGTCCGTCGGGATCGTTGACGATCGTGAGCAGCAGACCCTTGTCCTTGGGATCGAAGAGTCGCCCGAGCATCATTGAGAAACCGCGTTCCCCCTCGCCTCGACGGAGCATCGAGATGAGTTCGACGATTCTCGATACCTGGCTTGGGTCGATGTTCGAAGGGTCCACGAACTGCACGCTGTAGCCGTGCCGCGCGAGTCGCGTGCACGCTTGGCGCAACCCCTTCATCTTGCCGCCCTCGAGGGAAAACGATCGACAGTCGACGATTGCTTCGTCCCCGAGATAGATGTAGTGCATGCCCGCGGCGTGGTAGATCGACGTCCACTCCTCGGACGCCGCCATCACGCCAATAGTCCATCCTCGCGACTCGCCGTACGCGCGAAAGGCGCTGAAGACCTCGGTGCGTTCCGCCTCGGGTCCAATGGGGTCGGGCGAGATCAGGGCGACGCCGCCGTAGACGGCGTAGGCGACGAGCGAGTCACGAAAGAAAAAGAACTGCTTGTCGTCGCGAAGCGCAAAGTAGTCGAGCGTGCCGCGCCCGTGTCGACGAACGATCTCTCTCGCGCGTAGTTCGGCGATTCGTCGCTCCGTGCTCGTGCCGTGTTCGCTCAGTCGGCGATCGACGACCGGTCGGGTCACGAGGTACAACAACGACACGAACAGCGCGACGCCAATCGTGACGAGCACTGGATCGATGAAGTCGTCGACATTGTCGGGCAGGTTGATGTTGTAGACGCCGATCAGGCGCTCCGCGCACGCGACCAACACGACGCCGAAGGAAGGCAGTTGATGGAGGTGGTGACGTGCGCTCGATGCTTCAATACCCAGCGTCGAGGCGATGACGGCAATCGCCCCGATGAGTCCCAATCGGGGCACTGCCGTGCGCGTCGAGGACCGATCGGTCGTTGCTTGGAAGTGCTGGCGCTCCAGCACCAGAAAGGTCAGAATCGCGGCGGCGACCAGGGATGACGCGATTGACCCCCCTCGCGCGAGATGCGTGACCACGGTGAAGCTAAGGGCGGACACCGCGAGGAACCAGGCACGTCGCTGCCCACGGCGAATCCCGCGCGAGATCATGATCATCGCGATGCCCGCGACCGCCGTGATGGCGGCGGCGGACTGGGCGACGCCCAACGGAAGCAACGAGAGCACGACGTGGAGTCGATGGTGCAGCGGAGGTTCTGCGGTGACCGCGACACTAATGAGTCCATCGAGGAACAACAATCCGCTCGCCCAACGTCGAATGGAACGTTGTCGGCGTTGGGCGGTCAGGCGTTCGGCGCTGACCGGGAAGGGCGTGCCGTTAGGCCACGAACCGACGCTCGACGTCGCGGTCGTGGGCGAGGGCTGGAGGGGTTGCCCCGCGACGGCGCGTTCGAGCATCGTGCCACGTCGTCGTGGGGACTGCGCGCAAATGAGCCGGACCTGTAAGGTGCTCGCTGCCTCCACCTCGACGATGCCGAGTCGCTCCACTGAGGCGAACACCGGGGGGAGTCCAATTCTTCCTCGTCGCTCAATGACGACGGTGCGCGATGGTCCGGGCGCGGCGCACACACCGTCGTCGAGGAATGCCAACGCAGGCCTCGGCGCACCACCCACGACGGCGCCCGCACCGCCTCGCTCGCTGATTCGACGAGCGAGTTCGATCGCGTCCACGCCGTCGACGTAGGTCGCCGCGAGGGGTTCGCTCAATTCCGCCGAACGGTGCGTTCTCGCGTCACGATCGAAGCGTCGTCGTACGAGGAGCCCCGCGCACCCCACCACGAGCGCCTCGAGCGCGACGATCACGATGATATTGACGACGAGGTTGCCCCAAAAACTGGTGGTGTGCGGAACGTGAACCTTGTACACGCGGTGAGTGAAGTGCCCCACCAGTTTGGTGATGGTGTTGAAGAGGTCGAAAATCAACATGGCGAGGACCGGGAGCCAAATCCAAGCGCCGAGGCGTCGATAGAGAACTCGCGAGGAGACGAAGCGCGAGAGCGACGTAGGGTCCTCGAGTCGGTCCGCGTCAGATCGATCGTCCTTGTCGGCGAGTGACACGTCGATGTCGCAACGTCCGGCACTCACGGCGAGGTCGCGCACTCCTTTGGCGGTGGCGACCTGGAGAATCACGTCCTTCGCGATCTCGATCCCGAGCGCGAGCAGTTGTGCCTGCGCTCGCTCGCGCTGGTCGAGCTCCGCGTCGTCGCTGCCCGGGAGCACGATAAATCGGTGATTGTCCTTGGCACAGAACGCTTCGATGGCGTCGCGCAGTTGGGGTAACGCTACGAATGTCGCCTCGATGAATTTTCCCAAGTGCGAAGTGGGCTCGGGGTGGAACATGTTGCCCGCCACGATGACGACGGCCGCGTCATCGATATCGTCCATCAAGTCCACCAATTCACGCAGTGGACGGCTTTCCGCGTCGGTCGTCGGCGAGAGCGAGAGATCGCTCAGCACGTACACGTGGCGTCCGTAGGGGACGGGGAGCGTCTGTCGCTCGGTCACTGGCACGACGTCTAGTCTCGCAGACATCACTCTGGTGCACGCCGGAGGAGCAAAAGCACTGATGACATCCTCTTACTCACGGGAAAACTGGCACTGGCGCGAGGACGTTGTCCCATCGGGAAGCGTCGTGATCTTTGACATTGACGGCGTGCTCGCCGACGCGGCCGGACGCCAGCACTACCTCGATTGGGGCGACTGGCGCAGCTTCTTCGATGCGTGCGGCGACGATCCGGTGATCGACGAGATCGAACGCTTGCTCGAGCTTCTCGATTCCTCCCTCCTGATCGTCTTGCTCACGGGACGTCCGCGTCGGGTTCAACCCCATACGGTCGCGTGGCTCGAGCGCTACGGCATTCGTTGGGACCTGTTGATCATGCGCGAGTTTGGCGACTATTCCGGTGTCGACGAATTCAAACGCGGCGCGGTCCAAGACCTTCGTGCACGAGGTTACGAGATCCGCCTCGCCCTCGACGACGACCCGAAGAACCACGCGATGTACGTGAGCGAGGGCGTGCCTTGCATCTACATCCATTCGGGCTACTACCTCTAGTGGCTGTTCTCCTCGCCACCCCTAGGCTCGCCTCAGCATGGCACGATGCACCAGGTCGGAGAACGAAGAGTGAAAATCGCCATTATCGGTGCGGGCGTCGCCGGACTGACGGCCGCGTACGTGTTGTGTGAGCAACACGAGGTGACCCTGTACGAACGCGAGTCACGTCTCGGGGGCCACGCGCATACCGTCATGGTGCCCGGCGGCGATAGTGAGTACCCCGTCGACACCGGTTTCCTCGTCTACAACGATGCGACCTATCCGCGATTCATTGAGTTGCTCGATCGTCTCGGCGTCGCGAGCAAGCTAAGCACCATGAGTTTTAGTTACCAGGACCTCGCGAGTGGGCTCGAATGGAAGGGGACCAACCTCAACTCCATCTTCGCCCAGCGACGCAACGTCCTTCGCCCGCGGTTCTGGCGCATGGTGCGCGAGATCCTTGCGTTCAATCGCACACTTCGTGATCTTTTGAAGAACCCGATTGATCCCGAACTCACCCTGGCGCAGCTGCTCGCGACGCGGCGCTGGAGCCGAGAATTCCTCGAGTGGTACCTCATCCCCATGGGTGCAGCGATTTGGTCCGCCGAACCCAGTACCTTCAGCGAGATCCCGGCGAGGACGTTCGCAGAATTCTTCTCTCGTCACGGTCTTTTGAACATCCGAGGTCGTCCCGCGTGGCGAACAATAGATGGTGGATCAGTCAGATACGTGCAGCGAATTCGAGAGCGGCTCGACATTCGAGGGAAGGTGCGCATGTCGACGCCCGTGGTGGCGCTTCGCCGCGCCGATGAAGGTGTCGACGTCTTGACGGCGACTGACACGTCGCGCTTCGACCACGCGATTCTGGCGTGCCACAGCGATGAGGCGCTCGCCATCCTGAGCGACCCCACGAAGGCGGAGTCCGAAGTACTGTCGGCAATCCGCTACCAGCCCAACGACGTGACGCTGCACTGGGACACCTCGCTGATGCCTCGACGAAAGCGAGCGTGGGCCGCCTGGAATTATCGCCGTGCGCCCGGGGACGGCGATGTCGCCACCTTGACCTACGACGTTTCGACGCTGCAGTCACTCACGGCTCCCCGAACCTTCCTCGTGTCGCTGAACAGTCACCACGCGATCGATCCCGCCAAGATCCTCGCTCGATTCACCTACGCGCATCCGGTGCTCGATCGAGCAACCGTACGCGCGCAACAACTGCGCCACACACTCACGGGCAATCACACGTCATTCTGCGGCGCATACTTCGGCTACGGCTTCCACGAGGACGGCGTGCGCAGCGCGCTCGAAATCTGCGACGCCCTCGGGGTGGCGTGGTGAGTGATTCGGCGATCTATTGGGGACGAGTCGCACATCATCGATTCTTGCCACGCGAACACCAATTCGCCTATCGCGTAATGATGTTCATGCTGTATCTCGATGAACTCGACGACCTCGAGCGTGACGTCACTGGTCTCGAGTTGGAAGGTAACGTCACGGGCCGCGCAGCGCCCGCGAAAGCGATACACCGACTCCCTGGTCGTTACACGCTTCGTCGGCGTGACTTCTTGCCTGAGTATTCGGGCTCGCTCGACGAGGCCGTGCGAGAAATGTATCTTCGCGAGGTCGGCAGCGCCGCGCCCGGTCGCATTGCGGTTATGACGAACCTGGCGTCATTGGGGTGGAACTTCAATCCCATTACGTTGTATTTCTTCTTCGACGGCGATTCCCTCACTCGGGCGATCGCCGAAGTGACGAACACGCCCTGGGGGGAGCGTCATCTCTACGTTCTCAACGAGCCCGGACCAATCGAATTCGAGAAGGCGCACCACGTCTCGCCATTCTTGGAGATGGACGGTACGTATCGACTCAATTACGCCGCTCCCACCGAGCGGTTCTCCCTCTCGATGACCCTGTTCGACCACCACGCCACGAAGCACAACGAATTGGGGAGTCGCCGATTCTCTGCCTCCATGGCCTTCGAGCGAGTGCCGCTCACGAGTGAGGAGCTGCGGCGAGCGAGCCGACGCTACCCCGACATGGCGTTTCGAGTCAGCTTTCGAATCTACGTGCACGCGGCGCGCCTTTTCGCAAAGGGCATCAAGTATGTCCCTCATCCCACGGTCCGTGAGAAGGGTGCAGACAATGTCAGTCGGCATTAGCGACACGATTGCGCCGGGGGAGTTCCTTGCACCGCGACGCCAACACTTCGCTCGACTCGCGCGCCGAATCTTTTTTCGTATCGTCAGCGCACCAAAACTTCACCGCATTGGCACGTTGCATCTCACCGAGACTTTCTCGGGAACTCCCGTCACACGCATCATCGGCGAAGGTGCGTTGATCGCCGAGATGACGGTGAAGGATCGCGGCACCTACGCCGCGATCGTCTTTGGGGGATCGCGTGGCATGGGCCGCAGCTACGTGAACGGTCTGTGGGAGACCAACGACCTTTCGTCGCTCGTTCGCTATCTCTTTCGAGCGTCCAATCCACTCCGACATCGCCAAGACCGTCGCGCTCGTCGACTACGTGCGCTCTACGGGTTCGCCCCGTTCCAGTGGCGTCTCGTGACCTCAGCGCTCTTTCGTTACCGCGACACCAAGCGTGCAGACCGCAAGAACATCCACGCGCACTACGACCTCTCGAACGAGTTCTTCGAATTGATGCTCGACGAGACGCTGGCGTACTCGTGCGCGGTCTTCAAGGACGAGTCGACCTCGCTCTACGACGCGCAGGTAGAGAAGTTCGATCGACTCTGTCAGAAACTCGGTCTCGAATCTGGTGATCACGTCATCGAGATCGGTACGGGTTGGGGCGGGTTCGCGTTGCACGCGGCGAAGCACTATGGCGCCAAAGTCACGACGACCACGATCTCGGAGAACCAACGTCGCGTCGCCCAGCGACGCGTTGACGACGAGAGTCTGGGTCACCTCGTCACCGTGATAGGCGAGCACTACCGCGACCTGACTGGTACCTACGACGCACTTGTCTCAGTCGAGATGATCGAGGCCGTGCACTGGCGCCACTACCGCGACTTCTTTTCCAAGTGCTCAACGTTGTTGAACGACAAGGGTCGCATGGCGCTGCAGGCGATCACGATCTCGGACCAGAGTTTCGATCGGGCGAAATTACGTGACGACTTCATCCGCGATCTCATCTTTCCGGGTGGCTGCCTGCCGAGCGTCGCCGCGATCATGGATTCGGTCGCGAGCTACACCGATCTGAAACTCACCGACCTCGACGACATTGGTCTGCATTACGCGAGGACGCTTCGATACTGGGGAAAGAACGTGGAGGAGCGTTTCGACCAGATTCGCGTCCTCGGTTTCGACGACCGGTTCAAGCGACTCTGGGACATGTACTTGAAGTATTGCGAGGGGGCGTTCCTCGAGCGCCACATCTCGGACGTGCAGATGATCTTCCACAAGCCCAGTACCTTGATGAATCTCGGTTACCGCGCAGGTTAGGCGAGCAGCGAACGTACGTCGTTCGCGGCGCGTCGACCAGACCCAATGCTCGCGGGGATTCCCACGCCGTCGTAGGCCATGCCGCACAGCGCGACACTGATCGCACGGGCGGCTGCCTTCGCATCGCGCACGAGAGACTCGTGACCCCGTCGATATTGCGGCAATGACGTGGGCCAGCGCTGCACCCGCGTCTCGAGGGGAGCGCCGCAACGCCCGAGGATGAAACGCAGCTCGTCCTCGATGCGGGCGCGCAGTTCGTCGTCGCTCAACGAGAGCGCCCTCTCGTCGTCGATCCGGCCCACGTGCGCGCGCAGCAAGTGGGTGGAGTCGTTGGCGAGATGGGGCCACTTGCGATCGAGCAAGGTGATCGCGGTGATCATCAGTGTGCCGTCGCCCGACCAGGTCGTGGAAAGTGGGACGAGCGCGCCGGTGCCGCGTTCGGGAAGGGCGACGTCGTCGCGCGAGAAGGCGAAGGTGACCATCGCCGCACTCGCGCACGTAATGCTCGACAATTTCTCAAGGTGGGGATCGAAACGACCGAGCAGGTGCGCGGCGCTGCTCGCCGACGCCGCCATTATCACCGCGTGGGCGGGCGTCGTCGTGGTCTCGGTGTCGACCTCCCATGGATACGTACTCGCGGGAGTGCGCCGAAGGGCACTGACCGGTACGCCGGTTCGAATGACGACGCCGCGTTCTTGCAAGCGCCGCGCGAGGGTGCGGGGAAGGGATCCAACCCCGTCCAGCAGCGTGTCGAACGCGGGTCCACCCATGACGCTCTCGGCCTCGGGTCCCGGATTCACGGGACCGACCGGGCGAATGGCCTTCGTGAGTGAACCGCCCTTGCGCGCGGCTTGAAGCAGCGCGGGGAACACCGACGTCGCGGATAACTCGTCGATGCGACCCGCTTGAATGCCGCCGATCATGGGCTCGACGAGGAGCGCACTGATGTCGTCGCCAAGTTTTCGACGGACTATCTCGCCGATCGTCGCGTCCTCGCCCAAGGTAAGTCGTCGGGGTATAAAACGATCACGGCGCAACGCAAGCTTCGCGCGCCAAGGTAGACCCTTGAGCGACGACAGCGACGAGGCGCTCGTGGGTACGCCCAGCACGAGTCCGCCCGGTATCTCGCGTAGGGCGCCGTCGAGGAAGATCGACGCGCCACTCGTCGCGATCGCCTCGAGTTGGTCCTCGAGACCCAATTCACGCACCAGCTCTAGCGCTTCTGGTCGGCGCGCGAGGAAACCGTCGGCACCAAGGTCGATCGTGTGCTGGTCGAACGTGGTCGTCACGAGGGCGCCGCCCACGCGCGACGAACTCTCGATGATCTCGACGCGCGGGGTCGTCGTGTCGGGCCCCTTTTCGGCACCGGTCAGTTCCCACGCGGCGCTGAGTCCGGCGATCCCCGCGCCGACGATGACGACGGAGTTGCTCGGCACCTAATTCGCCACGTCGAGCACGACGTTGGCGAGGATCGCCACGAACTCGTCGTCATCGTTGAGTGACTTCGTACGCACGAGGTTGAGCCCGATCTCGTGAGCGACGCCTTGGGCCTCGATGTCGATGTCGAAGAGGACTTCGAGGTGATCGGCGACGAAACCAATCGGGCACGACACGATGTCGGTCACGCCGGCGGTGCGCTTCTCTCGAAGCACCTGGAGGATGTCGGGTCCAATCCACGGGTCCGGGGTTCGGCCCGCCGACTGCCAGGCGATGTCGAAGGAGTCGACGTGGGCGATCGCGGCGGCGCGCACGGCGCTGTCACGAAGTTGATCGGGGTACGTGTCGCCTTCGAGCAGGATGCGTTGGGGCAGCGAGTGCGCCGAAAAGAGGACCTGGGTCGTCGCACGACGCTCGAGGGGAATCTTCTCGAAGGCGTCGTTCACCCGTTGCGCGATGAGTTCTAAGAATCCCGGTGCCTCGTACCACGCACCGATCTCGATGAACTCGACGTCGGCACCGAGGGCCTCGCGGGCGCGCGCCATGTACTGGTCGGTCGACATCGACGACGAATGGGGTGCGAGCACGAGTCCAATGACGAGGTTGAAACCGTCATCGCGAAAACTCTCCGCCGTCGCCTCCAGGAGTGGCGGTTCATATTTAGATCCGAAGCGAACGTCGTAGGCACCCGGGGCGATTTGCTCGAGCGCCGCGGCGATGCCCCTCACCTGGTCGGCCGTGCGCTGGGCGAGAGGGGACGTGCCGCCAATGGCGTTGTAGCGACGCACGAGGTCAGCGAGCAACTCGGGCGTGGGCGCGCGACCGTGACGGATGCGCGTGTAGTACGCCTCGACGTCCTCGGGCGTACTTGGTGTGCCGTAAGCCATGACGAGCACACCGATCTTCATCGCACACCAGCCTTTCCTTCGTCGTGCACCACTCGCACCACTGCTTCGAGGACCGCGGGATCGGTCTCGGGCAAGACGCCGTGGCCGAGGTTGAAGATGTGCCCCGGATCCGAACCCGCCCGCGCGATCACCTCGCGCGCCGCCTCGACGCCGAGCGCCTCGCCACTAAGGCAGCGAGCCGGATCGAGGTTGCCTTGTACCGGTTTGTGGCCCACGCGGCGTCGGCCCTCGTCTAAATCGACGTGCCAGTCAATGCCGACGACGGTGCTCCCCGCCGTCGTCATGAGGTCGAGGAGTTCGCCGGTCCCGACACCGAACAAGATGGTCGGCACTCCGAGATCGATGAGACCGTCGATGACCTGGCTCGTGGCGGGCAGAGCGAAACGTTGATACTCGTCGCGGGTGAGGGCGCCCGCCCAGGAATCAAAGATTTGAAGAGCGCGCGCACCGTGGGCGACCTGGAGCCGCAGAAACGAGATGGTGATCTCGACGAGACGATCCATGAGACGCCCAAAGAGCGCAGGGTCCTGATGCATCAAGCCTTTGATCAGGGCGAAGTCGCGAGTCGGGGCGCCCTCGACGAGGTAGCTCGCCACAGTGAACGGTGCGCCCGCGAAGCCAATGAGTGGCGTATTCGTCGCTTCGAGCTCCTTCACGACTAAATCGACCGTCTCGGTGACTTGGGCGACGTCGAGGGCGGTGAGGGTGCGCAAACGCGATAAGTCCGCGGCACTCGCAAAAGGCGATGCGATGACCGGACCACGACCGGGCACGACGTCGACGCCAAAGCCGATCGCGTGATAGGGCACGACGATGTCGGAGAACAATATGGCGGCGTCGACGCCGTAGCGACGAACTGGTTGCATAGTGACCTCGCTCGCAATGGCGGGGTCGGCGATCGCGTCGAGGATTGATCCGGTGCCTCGAAGAGCTCGGTACTCGGGAAGGGAACGTCCCGCCTGGCGCATAAACCACACCGGCACGTGCTCCACGCTCTGGCCTCGACACGCCTTCAAAAAGACTGGGTCGTTCACTACTCTCCTCGCGACACACAAATCCTAGGGCGACCAAATTTTCTGTTCTGCGGCGTGAGCCACTCTACGGGCTTCGTGCTGAGAAACTTCCCTCGACGTTAGGACGATGTCGTCTCCTAGGGACACACGCCGAATTCGACCATGAGGCCCAACCGATTAGACTTGTCAGACTCCAATTAGGGGCTGAAGAGAGGTCGTAATGGCACACGAGCGAGAGGTCGCCGAAGAGCAAGCTTTCCTCGACCGTGCACTCGACGCGCTCGATCACATGCGCGACGAAGCCCGCTCGCTGCGCGACAGCGCGGCAGTCGCCAACATGCGCGGTGCGGGCGATCTCGTCGAACGTGACGTCGTCATGGGTACGGCCCTGCAGCGTCTCGACCAGCTCGCCATTGGTGACCAGCCCTTGTTCTTCGGTCGAATCGATTACCTTCCCGATGCCTCGGGGACGTCGGATATCTATCACGTGGGTCGACTCGCCGTGTCGGACGAAGAGCTGAACGCCCTCGTCGTCGACTGGCGTGCCCCCGTCGCCGAAGCCTTCTACCGGGCGACGGGCGTCGAATCACTGGGCCTCTCGAGGCGCCGACACGTCGCGATTCGCGGACACGGCGTCACGGGGGTCGAGGATGAATACTTCGCCGACGAGTTCGGGGAGTTGGTCCTGCCCGAGGACGAGGTGCGTGGCGCCACCGAGGAGGGACTGGTCGAGGGAGGCCTCGCGCTCGGCGGCCCCGGTGCGCTGCTCGCCGCGCTCGGTCGCGCGCGTACCGGTCGGATGGGTGACATCGTCGCCACGATCCAGGGCGAACAGGACCAGATCATTCGAAGTCCTCTCGCGGGGATCCTCCTCGTCCAGGGTGGACCGGGCACCGGCAAGACGGCGGTGGCGCTGCACCGTGCGGCGTATCTGCTTTTCACCTATCGTTCGACGCTCGAACGCCAGGGCGTGCTCGTGGTAGGTCCCAATCCCTTGTTCTTGAACTACATCGAGAACGTGCTGCCGTCATTGGGCGAGTCCGGGGTGACATTGTCGACCATCTCTGGACTGGTCACCAACGTCGAGATCCGTGGCTACGAGTCGGAAGAGGTCGATCAATTGAAGGGCGACCTGCGAATGGCGACCCTCATCGCCAGAGCCCTTCGCACGCGCCAGCGTCCGCTGCGCGCAGACGTCGAGATCCCCATTGGTCGCGCGATCGTCAACTTGCGCGCGAGCTATACCCACGAGGCCGTCGAGCGGGCGCGGCGACGACCCGGTAATCACAACCAGCGTCGATCGGCGGTGGGTCGCGAGATCGCGAACCGACTCGCGCAGGAATACCACCAGCGATTCGTGCGCGAGGGCACCGACGAAGTGAGTGGCATCGGCGAGCTCGCGGACCTGATTCGCTCGACGCCGCAGTTCAAAGAGGCCCTGCAACGAATCTGGCCCCGCTTGAGTGGACAAGACCTGCTCCACGACCTGTTCGGGGCTCCGGCGTTGTTGCGCGCCGCCGGCAAAGACCTCTTCAGTGACGCAGAATTGGAGCTTCTCTCGCGCAAGCGATCAGAATCCATCGACGAGATCGAATGGACCAAGGCGGACGCCGCACTGATCGACGAGGCGCGCGTGTTGCTCGGTCCGAGGAAGCGCCCCCGCCCCCCGATCAAGGTCACCGAGAACGACATCCTCAATGGCATCGACCTCGACGCCTACGCGGGCGACGTGCGCGCTGCCGCCATGCGCGAGGCGCAACGAAACGCGCCCGCTCAGTCCGTCGAACTCGACGAGGCCGAGTTCGTGACCTACGGTCATATCGTCGTCGACGAGGCCCAAGACCTCTCGCCGATGGAGCTTCGCGTGCTTAAGCGTCGCGACCTGACGGGTTCGATGACGATTGTGGGCGACATGGGCCAAGCGACCACGGCCTCGAGCTCGGCGTCGTGGAACTCCGTGCTCGAAGTGCTCGACCCGCGCAACGCACCCACGCGCGTTGATCTCACGGTGAGTTATCGCACCCCCGAAGAGGTGCTCGATTTCGCCGCACCCACGTTGCTCGCAGCGACCCCCGGTCTCGAGCCACCGCGACCCGTTCGTCGTGCCGGTTTCGTGCCTATTGTCGAGGTCGTCGCGCCGGAGCACTTCTCCGACACGCTCGTGCACGCGACCAGGCGTGAAGTCGAGGCGGTCGCCCCTGGGCGCGTGGCCGTCATCGTCACGGCTCGTCGCGTCGCGGAGATCGTCGAGTTGCTGAAGGAACATGGCATCGAAGCCGTCGACCCGCGCGATCAAGACTCCAAGGGTCTAGGTGCGGACTTGGTCGTGTTGAGCGCCGAAGGGGCGAACGGGCTCGAATTCGACGCGACCATCGTCGTCGAGCCCAGTCAGATTGTGAGTCGCGGCTCGCAGGACCCGAACCAGGCGAGTGCTCGAGGACTTCGCACGCTGTACGTCGCGATGACGCGTCCCACCAGGCGCCTCGCGATCGTCGCTGCGGGAAATTTGCCCGACACTCTTTCGTAAGTCTTGTTGTAAGGCTTCTCAGGCCCTGCTCGCATCGGGTCCGCGAAATCCGCTAGAAAGGTAGGCGTGAGTCAGGCGATTCCCCTCAATAGCCTGGCGAAGCAAGAGAAGATTGTTCACGATCGACCGCCGATGCTGGCCATTGGCGTGATGATTTGGCTCGGTAGCGAGCTGATGTTCTTCTCGGGACTCTTCGCCGCGTTGTTTACGATCCGTGCACACTTGGCTTCGTGGCCTCCCAAGGGCACCCACTTGGACGTGTTGCAGTCGGGCATCTTCACGATCATTTTGATCGCGTCATCGTTCACCATGCAGTGGGCCGTATGGCTCGTTGAGCATCGACGACGCAGGGAGGCGCGCAACTGGATCATCATCACCATGATCATGGGGGCGCTCTTCGTGGGCAATCAGGCCTACGAGTGGACTCACCTGACGACGCGCTGGTACACCAACTCCTACGGATCGGTGTTCTTCATCACGACCGGCATTCATGGTCTGCACGTCTTCCTCGGTCTGGTCGCGATGGCCTTTCTCCTGTTTCGCATGCGTGGCCGCGAGGGCGACCCGGGTGAGCTCTCGACGTTCCAGGGCGTGAGCTACTACTGGCACTTCGTCGACGTCGTGTGGATCGGTTTGTACTCGTCCCTGTTCTTGTTGAAGTAGGAGAAGTGACGTCCACGTACCTCAAACGCGCCGCCATTTTCTCCTTCACCGCACTCATGGGCCTTGGCCCCTTAGTGCTCTTCGCCGACCACGTGGGCGCATCGTCATCGCACGCGGGCTATCAAACCACGCGCAAGAACTCGGGCACGCCCAACTCCACGTACGTGAAGGTTGACCCGAAGACGGGCGTCGTCATCGCCTACGGCGACAGCGCGATCACGTACAACGCACCGTCGTCCAAGCTCGACACGCTCGGTCGGGCGCTTTTCCTAGAGAATTGCGCCTCGTGTCACGGCACGGAGGCGAACGGCGTCCCCGCGAATGGCACGTCGGGTTCGTTCCCTGACCTGGTCGGCTTGGGCCCGGCGACGATCGACTTCTGGGTCGACTCGGGTCGCATGCCCGCCGCCGACGTTCGCGCCGTCCAAGCCATTCGTCATCAGCCGCGCCTCAACCAGTCCCAGGCGTTGGCGATCGCGGCCTGGGTGAATTCGCTCGACCCGAGCTATCCATCCATCCCCACGCCGCACCTCAAGGACGCCAACGTGTCCGACGGGGCGGCGTTGTTCGCGCTCAACTGCGCTGCGTGTCACACGATTGAAGGCGACGGCGACGCGCTCGCGAGCGACACCTTCGCTCCGTCACTTCGTGACATCCCCGCGTTCGAAGTCGTCGAGGCGATTCGAACCGGTCCGGCCAACATGCCGCGCTTCACCGGCAACCTGAGCGACGACCAAGTACGCGACATCGTCGCCTACGTCACGACCGAGATTCAGCACCCCAACAACCCGGGAGGCTTCGGTCTCGGTGGACTCGGACCCGTCGCCGAAGGATTCGTTGGCTTGCTGGTCGGTGTCGGCTTATTGATCCTCATCGCTTATTGGGTAGGAGAGCGCCAGTGAGCGACCACGACGAACTTCGAACGCCGGTGTCGCTGCAGGGTCTGAGTGCGGACGACCCGCACCTACAACCCGCAGCGAAGAACCCCGATCTAGTCGAGCGCGTCATCGCCGTGACGTTGTTGTTGGGAGTCGTGCTGGTCGCGGCCTTTGGTGCGTGCTACTGGGTGAACGCGAAGCCCTGGACGCTCGGGGCGACGATGGGTGGCGGCCTGTTCTTTCTTGGTGTGGGACTCATCGCGTGGGGGAAGTACCTTATGCCGCGCGGACCGTTCGTGGAAGAGCGCCACGAGTTGGCGACCAGCGAGGAGGACCGCAACGCGATGGCGGCCGCCATCGTCGAGCGAGGCGGCGGCATCATGCAACGTCGTAAAATGCTCGGTGGCATTCTCGGCGCTGGACTCGGGATCTTCGGCGTCGTCGCCATTTTCCCGTTGTTACGAAGTCTCGGCCCGTTGCCCAAGGGCACGCTGTTCTCCACTGATTGGAAGAAGGGCACCTACCTCGTCGACATCACCGGTCGGCGCGTGTCGGTGGGCGAGATGGCGGTGGGATCGATCGTGACGGTCTATCCGGAAGGAAAGCAGAACACCGACCGCGGCCAGGCGGTCGACCAGACCGTCTTGATTCGCATCTCGAATGAGAATTTCACCACGCAGAAGGGTCGCGAGACCTGGGGACCAAAGGGCTACGTCGCGTACTCGAAACTCTGTACGCACTTGGGTTGTCCGGTAGGTCTCTACGAGCAAGAGTTGCAACTGCTCGTGTGCCCGTGTCACCAGTCGATGTTCGACGTCACCAACGGCGCTATTCCGCAGTTCGGGCCCGCGCCCCGTCCGCTGCCGCAGTTGCCGCTCTACGTGGACGCGGCTGGCTACTTACGTTCACAAAAGGGATTTGACCAACCCGTTGGTCCAGGATTCTGGGAGCGCTCATGAGCAGTGAGGTCATCAACACGAAGCGTTCGAAGAAGCAAGCCGCCGGTCCTTACGGAAGCGTGGGTAAGGCGATAAACGAACTCGATGATCGACTGGGTGTCGCCAAGGGCGGGCGCACCTTCATGGACAAGATCTTCCCCGACCACTGGTCGTTCATGTTGGGCGAGATCGCGCTCTACTCGTTCGTCGTACTGCTCGTCACCGGCGTCTTCTTATCCCTGTACTACATCCCGAGCACGGCACTCGTCACGTACCACGGAAGTTACCTACCTCTCGATGGCCAGCGGGTCACCGAAGCGTTCGCATCCACGGTCAATCTTTCCTTCGCCGTGCGCGCGGGGTTGTTGATGCGTCAGATGCACCACTGGGCGTGTGACATCTTCGTGGGGTCGATTGTCGTGCATATGGCGCGCGTGTTCTTCACCGGCGCGTTCCGCAAGCCGCGCGAGCTCAACTGGACGATCGGTACGACGTTGCTTATTCTCGCGATCGCGAACGGTTTCCTTGGGTACTCGTTGCCCGACGACCTCGTGTCGGGCACCGGTATTCGCATCGCGTACTCGATCATCTTGTCGATTCCCCTGGTGGGCAGCTATCTCGCCTTTTGGGTCTTCGGCGGTAACTTCCCCGGAACGACGGTCATTCCTCGGTTCTTCGTCCTGCACGTCTTGATCATTCCGCTGATCATCATTGGTCTCGTGGGGGCGCACCTGTTCTTGCTGGTTCGCCAGAAGCACACGCAGTTCCCGGGCAAGGGCCGAACGGAGAAAAACGTCGTCGGCACGCCGATGTTCCCGGTGTTCATGGCCAAGACCACCGGCTTCTTGTTCGTCGTTTCGGGGGTGATCGCACTCTTGGGAGCGTTCGCCCAGATCAACCCGATTTGGCAGTTCGGTCCTTATACCGCGTCAAGGATTTCCTACGCGGTCCAACCCGACTGGTACATGGGATTCCTTGACGGAGCGCTGCGCATCTGGCCGTCGTGGTCGTTCCACAGTTTCGGGTACACCATTCCCTTCGAGGTCTTCATTCCCGCGGTCTTGTTGCCGGGGCTCCTCTTCAACATCGCCTACGTGTGGCCCGCGCTGGAGAGAAAATTCACCAATGACCACGCATTGCATAACTTGCTCGATCGCCCTAGTGATCGACCCAAGCGCACCGCCGCGGGTGTCGCTGTCCTGACGCTGCTCGGCATGCTCTTCATCGCCAGTTCCACCGACGTCATCGCAAACTTCTTCCGACTCCCGCTCAATGAAGTGCTCTGGGCGATGAGGATCCTCTGTATTGTCTCGCCGTTCATTGCCTATCCGATCGCGTACCTGATCTGTAAGGAAGTCCAAGTCGTCAAGGGCGGCGGTAAGCGCAAGACCGCCAACATCGTGACGCGCACCTCGGAAGGCGAGTACGTTGCCACGCCCGCACCGAAGTACGCGGATGATGAGCACCAAGAGCTCGATCCGACTCCCGTGCCGACCTACATCATTGAGACACCCGAAGAGACAGGCACGGGCGGCGTTCGAACCGCTCCCCGTTAAACCCAATCCGTGAGGGACGCTTTACGGGAGTTTTTCGAACAACAACGTAAGGCGCTTCGAGACTTGTCGCAAAAGCGCGCTGCAGTGCGACGACTCCTCCTACGCCGTTGGAAATGGATACGCCATCTGCGCACGAGATTTGTTCGCGCGGCACGTGACGCGCTCGCTGCGCTGAAGCCCTTCTTTTTGCGCACGTGGGAGTGGACACGTGTGCACGTAACGAAACGTGTTCGTGCGACTCGTGACGCGATGAAAGCCCTGCAGTCGCACCTTTCGCGCGCGTGGGTGTGGACTCGCGCACAAGTCATAACACTCATCCTCGCGCTGCGCGCGACGCTCGCGGGCTCAAGGCTCATCGTCTCGCGCCGGTGGCAATGGGTTCGAGCGAACTGGATTGGCCCGCTAAGGAGTAAGTGGTCGCGACAGCGCCTACCCCGATTCAGCAAAATTAGGTCGTGGCCAGTCGTGGCCGTTGGTGTCGTTCTCTTGGGCTTGATTGGCGTCGGCGTCGGCGTCGGCGTTCATTCGACACCTACGACGACGACGACCACTACCACGACGACGGTTCCCTTGTCGAGACCTGAAGCGGGATGGGTCGTCGCGACGTCCTCCGCGCGTGGCGTGATGGTCGACTACACGAATATCGCGGAGGGAGGCACCACGTTTCGGGTCCTGCGCTTGCGAGCTCGAACGACGCTGCTTCGTTGGCATGACGGTTACGAGGACCCTCCGAGCAGTGACGGCGAAGTACCGGCTGACGCGGGCCCCTCCATCGACTGGTCGAACGAGGGCCTCGCCGGGGTGATCGCGGTCTTCAACGGAGGATTTAAGAAGTCGGCTGACGCAGGGGGCGCGGTCGTCGATGGCGTCACGCTCGAACCACTGGTCGTCGGCGATATGACCATCGCGCTTGACGCGGCCGGTCACTGGAGGATGGGCGAATGGGGCTCGAAGGGATTTCCCGGTGCCAACTTTGACGCCATCGCGTACCGACAGAATCTAGGCCCTCTTATTCTCAACGGCCGGTTGAGTCCCGCGACCAGTCCCGCCGACTGGCAACAGTGGGGCTCGCCACTCAACAACGATCCGCTCACGTCACGTTCGGGCATTGGCATCGACGCGAAGGATAACTTGATCTACGCCGCCGCTATAGGACACGTTGACGTCCAACAATTGGCGTTGGCCCTGCAGAAGGCTGGCGCCGTGACGGCCATGGAACTCGACATCAATCCGTTCTGGCCAACGCTCGGTGCGTCATTGGCGCCCCTGCACGCGCCGGGCACTTTTCCCGTGCAGTTGGCGTACGCGGCGCACGATCCCACGATTTACAACACGGGTTGGGAGCGCGACTTCTTCGTCGCCTTGGCGGAACCGGGTCCGTGGGCTTGTGAATGGACGAGTCCGGGCCTGAAGGCGCGAGTCGAGGTCGCCCAAGCGCAGGTCCTGCACCTCGAGGGGAAAAAATGTCATCCGACCAAACACGTGACGAAGAAGAGAAAATAACGGACCACTATTGAAACAGGGCGGAAACGCGGCGTAGGACCAACGTGCCCCTCGGCTCCTAAGGTACGTGTATGAGTACACCCATCGCCCCCCCGGAATTTGCGAAGACCCTCGGCGAATTGCGCTCGTCGAATTACGTTGACCGATCAGTCCGCGAGGAGATTCGCGCCAACCTCGAGCAGCGCCTCAGTGAGGGTCGTCCCCTCAGTTCCGCGGTGCTCGGCTACGAGGATTCCGTTCTCCCCCAACTCGAGACCGCCCTACTCGCGGGTCACGACATCATCCTGCTCGGCGAGCGTGGTCAAGCCAAGACTCGCATGATTCGCTCACTCGTCGAGTTGTTGGACGAGTGGTTGCCAATCGTCGAAGGCTCTGAGGTTCGCGACAACCCCTTCGCGCCGATCTCGGCGTACGCGATCGACATTGTCAGCGAGAAGGGCGATGACACCCCCGTTTCCTGGGTGCATCGATCGCGGCGATTCGCCGAGAAGCTCGCCTCACCCGACACCTCAATGGCGGACCTCATTGGCGAAGTCGACCCCATCAAGGTCGCCGGCGGACTCTTCCTCGATGACCCTCGCGCTCTCTCCTACGGACTGGTACCCAAATCCAATCGAGGCATCTTTGCGATGAACGAGCTGCCAGACCTCTCCGAGCGGATTCAAGTCGGTCTGCTCAACGTCTTAGAGGAGCGCGACGTCCAGATTCGTGGTCACCTCGTGCGCCTCGACCTTGACGTGCTGGTCGTGGCGACGGCGAACCCCGAGGACTACACCAACCGAGGTCGGCTCATCACGCCGCTGAAGGACCGCTTCGGTTCCCAGATCCGCACGCACTATCCCCACGAGATCTCCACCGAGATCGAGATCGTGCATCAAGAAGCGGTACTCCCGTCGGCCCCGGTACCGATCGTGGTGCCGTGGTTCATCGACGACATCGTCGCGCGCGTGAGTCACGTCGCGAGGAAGAGCCACGTGATTTCCCAGAGTTCGGGCGTGTCGGTGCGACTGTCGATCGCCAATTACGAGACGGTCGTCGCGAGTGCGCTACGTCGAACGTTACGTACGCACGACAAGAACGTCGTACCGCGCGTCAGCGACCTCTCCGCGATGGTCCAATCGACGCAAGGCAAGATCGAGTTCGACACGATGGACGACAACGACTCGGATCAGGTCATCGCGGCGCTCGTATCGCTCGCGGTGCGCCAGTGCTTCAACGAGTACGTGCTGCTCGAGGAAGCTCCCGAGATCGTCGAGGCGTTCAGTTCCGAAGCGCTCGTTCACACGGGTGACGACCTCCCGGACAAGGACTACGTGAACGTGCTCGCGGCGATGCCGGCACTCGACGTACCCGTGCGACGCGTCGCGGGCCCGAGCGCCACCGACGGCGAGCTCGCCGCCGCGACCGAATTCATCCTCGAAGGTCTGTACCTGACGAAGCGATTGGCGAAAGACGCATCGGGGGCTCGGGCGCTCTATCGCTCGAGGAACCGTTAGTGCCCGTTCGTTATGGCTTTCGTCGTTTCTCGGACGGTGACGACTTCGACGATCTCGACATCGACGAGATGTTGCGCTTGTTGGGCGATGACCTCATGGAGACGGGCGACCTCGAAGAAGCGATGGACCGACTCTTGCGCGAAGGTTTCAGCGACGCCGACGGGAATCGCGTCGAGGGACTACGGGACCTGCTCGATCGCACCAGAGCGAAACGTCGCGAGCTCGAGCAACAAGCGGACCCCGACGGTGAGATGCAGCGCTACCGCGACTGGCTAGAAGACATCGAGGGGATCGAGGATAACGAACTAGAGGAATTGTTGTCGGAAGCAGAAGCGTCCGACGACGAACGACGCAAGGAAGTGACGCGTGACCTCGTCGAGCAGCGACGCATGCAGCACGACCTCATGAGCGACAAGTTGGGCGAACGGCTCGCGAGTTACCAGAACTATGAGTTCGTCTCTTCGGAAGCCCGCGAGGAGTTCGAGCACCTGATGGCCGAACTCCAACAAGACGTCCTTGATACCTACTTTGAACAGAGCAAGGAGTTCATGGGTTCACCCGACCCCGAGGAACTCGCACGAATGCGCGACATGATGGACGCGCTCTCGACCATGATCGAACAAGATCGTCGTGGCGAGCCACTCGATCCCACCTTCGATGATTTCATGGAGAAGTTTGGCGACTTCTTCCCCGGGGCCGAGAATCTCGAGGACGTCATCCGTGCCATGGCCGAGCGCGCCGCTGCGGCGGAGGCGATGTTCAACTCGCTCTCCTCCGAACAACAAGGCGAGTTGCGTTCGCTCTTCGCTCAGATGATGGAGAACATGGACCTCAATTTCTCCATGAATCGCCTCGTGTCGAACCTGCGTCAAGCAACACCCGACATTGATTGGAACCGCGCGCACCGCATGCGCGGCCAAGGGGGGTCGCGTTTCTCGGACGCCACCTCGGTCGCCGAGCAATTGGGCGAGCTTCGAAATCTGGAGGAATTTCTCGGAAAGGCCAACGCCGCCCAGGGGTTACCGGAAGTCGACATCGAGTCGGTGCGCCGCAATCTGGGTGCCGACGCCGCCAAGCACGTCCAGCGATTACAAAAGGCCCTCCAGGGCCTAAAGGATCGTGGCTTCGTCGACCGCGACGGAGGTCGGTTGAAATTGAGCCCCAAGGGCATTCGCCAGATCGCCCAACAAGCCCTGAAGGACCTCTTCACGCAGTTGAACGACTCACCCACGCTCGGGGCGCATCGCGAGGCGACGATCTCTCGCGGAGGGGACCGCGAGGAGACGTCAAAACCCTGGGAGCCCGGTGAACCGTTCGCGCTGCACTTGCCCAAGACCCTTCGCAACGCGGTGCTACGCCAGGGTCCTGGCACACCGGTGCGGCTGCATCCCGAGGACTTCGAAGTCGAAGAGTACGAGTCGACTCGTCGCTCGGCGACCGTCTTCGCGATCGACTTGTCCTTGTCGATGGCGATGCGCGGCAACCTCGTGCCCGCGAAGAAGATGGTCCTCGCCCTCACGCAACTCATCCGCTCCAAGTTCCCTCGCGACTTTGTCGCCGTCGTGGGATTTGGTGAGATGGCCCAGGAGTTGAAGATTGAAGACATCCCGGCACTCACCATTGACTACGCCTACGGCACCAATCTCCAGCACGCCCTCGCGCTCAGTCGCCACCTGATGCGCGCCGAGCGCGGTGAACGCCAGATTGTGGTCGTCACCGACGGCGAACCAACGGCGCACCTCATGGACAACGGCGAGCCGTTCTTCTCCTGGCCCCCGGTCCACGAGACGCTGGAAAAGACCATGGCCGAGGTGATGCGCTGCACCAAGGCCGGGGTGACGATCAATACCTTCGCCCTCGACATCGAGCGCAGCCAATTTCCTTTCGTCGAACAGATCGCCAAAGTCAACGGTGGGCGCACGTTCTACACGTCGGTCGACGAATTGGGCGTCTACGCGCTCGATGACTTCGTCCGCAGTCACCGCGCCGGCTAGCGCGAGAAGAATACCATCCTCATCAGGTAGAAAAAGATTTCAACTTGCATTGTCGTCAAAACCCAGTAACAATGACACTGTTGTAATTACATCAGTGGCGTTGAGCCACGATGGGGAGGAATACAACATGGAGATCGTTGATTTGATGAGCGGTATGGAAGATCGTGGATGGCAAGCGCGGTCGAATTGCATGGGTGTCGACCCCGATTTGTTCTTCCCGGAACGAGGCGCCTCCACACGCGAGGCGAAGGAAGTGTGTCGCGGGTGCGTGGTGCGCGGCGACTGCCTCGAGTACGCCCTCGATAATGGCGAGAAGTTCGGGATCTGGGGTGGCATGAGTGAACGCGAACGTCGTCGGCTCCGCCGAGCTCGCGCGATCGAGCGCCGTTCTAAAGCGGGTTAGGCGCCCAGTCGCGCCTCGATGGTCGCATCAGGCGAGAGGCCGAGTTGCGCCCAGCGCGCTCGTGGTTCCCTCTCGAGAAGTGACGCGGGGACGAGTCCGACGAGTTCGCTACGCGTGAGATGCTCGGGCCCCTCCAAGTGCGACGCGACGAGGTCATAGAGCATCGAGGGCGTCGTACGTTGGACGTCCAAGAGGTTGCAACTCACTTGGACCTCGCTGGCCGTGTCAAAACCGAGTGCTCGCACGTCCTCGCTTCGTAGCATCGCCGCCAGTTCGCGAGCTCGGCGCGGGGTGGTGTTCGCGAGCCAGAGATTCCACGCCACGAGCACCGGCCGCTCGCCCACGGCGACGGCACCCAGGGTCGCCGACGGCTCGCGAGGGCCAAAGTCCGGGTTGAGCGTGACGAAGGCGTGGCGTCGAACCTCGGGCAGGGATCGCACGTTGCCGTCGTCGAGTTCGCCGTAGAGGAACGTCGCGACCTGATGGGTCGCGCTGATCCACTTCGCCGTGTCGTCACGAAGTCGACGCGCGACGGGACGCTCACTCGCGTCCAGTGCGACGAAGGGCACGACGTCGACGACGCCGAATCGTGGGTGGACGCCCTCGTGCTCGTGGAGGCTGAGGCGAGCGAAGGCGCCGCCGATGAGTGAACGCACGTCGAGCATCAACCGCTCGGGATCATTGATCAATGTGAAGACCGAACGATGATGGCGCGCGTCCGTGTGCCGATCGCGCAGCGACGTTCCGCTCAATGCGCCTAGTTCGTCGAGCACCACCTCGTCACGACCCTCGGAGATGTTGAGCACGCATTCGAACACGTCCCAAGGCTAGGGACGAGAAGGCACGTGGCGGGGAATCGTTGCCCTCATGGAGAGGAGGCGAAGCCCGGTACAATGGGTTCTGCGAAGTTTTTCACCCCAAAGGAGCACCGTGAGCCAGGTCCCGAGCATCGAAAGCACAGAGGTCGTCGATCCGGTCGGTCACGTCCAAGTGATCTACCTCGGTCCCGTGGCGCCGCACTGGGAGTGCCGTATGGTCTTTGGTGACGAGGAGCAGATCCAAGCCTTCGTCGACCGCATCGACGCGCGACTGCGCTTCTTGCCGCCCCACGACCCACAATTTCGACGTAATCGCGAGCGCGTGAACCGTGACGCGGAACGCGAGAACCTCCTCGTCGAATGGAACCTCGGGTACGAAGAAGAGGTTTAAGCCAGCGGCGAGTTCGTCACTCGCTCGTACCACGCGCCAGGGTCGGTGAGTTCGGGCGCACTCGGCAGCCCGTCGACGCGAAGCAACGCGTCGAACACGCTCAAACCGTGCTCCGCGACCAAGGCATCGACGAATTCCTTCGCGTGCTCGTGGTGCTCGCCCTGCGTCGCAATGCCGAACAACGCGGCCGCCGCATCCTCACCTCGCGCGTCGCTGCGTCGGTGGCGCGTATAGGCCTCCGCGAGCGCCGGTCGCGGACCGAGGATGGATTCGGTGATGTCGTGCGCCGCGCGTTCGAAGAACGCGAGTAAGACACTCGCCGCCGCATTGATCGCGCGCGTCGCGTCGGTCTCTTCGGGCATCTCGATGCCTTCGAGCAACGCTTCGGGATTGTTCATCAATGAGTTGAGGTCCTCGGGGTTGATCATGGACTGTAGACGCGTGAACAAATCGGCCTGTGCGGCGCTGGCTTCGCGCACCGCGTCGATCAAGAGCGCGCGCAACGCATCCCCGGTGCCCGGTTGGGACAGAACCAGCGCGGCGACGAACTCTTGGGCGAGGGCGAAGACGTAGACCTCGTCGCGCTCGAGTGACCACGCTTCGGCGAAACTGGTCAGGTTGTTGACGACCAACTGACGAGTGGCGTCGAGACGAGGAAGCGGCAGCATGGCCAGTGACCACGCGCGTTCCGAGAAGTGTCCCGCGACCGAACCCATCTGAAAACCGGTGAAGAGCGGGCCGATCGTTGACGCCAGTTGGGCCATCATTGCGGTTTCGCCCGCGTCCGCTCCCTCCTCAACGAGTCCCGTACCGTTGATCGACGCGAACATTGGTTGGATGAGGGGTTTCCACTGGTTAAGGGCCGCCAGCGTGAGCGTCGAACGATTTACACCGGTGATAGACGCGTCGCCCGCGACGCCAAAGAGCGCCTCGACGTGTCGGCTCACGAGTAGCGCGAGTTCTTCGAGGCGCTGGCGCTCGCTCGGGAGGGGATTGGGATCGCCGTCGTCACCACGAGCGATGTTGAGGGCAAGTTGCGTCGCCGTCTGGAACCACGCGTCGGGTCCTTGTTGGCCGAGCAGATTGAAGATGTCGCTGAACATTCCACCGAAAGGGTCATTACTCACGCCACCAACTTAGGGGTTGGGCACGGGTGATTCGCCAGCACGTGGCGAGGGTTGGTGCGCCCTAGCATCGATAGCCATGGCACTGGACGTCGCGCTCGATATCGGCACGTCCGCCACGAGACTCGCGACGAATCAGCGCGGCGTGGTGTTTAATGAACCGACGTTGGTGGCGATCGACACGACCAACGGCGAGGTGGTCAGTATTGGTTACCAGGCGCTCGATCTCGTGGGGCGTACGTCGCGACACGTCGTAGTGTTCCGCCCGCTCGAGAAGGGTGCCACCGTCGACTTCGACGTCACCGCGCGGCTCATCAGCGGACTCTTCGACCGAGCGGGCGTCTCCAAACTCAGTCGGGCTCGCGTCGTGATGAGCGTCCCCTCGCTCGCGACGGCGATCGAGCGGCGCGCCCTTCGACAAGCCGCCATTCAAGCCGGCGCCCGAGAGGTGAGCCTCATCGAAGCACCCGTCGTGGCTGCGATTGGACTGGGTCTACCGATCCAGGACCCCATTGGCTCGGCGGTCGCAGTCCTCGGTGCGGGAGCCTCCGAAGCGGCGCTGATCTCACTCGGGGGCATCGTCACGAGTGGGGCGCGGCGCATTGGCGGCAACGATCTCGACAGCGCGATCGCGACGCTGCTTCGGATGCGCCACGGCGTCGTCGTGTCGCCGAGCAACATCGAAATACTTAAGACGACCTTGGGTTCGGCGCTCGCGAACACGAGTGGGCTGGTCGAGACGGTGAAGGGTCGAACCGTCGAGCGTGGTGAACCCGTGATTGTCGAGGTCAGCGCCGAATTGGTGAACACCGCCATGAGTGAAGTCGTGGCCAGCACGGTTCGCCTCATCCAGGAATGCCTGGCCGATGCACCTCCCGACCTTTCCCAGGACGTGAGCGCGCGCGGACTCAACCTCGTCGGCGGGAATGCGCGACTGAATGACTTGGCCGAGCTCATTGGCTCGGCGACCGGTGTCGACGTGAACCTCGCACCAGAACCCGAGGTCGTCGTGATTCGCGGTCTCTTGATGTGTCTCGAGGAGATGGCGTCACTGCACGCGCTCTTTCGTAGCGCTGACCGTTAATCGGGCTCACCTTTGGTGAGTTGATCGACTGCGGCGCGCACCTGCCAGTCGCGGTCGGTCTTCGCCTTCTCGAGGGCGGCTTCGACGTCGGGGCCCTCGAAATTGCTGAGTGCTACGATGGCACGTCGTCGGATCGGGGCGGTGTCTTCGAGCGCCGCGATGACGGCCTCGAGCCCTTGATCATCGCCGAGTGCACCGAGCGCCGCAACGGCGGCCTCGCGACACCTCGCGTCCTCGTGCCCACGTGCGATGACGACGATCGCGCTGAGGGCATCGAGGTCGTGTTGTTCACCCAGCGCAAAGACCGCGGCGTCGACGACGAGAGGATCGTCGTCGTTGAGCGCACCGCGGATCTCGACGAACAGCTCCGCCGAGACGTCCTGGTAGGCGAGTTGGGCGAGCGCCTCGCGGCGCACGTTCACGTTCACATCGTCGAGAGCTCGCGTCCAGCGAGCGACGTCCATCAATTGGCGCCGCGTCGCCGCGCGAAGGGCGAGCACTCGAGTGCGCGCGTCGACGTCGTCCAATGACGACACCACGAAGTCATCGTCGCTGGGTTCGTTACGGAAGCCCGCGCGAAGGAGCCGTTCCTCGGAGGGTGACGATAGCGTGGGTTCATCAGCGGACACGATGACATCTCAGCACCTCGAGCGCGCATGCGGCGACTCCCGATGGTTCTCTTGGTCTTTGCGATCATCATTGGGGCCGTGTTGGTCGCCTTGACGAAGTGGGAGACGAACGAATACGCGATCACCCCAGGGGACGCGACGCCGGTCGAGGGTCTCGTGCACGTCGCGGGCCTTCCCACGACGTCGCGCCACGACAGCATCATGTTGACCGACGTGTATCTCCAACAATTGACGGCGTGGCAGTACCTTACGATGCAGTTTCAACGTCACGTGCAATTCGTCAATGGCGATGAACTGCTCGAGCCGGGCATCCCCAACGCAGAACTTGGTCCACAAGGTTTCCTTCAGATGAGCGACTCCAAGCAGGACGCCGAGGTCTCAGCGTTCGATGCACTCGGCTGGCACCTGCGTGCGACGCGCAGTGGGTCACTGGTCACCGGGGTCGAGAAGCCTTCGCCGGCGTGGAGTGCGAAGATCCACGTTGCCGACGAGATCGTGGGCTTCGACGGCCACAGCGTCACTTCGACGTGCCAGATCGTCGCTGATGTTCATCCGCTGTTACCCGGTATGAAGGTGGCGCTTGAACTACGAAGGGCGCATATCAGCAACACGGGCGTCATCACCTGGTCCGCTCCTGTCGCGATCCACCTCACGACGGTGAAGGCCCCGCGCAGTGTGACGTCGTCAGGTTGCGCCAACGTGAGTGGAGCGAGTCCCTCGTGGTTGGGCGTCTCGCTGGAGGATGGTTTCAGTTACCAGTTCCCCGCGCGCGTGTCGATCGACACCGCCAATATCGGAGGACCCTCGGCCGGACTCGCCATGACGTTGTGCATCGTCGATGAACTCTCGAGTGGATCGCTCACGGGACATCACATCGTCGCCGCCACCGGAGCGATTGATCAATTCGGCGACGTGGGTGACGTGGGAGGTGTGGCGGAAAAGACAGTTGCCGTGCAGCGCGCTGGGGCGCAGTACTTCATAGTGCCCCAGGTCGAGGTCGCCACCGCCAAGGCGAACGCGGCGCCAGGACTGCACATCATTGGCGTGTCGTCATTAAAACAGGCACTGGAAGCACTTCGGCGCATCGGTGGCGCCAAACCGGTGCCACTGACGACACCTCGCTAAGACGTATTCCTAGAAGGTGACGTCGTAGTCTTGAAGGAATGGATGATCGTCGAATCCCCTCTTCACGCCCCGCGTCCGTGGAGATCGTGCGCACGAACTTCACGCCCCTTCGCAAGGGAGGAATTGACCCTTCAGAGGTGCAGTCGCATCTCGAAGCGGTCGCGCGCGAGATGGTGTTTCTCGAGAATCGAATCCGCGACCTCCAGGGACAATTGGCCGAAGCTCAACGTCGCGCGGACAACCCGACGTTTGATGAAGCGACGCTCGCGAGTGCGCTGGGGGCACAAAGCGCGGCGATACTTCGCTCCGCCCATGAAGAGGCAGGGCGCGTCACCGCCGAAGCGCAGGAACGAAGTGCGCAGGTCTTCACCGAGAGCCAACAGCGCAGCGCCGAGCATCTCATCGAAGCCCAGGAGCGCGCGACCGCTCTCATCTCCGAGGCGGAAAACACCGCAACGCAAATCGACCACGACGCGCGACTCGCCGCCGAACGGCTCATCGACTCGGCCAAAGTGAATGGTGACGCCCTCGTCGAGCGAGGCCGCGAGCAAGGTCGAGCAATCGTCGAACAGGCGCACGAGGCGCGTAAAAACGTCTTGAACGACCTCGCCGTGAAGCGAAAGGCCTTGCACATACAGATCGATCAACTTCGAGCGGCACGCGACACGCTGGGGACGATCATCCATTCGGTGCGCGACTCGATCGATGGCGTGCTCAACGGGGTGAATTCCTCTGATGAAGCCGCACGGAGCGCGGCATTGGAAACGCTCCGCATGCGACCTGCACTTCCAGAACCCACCGAGGAAGAACTCCTCGCGGGCACGCCACTGCGCGAAGTTCCCGAGCCGCCCGTCGTGCTTACGGCAGTGCCCGAGGTACTCGACGCCTCAGTCGTGCCCAAAGCGAAGCCCCGGCGTAGCGAAAAGCCAGCCGCCAATGAACTTCCCGTCGAGATCCACGTCGTGCCCCGTGTCGAGGACACGTTGCTCGAAGACGACCCGACGGGCACTGACGTCGTGAACGAGATTTTTGCGCGCCTTCGAAAAGCGACGCTTGAAGAGCGCGGCGCAAGCGTCCCGAGCCCTAAGCGAGTTCCGGCGCCGATGGTGAAGGTCCTGAGCGCCGACGTTGACCTCTTTCTTCGTCGCGACGCGGCGATCGACGAGTCCCTCGCGATACTCACTCGAAAAGTCAAACGCGCCCTTCAAGATGACCAGAACATCCTGTTGGAGCGACTCCGCGACGTGAAACAGATGATCACGACGGAGTTCGAAGACGAGCACACCCAGCGAGCCCGATACGCTGACGCGGCCTTTGACGCACTCGTCGACGCCGCCGCCGCGGGCGCGCAGTTCGCGTTCGACGAGGCGGGCTATTCGGGTGAACCAGCGAGCAAGGTTGCGCTGGACGACTGTGCCGCGGACCTCGCGGTCACGATTGTCTTGGCGTTGCGCAAACGCATCCTCAGTGATGGCGCCATCGAGGGTGTCGACCGAGCGAATGCCGCATACAAGGAATGGCGCGGTGCGCGCGTCGAACGTCTTTGCACCGACGCGGCTCGTCGGGCATTCCACCTAGGAGTCCTTAGCGCGTCACGCGGTCACGCCGTTCGGTTCTTCGCGGCGCCCAATGACGCCCCCTGCGACGCGTGCGCGCTCGACGCTGCTGCGGGCGAAAGGATGGCGGGCCAAATCTTCCCAAGCGGTTCGCAGTATCCGCCTCTGCACGCGGGTTGCGCGTGCGCCGTCGTACCCGTCTGAGAAACGGCCTAGGCTCGTTTCGTGCGTAGTCCAACCGACGTCTCCCCTCGTCCTCGACGCACCGGCCGTTTTTCTCGCCGTTTCTGGATTGGGCTGGTCGTTGTCGTTATTTTCTTCGGGTTTCTCTCGCTGCGCAGCTTGGCGGGTCTCTGGACCGATGAGATGTGGTTCTCCCAGACCGGTTACGGCAGCGTGTGGTCGACGTTGTTCTTTACGAAGGTCGGTCTCGCCTTTGTTTTCGGCCTGATCTTTTTCGCCTTGATGTGGGTGAATCTGATGCTCACCGACCGTTTCGGTGCACGCGATCTCTCCTTCGAACCCGAGGACGAAGTCGTGCGCCGTTTCCAGAACGTCGTTCGCCCTTACGCAGGTCGCATCTACGCGGGAATCGCATTGGTGGCGGGTCTCATCGCGGGTCTCAACGCGACCGGGCAGTGGCAGGCGTATCTCCTCTTCATCCACTCCAAACCCTTCAACATAAAAGATGCACTGTTTCACAAGGATCTGAGTTTCTACATCTTCACCTTGCCGTTCGTGTCCTTCATCGTCACCTGGACGCTGGTGTCGCTGTTCGTGATCCTTCTCATGACCGCTGGTTTTCACTATCTGAACGGCGGCATACGGGCGACGCGCGTGAAGCCTCGCGTGGCACCGCGGGTCAAGGCGCATCTCTCGGTGATTGGCGCGGGCATCGCGCTGATGAAGGCGGCGGGATACGTCATCGCCAAGTGGGAACTCGTCAATTCCACCAACGGTTACGTGCAGGGAGCCGGCTACACCGACGTGCACGCCCGCATGCCCGCGATGACGATCCTCTTCTATCTTTCACTTGCCGCGGCGGTGATCTTGCTCGTCAACGTTCGCTCGCGCGGATGGTCGCTGCCCGCTGTCGCGGTGGGGCTATGGGTCTTCGTGGCCCTCGTCATTGGTGTGCTCTATCCCACGTTCTTGCAGACGCTCAAGGTGACGCCCGCACAGGCAACGCTGGAAGCGCCCTACATCCAACGAGATATCAACGCGACGCGCACAGCGTATGGTCTTGATGACGTGACGTACAACAACTTTGCGGGAGCGTCCACCATCACGCTCTCGCAGGTCAAGGCCGACGCCGCGACGTTGAACAACATACGTCTCTGGGACCCGTCAGCGAACATTGCGTTACAGACCGTAACGAAGCGTCAATCAATTCGCTCGTACTACACCTTCACGACCTTGGCCGTCGATCGTTATGTCGTCAACGGCAAGGAGACGCCGGTGCTTATCGGGGCACGACAGCTCGACACGGCGAACCTGCCAACGCCGAGTTGGGTCAACACCCACTTGCAGTACACCCACGGTGAGGGTGCCGCCGTGATTGCGGCGAACGCGGTGGACTACCAGACCGGCAATCCGGACTTCGTAGTCTCGAACGTGCCACCCATTTCGAGTGACGGCATGCCTCAACTCACGCAACCCGACATCTATTTCGGTATTGGCTACAACGGTTACGTGGTGGCGAACACGAAGCAAGCCGAGCTCGACTACCAAGTCGACAGTGGACCCGACGCCGGTCAACCGGTCGAGACGCACTACACCGCGAAGGGCGGTGTCGCAGTCGGGGGAATCTTCAGTCGCATGGCTCTCGCACTGCGTTTGGGCGACTTCAACTTCTTGATCTCGAGCCAGATCAATCCGGACAGTCGCGTTCTTTTCGTGCGCGACGTTCGCCAGATGGCGCAAAAGGCGGCACCCTTCCTCACCTTTGACTCGAGTCCGTACGCGGTGATCGCCAACGGCGGCGTCGACTTCGTCCTCGACGGCTACACCGCGACGTCCAAGTACCCCTACTCTCAGAACGACGAGGCCCTCACCGTCGACACCGGCAACATTCCTTTTGGCTCTAACTACATTCGTAACTCGGTCAAAGTGGTCATCAACGCCTACACCGGCAAGATGACGTACTACGTCAATGACCCCAAGGATCCAATCATTCAAGCGTGGGAGTCGGTGTTCCCCAAGATGTTCCACAAGCTGAGTGACATGCCCGAAGCGATTCGAAACCACCTGCGCTACCCGTCGGATCTCTTCTCGGTGCAGGCGGCGATGCTCGGTCACTACCACATCAAGACTGCGGGCGCGTTCTACACAGCTTCGGACAAGTGGGAGATCTCACCGACGACGGGCGCCGGCACGCCAAGTCAGGCGCTGTCCCAGACCGCCATCACCGACGCCGCCGGAAATATCGTGTCAACGTCATTGACGCCAATGAGTCCGGTGTACCAAGTCGGTTCGCTTCCCGAGCAAGGAAAAGAACAACTTCTCGAGTCGATTGCGTTCGTGCCCGCCGGCAACTCCTCGACCGTGCAAGGTCTCAGTGCCTTCATGGTCGCGACGAGCAACCCCGACGATTACGGGAAATTGAATGTGTACGTCACGCCACGCGGGACGTCTGTGACCGGACCGGTCCAAGCCGACTCCGAGATCGAACAGTCCTCGGCAGTGAGTTCGACCATCACCCTCCAAGACCAACACGGCTCCGAAGTTCTCTTGGGCAACAACTTGATGGTGCCCTTGGATCAGAGCGTGCTCTACATCCGTCCCCTCTACGTCTCGAGCAGCACGAACCCGTTGCCGCAACTTCGCTACGTCATCGCCGTGTTCAATCAAGAAGTCGCCATTTCACCCACGTTGTCCGGTGCGCTGAGTCAAGTCCTTGGCGCGAGCGTCAATGCCGGATCATCCACGGGTACGTCTAGCGGCACGTCAACAGGCACGTCGACGGGCTCCTCAACCGGCACGTCCACCGGTACTAAGAGCGCGTCCGCGTACTTGAAGCAGGCCGCCAACGATTACACCGATGCGCAAGCGGCACTCGCTTCCGGCGACCTAGGCGCATACCAGGCTTACGTGAACGCGATGAACGCGCAACTGAAGCTGGCCCAGGCGGCGCTCGCGAAGGCGTCGTAGTCGAAACCAACTGCGATTGTCGTCGTGAAGCGGCGGAACTTGGTTGGTGATCGTGGCGTACGTCACGGCCGTGCCGTGTCGTGCTAAGTTGCCAATCAGGACGCCGAGACCCTGCTTCCTTGCTATCCGGAATACTCCGGCACCAGTGTAGAAAGCAGGGTTCCCATGAGGGGATTTGTTCCACGTTCGATCCGTACCTTGACGGCGAAGATGGCCGTCGCGGCCACGGCAGGATCGCTCATCGTCGCGAGCGCCATCGCGCTTAGCGCATCGCCGGCTCTTTCGGTCGGCACGTCCAGCAATACTATTTCGGCGAGCACCGCTCCAAGTGCCGGGAGCACGCACGGCACCTACAGCGCGAGCGCGCAAGCAACGTCCAAAGACATCGTCGCGATCACACTGAGTTCATCGTCGTCGGGCTGCTCGATAAGCAACGGAAAAGTGACCTTCACTGGCTCGGGCACGTGCGTGGTTGACTTCAATGACGCCGGCAACTCGACCTACGCTGCAGCACCCGAAGTAGTCCAAAGCATCAAGGTGTATTCGTCCAACGACATCACGGTAAGCAAAGCTCCGAGTGCGGGAAGTACGGGGGGTTCCTATTCACCCGGCGCGTCAGCGACCTCAGGTGACGCCGTGGTTCGCACTCTCTCGAACGCCTCCTCAGGTTGCAGTCTTTCCTCAGGCACCGTGACCTTCACTGGCGCGGGCACCTGCCGCGTTGACTTTAACGACCCGGGCAACGGCGCGTTTGCCGCCGCAAGCGAAGTGCAACAGAGCATCGAAATCTACGCAGCGAACCTGATCCACACGAGCACCGCCCCGGCCGCCGGTACGATCAACGGTAGTTACGACGCGAGCGCAAGTGCGACGTCCGGCGACTCTGTCGTCATCACTCTCGACGCCACGTCAACGGGATGCTCGATCGCGAAGTCCGACGTGACGTTTACCGGTAACGGATACTGTCGTGTCGACTTCAACGATGCGGGTAACGGAGCCTTCTCCGGTGCGGCGCAGGTTCAACAAGTGATCATTGTGGGCAATGGTGGACCAAAGGCGCAGGCGCCGTTGTACTTGACCAGCCTGAACGGCACGAAGTTCAACAAATTGACGCTCACCTCGAGCGGCGGATCCGGTTCAGGCGCGGTGAGCTATACGGCGACTTCAGGCACCGCGGGATGCACGATCAGCGGCAACGTACTCAGTGCGAAGAGCGTGGGAACTTGCCTCGTCACTGTGACCAAGGCAGCCGATTCGGTCTACGCCGCGGTCCAGTCCTACGCGACGACGGTCACTTTCAACCTTGCGAAGAGTCCAGTCGCGAAGCGTGTCAGCGCGGCGGTGCGCACCGGTAGGAGTAACCGCGTCACGATCATTGGCGCGAACTTCTACGGCCAGCCACGCATCATCAGCAGTGCTCGCGATACGAAGATCGGAGTCGTGAGCGACACTGGCAGCGCCCTTTCGATCGTCATCACCGTGTACCCAGGCGCGCCAGTCGGCATTCACACGATGAAATTGACATTTCCTCACGGTCAGGTCACGTCAGTCCTTTACAACCAGCGCTAATTAATCTGTGGTATCGATTCGGAGTATGACGCCATCTAGAAATACGAAGAATGGCACCTGGTTGCAATTGAGAAATCGATTTGTTGATGACTGCGGACTACCACTAGCATGACAGGATCATCGCGGGGTGGAGCAGTCTGGTAGCTCGTCGGGCTCATAACCCGAAGGTCGCAGGTTCAAATCCTACCCCCGCCACCAGTGAAGTACCAGGTCAGAGCCCTCCCACTCGGGAGGGCTCTCCTGCATCCGGGATTGTGTCCCTACATGAATCCCTACTTCGCGATAACTTGGTTCCGTGCGGGGCACGAAGCGCAAACGTCAAAACGGGGTCTGGGAGCTGCGGGTTTATGTCGGCCGAGACCCGGTTAGCGGCAATCCACGACAAATTTCCCGGACCTTTCACGGAGGCTCACGTGCTGCTGATGAGGCGCTGCGAGACCTTGTAGACAAGTTCGGCGAAGGCCGACCGGATGGGCTGGGCGCCACGTTTGGCCAACTGCTGGACAAGTGGCTGGAGGAATCCGAGCGGATGGATCTCTCGCCAACGACCATGCGCACGTACCGCGCTCAAGTCGAACAGATCATTCGGCCCCGACTTGGAAAGATCGTGCTGACCCGGCTCACGCCCAAACATTTGGACGACCTCTACCGGCACATGAAGGAGGAGGAGCGGTCGCCAAAGACGATCCGCAACTATCACGCCATCATCTCTTCGGCGCTGCACCAAGGCGTCCGATGGGAGTGGGTGCGCGAAAACGTCGCCGA
>CAJCJA010000003.1 GCA_903970515.1 Candidatus Saccharibacteria bacterium CG_4_10_14_0_2_um_filter_52_9
CTTTCGAGTGACCTCGTCTCATTGTGAGCGTCTTTTCGGTGGGGTGACCATTTCGAATGGACTCGGATGGAGTCCCGACGCTCGGCACCTCTACTACGTCGACAGTGGACCAGCGACTATCTACCACTTCGACGTTGATGCGAAAGGACTCATCAGCGCGCGACGTACGTTGGTGAACTTCAACGCATCCGTCGACGGTGTGCCCGATGGATTGTGCGTGGACAGCGAGGGTGCGCTCTGGGTGGCGATGTGGGACGGTCGACAAGTTCGACGTTATGCGCCTAATGGTGAGCTGCTGGCGACGGTTCGACTCCCCGTCAGTCGCCCAACGAGTTGCGCGATTGGTGGCACCAACGGAACGACGCTCTACGTCACGACGGCGAGAACGGGCCTCTCGAGCGCGATGCTCGACACCCAGGCACTCGCGGGAGGACTCTTCAGTATTGACGTGGGTGTCAAAGGACTGCCGTTGAACGCCTTTGACCCCGACGCACAGTTATGAGGACGCCGTGACGCGGCGCGCGACGTGACCTCGCGAGTCGACGGCTCGCCGTTGTCGATGATCAACCGCAAAATTCGAAGTTCCGACGTCCCTTAGAATCGCGGGAATGACTTCTTCGCTCGAAGGACGAACGGCGCTCGTCACGGGGGCGAGTCGCGGTATTGGACTCGCGATCGCACAGCGACTCGTGGATGCGGGCGCCCGAGTGGTGATTTCGTCGAGGCGTCAGGAGAATTTGAATGAAGCGCTCCTGACCTTCGATCAACGCACGTCGGTGCACGCAATCGCCGCGCACGTGGGGACGAGGTCCGAGGCGGAGCGAGTCGTCGCCCAGAGCATCGAGCATTTCGGATCCTTGGACATCCTCGTCAACAATGCCGCGACGAATCCGTACTTCGGACTGTTGGTCGACATCAGTGACGCACAGATGCAAAAGACCTACGAGGTCAATCAAACTTCGGTGCTCACCCACAGTGGCGCAGCGTGGCACCAGTGGATGAGTGAACACGGGGGAGTGATCTTGAACGTCGCGTCCATTGGCGGCCTCGGACCCGAACCCGGCATCGGGTGGTACAACGTCACGAAGGCTGCCGTCATCCACCTAACGAAGCAATTGGCCTTTGAGTTGGGTCCACGAGTTCGGGTGAACGCGATCGCCCCGGGTTTAGTGCGGACCGAACTTGCGCGTGGTCTGTGGGAGAACAACGAGGCGCAGGTGGCTCGTCACATCCCTCTTGGACGCTTGGGTGAACCCGACGACATCGCGGGCATCGCCCAGGTGCTGGTGAGCGACGAATCATCGTGGATGACCGGACAGATCATCGTGGTCGACGGGGGCACGACGAATCAGCCCACGGGGGGCGTTGCCTAGAGCAACGTGTGCAGTTCGCTACGGCGGATCTTTCCGTTGCTCGTTCGAAGTATGGATGTCACGCGTCGAATCTCCTTGGGTTTTGCCCAAGGTCCCACGCGTTCGCCCAAGAGCGCGCGGATCGCTGCGTCAAGGTTCGACGTGTCGCCCACGACGAAGGCGACGACGCGTTGGCCCCATTCGGGATCGTCCACGCCAAGGACCGCGACATCCTCGACTCCCGGCACGCTCGCGATGATCGTTTCGAGATCCTCGGGCCAAAGTTTCTCGCCTCCCGTATTGATCACGTAGCCGAGGCGCCCGCGTACCGTCACTCGGCCGTTGATCACGTCGCCAGCGTCGCCGGTCGGGAACCAGTCGTCGCGCCCGTCGGGGCCGAGAATCTCGGGCCGCGGCGAGTCACGGTAGGAATGAAACAGTGTTGGTGAGCGCACGATGATCTCGCCGTCGATGCTCTCGACGTCGACGCCGGCTAAGGCGAAGCCGTCGTAGACCACGCCCGAGCCAGTTTCGGTCATGCCCCACGTCGCGACAACGTTGTCGTCGACCGCCGTGGGAGGTCGCGCGCCCCCGAGCAGGACCTTCTCGTACGCGCTCAAGTCGTGACGCGCAAGCTGCGCTCGTACGACCGCGATGTGCGTGGCGCCGCGCGACGCGCCACCCGCGAGCTTCGAGGCGTCGCCCCACACGAGTGTGGCGTCGGAGAAGATCGCGCGCAGTAGCACGGCGAGTCCGCCAATGTGATTGGCGGGCAGACACGGGTACCAGACCGGAGGCGCGGCTGCTCGCAGGGCCGATTGGGTGAGCTTCGCACTCGCCTCCAGCGCGGACCAAGTCAGCTGCGCCGCTTTGGGCGCACCGCTCGAACCCGACGTCAACATGACGAGTCCGATGTCATCATCGACCATGCGTCCGCTTCGACGAACGCTGCGACCTTCGTGCGAGAGTATTTCGCTTGCGCCCAGCAGTTCGAGTTGGACCTTCGTTTGTTCATCACTGACGCGCTGGTCGAGAACACAAAACGGCGTTCTGGTATGTACGCACTCGCGAATCGCGTGCTCGAGTTCGACTCCGAGTGCGACATTGAGGGCGAGCAAGGAGCGCACAAAGTGACCTTATGTCTTCGCGAGTAGTTTTGGTGAAAAGGGGGACCGACGTGGCGTCACTGCGACACGAGATACGAATCAGCGCGGCACCCGACAAAGTGTGGAGCATCGTCACGCGCCCCGAGTCGATATCCGATTGGTTCCCTGGTATTGACTCGTGCACCGTCGACGGCGACGTGCGCGTGATCAAGACCCACCTGGGTCTTGAGATGCCCGAGAGGATTCTGACGAATGACTCGATCGCCCGACGTTTCGCGTATCAAATCACGGCCCCCCTCTATCGTTTCCACTTGGGCGTCATCGACGTGCTCGAAGTTGGTCCTGAGGATTCGCTCTGCGTGTATTCGACGACCGCCGAGCCCGACACCCTGGCGCTCATCATTGCGGGCGGGACCGTGGGAGCCTTAGAAGAGATCAAACGCATCGCCGAAGCTTCGTAGGAGGCACATGGGTCGAAAAATCCTTTTCATCACGACTGATCAGCAGCGCTACGACACCCTTGGCGTCAACGGCGGACTGCTGTCGCGAACGCCGGTGCTGGACAAACTCGCAAGGGAGGGGATTCGCTACGAGCGTTGCCAACCCACGTCCGTCGTGTGCATGCCGTCGCGTGCGTCGATGCTGACCGGACAATTCCCATCCACGCACGGCGCGTGGATGAATGGAGTGCCACTCGCGATCGACGCCCCCTCGGTCGCCGAGAATTTGCACGACGCTGGCTACGCGACTGCCCTCATTGGTAAGGCGCACTTTGAACCGTTCATGGATCCCTTCGGACGTTTCGCGGAAAACTCGCTCGCGAGTTTGGGCGTTCCGACGATCGAGCAACCGTGGTTCGACGGTCGCCGCGGCGTGCATCGGGGCTTTGACTATCTCGAGTTCGCCACCCACGGCGTGATGGGCCCCCTGCACTACGCGCGCTGGATGATCGCGAACCACCCCGAGGCCCTCGGTGGTTTCTATCAAGTGGTCGACGCCGAGTTGAACGTGAACGCCGCGGGGGGCGGCGACACCGGGGCTCCACAGGTCAAGTTCAATGACGTCGAACGAGACTGGTACCACACGGACTGGGTCGCGGAGCGAACGATGTCGTGGTTGGAGGCGCAACCAGATGATCGCGACTGGTTCTGTTGGATGAGTTTTCCCGATCCCCATCATCCTTGGGATCCGCCCAAGTCAGAAATCGCTCGCGTGCCGTGGCGCGACGTTGATCTTCCCACGAACTATCCCGAAAAGCCGAGCGAGCGCGAAGCGATCATCGATCAAAAGGCCCGTCACTGGCGAGCGTGGTACGACGGGCGCCTGGTGTCCAACTATGAGGCGCCGGCGAAGTGGGTGCCTGCGACGCTCACCGCTGACCAAGTTCGCGAGGTCAACGCGTTGAACGCGGTCGAGGTCGAACTCATCGACGAGGCCATTGGTCGGGTAATGGCGCTGATCGAAACGAAGGGTTGGGGCGATGACGTGGACGTGATCTTCACGACCGACCACGGTGAGTTCCAGGGCGACTTCGGTTTCTTGTTCAAGGGCCCGTACCACGTCGACGCACTGATGCGCTTGCCGCTCATCTGGCGACCCGCGCGTTCGACCAAGATCGCACCCAGTGTGGTGAGTGCCCCCGTGAGTTTGGTGTCGCTCGCGGCGACGTTCCTCTCCGTCGCGGGACAGCCCGTGCCATCGTGGTCCGAAGGCGCGGCGTTGCCTCAAAATGACGATGACGCCATCGTCCACGGACATGACGCGACCGTCACCGAATGGGATTCGTCACTTTTTGGCGTCGACGTGCACGTGCGCACGGTGCTCACGCGCCAATATCTCTATAGCGAGTACGGTCCCGGTACGTTGCACGACGGCTCCGAAGGAGAGCTCTACGACCTCGTCGAGGACCCCTTGCAACGCGTCAATCACTTCGAGGACGCGTCATATCAGAGCGCTCGCGCGACGTTGCACGAACGATTGATCGCGCACGAGGAGCGTCCGGGAGAGCGAGCGGTGCCTGGCGCACTGATGGCACCGGTGTGATCGAGCGGTAGCGTGGTCGTCATGCCCGACAGCGTTATCCATGGTTCACCGCAGGACCCGGTCGAAGAATTTCGTTCATGGCCTTTACCGAATTTCGAGCGTCGAGGCGACTACCAGGACATCATCTTCGAAGTGGGCGAGGGCATCGCTCGCATAACGATCAACCGACCCGAACGTCGCAATGCCTTTCGACCCCAGACGCTCTTCGAGCTCTCGCGCGCCTTCGAGCTCGCGCGCGACGACATCAGCGTCGGCGCCATCATCCTCACTGGTGCCGGACCTGACGCGTTCTGTTCCGGCGGCGACCAGAAGATCCGCGGTGACGATGGTTACATTGGCGACGACGAGGTCGCACAACAAGGCGTCGGGCGACTCAACGTGCTGGACCTTCAGATACAGATACGTCGACTACCGAAACCGGTGATCGCTCAAATCGCGGGCTACGCGATTGGTGGAGGACACATTTTGCACTTGGTGTGCGATCTCTCGATTGCGGCGGACAACGCTCGCTTCGGACAGACGGGCCCCAAGGTCGGCTCATTCGATGGTGGTTATGGTTCGTCACTCTTGGCGAGGACCATCGGACTCAAGAGGGCGAAGGAGGTGTGGTTCCTTTGTCGTCAGTACGACGCCGCGCAGGCACTGGACTGGGGACTCGTCAATACAGTGGTGCCCCTCGCAAAATTAGAAAGCGAGACCATCGCGTGGTGTCGTCAAATCCTTACGTTGTCACCTATCGCTCTTCGAATGCTGAAGGCGGGCTTCAATGCCGCCGACGACGGACTGGCGGGCGTGCAGCAACTCGCCGGTGACGCGACGATGTTGTTCTATATGTCCGAAGAAGGTCAAGAGGGTCGCAACGCATTCGTGGAACATCGAAAGCCCGACTTCTCGAAATTTCCGAAGCGTCCATGACGACACAACCTCAGACGATGAGTCCCGGACCGTATCGTCGCTGGGTGATGGCGGCGCGTCCGCGCACGTTTCCCGTCGCGCTGGTGCCGGTGGGCGTGGGTGCGGCGCTCGTGCGACCTTTGAGCATCGAGTGGCTCAACACGTTGCTCTGCGTCGTCGTCGCACTCGCACTCCAAATTGGCACGAACTACGCTAACGACTACTCCGACGGCGTGCGAGGAACTGATCGTGTCCGCGTGGGACCATTTCGTTTGACGGCGTCACAACTCGTCGTCGCGTCACGCGTGCGACTCGCCGCGTGGACATTTTTTCTTCTCGCCGGTGCCGCGGGCGTACTGCTCGCGTCACGCACGTCGTGGTGGCTCGTCGCGATCGGCGCCAGCGCGATACTGGCTGGTTGGTTCTACACGGGCGGTCCGCGTCCCTACGGCTACTTCGGCTTCGGCGAACTCTTCGTGCTGATCTATTTCGGTTTCGTGGCGACCGTAGGAACCACGTACGTACAACACGGATCGACGCCGGCGTCCTCGTGGTGGTTTGGTGTCGCGACTGGTTTCATGGCGTGCGCAGTGCTAGAGGCGAATAATCTTCGCGACGTCGACAATGACCGCGAAGCGCACAAACTCACCCTGGCCGCGCGCCTCGGACGAGCACGCGCGCCGTGGTTGTATCTCGCTTGCGTCGTGGGAATCATTGTCGGCATCGTCGTCGGTGGTGAAGCGTTGATTGGTGCGTTCGCCCTCGTGGTGTACGTTCGTCCGTTGCGTTGGGCGTTTTCGTCACGTGTCGGAAAAGAGCTACTCGGTTTGTTGAAGGAGACCGCGCGAGCACAACTTTTTGTTGGTGCGGTGCTTGTCGTCTCGTTTTTCGTCACCCGCTAAGTTCGCCGTTGGAAACGCGTCGACGCGGCTCGCAACTCGTATCGGAGAAATTCGGTTTTACTTCGTGTTCTTCGTCCAGGAGAATGCGCATCGAAGTTGTGACTATGTGTTCGGATGCTGGGTTTTTGCAACACAAAATGTGTCTAGAAGTGTGAATGGTGTGAACTTTTTCACGATGAACCACTTAGGTTGCTTGTCGTGATGCTTTGTTTCAGGAGTGCAAACAATATGTTACGAGCGCGGTGCTAACTTCTTCAACTGGACGGCGACTTCGCGTGGTGTCCTGGTTAAGACAAAGAAAGTTATAGGAGTCAAAAGACTCAGAAGAGGTTGGGGGAATGCAATTTAAAACAGGAAAGGCTCTCGCGGCCGCAGTCCTGGTGGGCAGTTTTGTTGCCGCCGTGCTGCCAAGCATGAGCAATGCAGGGGCGTCGACACCAACGGTGTCGGCGGCAACATTTAACAAGAATTTCACCACAATGACGTATCTCAAGGCGATCGCGGCACAAGGTTCAGGCAAGATTGCGCTGATCCTTCCTGACACGACGAGTTCAGCTCGGTACGTTGACTTTGACGCGCCGATGATGAAAGAGGCGTTGACGATGGCGGGTCTTTCGTCGAGCGATTACATCATTCAAAACGGCGATGGAAGTGACAACACGTTTTACACCGACGCGGTTGGTGACGTTGCGAACGGTGTCAAGGTATTGATCATTGACCCAGAGGACTCCACCACTGGTGAGATTGTCGAGGCGTACGCTGCGTCGCACGGCGTGAAGGTCATTGACTACGACCGATTGACTCTTGGTGGTCAGCGTGCGTACTACGTGAGCTTTAACAACGTGACCGTTGGTACGCAATTGGGAGATGGCCTCACCGCCTGCCTGACTGCTTGGAAGGTAAAGAATCCACACGTGTTCGTCATGTATGGTTCGCCCACTGACAACAACGCCACACTGTTCGGACAGGGTTACAACGCAGTGCTTAAGGCGGCAGGTTTCGCGCCAGGCGAAGGAGCAAAGGGTAGCAAGAACACGACGAATGAGAGCGTCGGAACGTGGACTCCGAGCCAGGCATTGACGGACTTTGAAGGCGCGTACACCGCGGACTCGAAGATCAACGCGGTGCTTACTCCGAACGACGAGAATGCCGCTCCGATCATTACGTACCTGCAGTCAAAGGGTCTGAAGCCTGACAAGATTCCGTTCACCGGTCAAGACGCCACTCCTGCTGGTTTCCAGAACATCATTTCGGGTTACCAGTGCGGCACGGTGTACAAGCCGATCTACGAAGAAGCTCAGGCCGCCGCCGCTTTGGCGCTGTACCTTCGTGCGGGTGTCACTCCGCCCGCGGGACTGGTCAACGCCAAGGTGACTGACCCGAGTGCGACGATCAACCAATTCAAGACCATCCCGTCGGTTCTCGAAACGTCGGTGTGGGTCACGGCGTCGCAAATTGAAAGCACGATCATTGCGCAACATTGGCTGGCGGCGTCAGCGATTTGCACCAAGACGGCTCCGTCCGTTTCAGGGGCGAAGCAGCCAACGTACGCCAAGGACTGTGCGAAGTACGGCATTAAATAAGTTGTCTCAGTGACGATGACATCCACCCCCGAACCCAAGAGCGACAGCGCTGGCGTTGTTAGCGACGCCAGTCGCTCAGGTTCGGGGGTGGGTTCGTCACCCTCAGACTTTCTCTTGAGTTTGCGCGGTGTATCGAAGTCGTTCGGTGCCGTGCAAGCAATGACGAATGTCGATCTCGACATCCCTGAGGGTCAGGTGACTGCGCTCATTGGCGACAATGGTGCGGGTAAGTCCACACTCATCAAGTCGATTTCGGGCATCTGGGCGCCTTCAAGCGGCACAATGTACTGGCACGGTAAAGAGGTGAATATTCATACCCCTCGTGCCGCGACCGAGCTCGGTATTGCGACCGTGTATCAGGACCTCGCCTTATGCGACAACTTAGACATCGTGCAGAACATGTTTCTCGGCATGGAGGACACGAAGTTCGGTCTTCTCGACGAGATCACGATGGAACTCGCGACGGTGCAAACCTTGAAGGACTTGGCCGTCTCCACTGTCAAGTCGGTACGCCAGCGTGTCGAATCGTTGTCGGGTGGACAACGCCAAGCCGTCGCCGTCGCTCGCGCCGTTATGCGTGAATCGAAATTGGTGATTCTGGACGAACCCACGGCGGCACTCGGCGTGTCCCAAACTGCCCAGGTGCTCGCACTCATCAAGCGTCTCGCGTCACGCGGCATCAGCGTGCTCGTCATCTCGCACAATCTCTCGGACGTGTTCGCCGTCGCCGATCGCATCGCCGTCATGTACCTCGGCTCAATCGTTTCGACGGGACCAATCACTGACTACGACACCACCAGCGCTGTCGAAATAATTACGACGGGCACCTCGCTTCGAGCGACGTCTCCGGCGCCCGTTAAATAGTCGAAAGGTACGAACGACGTGTCTGCCCCTTATCTGGACGAGTTATCTCCTGACGAACACGCGCTCGCGGGAAAGAATGAGTTTCGCCAGATGCTCGCCGGCTTTCGCCAGGGCGACAGTGGCCTCATCCCGGTGCTGCTCGGCCTCGCGGCGTTGGTGCTCTACTTCTACATTCGCAATCATGTCTTCCTGACCGCCGGTAACATCACCAACCTCTTCATCCAAGCGACGATCTTTGTCCTCTTGGGGATGGCCGAGATCTGGGTGTTACTCCTCGGGGAAATCGACCTTTCCATCGGCTTCGTCGCCGCCATTGGCGCCGCCGTCGCGACGATTCTCGTCGATCAAAATTTTCATTGGCCTTGGTTCGTGGCATTCCTGCTCGCCCTCGTCGTCACGACGGGCATTGGGTTGCTGTCGGGATTGCTCGTCGTCTTTTTGAAATTGCCGTCGTTCATCGTCACGTTGGCCGGATACCTCGGCTGGCAGGGCATCCTTATTTATATGGTGGATAAGGAGAATTCTGGCGGTACGGTACCCGTGCAGGAGAAGGTCCTGTACGACTTGGTTTACGGCAATCTGTCACCGCTGGGCACGTGGCTCTTTATTGCGATTTTGATTCTTCTGGGCAGCGTATTCATGTTGCGCAGTTACCGCAATCGTCGCTCGAGTGGACTCGTCTACCGATCTATTTACTTCACGGTCGCGAAAATCGTTGCGATGGTCGTCGCCGGGATCTGGCTCGCTCTCGTGCTCAATACCGACCGTTCCACGTTCTCGATCATTCACGGCATGCCCTTCGCAATCCCCATCGACGTCGCGGTCGTGCTGGGCGGGACCTTCATATTGACCAAGACGAAAGCTGGCCGTTACCTCTACGCCATTGGCGGCAGTCGAGAAGCGGCTCGACGAGCTGGCATCAACGTCAACTTCTATCGACTCTTGGCGTTTTGCCTCGCGGGCTTCACGGCGGGCGTCGCTGGCCTTCTCTATTCGTCGTGGCTCGGTGGGATCTCTGACGCGATTCCGGGTGGCACCTACGTCCTCTACGCGGTCGCGGCCGCCGTCATCGGGGGCACGAGTCTCGTCGGTGGTCGAGGCAAGATGGTCCACGCGGTGATTGGCGGACTCGTGATCGCGGTCATCTACAACGGTATGGCGCTGTTGAGTGTGAGTGTGGCGGTGGAGTACGTCGTCATCGCCATCGTGCTCATCGCCGCGGTAACCGTTGACTCGGTTGCTCGCCGAGGGAACACCGCTCGCTAATTGTTCGACGGCTTAGGACGCTGACGCGCTCGAGAGGAAGTGAGCGATGACGTTGGCGCACTCCACGGGTTTCTCGAGATGGGCGGCGTGACCGGCGCCGTCGATCAGATGCGCTGAGGCCCGTGGCGCGAGTTCGGCGATTAAGAGCGCTTCGGCGCTGAACTTCGCGTCCTCGCCGCCCGCGACCGCAAGTGTCCTCATGCGCAGATTTTTCATTTGGGGACCGAGGAACGCTTGGGTCCCGGTGCCGCTCGAACGTAGCGAGCGGGCCAGTCCCAAGGCGTCGTCGCTTCGTGCGGCGCGTTCGAGCGGATCGGCAGGAAGCTGCGCGAACATCGGTTGACTCAGCCATTCGTCGAGAAACACTTCGACGCCCACATGTTCGATGTGCGCGGCGAGTTCTTCGTCGCGCCGTACGCGCGCCGCTCGTTCGATTGGATTCTCGATACCTCGTGACGCGCTGAGGACAATCAGTTGTCCGACTCTCTCGGGATATCGCAGCGCCACGTGGAGCGCCACGCGTGCCCCGTAGGAATAACCGCCGAGGGCCACTGGTCCCTCGGGAAATGACTGCACCAAGAGTCCCGCGGTTTCCTCAAGTGATGCGTCAATTGCTGACGACTGACCATGTCCGGGTAGGTCGAAGGTCAGAAGTTCGAAACTTCCTGCAAGAATGGTACGAAATCGATGAGCAGAATCGCGAGTCTGGGTAAAGCCGTGTAACCAAACGAAGGTTGCTCCGGAACCCTGACGAGCGTTGCTGAGGAGTGGCATTGCAAGAGAGCGTACCGAGTCAGAGCGACGTGCAGTCGACGTTCGCTGCCACGCTCATCGACGAGTGGATTCGTTCGGGATTGCGTGACGTCGTCGTGTGTCCCGGTTCGCGATCGACGCCGCTCGCCGTCGCGTGCGCTGAACGAGACGAATTGCGTTTGCACGTTCGCCTCGACGAGCGCGGCGCCGCGTTCTTCGCGATTGGTCGTGCGCTCGTGAGTGCGACGCCCGTCGCGATCGTCGTTACGAGCGGTACCGCCGCCGCGGAACTGCACGCGGCCGTGTGCGAAGCGGACGCCGCCAACGTACCGTTACTAGTGCTCACCGCTGATCGGCCGCCCGAATTGCACGGCGTGGGCGCACCCCAAACCATCGACCAGCGCGCGCTGTACGGTTCCGCGGTTCGACTCTTCGAAGATCCGGGCGTCGCGCGATGGGCGGTGTCGTCGTCGTGGCGCGCGCTCGCCAACCGGTTGTGGCGTCGCGCCGTTGGCGAAGGGACGCCTCCGGGTCCAGTGCACCTCAATGTCGCCTTCGTCGAACCACTTCTCGGTGACGCACGAGCGTTGCCCGCGGCGAGACCCGAAGAGCCGTGGCGCACCAACATCGCATCGAGTGAGGAGACCCCGAGATTCTCGGTGGCGAAGGGTCGCGTGCTCGCGGTAGTGGGCGCGGGCGTCACACCGTCGACGATCCTGGCGTGTCGAGAGCTCCAATGGGCGGTCCTCGGTGACGCGACGGCGCAGGGCGCGTTGGCGCATTTTGACCCGCTACTTCGCCACGACGGCTTCGCCACGTCGCATCGACCTGACCTCATCGTGCGCATGGGAGGGTTGCCCGCGTCCAAGATTCTCCAGGAGCGGATGCGCGAATGGGACACGACCATCGTCGCCTTTGACGGCGGTGGTCCCGTCGCCGACCCTGACGGATTGGTGCAGACCAGCTACCCGGGCCTTCCCCGCGCCGACGCGGCGTCGCTTCGAGGCGACGAGGCGTACGTGAACGACTGGTCACGCGCGTCACGACGCGTCGACGAACTACTTAACTCGGCGACCACCGACGATGACGCGCTCGACGAACCTGGTGTCGCGCGGACGGTTGTCGAAGTGAGTGGTGACCAACAGGTCGCGATGGTGATTGGCTCTTCGATGCCCGTGCGCGACGTCGAGTGGTGGTCGAGCGCGCGTCGGAGCCCGACCTACGCCAATCGTGGTGTCAATGGGATCGATGGCGTCGTCTCGACGGTATTGGGCGTCTGCGCTGGCGCGAGGGGTGTCGGCCTCGTGGGCGACCTCACGATGTTGCACGACGTCTCCGCGCTCGTCGACGGTCTCGGTGAGGCGGGCGGAAGTTGCGTGCTCGTCGTCAGTGACAATGGCGGTGGGGGCATCTTTTCCTTTCTTCCTCAGGCGAGCGCCATGGACCACGATTCCTTCGAACGATTGTTTGGGACTCCTCGTCGTCACGACCTCGAAGCAATCGCCGCGGCGTTCGGTCACGACGCGACCACGGTGAGCACCAAAGGCGCGCTGCGGGTCGCGATCGAGAAAGGACTCGCCACAACGGGCGTGACGGTGGTCGTTGCCAAGGTACCTACTCGCGAGGAGAACGTTCGCGTGCACGAGGCCCTGAACGAGCTCGTCCAGCGAAACATCGGCGACTAAGTGGAGGCGACGCTTCCCGCTTCTTTGCTCGCGGCGTTGCCCTTCGCCTTCGCCGCAGGACTCGTCTCATTCGCGTCACCGTGCGTGCTGCCTCTTTTACCTGGGTACCTCGCCTTCCTGGGTGGTTCAACAGCGCGGCTGGAAGGTGCTCGCGGCCGCGGCCGCGCGGTGATGGGCAGCGTCGCGTTCATCATTGGCTTCGCACTCGTCTTCATAAGCTTCGGCGCGCTCTTCGGTGGTCTGGGAGGATCGCTTCGCACGCATCAGCGGATCTTGGAGATCATCTTTGGTGTCGTGACGGTGATGCTCGGCATGTTCTTCGCCGGTTGGTGGCCTTCGAGCTGGTTGCAACGCGATCGACGCGTACACCAGTTACCTCGTGCGTCGATCATCGGGGCGGGACTGCTCGGCTTCACGTTCGCACTTGGTTGGACGCCGTGCATCGGACCCACGTTGGAATCGATCCTGGGACTGGCGGCGGCGAGTGACGGCGCCACGGCGTTTCGCGGTTCGATCCTCGCCTTTGTGTATTGCCTCGGCCTCGGCGTTCCCTTCGTCGTTGCCGCCCTCGCGACCGAATGGATGTCGACAGCGTCGAGGTGGTTGCGCCGACACGCAAAGATCATTGGCGTGATCGGTGGCGTACTGCTCATCGCGATTGGTGTCGCGGAGATATCCGGACTATGGCAGTCCTTCGTGCAGTGGCTGCAGACGCACCTCCCTTCGACGAGCTCCTTTTAGTAATCACGACGTCTCGTAGACTGGGTCTATGAATCTTCGCGACGACTTGAGTTTTCGAGGACTCGTCTATCAGGTCACTGACGACAAGGTGCTCGACGAGTTGAGCGCGGGCGGTGTGACGGCTTACATTGGTTTCGACCCCACCGCTCCATCGTTGCACCTGGGCAGTTTGATGCAATTGTGCAATCTTCGACGTCTCCAGTTGGCGGGAAACCGACCCATCGCGCTCGCGGGTGGCGGCACCGGCTTGATCGGTGACCCCAGTTTCAAAGACGCCGAGCGACCACTCTTGAGCGTGGAGGAGATTGAAGCGAACGTCGAGGGCATTCGCGAGCAGTTGTCGCGATTCTTGGACTTTTCTTCGAGTGCGGGCGCCACGCAGGCACTGTTGTTGAACAACGCCGAATGGCTGACGTCGGTGCCACTGACGGAATTCTTGCGCGACGTGGGTAAGTACGTCACCGTCAATCAGATGGTGTCGAAGGAGACCGTGAAGAGTCGTTTGGATCGTGACGACGTCGGACTGTCCTTCACCGAGTTCTCCTACATGCTGTTGCAGGGCTACGACTTCGTTCGCCTCAACCTCGACCATGGCTGCACCTTGCAGCTGGGTGGATCAGATCAATGGGGCAATATCACCCTCGGTGCCGAACTCGTTCGTAAATCCACCGGTCACCACGTCCACGGGCTTACCTCGCCGTTGTTGTTGCGTGGCGACGGGAAGAAGTTCGGCAAGTCCGAGGGTGGCAACGAGAACGTGTGGCTGGACGCGAAGATGACCTCGCCGTTCGCGTTCTACCAACACCTACTCAACATCGATGACGCCTCCACGCCCGAAGCGCTGCGCTACTTCACGTTCCTCGGGCCCGACGAGATACTCGATTTGGACGAAGCGACGAAGAATAAGCCCCAGGAACGATTAGCACAGCGCGCGCTTGCGCGAGAGGTGGTGACTCTCGTGCACGGCGCCGACGCGGCCGCGAAGGCCGAGAGCGCGAGTGAGGCGATCTTCAGCGCCGCGATAAGTGAGCTGGACGAGGCGACGCTGCTCGAGGTCGTGCGCGAAACACCCTCATCGATGTGGTCACGTGAGGAGTTTCGCAATGGGATGGACCCCACTGATCTTTTTGTTCGATGCGAACTCGCGAAGTCCAAAGGCGAGGCTCGGCGCTTCCTAGAGCAGGGCGGTTTCTACGTGAACAATCAACGCGTCGCTCCCGAGGACGTCGTCAGTGACGCCGCTGCACTGCATGGTCGTTACCTGGTACTACGTCGAGGTCGCCGTGAGTTGCACCTCGTGGTCTTGGCGTGATCAAAGGGTTGTGTCTGGTCCTCGTCGCGGGTCTGTTGTTGAGCGCATGTGGTTCAGAAACTGAAGCGAAGGCAATGACGACCTGGGTGACGCAAAGTGATTTTCACGCGAACAACTCGACCGTGATCTCCGATGTTCGCCACTCGGCGACCGCCCTCGAGGAGCCTTCGAGTGCGGTCAAGTTGCTGCATTCGGTGTGCGACGTGCTCGACATGGACGTGTCTGCCGCAAACGCGGCGCTCCCGACGCCCGACGATCAATCGACGCAATTGCTGTCGAAGGCTTACACCAACATCGACGACGGGGCAAAGTTGTGCTTTGACGCGGGCACGAGCGAAGCGAAACGACAATCCGCGTTGCGTGATCTCTCCAATGGTCTCGCGTTGCTGTCCGAGGGGAGCCAACGAGTCGACGTCGCGGCGGGCTCGTCGTCGAACTAGTTCGACGACGGAGGTCGAAGGTCGATTTCGAGGCGAAGGATGCCATCGTCGAGTGTGGCCGAAGCGTCACCCAGCATCGCGAAATCTTGAAAATCAAGTTTGGCGGCTTCGAGGAACATTTGACGTTCGGCACCTTCGATGGGGGGCAGCCCTCGTCGTTTGACCGCTTCGGCGCGCTCGCGGAATCGGAGGATCATCTCGTCGGGATTGAAGGCATCGCTCATGTTGCGATGTTATGGGGGTTCACGGCGGCATTCGAGTTGGTAACATGGCTCTTTGGTTCAGTTCTGCTGAACCGGGTCGCCGCCAGTTATGGCCCGCGACCAGTGAGGAGTTGACGTGAAAAAAGGCCGCCATCGTCGGTTTGTTGAAGCTCGCGAACTCAAGCGTTCTACTGGACCTCGCGCGACCACGTGCGACGAGTGCGGTGCGGCGCCCGAGGACGTGCACGCTGATTGGTGCCTCGCCGAGGAGGATCGCTACGACGAGATCCTCGGATCCCTGCCGCGAACGTCGTTCAATGAAGAAGACCCGCTCGCCGCGGAGAATTAGTCCGCTTTACGTCGTACCGGGTGGGGGAGCAACGTTCCCTTGGGCTGCTTCTTGCGTCGATCCATGTAGGCGAGTAATTCGTCGTAGACCGGTTGGGTGACCATCGCGACGAGTTCTTCGCGCATGGAGTCAATGACGCGCGACGCGCCGACGAATGCCAGGTCGTCCTCGGTGCACCACCAGTGGAACTCGTCGCCACCCGCTCCCCAGTCGCTACGGCTCCATTGCGAGATGCGGGTGATGACGTGACCGTCGTCTTGGACGTCGTCGTCGCGGCGCAGCGGTAACTGCCAACAGACCTCTGGTTTGAGTGGGATGTAGCTTTCTTCATTGTCGATCGCCATCACGTGCAGCGCGCATCCGGCCCCGCGATGAAAGTCCGGGCGGTTGAGGAAGATGCAGGCGTCTTCAACGAGTCGCGTCGTCATCTCACCGTTCTTCTTGACCTTGGTCGTGCCATTCTTACCCTTGGCTTTGAATTGCCACTGGTCCTCGGTGAGGCGTTTGGCGGCTTTCTCCACTCGGCGTCGGTCTTTTTCGTCACTGAAGTGCGCCCCGTAGCTGCAGCAACCTTGTACGAGTTCGGGGCTCGCTTCGGTGAGGACGCCTTGGCAACCGTTACCAAAAATGCATGTCCAGTTGCTCTCGAGGAAGGTCACGTCGAACATCCACGTGCGTTGACGCTTGTGGTCGGCGAAACTGACCCATTCGTGGGCATCAAGGGGGATTGAGGTCACGCGTCAAACAGTAGTGGTTAGGCTCGCAGAGCACAGTTTTTCCTTAGTGCACGTCCCTGACGTTTGGCGTCTGATGAGTCCGACCGGTCCCGTTGCTCGCTGATCCACGACGCTAACCACCAACGCGTCATGGCTCGGTGACCAAGGAGAGTCTCGGATGAAGACTCGTCGCCGTCCGTCTATAGTCGCGAGCCGTCTTCGGTGGGTGCTGGTGCCGATCGTCGTCGTTGCGTTCGCTGGCGTTCTCGTACCCTTTGAGCACGGCACCGCCAATGCCCTGACGGCGAATTCCCCCACTGACGTGAACGCGCCATCGACCAACGTCGCCCTCCAAGCGGTGTCGTGCGTGAATGCGCTCAACTGCGTGGCCGTGGGTTCGGACAACGGAACCGGCAGCGCGTTCTACGACGTCGAGACTGCGGGCACGTGGGCATTAGGTTCGGACATCTCGGTGTTAGGGACGTTCTTCGGCGTCAGTTGCGTCTCTGCGGGCAACTGCACGGCGGTGGGCGCCGACACCGGGACCAACAACGCCTTCGTCGACGTGGAGACGTCTGGCACGTGGGCCGCGCCATTTGACGTCATCGTGTCCGCGCAACTAACGGGATACCTGTACTCGGTCAGTTGCCCTTCACTGGGCAATTGCACGGCCGTGGGCGTCAATCACACACCGCAGTTTCCCTACTACATCACCGAGACCTCTGGCACGTGGGGTGCGCCGACGTTGCCCACCGGTGCCGCCAACGCCGACAGTCTCGGCGGCGTGAGTTGCCAAAATGCCACGACCTGTAGCGCGGTCGGCTACGACTCTCCCAATCATCTGGGACTCGTCGCGAGCGAAACGTCGGGCGTGTGGTCCGTCGCCGACGCGTCGGTACCGGGCGGCAACGGGCGCTTTAACGCCGTGAGTTGTGCGGACGCGACACACTGTACGGCAGTTGGATCGACGAGCGGTGGGGCAGCGTTCTACGACGTCATTCAATCGGGCGTCGTCGTGGTGAGTTCACTGGTGGGTAGTCCGGTCGTGAACGGATCACTCATTGGGGTGAGTTGCGCTTCGTTGGGCAACTGCACGGCGGTGGGCGAGGACCTCACGACGTCGACCGAGCCGTTCTACATTGACGAGACCGCGGGCACGTGGGCTACGCCGACCGACACGTCAAGTACACAAAGTACGGGGATGCTCAATGGCGTAAGTTGCACCGGTGTCGGGAACTGCACGAGCGTGGGGCAGGGCCTAGGAAACACCGGCGGTTATTACCAGGTTGAGTCGTCGGGCACGTGGGGATCTGCGGTCGCGTTGGATTCGACCGTGTCGAGCGGA
>CAJCJA010000004.1 GCA_903970515.1 Candidatus Saccharibacteria bacterium CG_4_10_14_0_2_um_filter_52_9
CCCGCCGAGATCGTCGAACCCTTCGCTGAACTCCTCGGTATCACGGGCGCCATCTCGTCCCAAGCGGAGATCGACGAGGAAGGCAAATTCACCGGCGCGATGGTCTTCTTCGCCCAGGGTGAGAATAAGGCCGTCGCGGTGCGCGAACTCTGCGAACGACGCGGCATTGACGTAGAGGCGTCCTACGCCTATTCGGATTCTGAGACCGACGTCCCGATGCTGCGCACGGTGGGACACGCCTTCGCCGTCAATCCCGACCGCCAACTCGCCAAGGTCGCCCACGACGAGGCGTGGCCAATTCTCAGCTTCTCGCACCCCGTACGCGCGCACGACCGTTCGAGGTCACACACACCGTTCGTGGTGAGCGGCATCGTCATTGGCGTCGCCGCCCTGCTCGGGCGAGCGCGGCTGCGTCGAAGCTAAAGCGTCAGGAGGTCGCGAGCACCGGTGTCCGACGAAGGGTGGCGCAACTTACTCATGGCGCGCGCTTCGATCTGACGAATTCGTTCGCGCGTCAAGTTCATCTCCGCGCCGACGTCTTCGAGGGTGCGAATCTCACCGGCGCCGTCGAGACCGAAACGCATCCGAAGAATCTTCTGCTCACGCTCGTCGAGCGGTTGGAGCAATTTCTCGATCGCGGCGGGCATCATCTTGACCGCGGCGACGTCGAAGGGCGACTCCGCGGAACGGTCTTCGACGACGTCACCGAGTTCGGCGTCACCATCTTCACGAAGTGGTTCGGACAACGAGATCGGCTCGGAGCGAAAACGCAGCGCTTCGATCAACTTGTCCTCGGGCATCTCGCACTCGTCGCAGAGTTCCTTGATGGTCGGTGGTCGACCGAACTTCAATTCGAGGCGTGACTGCGCCTTTTGCACACGCGCGAGCGTGTCGCCCGCGTGCACCGGCAGACGAATCGTGCGACCGGTGTTGGCGATGCCACGAGTGATCGCCTGGCGGATCCACCACGTGGCGTAGGTCGAGAACTTAAAACCCTTGCGCCAGTCAAACTTCTCCACGGCGTGCATGAGGCCGAGATTTCCCTCTTGAATAAGGTCAAGCAGCGGCAGACCGGACGCCTGGTATTTCTTCGCGATCGAGACAACGAGACGGAGGTTCGATTGCACGAAGTCACGTTCGGCCTGGTCACCGCGGTGCACGGCACGCTTGAGGGCCTGCTTCTTGCTCGGGGTGATCTTGATCTTCTTGTCAGCTTCGGCGGCGTCGAGCTCCGCCTTGGCTTCGCGGCCCTCTTCAATGGTCTGGGCGAGGTGGACCTCGTCATCCTTCGTCAAAAGGGTGTACTGACCAATGTCGGAAAGGTAGAGACGAACGAGGTCCTCGTCGTCGCGATCCACGCGATCTTTTGCCATTTTTCTCCTACTTCGGCCCGGAAGTTTCCGGCGTATCTAGTTATACGGGGATAGGCAACCTACCGTGAAATCCCGAAACTCTCTACATTGCCGCTGTCTTCCAGCAACGCAACGATTTCGCGAGCGTCGTCCTGCCAGGCTTGCTCCTCGATGGGCGCCCGGTCGCGTACGAGGTGCCCGACAGCCAGCACCTGGCGAAGAGTGACGTCTTGGGCCTCCGCGCACAGCGCTCGAGCCCGCTCGTCGACGAGGACCTCCTGGGCGTCGCGCAGCGACACGAGGAGACGCGGACCCACCACCATCGAGATCGCGTACAACAGCATCGCTCCGGTCACGTCGCGTTGCACCGCCTGTCGCAACGCCGTGTCGATCACGTCGACGCTTGTGGGTTCGACGTTCGTGTACTCGCGCATCTGGAGAACCACGTCGCCAAAGTTTCGACTCATCTCGTACGTAGCGACCACGAACGCGTCGTCGCTGAGCGTGGGCGCGAGTTCACCCAGCGCGCGATACACCGACGACAAACTGCCGCTCACGTGTTCGATGATGGCGAGGTCGTCCGGCGACGTCATTCGGAACGGAACGCGTTGGTGATCGGCATGCGTCGGTCGCGCCCGAAGGCCTTCTTCGAAATTCGAACACCAGGAGGCATCTGTCGACGCTTGTACTCACTCGCGTCGACGAGGCGAGCGATTCGTAACACCAGGTCGGGATCGTGACCGCTCGCGATCATTTCTTCGGCGGTGGCGTCGCCTTCGACGTAGAGCTGCAGCAACGGGTCGAGCTGCTCGTAGGGCGGCAGACTCTGGTCGTCGCGCTGGTCGGGCCGCAGTTCGGCCGAGGGCGGCTTCGTGAGTACCGCGCTCGGAATCGGCTCGGGGTCACCTAGTTCAAGGGCCACGCCATTGCGATAGCGACACAGTTCGTAGACGAGCGTCTTGGGTACGTCCTTGATCACCGCGAAGCCCCCCGCCGAGTCGCCGTAGAGCGTCGAGTAGCCCGTCGCCATCTCGGACTTGTTGCCCGTCGTCAGCACGATCGCCCCCGTCGCGTTCGACACCGCCATCAAGATCACGCCCCTGATTCGTGACTGGAGGTTCTCGTCGGTGAGCCCCTCGGGTTCGCCGTCGAGTGCGTCGCGCAACATCGCGCCAAAAGCCTGATGAGCCTGCTCAATTGGCAGCGTCGTGATCTCGATGTCGAGCCGCGTCGCGAGCTCGAGCGCGTCATCGATCGAGTGATCTGACGAGTAGCGGCTCGGCATCGCGAAGCCCCGCACGGCGCGAGCACCGACCGCGTCGACGGCGATGGTCGCGACCAACGACGAGTCCACGCCACCCGAGAGGCCGAGGATGGCGGATCGAAAACCATTCTTTCGCAGGTAATCGCGCGTCCCCATCACGAGGGCGTCGTAGATCTCCTCGATCTCACTCGGGGGTTCGACGACCAGGTTCGCGGTCGGCGCCTTTCGGCGCGACGAGTCGCGTGCGTAGATGCTGTCGACGAGGGTGCCGGCGGAGGACGCCTTGGCGTCGATCTCGACGACGAGCAACTCTTCGCTGAACGCACTCGCGCGCGCGATCACGTCGCCCGACTCGTTCACGACGACGCTCTGTCCGTCAAAGACGAGCTCGTCTTGTCCGCCGACGAGATTGACGTAGGCGATGGGACAGTTCGTCTCGAGTGCGCGCTCGCGCAACATCGCCTCGCGATCCTCGCGACGTCCCTTCGCGAACGGCGACGCATTGGCGACTACAATCATGGTCGCACCTTCGTTGGCGAGTTCCAGTGCCGGGCCGTTCGCGGTCCACACATCTTCACAAATTAGTAATCCAACGGCAACACCCTCGACATTGATGATGGTGTGTTTTCCAACTCCGGGATGAAAGTAACGCAACTCGTCGAACACGTCGTAGTTCGGAAGAAGCCTTTTCGTCGCGACCGCCATGACCCCATCGTCACTCAACGCGACAAGCGCGTCGGCGATGTGGGCGGGTCCGTGTGCTTCGAGCACACGCGTAACGTCGCGACCATCGGAAGAAGGCGCCAAGGTCAGTCCGTTGAGTCCTTCGCTCACGACCGTGCCCACCAGGATTGGTGGAACGTCTTTCGCGAGGGCGATCTGGGCGAGGGCGACCTCACTCGCCAAGATGAAACCCTCGCGCAAGAGAAGGTCCTCTGTCGGATAGCCCAGTAGGGAGAGTTCGGGGGTGAGCACGAGGTCGGCGCCGAGCGACGCCGCCTGATTTCGAAAGCGCGTCAGTGTTTCGACGTTCTGGGCGAAACCTCCCACGACGGCGTTCATTTGCGCCATAGCGAGTCGAAGGACGGGCATGAAGGCAGCCTAATAGCGAAAATCCTTTATTTACTTGGGCGACGTTTCACACTGGGTTAACAGAACGTGGGGTGCCCCCTAGCGAAAGCGGGCAGAATTGTGGAGGTCGCGTGGAGCACGCGATGACATTTTGAAGGAGCGACATTGTCGTATCAAGCTGAGTACATCTGGATTGACGGAACCGAGCCAACTCGGGATCTACGGAGCAAGACCAAGATCGTGGCTGACGGTAAGAAGCCACCCATCTGGGGCTTCGATGGTTCGAGTACGAATCAAGCGACGGGACACTTTTCGGACTGCGTCTTGGTGCCAGTGTTTCAATGCAAGGACCCGTTGCGCGGTGACAAGGACGTGCTCGTCATGTGTGAAGTGCTCAACGCAGACTTCACGCCCCACGTGACCAACACGCGCGCCGCGTTGAAGGATGTGGCGAAGAAGTACGCGAGCATGGAACCGATGTTCGGTATTGAACAGGAGTACACCTTCTTCCAAGACGGCCGCCCCTACGGCTGGCCCGAAGTCGGATTCCCGCCGCCGCAGGGTCCGTACTACTGCGGCGTCGGAGGCGCGAAGATGCCCGGACGCGACATCGTCGAAGCGCACACGCTCGCGTGTTTGCGCGCTGGACTCGGCATCGAAGGTACGAACGCCGAAGTGATGATGGGACAATGGGAATTTCAGTTGGGCATCCTCGACCCGCTCGCGATCGGCGACCAAATGTGGACCGCACGCTGGTTGCTAAAGCGCATCGCCGAGGAATTCGACGTCGACGTGAGCTTTGACGCAAAGCCCATCAAGGGCGACTGGAACGGCGCGGGTTCACACACGAACTTCTCCACCAAGGCCATGCGCGCACCCGGCGGGTGGGACGCGATCATTGACGGCTGCGAAGCGCTCGGCACCCAAGTCGAGAAGCACATCAAGGCCTACGGCGTGGGCATCGAAGACCGACTCACGGGTGAGCACGAGACGGCGCCCTACACGAAGTACTCCTACGGCGTGTCGGACCGCGGTTCGTCGGTGCGTATCCCCGGTGGCGTCGCGCGTGAGAAGCGCGGGTACCTCGAGGACCGTCGCCCCAACGCGAACGCCGACCCGTACACCGTCGCGCGAGTGATCGTCGAGACAATCTGTGGCGAAGCGGCCAAGAAGAAAAAGGCGCCCGCGAAGAAGAAGGCGCCCGCGAAGAAGGCTCCAGTGAAGAAAGTCACGAAGAAGGCGCCCGCGAAGAAGGCCGTTGCTAAGAAAGCGGCAGCCACGAAGGTTGCAGCAAGGAAGGCCGTGACCCGGAAAGCTGCGGCAAAGAAGATGGTCACGAAGAAGGCTTCAGCGGGCAGGCGCGCTGCCGGCGCAAAGACGGCCGCCAAAAAGGCAGCGCCGGGCGCTACAGCGTAACGGCATCCACTGATCGCCGCCAGAAATGACATTGGCCCGCCAAGGCGGGCCAATGTAAGTGCGGGAACGCGAGTTCCGGCGCTGTTACAGCGGCGTAATATTGGCCGCTTGCTTACCCTTCGGGCCTTGCTTTACTTCGAAGCTGACCTTCTGGTTTTCCTGCAGCGATTTGAAGCCACTTCCCTGGACTTCAGAAAAATGCGCGAACAGGTCTTCACCGCCGCCGTCCGGCGTAATGAAACCAAAGCCCTTTGCATCGTTAAACCACTTCACT
>CAJCJA010000005.1 GCA_903970515.1 Candidatus Saccharibacteria bacterium CG_4_10_14_0_2_um_filter_52_9
CTGAGTACTCGGTTCCGACCCAGGGCCCTCATCACGTTGTCGTGATGGTCGTGCGGGTGACAATCGGCTCTTCCCGCGTGCTTCGCGGTGCAGACCCAGTGGGGTCAGGCTGTGGAGGGAAGCAAAGCGGGCGTTGGGTCCAGCAGGGACACTTCGGAGGTCTCTTTGGGTTGCCAGCGGGCCAGGTTGATGGCCGCGTTGAGATCACGGTCGATGACCAGCCCACAGACCTCGCATGAGTAGGTCCGTGTCAATAGGTCAAGGTTCGTTTTGACCTCGCCACATCCGGAGCACGTCTTCGAACTCGGAAAGAACCGATCGGCCACGCGGACCTCGACGCCGTGCCATCGGGCCTTGTAGCGGAGCTGACGGGAGAGTTCTCCCATGGCGGCGTCGGAGATGGACTTCGCTAGGCGTCGGTTCCTCATCATTCCTGCGACGTTGAGGTCCTCGATCACGAGGACCTGGCAACGATCAACCAGGGCCCGGGAGGCCTGGTGGACGAGGTGTCGCCGAATGTTGGCGACTTTGCGATGTCGCGTGGCGAGTCGGGCCCTCGCTCGTTGGCAGCCCTTGGACCCCGGTGTGGTTCTGGCCAGGGCCTGATTGGCTGCCTTGAGCGACGCGTGCGCTTGCTTCAGTGTTTTCACCCCCTCGAAGCTGTTGAAGGGAATACCATTCGCGTCCGCCGCGACGCAGAGAGAGATGATGCCTCGATCGACACCGACCGGAATGGCGTGACGATTGGTGCGACTGCGCTCGGCCTGGTGGAACTCGGCGGCCACGCCAGTCAGCGACACCGTCCAACCTCCGGCGCGCTGGGTGAAAGTGGCTGAGTACACGTGGAAGCGACCCACGTCAATCATTCGACGGACCTTGCGGGTGGAACCAAAAAGCTTCACCGGTCCAAACTTGGGTAGTCGCAGGTGCGAGGGATCGTTGAAACGGATGGGATGGCTCGAAGGTGGCATCCCTGAAGTCGCGCGATTGCGCAGGCGAAAACTCGGCGTTACTTTCCCCTTGGCCTGGAAACGCGGGAACCCGACGGGCGATCCACTTCGTTCGCCGCGCCTCGACGTGGAGAAGTTCTCAAGGGCCCGGGCCGCGTCAACGCTGGCGCACTCGAAAACGTCGCCGGGTAGTTCGTGGCGCCAGACGAGGCCCCGGGTCCCGTCATCGTTGACCAGCGCGTCATCAGACTGCCCGTTCTTCCAGGCGTTGAATTCGTTGATGAAAGAGAAGGCTGCCCAGGAGAGCGAGGGGGTCGATGGTTCGCACGGATCACCGCACTCCGACAGCATCTCTCGTTGGGCCGATCGCGCCTCCAGATTGGCTTTCACCCTCGCCAGATGGTGGTTCATGGTGTAGCGCCGTGCGCCCGCGCACTTGGCAAGGAGGATTTTCTGTTCGGCGTTCGGGTAGAGGGCGAACTGGAACGTGACGGCGCGCGAGAGCACCTGTCCGGTGTGCGAGACGGTCGGAGTCGTCAGTCCTGGAGTCACTGTTTTCAGTATTGGGTGATGCTGTGACACGCGGCGAGGCGATACTGGACGTATGAATCGCAAACATCGACCAACCCAAATACCGAACCAGTGGATTTTGGTGTCAATTCGTGACGCGACTACCGCTCGTGAGGAGGTGACGTCATGATCGTTCGAAAGGCCAAGGACGACGACGCAGAAATGGTCGCGCGTCTCGGTGCGAGCATTCAGCGAATGCACCACGATGAGCGGCCCGACTGGTTCAAACCTGCCAACGAAGCCGCCGCCGTCGAGTTGTATCGAGAATTCTTGGGAGAACCGGCCGTCACCATCTACCTCGCCGAGGATGAAGAAGCACTCGGCTTCGTCGTCGTGAAGGTGCATCAAAGGCCAGATTCACCGTTGGGATTCGCGCAGACTCTCCTCGAGCTAGAACAGATTGGCGTGGCGCCTTCAGTGCGAAGACTTGGCGTTGGCCACGAGCTCATGAACGCCGTTCGAGCACGAGCTGATGAAGTCTCAGCGAGGCGCATCATCTTGACCACCTGGGAATTCAATGTCGATGCGCACAGATTCTTCGAAGCCGAAGGACTCGAAGTGGAGATGCGGCGCATGTCGATGGCGTGGCCCGCGCTCTGATCAACTCGATGAGCTTCGGTCTCCCTTCGGTAGTTTCGACCCATTCGGCTGGCTCGTGCCACAACCGGCTCAAGCGAGCGTTCGAAGGACTTCGGTAATGGAAGCGACGTGCAGCCACCCGGTGGCTGACGCCACGGAGTTTTCAAAGCAGCGAGCCAGACGTCGGCGGCGTACTAGGTGCCCGTGGGCCACCTCAACCCGCCAGGCATGTCGTATGGGTTGAAAGACCTTCGCACCGTGCTGGTTGCGTGGTGGTTCGTCCCAGCCGACCCGGCGAACCTCGCAGCCAAACCGGGCCGAGAGTCGAAGTGCCGCCGACGGCGCGGTGCCGCGGTCCACGAGCACGAGTTCGAGGCGTTGGTCCCCACCTGTGCGAGAAAGGTCTTCGAGTATCAGCTCGACGGCTTTTGCTTCGGACGTTGAGGCGGGAACCGCACGCACGCAGAGCGGTAGACCAGTGACGTCCACGCAGACGATTCGCTTGGCGCCGTTCGTTCGACCGTAGGGACCGCCCTGATTATGGAACGTTGCCCCGCCATTCGAGGCACCTCTCGCGAGGTGGGTGTCAATGACCACCATCGAGGGCAACGATTTCTTTCGTCCGAGAGCGGTGCGCGACGAGGCGTGCAGCGCCGAAAGCACGTCTGTCCACGTCGCGTTCCTCGACCATCGGCGAAACTGGGACCAGACCCTCGTCCAGGGTCCGAACTGTTCAGGCAGATACCTCCACTGACACCCGGTGTGCGAGATGTAGAGCATCGCGCTGACGACGTGGCGAAGGTCATCCCCGTGTTTCGGTCCTCGTTTGGAAGGGACCAGCAACAAAGGTTCCAGTATCTTCCACTGGGCGTCAGTCAGATCACTCGAATAGGCCACGGTTTGATGGTGCCGGTCAACATTCTGGGCGCACTCGCCAAATAGAACACAGCCCCTTAGGCTCTTCCGTGTTGAAGATTCCACTGCAACGATTGTAATAGGACAATACCAGTACTTCTATTCGTTTGATATTTAGCGGTGTTCAGATGCTTGTGATACTCTAACACCATCAGATACATAAAACGGAGAGGTGGTGGATGGACAATGTCACAAATTGCCGGGATATCCGGTCGCCGGCGCAGTGATTTAGCGCGTGTACTGTCATCCACGCGAAACTTCATTACTCCTGATGATGTCGTCACGGCTCTCGAACTTGATCCCGATACCGCCGCGAAAAGGCTAGCTCGGTGGGCGAAAGATGGTTGGCTTCGTCGGGTTCGTCGCGGACTGTACATCGCTGTACCCGTAGGCGTGACGAATCCGTCAAGTTGGACCGACGACGCGCTCGTCGTCGCCAACGAAGTTTGGCCACGTTGCTACTTCAGCGGTTGGACGTCGGCGAACTACTGGGGACTGAGCGAACAAGTCTTTCGTTCGACGATAGTGAGAACGACGGCGCGTGTTCGAGAGTCTCCGGCCACACTGCTCGATCACGACTATCTCGTCTCTCACGTTAGCGAAGAGTCACTGACGTGGGGACTCAGCACTGAATGGCACGGCGCAACTCGTCTGCTCTTCGCCAGCCCTGCTCGGACCATCGTCGATATTCTCGATTCACCATTCATTGGCGGTGGTATCCGCAATGGAACCGAGATCCTTAACGCGTACCTCAACGAATACGACCCAGGAATGTTGATCGAGTTCGGTGACCGACTGGGTAATCGAGCTGTGTTTAAACGACTCGGCTACCTCATTGAAGTGACCAATCAAGATTTCCCAAATGTCGTCGCGGCCTGTCAAGAGCGAGTCTCCACCGGCATCTCCGCACTTGACCCAAGCGGCCCGAGCGCCGGCCATCGGGTCATGAAATGGGGACTGCGAATAAACGTTCACGTGGGACCAGAGAATCCCTCATGATCGAGCAGCGCGAACTTGAACAATTGCGCGGCGAGTGGTCACTGGAGTCGGGAGTGATTGAAAAGGACTACGTGCTGGGTTGGCTGTTGGCCGGGATAGGACAGCATGAAGGACTGTCGCAGACGTGGATTTTCAAGGGTGGAACTTGTCTTCGCAAGTGCTACTACGAGACCTACCGGTTCTCCGAGGACCTCGATTTCACTGTGACGAGAGGAGGTTCGGAAGAACCGTCAACCTTGATTCAAATCTTCAAAGAGATCGTCGAGTGGGTACGTGAAAACTCAGGCTTGGAACTCGTAATTGATGAATCATCATTCCGGGTACACCAGAACCGTCGAGGACACCCCACCATCCAAGGCCGCGTCGGTTACCGAGGGCCTAACCCTCCACCGGTCCTGCCCAAGATCAAGATTGACGTGACCTCCGACGAACTCATCGTGGATTCGACCGTGTTACGAACCGTCGGCCATCCCTACAGCGATGGGCCCCTGCCAATTTCGGGCGTGCTCTGCTACTCGCCATCGGATCTGCTCGCGGAGAAGTTGCGTGCGCTTGCCGAGCGCTGCCGTCCCCGCGACCTCTACGACGTGATTCACATGTATCGCCATCCCGACCTTGTCGGTAGGTCCCAGGACGTGCTCACTTCGCTCTCCAAAAAGTGTGAGTACGTAGGCATCGAAGTACCCACGCGTGAGTCAATTCATTCCTCTCCCTTTCGCTCGGAAATTGAGCTTGAGTGGGTGAACATGCTCGGTCACCAGTTGCCAAAGCCCTTGCCCGGTTTCGATCAGTTCTGGGACGGACTCGGTGACGTCTTTGCTTGGTTGTCGGGAGATCTTGTGACCCCGTCACTTCAGCGAGCCTCTCAGAGCGGCCTCGACGAGACTTGGGAGCCGCCCAAGGCGATCGCCTCCTGGCGTGTCGGGTTTCCACTCGAACTCATTCGCTACGCCGGTGCAAACCGTCTCAAGGTTGAGATTGACTACCGTGCCGAGCAAGGCCGGAGCGGACCACGGATTGTTGAGCCATATTCGCTACGTCGAACATCAGAAGGAAATATCTTGCTCTTCGTCATAAATGATGGCGGGCTGTTGCGCGGTTACCGCATCGATCGAATTGCGGGAGCCAGTGTGACGCCGCTTGTGTTTACTCCCAAATACCGAGTCGAGTTCTAATTCAAACGGTCGAGTGAAAAATGTGGACGTAGCGCTTCGCCAGTGAACCAACGCGATGGGCGATTTCTTACTGCGGCGGAGGAATGATCCCCTGCCGCGCACTAGGTGTTGTTGAATCGCGGACGCCAGAATCGGGTGGACAAATCCCTGATTTCATTCCTAACATTTCTCGATATCCACGGAAAGCAGTGAGCGTGCTGAACGAAAAACCCTATGAATTATGGGGTTCTCTGAATCTAATCAATAGAGAATGATTAACTCGGTGGCCTTTTAATCCTCGTTTGTTTGGTGAAGGTTCAGAGCGAAACTTGAAATTCGGCCCACTCGAAGAAACTCCCCAATCGTCAAGAGAGCGCTCGGTCGCGCTTCAGATGTATCGGGACGTTCCGCTTCTCGTCTACGTCACTGCGTTTTATGTGCGGTAAGGGAAAACGGCCTCGATGGTCGGACCATCATTCGACCAAAATATTTTGTAGGGAGCCCGCCGTGGAACTGGGTAGCGAAAAACAATGCTGCCCGCGTCCAATATCACCCCAGAGGAATGGACGCGCGCCGCGCCGGGTTGGTCGAGAATGCCTTCATACGCGTCAACGAGATCGTTGTGAAGCTCGTTGTCGCCCAGAGCAAGTATCGCGTCAAACTGGTCGTTCGCGAGAACTGAATATCCAGGCTCGAGGTCCAAGGACGCTTACACTCGATGACGCCGAGTCGTCACGCGACCAGATTTCTGGGCCCGATCGAGCAACTCACGTAACTCAGGAGTGTTGTCGTACTCGAACTGGGCGTCGCTCACTATCCTTGCCGGCTCGAGACGGATACTGCCGTCCCAAAGTTCCTCGACCAAAAATTGCTCATTGGCGTGCCCTGCGATGACGACACGACTGCGCGAATCCGCCACCACAAACTTGTAGTCCATGTCATCCTCCGTCTTCGAACCTCGTTCTAGCCCACAAACCCATTTTGTGTCAAGTGGGTAGTACCCGCAAACGAGTCGTTCGAGGGACGCTGCGCGACATGGATCGTGACGCACACGTGGATGTGGCAACGTGCGAATCTTCCTACAGTTTTCTGTACGCTTTGCCAAGTTCGACAGGATGACCCACCAGTCAAATCCCGTGGTGAAGGAGACAACGATGGCCCGACTCGAGACCGGCGACAAGGCACCCGCCTTCAGCTTGGCGAACCAGAGCGGCACCAAGGTGTCAATGCGCGACTTCGCCGGTGAACGATTCGTCCTCTACTTCTATCCCGCCGACGACACCCCCGGTTGCACCAAGGAGGCGTGTCAGTTCAACGACGAGCTCGCCCACTTCAAGAAATTGAAGGTGAAGGTCGTGGGCATCTCACCCGACGACGCCCAAGCGCACGTGGCGTTTCGCAAGAAGTATGGTCTCAAATTCGATCTGTTGAGCGATCCCGACAAGTCCGTCATGGCCAAGTACGGCGCCTTCGGCGAGAAGATGATGTACGGCAAGAAAGTCGTCGGCGTCATCCGCTCCACGTTTCTCATTGGTCCGAGCGGCAAGGTTGAAAAGGCCTGGTACGCAGTGCGCGCCGATGGTCACGCGGCGAAGGTGCTCGAGTCGCTCTCGTCGTAGGACACCAACGTCGCGCGCCTTGTTCCTCTCGCCGCGCGACGTCCCCCGCTGCTTCAGTCAGACACGTGGAATCATCACGGCGACATCGATGCTTCGTCTAAGTCGATGTCAACGATCGTCGCGACGCGGCTTAAGTCAACGTCGGCGCTCAGTATCGATGCTCCATGTCGCCGAGCGACCGAAGCGATCATGCAATCAATCATTCCTCGGGGCGTGACACCCACCTTGCGGCATTGTCGATAGATGCGCGCAGCGGCGTCGAAATCAACGGCGGCGTCGAACGCCAAGAGAGGGAATCGCAACAACAAA
>CAJCJA010000006.1 GCA_903970515.1 Candidatus Saccharibacteria bacterium CG_4_10_14_0_2_um_filter_52_9
GCAAAAGCCTGGCTAAGTGAACATCAGCCCGTACCTCATTCGGCGTCGTACCTCGACCGCCTCTTCGCGCTTCGTATAGCGAACGATCGAGTATCGCTTGCTCGGCGCCCAGAAGTTGCCTTGGCCGTTCCCGAGACCAAAAGGGATGGGCGTTGGATCGTCGTGCGAGCGGACTTCCCTCTCGATGCCTTCAACCACGGTCGTCATATCAAGAATGGAATTGAGTGCAGCACACCGAAGCGCTTTTGGCGTCGATCCGAAGAAGAATCGTCTCCTTCGTGTGCCGTAGAGCCGATCTTCGATGGCACTTGGGATGACATGGCAATCCAACTTCACGAACGATACGGTCTCACTGCGGCGACTTCGCTTTCGACCGTTTGCGTTACACCTTCTTTTCATCTCGGTGTAGCACCCGATGTTGAGGATGACTAGGTCAAGGATTTGGCACATCGTATTTGGAAGGCAATATGGCGACGTGCGCCCAACGACCCGTTCGGACAATTACGGCGTCGCCAATGGGTTACGATCTGACTAACTAAGTCAGGTGCTACTCCATATTGCTGCTGAAGGCGACCGCTTGTCGCCACTCGAACACCAATGCTATCGACCGATTGTGGGGCTTCTCCATCTTTAATCGACGTATAGAAGATATCGACGGATTTCGATTGGGCTCAAACCCGTGCATCCATCTTGAAAGGGTGGTAGTCCTGCGGAGCAGAAGGAGGGAGGGGGCTGATTAAGCGGTGTTTTTAGCGACCGGTCGTTTGCTCTCCTTGGTCGTGGGCACTCGACGGGCACTAAGGACACGACGTCCTCAGCTCAATGAGCCAGCCAACAGGTCGGCCGAGCCTTACGCTTTTGGGGGCAGTGTTCCTGATAAGTGACCGGCAACGTTTTGGATAATGTCAATGGTAAGGGGTCCAGGCTCGGCGATCTTCCGGGCGAGCGCGTTAGGCCCGGAGACAAAGACTCCTCGCATGGTGAACGGTTTGGCGAACCATCCCCACTCAGCATCGGTGAAGCAGACGGCGCTCGACACAGGAACTGAATCCCCACCGAGTGCCTTGATTACGGCCTTGACTTGCCAGCCCAACCCGTCGAGGACCTTCGAGCGGTCGCGCCCGCCGACGTAGAGGCGCAGGTCAACTTTGAAGAAGCCGCCGACATCGCGTTGTTGGACGAGGCCAGAGTAGTTCTTGGCGTCAACAACCCAGACGCCCGAGGAAGCCACAACGATATGGTCGATGTTCCCCCTTGTTCCAGGGACTTTCCTGTCGTGTAGCAGCACGGCGCGATCGCCAAGATTTTCTTGAAGGCTGGCGGCGAGTTTACGTTCGCCGGCGGATCCTTTTCTCCAGGCTGTGATCGACTGGGGATCATCGGTGAGGAACTTGACGACTCCGGCAAGGCGGCCGAACTTTGCGTCGATCCGAGCTTCGCGCTTCTCGTGACGCCGCTGGTACTCCTCCAGGGCTGACTGACCCGCGACGCCCGTTTGCACGCGAGGAGTCCCCGGCGCGGGAAGTTCAGAGTCGGGCTGTGGTGGCGCGACGTCGACCGGCGTTAGCGCGACTGAAGCGTCGAGACACGTCACGCATGTCACGGCATGTGCAGCACCATCCCACCACGCGGTCGTGCCAGCCAGTAATTCGACACCGCACACGGAACAGGTGTCGGACCGCCTGATGGACATTCGTTTGATGGTCATGTTGAGTTCAGCATCGCATACCGATAGTGACATAGTCCATAGACAGGTCAAAATCATTGTGGGTCACCGGAGTTTTCCTTTCGTGTCTAGCCGGACACATAAAGAAATACTCCGGTGGCCCGTCTTCAGCAAAAGGCCAAGAAATTACACCACTTCAGGGGACGTCAACTCGGGACCTCCTTTACGGAACGTCGACACCTGCTTGACAGACCTTCAGGACCTCCTTGACACTGGGCCGCCACTGACCTTGGCTGAGGTTGAGGGAGGTGGCCACGTTGTGGGAGTTAAGCAAAATGGAGCAGCGTTACGACGCCATGCTGGGCGTCATCAGAGATGGTTTCACGGTCACGGAAGCGGCCCAAAAGGCCCACGAATTACCTGATCAAAGCAGTTTCAATGTCAATGGCTACGTGAAGTCCAGCCAAGTGTGTAGCCACCGAGTCTTTAGCGACGTGGACGGCAGGTTCGAAATCGTCGAAACGAGCCAACTCCGTTGCTAGCGCACTCACCGTGCGCTTGGCAGAAGTTGTGGGTAGGCATCTTCGTCAGCGCCGAACGGCGGCGGGCACACGAAGTCGCTACGTAGTTTGCTGAGATTCATCCGCGAGTAAAAATCGCGTCATGGGATCACTGAACGGAGTTTTCAGCGTCCACAGATTTGGTTCATTCACCTTCCACTGAATTGCGAGGCCGCATCGCCGCAATCATCGCGAGAATCGCAGGATTCGCGTTGATCGGTTTTAGATGTGATGAAGGATTTTCACGTGCCCAAACTCTAAAGAGCTGATCGGCGAAACCTTGACCTATCTCCGATATTCCCGAGAAGTCGAGTTCGATCTCCTCAAAGCCTTCAAGTCGAGTCCCTATTGCTTTGGCCTCAGTGCGCGACACGAAACTACCCTCGTGCTCCTTAAATATCTCCACATGGATCATCGTCTTGTCAAATCTTCCGGTTACCGAATTAGAAAGTTTGGCGTACACGTCGCGGGGCGCGACGGTGGTATCGCGCCTAATCTCACAGCGCACCAAAGTCCCATTTCGAAGCGAATCCAACCAGCCCCACGCCACGTCGTTGATCTCGTTATCAACAATCCAGGTGATGCGACCGGCGCTAAGGACGAATCTGTTTACCATACGAGACGTGAAGAAGATGCCCAAACCGCTGTGATGATCGGGATCGGTCGTCTGCTTGCCCTTCGAGAGATCGCCGAGGGCTTCAAAGTCACTGGCGAGATTCCGGTCCTCGCGGATGGTAGCGAATGCGCCAACACCGTCATCCTCCACTTCAAATGCAATTTGGTCGGGCTCGAGGAACCATCGAACGATGACGTTCGTACCTCGCGAGTGTTCGATGGCGTTGTTCACCATCTCGGTGAATGCGAAATTTAGAATCTGTACGACGTTTCTGATCTCGAGTACGTCAGAATCAAGGATCGCCAACTCTCGCTTCTCACGCAACCAGACTTCGTTCTCATCAAGATCCTTGAGTCCAAAGACATGTTCGCTTGAAGCGAGGCGACGATAACGGCTGGAACGACTTGCGCCCTCTTGGACAACCTCACCACTCGATACCAACTTCGCGAGGTGCGAATGCGCCGCCTGGCGGGTTACTCCGGCGTTGGTAGCGACTTGGGCCGTGGTGATGTAGGTCCCTGACTCGAAGAGGCGCTGGATCGCGCTCGCAATTCTTCCTGATGCGGTTGTGTTTGGTCCACTCGATCTCGACATGTTCTACCCAGTTACTTTACACATTTACTCAAATATGAACATAACATGATTTATGTCAATATGTAAAGTGACTTCACTTGACCAAAGTTGCTGGCGCTTCTTGCTCGAATGGAGCTTCCCGAGCAAAATTGCGTACATTCCACTTTTGGCCTACCGCGCAGATGGGCACACTGCCGCGGATTTTTACGAAATTGGAACGCCTCGCATCGTTTGGGCAAGTCCGCGTCTGGTCAATTGCGGAGTCATGACATCAAGCACGTGAGGACTCGAGCAGTCGTCGGTGACTTCTCTTTTCCTACCTGCCAACTCCACTAGGCGCTGAGCTGCGTCCGACGACATTGCAGCTCTACTCTCAAAGTGCAGGGATCGACGTCTGGGAGACCTACGAATTTCTCTAAATTCTTGTCGTGGTCTGTCGAAGGCCCTACTCGGTGACACTAACTGGTCAATCTCTAGTTGTCGGCGAAGCGCTTGCCCAATAGACGTCTCAACGGCCCTGGGATAAGTCTCTTCACCGCATTGGTTTGACGCAGAAGCCGCGCAATCTCCTTCTCGTCCCAATCGTGTTGACCCTGCAATACCGCAAGTTCTTGCGAGAGCACTTCGATACTCTTCCTTGCGTCGACGAGCTGATCAGTGAGCGCGATCATGTCAGTGGAAAGTTCGTCGAGTGCCCGCGCGCCGTCGTCGCGGACCGCCTTAACGACAAATTGATAGGTGAGCGACTCTCGATCCTCCGTGAGCGCTTCTAAGACTTCGTCACTGATGTCGCCTCGATCAACACCAATCTCGGTCGCGAACACCGGCACCGTCACGCGTTGCAACTCAACGGCCACGAGTCCCGCTCCCCGCAGTAGGTCGAGCAGGCTCTCCTTGGTCAAGAAGTGGATATGAGTCTTGTCGAGCAAACCGCTCTCGGAGTACGGGAACGAACCTCGCATCAGCGCCAATTTCACGTCCGCGTGAGCGATGTTCGGTACCGAGATGACGACTACGCCCGAAGGACTTAGATGTTTCACCGCGCTGCGTAACGCCCCCAGCGGATCCTTCAGGTGTTCGAGGACGTCACCGAAGAGGATGGCGTCAAAGGAATCGCCGTCAAGTTGTCCCCACAGCGCGTCAGACTCGACGTCACCGACCACGAGACGCTCGAGCCACGGCGTCGCCGCCTCGGCGACGCGAGCGTCGACCTCGACACCGATCACTTGACAACCCTGCGCTCGAAGCTGTTCGCTGACGTGCCCCGACGCACATCCCGTCTCGAGCACACGCTTGTTGAAACCAACCATGCGCAACATGCTGGCGTGCGAGTTGTTCTCGCCACCGGGATCGATGGCCGTGTGGTAGTGCGACAGCATAAGGAAAAACTAATCCCGATTCGCCTCCCCCTCTGACGAGCGCCGCCAGACACCATTTCCCCGCGCGCAGAACGTGCAACCACGTTCCGTGCCAGGACTCGTGTCCGAAATTCGCCGCAATTACTCCGTGCGGAGCGGTTCGTCGCTGAACTTCGACAAGAGAGGATCCCTTCGCCGCGCCGCGAAGGACAGGGCGAAGAAGCTGATCCAACCCACGAGCACCGCGAACCAGAAGCTGATGGCCCGATACACCAGTACCGCCGAGAGCGCGTGCACTCGTGTGGAACCGTACGCGACGAGTAGCACGGTCAGCCCGCCCTCCACCAAACCCACGCCGCCGGGAACGATGGGCAACACCGCGACGATCTGGGCGATGCCGTACGCAAGCATGATGCCGTGCCAGGGAACGGGTCCGTGCGTCGCGGCGAAGCCACAGAGCAGGCACGCGAGGTCCAGTCCCCAAACAAGCGTCGCCAGCATCACAATCCCCACCGCGTCGACGGGTCGCAGTACTATCTCGCGCATCCTTTGCAACGTCGACGTGACGCGCTCCGCGACGTCACCGCGCGGATGGCCCGTCACGCGTTGGACGAGTCGAACGACTGAACTGAGGAATCGCAGAAGTAGATCGCGCCGCAGCAAGAGCGCGCCAGCACCGAGGATGATCACCAGGCCCACGATTGTCACCTTCGTGTTGGTCGAGTTGGAACTCGTCGCGAGACTCACGAGCACCCCGACGAGTAACACCCACGACATGCCAATTGCCTGAGCGATGATGATGGTGAGGATCGTCCAACCTGAACTGGCCCGGTCGGCACCGCGGCGCCGATACTGGCGATATCGAAAGGCGCTCGAGACGGCCGGTTCTCCAGGCACCGTGTTCGCTATCGCGTTGTTCGCGAGCGAGATTACGAACAAGGGCACCGCACTGATCCGACTACCCGACAAAGTCAGCGCGCGCCGCTGCACGAAGGCGAAAAGGAAGATGGACATTGTCTCCGCCAGCACTGCGCAACTCACCCAGAGGACGTTGACGTGGGCGAGTTGGTGCCACGCCGCGCGCAGGTTGCCGCGCTGCGAAAAAAGCACGACGAGCACGGTGATGCCCAACAGCAGGCCAAGCGCGTAGCGAACCTGCACCCACCAACGAAAGCGCTGATGAGCGACCGCACTTTCCATTGCCATGGTTCTAAACTACCGACGAATAGGTGTCGAACTTCTGTCGTCACTTGACCTACAAGGAACGCGGGAAGAGGCGACCTATGGCGCAAGAATTTGGTGGACGGATTGGTCGCGACTGGCGCGATTCGCAGCCATGGTGGCCCGAGGAGAAGATCCCCGCGTCGGGCGCGCCAAACGTGGTACTCGTCGTGCTCGACGACGTTGGTTACGCGCAACTTGGATGCTACGGATCAGACATCGAGACACCGGTGATCGATGCCCTCGCGGAGCGTGGCGTTCGTCTCTCCAACTTCCACACGACGTCACTGTGTTCGCCGACACGAGTGTGTCTCTTAACGGGCCGCAACCACCACCGCAGTGGCCTCGGACGCGTCACCGACCTCGCGGTCGGTTTCCCCGGATACTGGGGGAAACCGCCGAAGGAGAACGGCTACGTCTCCGAGATCCTTCGTCAAGAGGGTTACGCCACCTGCGCGGTCGGCAAGTGGCACTTGAGTCCCGAAGACGAGACCAACGACGCGAGCTCGCGCGCCACGTGGCCGCTGGCGAGGGGCTTTGACCGGTGGTATGGCTTCCACGGAGGCGAGACGCACCAATTCGTCCCGGCCCTCTTTCACGACAATCACTCAGAACGACCGCCGAAGGGCATTGAGGAGGGCTATCACCTGAGCGAAGATCTGGCCGAGCACGCGATTCGTTTCGTGAGTGATCTACGCGCGGTTGATGCCGTTCGTCCTTTTTTCTTGTACTTCGCGACTGGTGCGTGTCACTCGCCGCATCAGCCACCGGCGTCGTGGCGCGAACACTATGCGGGCCGGTTCGACCTGGGTTGGGACGAATGGCGCGAGCGGGTCTTTCAGCGACAGGTGGCGAGTGGACTTATTCCTTCGACGACCACGCTGTCGCCGCGCCCCGCGTGGGTTCGTCCCTGGGACGACTTGAGCGAGGAAGAACAGCGCCTCGCCGCTCGTTTCATGGAGTGTTACGCGGGCTTTCTCTCCCACGCCGATGAGCAGATCGGGCGGGTGCTGGATTTCTTGCGTGAGATTGGCGACGACGAGAATACGGTCGTCATCGTCGTCTCTGACAACGGCGCGAGCGCCGAAGGCGGTTCCGAAGGTTCCATCAACGACGTGCGCCTCACCAACCTCGACCCCGCGAACACCGCGGAGATGGTGGCACGCATCGACGAAATCGGAGGACCCGACACCCATAACAATTATCCCTGGGGTTGGACTTTGGCAGGCAACACGCCATTTCGGCGTTGGAAGCGCGAAGTCCACGAAGGTGGCGTCGCCGATCCTTGTGTCATCGCATGGCCCAAGGGTCCACTGGAACCCGGCGCCACCCGACATCAGTTCACGCACGCGATTGACGTCGCCCCGACAATCCTCGAACTGATCGGCGTCTCGGCGCCCGAGCGCATCGACGGCATCGTTCAAAACGATCTCGACGGCATCAGCTTCTCCTACTTACTGGGCGATGGTGGCGAACTCGAAGGAGAACGTCACCACACGCAATACTTTGAGATGTTCGGATCGCGGGCGCTGTATCACGATGGATGGAAAGCGGTGACGTTCCATCCAATCGGGCCCCTGTATGACGATCAAAATCCCAACGCGTCCTTCGATGACGACGAGTGGGAGTTATATCGGGTGCGCGACGATATCTCCGAGTCTCGCAACCTGGCGAGCCAAAATCCCGACGTGCTTCGAGGTTTGATTGACTTGTGGTGGAGCGAAGCGAAGAAGAATGACGTGTTGCCACTCGACAACCGTGTCCTGTGGGCACTCACACATCCGAAGCCGAGTTCAAGAGCGCCTAGGGAGTCGTACCGGTATTTTCCTCATGCCGCACCCGTGCCCGAATCGGTCGCGGTGAACGTGCGCAATCGTTCACACACCCTGCGCGTCGCCTTTGAGGTCGAGAGTGCCACGGCACCTAACGGCGTCCTCCTGGCGCTCGGTTCTTCGCTCGGCGGTTGGTCGCTGCACATTCTCGAGGGACGCTTGCGCTACGTCCACAATCTCTACGGTAAGTCTGTCGACGTCATCGAGGCAACAGAACAACTGGAGGCGGGTTCGCACCTCGTCGAATTTGATTTCCTCAAGGACGCGGGCCTCGGTGGTCAAGGCGTCCTTCGTTGTGACGGCGTCGAAGTGGGACACGGTGAGATACCTCGCTTCACGCCGTCTGGTTTTAACGGTGTCGGCGTCGGGCTCACCTGCGGATACGAGTGGGGACCCGCGATAGGTCCGGGCTACACCGCGCCGTTCACCTTTGGCGGAAAAATCACGTTGGCGATGGTGACGACGACCGGACCCGTCTTGCGTGACCCTCTCGCCGAACTCGACGCGATACTTTCTGAGCAGTGACGCCACCGTTGTGCGAGGGTACCTGCATTCCTGGAGACGAAGCGCGCAGCTCTACTGCAGGTAACGCTCGACGACGTCCGCAGGGCGAACGGTCTCGTCGTCAGGATCAAGTCCCGCCGAGCGACGAGCGCGACGACGGCGAAGTAAGTCCCAACACTGATCAAGTTCGACCTCAATGGCACTCAGTCGAGCCAGCTTCTCCGGCGACAACTTCTCGCGCTCGTGGGTCTCCTCGAGCTCTTGTTCTTCTTCAGTGAGTTCACTCACCCGCTGCAAGATGGTGCTGTCGTCCATGGCCTTATCCTTCTCGGTGTCCGTTCCTCGACTCTAGGGGAGAAGACGGTTCGCGCAAACCCATTAGATCAGCCGGGCCGCATTGAACGTAATCTCGCCCAACACGATGCGACTTTGAATGTCGCGGGCGCCCAGTTCTCGTAACGTATCAATCACCGTTTGGAGTTCATCGGTGCTGGCGTTCGCGGTCCACAACTGGTAGTCGAATTCTCCAGTCGTGTGAATCGCGCTCAATACTTGGGGGACCCCGTTGAGATCGCGCTCGAACTGGCGACGGTCAACGGATTCTCGAAGTTTGATGTCGGTCAATGATTGCAACGAATGCCCCAAGGCGGCAAAGTCGAGCTGCGCGTGATACCCCGCGATCACTCCGCTCTGGCGAAGTCGCCTGATACGGTCCGCCGTACTGTTGGGGCTTAGATGGACTTGCGTGGCCAGTTGCTGATAGCTCAGGCGACCGTCGTCGACGAGTGCTATTAATAGGGCGCGATCGATGTCATCCATTGCCAATCTCCTAACTGTATTTAGTTCGGCAATTGAGTAATAATACCTCTGAAAAATAGGTGAATAGTGTCTTCTTGACCGAATAACAGAGTCATTTGAGGTAAATTGACTCGTACTCTGGTTTCATGTTGTTCCTACTCCTTCGCATCATCTGTGCCCCCCTCGCGGTCCTCATCGGGACGCTTGCTCAGCGCCGCTTCGGTCACGCCATTGGTGGGCTGGTCGTCGGGCTCCCTCTCGTCTATCTTCCCTTCCTCTGGCTCGTCAGCCTGCAGTACGGCGTCGTCTTCGCCCACACCATGACCGTGTCGCTGCTCATCGCCGCGAGCGCCGAAGTAGCGCTTCTGTGGAGCTTCGCCGCGATTGCCCGACGCTTCTCGACTTCAACGTCGCTCGTTAGTGCACTGGGCATCTTCGGTTGCATCGCCTCGGCAATCGAGGTGCTGCACCTGTCAATTGTCGTGGGGGCCGTTCTCGCACTCACCAGTTTCGCGGTCGCACTTCGTTGGTGGCCAGATGCGTCCGACGTGACGCTTCAGCAGGGTACGTCGCGCCTCACGCTACGACTCGTCGTCTCCACCGTGTTCACAGTGGCGTTGATCTCGCTCGCCGGACGACTGGGCGCCACGCTGTCGGGAGCCCTCGACGCGATTCCGCTCACCAGTTTGATGATGGCGCTTTTCACGAATCATGAACATGGTGCAGGCGCATCGTCACAGTTCCTGCGTGGGGTCACCAAGGGATCATTCTCGTACGTTGCGTCGATGATCGTCCTCGCGGCGTTGCTGCGGCCCGGTCACGGGCTCGACGCCTTTGGCGCGTCGCTCGGCGCCGCGTTGCTGGTGCAACTGGCGATCCAGTCGTGGAGTTCGTTCCCGTCACTACGTCAACGACTTACAATGCTGAGTCGACCACCGCGACTCACCCGAGTGCACTATCGTCGCATGTACGATTTCTTGTCGTAACGACAGTGCTTTCGTTGTGCGTGTGCAACCGCACTGCGTCAATGCTGAGGGCGTGCGCTGACGAGTTCGGCGAAACGACTCGTCAACGACAATCGCAGCGGCGCCATCTGCTCGAGCGCCTTGGGCGCAGCGCTCAGGATATCCTTCGCGTCCAGACTCGCACGCTCGATATCACCCGCGAACGCCTCGACGAACGCCGCGACGGCGACGTCGTCCACCTCGAAATGGAACTGGAAGCCCCACGCGACTGGTCCGAGGCGAAAGCCCTGATTGGCGTAGTTCTCATTCGAACTCAATCGCGACGCACCCGCGGGGAGTTCAAAGGTGTCGCCGTGCCAGTGCAGGACGAGTTGTTCGTCCTCCAAGCCCTCCAGCAATAGATCGTCGTGAGCGGACTCGTCAAGTCGCACCGGCGAAAAACCGATCTCCGGCCCTCGCTCGCCGGCGTAGACACGTGCTCCGGCGGCGCGGGCGAGCAGCTGCGCGCCGAGACACACGCCCAAGGTCGGCACGCACTCGTCGATCGCACTCGCGCAGAGATGCATCTCGTGGCGACGGGTGACGAATCCCACATCACTCGTGACCGACATGGGACCTCCCATGACAACCAAACCGTCAAATTCGTGGAGGTCTGAAGGGAGTTGCTCTCCGAGGAACACGTGACGGACATCCACGTCGACGCCGGCGCCACGCAGCGCGGTGGCGATCGCGTAGGGGCCTTCAGGAGCGACGTGTTGAATGACGAGGCACCGTGCCACAATTTCTCCTAACCCTGCGACTCGCACCACAATGGTGGCGATGATTCGCGGAGCCGCTCGAATGATTCGGTCTGATCGATGGGCTCCCACGATAACGTGCGCTCAACCAAGGTACATTTGACCAATGAGTTTGGTCCCGGCTGCGAGTCCTGCGACAACGCGCATTGGTTGGATCGGCACTGGCGTCATGGGACGCGCCATGTGCTCACACCTTCTCGAGGGCGGCTACAAGGTCACGGTGTCGACTCGATCCGCGCCGAAAGCGGCGCCGCTGCTCGAAGCAGGCGCGCTGTGGGCAGCGACCCCCGCCGACGTCGCCTCAACGAGTGACATCGTTTTCACCATGGTCGGGTATCCCGCGGACGTTCGAGAAGTCACCATGGGTGATCACGGCATATTCGCTGGCGCGCACGACGACGTGGTCGTCGTGGACATGTCGACGAGTGAACCCGCGCTCGCGCTCGAAATCGGCGCCGCGGCGCAGCGGCGACACCTCCAGGCCCTCGACGCGCCGGTGACGGGCGGGGACGTCGGGGCGAAGAACGCGGCGCTCTCGATCATGGTGGGTGGTCCACTCGACACCTTCGAGGCGGTCCTGCCGTGCTTGTCGTTGATGGGATCGACCGTCGTGCGCCACGGCGGACACGGATCCGGGCAGCACGCGAAGATGACCAACCAGATCCTTATCGCCAACAACATGGTCGGGGTGTGCGAAGGGTTGTTATACGCGTATCGCGCGAGTCTCGACCTCGAAAAGGTGCTCAGTTCAGTTGCGAGCGGAGGAGGCGGAAGTTGGTCGCTCGCCAACTTGGCCCCAAGAATGATGGCGGGCAACATGGATCCCGGTTTCTTCGTCAACCACTTCGTCAAGGACATGGGCATTGCCCTCGACGAGGCACGTCGCATGCACCTGGCGTTGCCAGGTCTCGCCCTCGCCAATCAGCTCTACGTCGCCCTGCAGGCCCAGGGTGGAGGACTCCTTGGCACCCAGGCGCTGGTGCGCGCGCTGGCGTCATTGTCCAACATCGATTGGGACGATCGATGAGCGCAACACTCACGCTCAGCGTGCCCGACGTGTTCTTGCGCGACGCCCTAGGTCCACAGCCACCCGGCGTCGAGGTGCTGATCTGGGACATGAAGGGTCCGGCTCCGGCGCCTGAGATCGACATGGTGGTCGTGCCCTACATGGTGGGCACGGGGGTCCTCGCTCAACTCGCCACCGTCAAGACCCGTCTCGTCCAGAGCCTGCTCAACGGTTATGACGGCGTCGCCCAGGTGTTGCCACCCGGGCACCGGTACGCGAACGCAAAATCAGTGCACGAGACCTCGACGGCGGAGTTGACATTGGCGCTCATCCTCGCCCTACAACGAGGCATCCCCGACTACGTGCGCGCGTCGCTCGAAGGGAAATGGCGACGCGACTGGCACGAGAGTCTGGCGGATCGACGTGTCCTGCTCATTGGCTACGGCGGCGTCGGCAGGGCGATTGAGGAGCGTCTTTTGGCGTTCGAGACCAACGTGATACGTCTCGCTTCACACGCGCGCACTGATCAGCGCGGAGAGATCTTTGCCATGGATTCTCTCTTCGATCACCTCGGCGAGGCGGACATCGTCGTCGTCATCGTGCCACTCGATGAATCGACCACGCACCTCGTCAACGACGATTTCCTCAGCGCGATGCACGACGGCGCGATGCTCGTCAACGTCGCGCGCGGCCAAGTCGCCGACACCGCCGCGTTGCTCAAGCACGCCTCGTCAGGTCGACTTCGACTGGCGTTGGACGTGACGGACCCCGAGCCGCTACCGGACGGACACCCGTTGTTCGCACTTCCCAACGTGCTCATCTCGCCCCACGTCGGAGGCGCGTCGTCGGCGGCGTTGCCACGAATGGCGCGACTCGTGAATCGACAGATCGGACTTCTCCTGGATGGCGCGACGCCCGACAACGTCGTGCTGCAAAGCTAGGACCGATGCGTCGACACACACCCACGCCAGTGCCCTTGCACAACGGCGTTATTGACCACCGAAAGGACCCCCTGACATGAAAGACCGTTCGACGATGACCCCACAGCAACGAGAGGTTGCGTCCGTATTTCACTCATGGTCGGCGCAGTCGACGCTCAATCCCCTGATGGTGAAGAGTGCCCACGGGGTCTACGTCACCGACGAGAACGACACGACGTACATGGACTTCTCCTCACAGCTCGTCAACACCAACATTGGCCACCAGCACCCCTCAGTCGTGCGCGCGATCCAAGAGCAAGCGGCGCTTCTGTGCACGATCGCGCCCCAACACGGCAACGAGCAGCGCTACCGAGCGGCCGAGCTCATTATCGATCACTCCTTTGAGGGCGCGACCAAGGTGTTCTTCACCAACGGCGGCACCGAGGCCGTCGAGCACGCGGTGCGCATGGCGCGCCTGCACACGGGACGTCCCAAGGTGCTCGCCGCGTATCGCAGTTATCACGGCGCGACCGCGACGTCGATCAATCTCACCGGCGATCCCCGTCGCTGGCCCAACGACAATGGCGCCTCGGGCGTCGTGCACTTCTTTGGACCTTTCCTCTATCGCTCGGCCTACAACGCGACGAGTGAACAAGAGGAGTGCGAGCGCGCGATCGCAAACTTGGAGAACATCATCACCTTCGAGGGGCCCAACGCGTTCGCCGCCATCATCCTCGAGACCGTGCCTGGCACGGCCGGCATCATGGTGCCGCCGCCTGGGTACCTGGCGGGCGTACGCGCCTTGTGCGACAAGTACGGCATTATCTACATCGCCGACGAGGTGATGTGCGGCTTCGGACGCACCGGCTCGTGGTTCGCGTACCAGAACTTCGGCGTCGCCCCCGACCTCGTCGCCTTCGCGAAGGGCGTCAACTCTGGCTACGTGCCCTTGGGGGGGGTCGTGATCAACGAGGCGGTGGCGGCGACGTTCAACGACCGGGTCTATCCCGGTGGACTGACCTATTCGGGACACCCCCTCGCGTGCGCCGCGGCGGTCGCGTCGATCAACGCCATGCAGAACGAGCACATCGTCGAGAACGCGCGGCGAATCGGCGAAGAGGTGTTACGGCCCGCGCTGGGCGAACTCGCTCAAAAGCACCAGGTGATCGGTGACGTGCGCGGTCTCGGCGTCTTCTTCGCCCTCGATCTCGTGACGAATCGTTCGACCCGAGAGCCACTCGCCCCCTACGGCGCGAGTTCGACCGCGATGAACGAACTGGTCGGCGCGTGCCGCGACGAGGGATTGCTCATCTTTAACAACTTCAATCGACTCCACGTCGTGCCCCCGTGCAACGTGACCGACGATGAAGCACGCGAGGGTCTCGCGCGACTGGACCGCGCGCTCAAGGTCGCCGACCAGTACTACGTGGGTTGAAACTACGCGCTAGGAATGTTGGTTGTACTTGACCTGAGTGACCGTGCCGTCGGGCATGGTGATCGTGAAGGTGAAGACGCCGTTACGCGAACGCGCATCGACGCGCACGCGCACGTCAAGGACCGTGCCGGTGTCCGAGAGCACCAGCGCCGTCGTGCCTTCGTGGCTCGTGACGCTGGGTCGACCGGAGAACCCCGTGCCGATGATCTGTAGCACGACGGTGCGACCGGCGACGGCGTGACCCACGACATATTGGGCGTCGGGGCCCACGATCACCGGCGCGACATTGGTCGCACTGACGCTCAGCGTGAAGATGAACATGCCAACGTCACCGTAGGGATCAGACGTCGTACCCTTGACCCGGTACGTGCCCGCGCTGAGCGTGCCCATTGTGCTTACGAGTCCGCTGGAGGACACCGTGAGCGACGGCGTGCCGCTCGTTTGCACGTACGTGACGGTGCCGTCGTTGTGACTCACGCTGAGTTGCTGGCTGAACGTCGATGAGTTGGTGCTGGTCACCGAAGCGGTCGTGGGGGTGTTCTGGGTGATCGCCCCCACGACGACGCTGAAGCTGAAGACCCCCACGTCACCACTCGTGTCGCTCGTCGTGCCCGACGCCACGTAGGTGCCGGCCGCCAATTCCCCGCTCGTCGTGACGAGTCCGGTGCTCGACACCGAGAGGGATGGCGCGCCGCTCGTCTGGATGAACGTGGTCGTACCGAAGTTGCCGCTCAGTACGAGCTGTTCGCTGTAGCCCGGTGTCTGGGTCGTCTTCAATGTCGCCGACACTGGTGCCACCTGGACAATGGTGCCCACGTTCAAGATGAAACTGAAGAGGCCCACGTCGCCGTTCGCGTCGCTGGTCGATCCAGTTGCAGTGTACGTGCCCGCGGGCAGCGCCCCACTCGTGGTGACGAGTCCGGTACTCGAGATGAGCAGGTCGGGTGATCCCGTCGCCTGCACCCACGTGACAGCACTCGCCGCACCGCTCACGACCAATTGCTCGCTGTAGCCCGTGGTCGCCGCGACGCTGATCGAGGTGGCGCCCGGCGTACTCACGAGACCGCAGATATAGTCACCGTCGAGACCCTGTGACGGATACTGGATCATCGCCACGCGCCCGCCGGTGAAGGAAGGATTCGCACACGCGGCTTCGGCGGCCGCCAACGTGGCATAACCCGGCACCCACACGGGGATGCTCGAGAACGCCGACGGTGGCGTGCCGGTGATCGTGCGCCATTGCTGGGACGTCGAATAGATCCCGATGTTGGTGACGTTGACGCTCTTCAAGTACGCGATCGCTCCGAGCAACATCGACTGGTCGATCAACTGCGACGCGGTACTCGGGCCGTAGTTGGCCTCGATCGATTCCCACATGTTGCCCGTCTCCACGTCGAGCCACCACTTGGCGCCCGTCGCCGCGGCACTCGGCGAGGAGGCACCGTCCTGGCTCTCCGCGCTCAATGCGTTACTGAAGGAGAGTTGCGCGGCGGACCATCCCCAGTCGTAGGAACACGCCGGCGAGTTCGCACCCGTGCAGACTTCAGGCGTCGATTGATTGGTGGGCCAGATCGACGAATCGGCGGGTCCGGGGCTTCCGGTGTTCATGTAGAACGAGGGTGCGCCACTGGTCGTCGTTTTCGCCCAGGCGAGTTCGCTCGCGAGACAGGGGTTCGTCGAGAACGGATGTCCGTCGTTGACACCCACCACACCAAAACCCGCCGTCGGTAGCGCTCGTCCACACTGGGGATAACTCACGTCGAAGCCCGTCGACGCCGTCGTTGTCTGGGCGGAGGCGAACGAGACGACCGCGACTTGGCCGCTCAGTAACAACGACAGGCCGAGCAAGGCTTTCAGGAGGAGGTTTCGCACGCCCTCCAAGCCTAAGGTGTGCCCTCAGCGCACCACGCCTCGACGACTTGAGAAAACCCGGAGAATGTGGGCGTCCGGCGATGTCACGAGAATGTCACATCAGGACGTCACGTCAGAACGTCTCGAGTGTCTCGCGTTACGCGTTCGCCCCCAGATGGCTCGGCGGACGCACGATGCGCATGATGAAGTCACGATTCTCCTTGGGCGTCAGATTGAGCACCGTCGAACCCGCGGTGATGACTTGTCCAACGGACGATGACCAGAAGACCGACACGAGCGCCTTGGGATCGATGTCCTCGTCGATCCAACCAAGTCGCTGCGCGTCTTGGACGACACTGATCCATCGCTCGAATTGAATATCGAGCAATTCACAAAAATGGCTCTGCGAAAATGGATCACCCCAAATGTCGTGTAAGAGCTCAAAGATTCCCCAGCGATTACCTACTTGTCCCGACGAGAACGACAATTCCAAATTCTCCTGAACCGCCTTCACGAATCCGTCGTGGTCCTCGTTCACGAGCGCATCTTCCACGCGCAGTTGCACCAGGTGATGGGACTTGACGAGCGTGAAGTAGTTCGCCAATTGCGCCTCACCAACGAGCTGCGTCGTCGAGTCAAAGAAGTACTCGACGGTCGTGACTTGCACCGAGGCTCGTTTCGCTACCTCGTCGAAGGAGAAGTCCCGACTTCCCTTTTCTCGAAGTATCGCCGAAGCACACGAAAGAATGTTGCTTCGAGTGAATGAATCTCGCGTCTCCATAGGACTCCTTTGCGACCCTTGCTCGTCGCACATATGTTGGCCTCGAACCTAGCCACTTGATCAGGGATGTTCAATCGAAAATGTAGTTCCCTTTTGAGCTTGACAGAATTTTCGAGGACGCCAACACCACCCGATGCCGGTCAGGTGAGTTTCCCTTTTAGTGCAAAAATAGGTTGACGGCGTTACTCGAACGCCGACGAGATCGGCAGGACACGATTCAAGGCGTTGAGTGTCGCCATCGCCGCGGAGGTGACGTCGTTGTCCGCCAGGGCAATGCCATGCAAATCGGGCTCGTTGGAGAGTGCTCGAAACGTCGCAACGACCGGCCACCCTCGAGGCGTCGCGATGTTCACGACCGAGACCAGGTAGAAAGGAACCTCGATGCCGAGGTCACGCAAGGCCGCGAGCGTCGCCTCCGCGCCACCAATGAGTTGACCACTTTTCGCGTGCCCGTGACCGATGCGTCCCGCAAAGTTGAGTTCGACTTCGGTGGCGCCCGTTTCGGGCTCAAAGGACGTCGCCACGAGATTCACTCGGATCGCCTTTAGTTCCTTGGGTTGGAGCACGGTGGTGGCGTCGTCGACGACGACCGAACCATCGGCCGAGTAAAGGCTCACGATCTGCTTCGCCATGACGCGAATGTTCGAAGGATCCTGGCCGTTGGTAATGAGGGTCACGACGTCGACGTCGCCGCTGTCGAGGTGGCGAATCTCGACGTTGAGTACGCCGGGCAGCGAGCGCAGTTCGAGTTCTAGGTCCTCGTCGGTCGATGACATCATTAGTGCAACATCCCCTTCTTCTCGTACAGCCGGGTGTCGGCGATACGGAACAACTCGAGTGGATCAGTCGAATCCCGCGGTGACGTCGCTGATCCCACTGAGAATTCGATCACTTCGCTCGCCGATTTCAAGTTTACGCGAAGCCGGTCGAGGAACCCTGACGCCTCGAATCCATCGGCGTTGCTCAAGATAACGGCGAACTCGTCGCCACCGATACGCGCGGCGACGTCGCCGCTTCGCACGGAGCGGCGCATCGCGACTCCGAACTGTCGAAGCAGGTCATCGCCAATGGCGTGACCCAAGGTGTCGTTGATCGCCTTGAACTCATTGAGGTCAATCAAGAGCAACGTGAAGGACCAGCCGTAACGTGCACTTCGCGCGGCCGCCGCATCCAGGGAGCTATCGAACGCACGACGGTTGGCGATGTTCGTGAGTGGATCGTGCGACGCACTGAATCGAGCGAGGTGCAGCGAGAGGGCGAGCTGGCACGCCGTACGCACAGCGCCTCGCTCGACGGCGGGCACCACGTCGGGCTCGCAGAACACGCCCGGGGCCGTTCCGAACCGCGCGGCGAGTTCGGGACTGATCGCCCGCCCGCCCAGGCGAAACATCTGCGCCCCAAAGGACTCGTGCGTCAGGTTCACGACGACGTCGGTCAAGCGGTAGCGCTTGGCGAGCGCGTCAATGACCGAATAGACGAAGCCAATGCCGAGTTCGTTGACGGACAACTCATCGAGCATCGACTGGAACAGCCAAGGCTCGTAATGAGTATCCGGCCCCAATTCCCCGAGTGATTCGTCAGGATTCACATCTACCACTGTGTCGTACCGGCATCCAGGAGTGGTCGATTGAGACCGAGGACGGTGGGCGACACCCCACCCGCCTTCATCATCGGGCGTAGATCCTCTACCGACGCCGGGCGCGAGATGAGATAACCCTGGCCACGATGACAGCCGAGTTCGAGCAACTTCTCGATGATGTCGGGACTCTCGATGCCTTCGGCGGTGACGCCAAGTTGGAGGGCTTGGCCGAGTCGAATGATCATCTCGACGATCGCACGGTCGTAATCGTCGGTCGTGATGCCTTCGACGAAGCTCATGTCTAGTTTTAGCAGGTCGACGGGCAGGTGCTTGAGTTCGGTCATTGACGCGAAGCCCGTCCCGAAGTCGTCGAGCGCCACCTCCACACCGAGCTTCTGGAAGCCACGCAGGATGGCGGCCGCCTTCTCTGGTTCATCAACGACCGCGTACTCGGTGATCTCGATGCACAGGCGATTCGCCGGCACGTCATTGTCGCGCAAGCAGTGCTCCACGAATTCAACGAGGTCCGACGCGGCGAACTCGACCGGCGACATGTTCACCCGCACGATGATGGGGAGAGTGGGGAACTCCTTGGACCAAAGAGCCAATTGACGGCACGCCTCAGCGAAGACCCAGCGTCCGATCTCCATGACGAGTCCGGTCTCCTCGGCGACCTTGATGAATTCAGCCGCGGCGATCAGCCCTCGGGTCGGGTGCTGCCACCGCACGAGCGCCTCGACGGCGAGGAGCCGACCCGTGCGAAGGTCGACTTCGGGTTGGTAGTGCAGGCGAAGCCCGTTCCCCTCGATCGCCTCGCGCAACATGAGCTCCAAACTCGTGCGCTCGTTCGCCGCCGCGCGAAGTTCCTCGTCGAAGACGACCGCCTGATTGCGACCGCGCGCCTTCGCGACGTACATCGCACCGTCCGCCCAACTGAGAAGGTCGAGCGGCGATTGGATAGAGCCAGATTCGGCCATCGCGATGCCAATGCTCGCCGTGTGACTGACTTGTTGACCACCCACGCTGACGGGGCCCGCCACGAGTTCAAGGATTCGATACGCGCTCGCGAGGATCTCCAGCTCACTCGACGCCTCGTCGATCAACACGACGAACTCGTCGCCGCCGAGGCGCGCGACGAAGTCGTTCGCGCGCACGCTCGTTCGGATGCGATCGGCAATCGTGATGAGCAGCCGGTCCCCCGACGCGTGACCCAAGAAGTCGTTCATGACCTTGAAGCGGTCGAGGTCGACGAGCAGCACGGCGGTGTCACGGTGCGTCGCGAGGCGCGCTCGCAGTTCACGCAGAAGTGCGCGACGGTTCGGCAGATCGGTCAAGTCGTCGTGGTACGCGTTGTACGCCGTACGTTCTTCGGCGTCGATGCGCGCTTGGAGTTGCATGAGCATCGTGGCGACCGCCTGGAGCGCGTTGATCTCCGCGGGCACCCACACACGAAGTTCGAAATGGATGAAGGCGAGGATCCCCCACGTGGTGTCGCCGAATAACAGTGGCACCCCCGCTCCCGCAATCATGGTCTCACCCGAGGCCTTCTCGACTCGATCCATGTAACTGCTGTCGGTGTCTTCGAAGCCGGGCAGGAAGGGCTCTCGCAGGTCCTTGGTCGCCATGAAGATGGGGTCTGAGTCGAAGCTCACCTCACCGAGTGGATCGGGGTCGGGGATGTCTTCACGAATGGGCCACTCGGCGACCAAGATGCTCAGACCGCGAACATGGTCATTGCGGCGCAGAAACACGGCGTCGGCATCGAGGAATTCCGCGACCATGCGCATCGTCCAATCGAGGACTTCTTGGTGGTTCTCCGCCGTCGCCGACATCAGTCGCTCGGCGACTTGGCTCACGAGATCGTCGAGTCGACGTTGTTGCAAGAGGTCACCTTCACGTGACGCAATGGTCGCGACTTGACTAAAGACGCCGCCGAAAGCTCGGGTGAGGGCGTACTCACGCTGCGACCAGGCCCTTCCCGGGCGAGCCACGATAAGCGCTCCGATGATCTGACCGCCCAGCAACTCGATCACGTCAACGAGCACACCCCATTCGACGTCGTCAACGACGCAGGTGAACGATCCGAGTGGCTCCTTGAAGGTCAGTTGGCCCAGCACGCGTTCCTTGATCAGGTCCCACGCGACCTCGGAACCAGATCCGACGAGAGGATTCAATTCGAAACCAGGAATCGTGTTCCCGGGTCCCATCACGACCGCGACAATCTCCGCGCCGGGGGTGACTTGGCGTAACGTCTCGACAATAAGGCGAGCCTCGGCGCCGACCCTCATGGTATCTGCGTGTCTGAAATTGCCCACGGTTTCCGTCCTTCAAACTTTTCGCAGTGAATTACAACGATATCATTTGTTTGAATTTAAGAAAAGGGCACCGGAGATTTTTTTACCTCTTCACTTGATAAATCCCTAATTTTGTAATGGCACGAATCGACGGGACCATCGCACGTCCACTAGGCGATCTGGGACTCGGCCGTCCCGTTCGACGAGCGTGCATCAGTGGATTGGACGCGCGTTCGAGTCATTACGCGACTGAGCGGACGCCGGATGCTGTGCACGTTCGGAGGTGTGGCGTGCAGGACCCGCATCACCATCACGGTCGACTCACCGTCTTCCATGTCGAGCATCTGGCGAAATTGGAGCGAGAGCTTATGCAACTCGTCGAGGTGACGCTCGCCCCCTAATCCAATGAGGTCCTCTTCGTCGGTGGCGTAGAGGAAGAGCGGCGCTACCGGTTGGACGGCGAGTCCACGCTGTTCGGTGGCGAGCCAGAAGCGCTCCATCGCGGCACCGCCGCGCACGTACCACGTCGGGTCCGCGCGCGGCACCGTGATGACGGCGAGGGCCGAACTCGATCCCACCATGATGCGCGTGCGTAGTCCTAAGGACTGACCCCCGCGCCACTCCGACAAATGGTTCATCACGTCGGGGCGCTTCAAGAGGTCCATGATGCCCAAACTTGACGCCTCCATCTCGAGCGTTCGCACGTCGAGACCATCTTCGAGCGAATCGCGACCGGGCCAACGAAGCTCTCCCAACATCTCTTGGTGGACCTTGGGGATCAGGAAGCGCAGTCGATCGCATTCTCCTAGGAGTTCGGCGAGTTGATCGATCGAGTGACGGCTCGTGAGGAAGCGCAGTCGCGCCCCTTCTCGCTCGACCGCGTGCGTGAGACCAAGGATGGTCGCGTCCTCAATTGGCGCTGGTCGACCCATCTTTCGATTCGCAACTCGAGAATGGACGGCCGAGTGCATCAAGGAGAGTTCGGGTTCATTCGCGTTACCGAGATGCATGGTCGCCACGTGTGTCGACGTCGGACCCGAGGGGAACAACTTCACCGGACCCGCCTTCTTCAATGACGCCGCGGCGACGCGAGCATTGAACAACGCGGCACCGAGGCTCACCAGACTCCCGCGCATCTTCACGTCCATCGACACCGTCGAGCGTTCGGGTTCGAGGAAGAATTGAATCTCCTCACCGTGAACTTGAAATCGCCACGGCTGCACGTTGCCACCCGACGGGGCTCGACGAGCCGCATCGACGATGAACTCTGCCGGATCACTGGTATCGAGTGCGGGATCGAGCGGCGCGGGTTGGCGAAGTTCCTCTTCGAGATCTGGCTCAATCGGTGCCGGACGCAGTTCGGAGAGGATTTCTTCCACGTCGAAGCGAACGCGGCCAGAGGGGAGATGTCCTCCGAGGGCAAAACGTCGTACCGCAGTTCCCACGGTCACCGCGCCGAGAGTGACTTCACTCGCCAATTGGGGCCAGCCGGTAACCGTGAAGCCCAGTTCGAACAGGGACGCCGCTCCACGAGAGGAAACCTCGCTCGCTCCAAGCATGCGCAATACGTAGGGACTCTTCTCCGCGAGAGAAAGGCCCGCGAGCTTCGCTGAATCCATGTCCCCGAGCAGGCCATGGAAAATGGGTCGTTCGGGTTCAAGATCGAATCGTTCGACGTCGAGCACGCCGCGGTCACTCGTCTCCATGATGACCGGAATCCCACGGGCTCGTGCGGCTTCTCGAACGAGGAACTTCACGTCCAGCGAGTCGCACTCTTCGACGACGAGGTCAAGTCCCGCGAGGAAACCCTCGAGGTTCTCGCTGGTGATACCACTCGTGTGCACGCTCACCTTCAAGTACGGATCGATCTCGGCGATCCGTCGAGCGCAGACGACCGCCTTGTTCACACCGAGGTCGAGCACCCCACCGGGAATGCGATTCAAGTTCGTCAACTCGACCGTGTCAAAATCCGCTAGTCGAAGTTCGCCGCAGAGTCCCTCCATCGCCAGAAGGTGGGCGATGGAATGGCCCGCACTCGCTCCCACGACACCGATGCGCAGCGTGCGGAGTTTCGCCTGTTCATCACGCGTGATCTTGTTGTGGTTGCGATCGAGTCGTAATGCCGAGAACGCCCGGGGTCCGAGTAGTCGCACCGCCGCACGACGCCACGGGTAATAGACCCAGCGAGGTTTCTCGTTGAGTAGGACCTGACTCGGTGGCGGTTTTATCTGCGCGAGTTGCTCGCGAAGGTCGTCGTACTGGTCGACGATCTGTAGCGAGCGGTCGTCGCGCAACACTCGCAACACTTCACGATCTGATCGAGTGCCGACATCGAGCAACAACGGACGTCGCGACTGCATCATCGTCGAAGCATTCGCAATGGTGCCCGCACCCACATGTTGGGGGCCGCGGGCTAACTGCTCACCTTCGAGACGAAGAAGTTGTTGGTTCTCCGGCGGACTAATTTCGTAACTCCTCGCACGGCGATATTCCACCGCGACCGTGCGGTAGCGCTCATCGGGAAACGGTACGGATGTCGTGCCAATGGGCCCACCACCGGTGAGGGGGCCAACGGTCAAAAGACGATCGGACACCGCCGCGACGGCGTATTCGGCCCCGAGCCAGTTCATTGCGTGCATGAAGCAGCGCGTGATCGGCAAAATGAGCTGCACGCCCACGACCGCACCACCCTTGGACCAGGCCCCCTTCGTCTCGATGGTGCCAAAGCGAATCTCCGCGTCGATCGTGTCTCGTATGAGTTCGATCTCGCTCGAACCAGCCATCTCGTGCATCAGATGAGCCTGGTGACTTCCTTCGAGGGGACCGTGGAAACGCACGCCGCACACGGCGTCGCCGCTCGGGTCAAAGCCGAGGAAAAACAGCGGGATACCCTTGCCCTCTTCGAGGTCGTGGCGATTGAGGGTCTCTTCGAAGCCTCGATGACGGTAAATCCCTTCGGCGCCGTCGAGATAGATCTGCCAAAGGTCCGGACGTTCGTAGGGGTGATGACCTTCAAATCGCACGCCCGACGCTTGATCAATGAAACTCGAGCCATACCGATACCGGCGAGAAACTGCGTGGCCCACTGAAAATCCTCTCCACCTCAGGCGAAACGCATCATTGAGATGCTCTGCATGGTCTCTCACAACACTAACTTGGTGAATTACTTAATTGGCGGAACCTTCACCAACACTTGTGTGCACGTCGCCTTGGCGGGACGAGCGCGACCTCGCGTCGGCCCGCCGGCGATGCGTCCGCAAATCACCTTCGTCAACATGACCTACCAATGAGTAAGAACATCTGGTGACTCGTCGTCGTGCACCACGGTGAACGACGTATCGAAGCGTCACACGACTCCATCAGCGTTGCTTCTTGCGAATTCCCCTACAGTCGTTCACGAACGCGCCAGCGAAAAAGGAAGGCGACCTTGCTCGGACTACTCATCGTCGGCTGCGCGCTGCTCGGGCTCGCGGTGGGGTCGTTCTTGAACGTCGTTATCTATCGTGTTCCGCGGCACGAATCGATCGTGACGCCACGTTCGAAATGCCCCAACTGCCAGGCGCCCATACTCGAACGCGACAATATTCCCGTGGTGTCCTGGTTGCTCCTGCACGCGAAGTGCCGCAACTGCCGCGCGCCGATCTCAGCGCGCTACCCACTCGTTGAATTGATGACGAGCGGGCTCTTTGCCGGAGCGGCCGCGAGGATGGGCTTCACCTTGGAGCTGCCCGCGTTCCTCGTCATGCTCGCGTGCCTGCTCGCGCTTTCGTGGATTGACGCGGAACTCATGGTGCTTCCCCTCACGATCGTCTACACGACGCTAGTGATGATGAGTGGGTGGTTCGTACTCATCGCTGGCGTCCATGGCGAATGGCGGAAGCTCCTCGTCGCGGTGATTGGCGCCGCGGCGTGGTTCGGACTCTTCTTTCTCTTGAACTTCGCCAGTCCTCGATACTTGGGATTCGGTGACGTCCGTCTCGCACTTATTCTCGGCCTTGGGCTGGGATGGCTCGGATGGCGCTACGAGCTGCTCGGATTCTTCCTCGCCAATTTGATCGGCGCGGTCATCGGCATCGCGCTCATCGCGACGAAACGAATGCGGCGAGACCAACCGATCCCCTATGGCGTTTTTCTGGCGATCGGCGCAGCAATTGCTATCTACGCGGGTCCCGAACTTCTGATTCCTTTTCAGTCAATTCATTGAGGTGCGGCGAGAAAACGCGTGCTGACAAGGTACGCCAACCTCAATGGTCCGTAACATTCTCGTCGCCGCACTTCGCAACGTTGGTTGATCGTCATCGAAGAGGAACCATTGGGACGCGGCATTTTGTTACGGCAACTCACAATGCCCGAACAACTCTCACTCGGGATGTCCGGACAATCTTTCAGACTGGATTAGTAGACCAACTCCATACGTAGTCCCTCACTATCCCATTCCGGGTGTACGGGAATGCGCTTGGCCGCGTGCGCGAGAACTCGTCGAGCCGTCACGAGGAGCATCGCGGCATCCGTGAGATGTTCGGTCGAGACTCCCTTAAGCTGCGCGTCGAGAACGCGCTCGATGCCATTGATGCGCTTGATTAGTAACGACCAACGTTCCTCGCGGCCTTCGATTGAGTGCTTCGAATACAACAAAGGCTTCTCGGCGTTTAGTTGGTAGAAACTCAATTCGGGAGTGCCCTCATACACCACGCGTTGGCGGTACGCGGACATCTCGTTGAACACTTCGACGAAGCTCGGCATCAACATGAGGGTGATCGCGTCGAGACGATCCTCGGGCAACGCATAACCACGCTGCAACGTTTCCCGCGTGGGTGTCTTTCGAAGGAAACGACCTCGCTTGTCGAGCAACACGCGCGCTTCGAAGTCGCATCGTCGCGGTCCCTTGGCGTTGTCCTCTCGGAAGCCGATGGGCGCATTGACAACGATTGAGGCGAACGGCGGTCGCATGTCGACGACCTCGCGAAAGGTGTCGTAGACCCTGGGGTCTTCAGGCGCAAACGTGGAGCCAGCCATCTTCGCACTGGCGACCAGCCACTTGGACCGCACGGGCGTGACACCGGCGACAAGTTTGTAGGGGAGGTTGGGACCCCGCTGAGGACTCACTGTGGACCCTAAACTCTAGAGCGAGAAATTTCCATCTGCTCAATCGAACGCACCAACGCCTTGGGGTGGGCGCACACCGCCATGGCGTCTTCGAACGTGACGGTGCCGTCAGCGATGAGCGACGCCAGACTGAATTCGAGTGTGAGCATGCCTTCTTTTGTACCGGTGAACATCACGTTCGCCAACTGATTCGACCGTCCCTCTCGGATGAGGTTACGCACAGGGTTTGTCGCGATCAGTACTTCGAACGCCGCGACCATGCCACCACCAATCTTGGGCACAAGACGCTGCGCCATGATCATGCTGAGCGACGCCGCGAGTTGCACGCGCGTTTGTTCTTGGCGCCACGCGGGAAAGACGTCGATGATGCGGTCAATCGCTTGGGGTGCGTCGTTGGTGTGCAGCGTACCGAAGACCAAGTGGCCAGTTTCTGCCATCGTCAGGGCAATTTGTATCGAGTCGATGTCGCGCATCTCACCAATGAGCAGAATGTCGGGGTCCTCGCGCAGGGCGGAACGTAAGGCCCTATTAAAGGAGGGGCTGTCGAGGCCGATCTCGCGCTGCGATACCGCGGACATCTTGTGGTGGTGCACGTACTCGACCGGGTCCTCAATGGTCAAAATGTGCGAGGCCCGTATTGTGTTAATCCGGTCAATGAGTGAAGCCAACGTGGTTGATTTACCTGAGCCCGTGGGGCCAGTCACGAGAACGAAACCACGAGGTTGTTCGGCGACCCATTCGGCCGCCGGTGGCAAACCTAGGTCGTCAAACGTGGGTATCCTCGCGGGGATCACGCGAAGCGCCAGCGCCGACTGGCCTCGTTCCGTGAAGATGTTGCCTCGAATTCTCGCCTTGGTGCCCCACGAGAAGGCAAAGTCAACGTCGAGTTCTTCTCGAAATATCGCCAATTGCCCTTTCGTTAGCAACGGCAAGGCAATTTCGTCGATTTGCTCGCCCGTCAATATAGGCGCCCCCTCCAAGGGGTTCAATTTTCCGTCTACTCGAACGCGAGGCGGCGAATCCCCGGAAAGAAGAAGGTCGGTGCCTCCTTTTTCCCACAACCGCTCCAGCCAGGGATTGATCCCCGCGGTGTCACTGTCGCTTTTAATGTCCATCAAGTCTTCGATGGCTCAAGAGTAGCAAAGTGCCCGGCGCGAACGCCGGGCACCCTACTTCTACTGAATTCGTTGCAACGTAATCGCTTACGCCACGCCGCTGCAGCTGTTCGGACCGGTGTAGCTGACGAAGGTGCCAGTACCGGTGACCGCTCCCGCGGGAGCAACGGAAACCGTCAACGCACCGTTCGTGAGCGCGAACGCGTAGTGCGGTAAGTTGCTCGGCCACGACTGGATGTACGGCGTACTGTCGTTGTATCCGTCAACCAAGTAGTTCTGAGTCGCAGTGATCCCAGGGTTCTGTGCGTTGAACGCTGACAGCGCAGTCGACACGGTCGCTCCGTCCGCCTGGCACGCGGCGACCGCGCTCTTGCCGGTGATACCACCCAAGGCGAAGATAACGACGGCGGCCAAGATACCGAGCACGACGATGACGATGAGGAGTTCGATCAAGGTGAAACCACCCTCAATCTCACCCGCGTCACGACGTTGCTTCAGTCGCTTATAGGTACTGATCATTTGATTCCCTTTCGTTCATGGAGTCCCGACACTCCAAAATTGACGTTTCCCCACAGGACGTGACCCATGGGGTACTGATTGTTTACGTAATGACTCGGTGCCTTGTATTACTACGACCCACCATGCTGCTCGCAACGGCCTCCACCAAGCCTGACCCTCCTTAAGATACACGAAATCCACGAAACCCGGTACCTTTTCTTGGTTCGAGTGTGTGTGACCAAACCATCGACGCCCAGTTTTCCATAGAAGAAGGGAGATTTCGTGGACCGTTCGATGCCAATAGATCTCGGAAAAAATGTAACGTGCCCGACATGTAAATACGTGCAGCAAAAGCCTGTTGTCGACTTCGCAGATCGAACTCGTTCGCGCGCGTCAACAGTTGGCGGAAGTATTTTTTGGCGTCGAGATCAATGATCCGCCCCGACCCGGCGTCGAGAGGGTCGAATCGTAGACTGAGCCAATGACCTCAACGATGGTTTCACAGGAACCATCGTCGCGCGAGTGCGCCGGCATCCTTGAAAAATGGTGGGTTGTCGCCTCGGGAGTGGTCATCTACGTGATTTTGGCGGCGGGCCTCTTCTGGCCCTCACTTCCCTGGAGTCAATCGACATTGCCTTCGGGCGTGTACGGACGGGGCTTCGGTGACCCCGCCCAGATGACGTGGTTTCTCGAATGGTTCTCCTACGCCCTGCGTCACGGCATCGACATCTTTCACACGAACTTCCTCGACTACCCCTCGGGCGTCGACCTGGCGAACGGCACGTCTGTGCCGTTGCTCGGACTCATGGCGACGCCGGTCACACTGACTTTGGGACCCGTCGCGGCGTTCAACCTGCTCTTTCGCCTCGCCTTCGCCAGTTCGGCGACTTCAATGTTCCTCGTGCTTCGAAACTGGAGTCGCACACCCTTTGCGTTCATTGGCGGATTGTTGTACGGATTCGGGCCCTACATGATCTCTCAAGGTCAGAACCATCTCAACCTCATCTTCGTGCCCCTGCCGCCAATCATCGTGTGGTGCTTGTACGAACTGCTCTTCGTCCAGCGTCGTCGACCCGGGCGGATGGGCCTGCTGCTGGGCGCCCTTTGTGGCGCCCAAGCGCTCATCAACGCCGAGACCCTCGCCTTCACGGGCGTTGTCACGTTCTTCGGACTGATCGCGCTCGCGATTATCGACCGACGCCGCCTACGTGCGCGTTTTGATTTCCTGGTACGGGCCTTTTTGCCCGCCGTCGTGGTTTTCTTGGTGCTCGCGGGTTACCTACTCTGGTCAATGTTCTTCGCAGCGGGCCACCTCGTCGGGCCGGTCTATCCGACCCACGCCCTGCAAGGGTTCCGTGCCGACCTGCTCGAGCCAATTGTCCCCAGCGACTTGCAGTTCATATCGCCGTTGTCGCTCGCAGTCCTCGCCTATCACTTCACGGATGGAAACTTCACCGAGACCGCCAGTTATTTGAGCTTGCCGTTCGTCCTCTTGTTCGCCTACTTCGCCGTTCGTTGGCGGCGGGACCGACTCGTCCTCTCGGCGTCGCTTCTCGCTCTCCTCGCCTTCGTGCTCTCACTGGGTAATCGACTCGACGTGAAGGGCATGGCGACCTCGATTCCCCTTCCCGAGGCGATCTTCGCGCACCTACCGCTGCTCGACAGCACCGTCCCGGCTCGCTACGCGTTTTTGGTGGCGTTGTTTGGCGTCATTACCGTCACGATCGGTGCGGACCGCTTCGTCGCGGGCCTCAAAAGACGTGAGCACCCGTCAAGCGGCACACGTCTGATCGACTTAGGAGTGGTCGCGGCGATGCTGTCGGCCCTGATATTGATGTTCCCCCTCGTGCCAGAGCCCACCCAAGGCGAGCCGTGGGCTCCCGATACTGTCTCGACGCTCAACGCGATCCCCACCGGCACGCCAACCTTGACCTATCCATTCACGATGGAGCCCTGGACTGAAGCAATGAGTTGGCAAGCCCTCGACGGCATGCACTTTCGTCTGATCGGCGGCTACGTCACCGAGCAGGAGAGCCCCAACTATGGCGAATCGTTCCCTTCCCTCATCGCGCCCAAGGTCGTCGAAGAGACACTGATTCGCGACCAGTTCGGCGCGAACAAGATCTCGGGCGAGCAGACGATCTTCCCAGCGCCCGACGCGAAGGCCAATTTGCAGCGTGCGTTTTGCACGTTCCTTCGACGCCACGACGTGGGAGCGGTCGTTTTCTGGAAGGGGCGGCTCTATCGAGGCGTGGATCCCTCCGCCGCCCATCGACTCTTTAGTGACGCTCTCGGCGCGCCGGGGGTGACCAATGCGAATCGCACGTTGCTCATCTGGCTCGCTCCGGCACGTCATTGCACGTCCTAGGACTGAGCTTCGCTACGCCTGCACGCTTCGATGTGATCACGACGCCCCCTTCCGTTGAGTGAGGCACCGGGCACCGTGGTGGCCGGTGCCTCACTCACAGCCCAGCGCGCGCTCGGCGAAGGGGCGGCGCTGACGGATTGGGAACTGCGTTCAATCCCCTCATCGGCTCGGGTTTCTTCCACACCACGATGTGAAACTGGTGGTCGACGTACGTGCGCGCCACGGGCGCGAAGGGGAATTGCACAGCCTGTCGGATGGATTGACCAGCGGGGATGGCGGCGTTGTACACCAGGAATTGGAACGTTCCCGAATACCAATCGCTCTTCGATATCCATCGATACGGGACGAGCCCGCCGAATGGTGATTCCACCACCTGTCGCACTTTGACGACCTCGTTCGAAAACACCGTGGTCGAGGCGCTGCTCCAATAGTCGCCGACGCCTCGATAGAGGTGACGAGCGGCCAGGAACCGTCCAAGTTGTGCGCTCGGCGACGTAGGCGCCGGTTGGCTCATGGCGACACCAACGCTCGACGCACATATGCCGGCGATGACGAGTCCGACGATCGTCACCATTCGTTTGGCGCGCCGCGAACGTAGCGAGTTCGCCAGTTGACCCATCAGCATCGCCGCCAGAATCGACTCGAAAATGACCCCCGCGGTCAAGTAGCGAACGCCGGTGGCGTCGACGCTCAACGACACGTACGTGACCGCATCGCCCAGCGACGCAAGGATGAGAAGGTCGCTAAGACGCAAACTCGCTTCGCTTCGCCCCACCATCCCTCGCAGCTCGATACGAGGTCGTCCATTGAGCACACCGAGGAGGAGGCACGCCGCGCCAACCGCGATTCCTGACGCGACCGCGACGAGCACGACGGATCGAAACAGTTCCAACTCCCAAGGCACGCCGCTCGTCGAAAGGCTGGTTCCCAGACCGAACAGAGAGATGCTGTTCTCAAAGAGCAGCCGAAGATTCGGGAGGATCAACCACCTGGGAGCGATGGGCGTCGTTCCCGTGATCTGATAAGTACCAAGATGCACCGCGATCACTCGAGTGATCCACGCAACGACGAGAGCCACCAACGGCGCCGAGCACGTGGCGAGACCCTTGGTCCAACCGCGATTCCTGACGCTGTCCAAGACGCCCACCAAGAATGCGGGGACGAGGCCGTAGGCGACGATGAGTGGGTCGCCAAGGGTTCCCGCCGCGAACACCACGACCGCGACGATCCAGCCCCAACCAAATCGACCATTGCGCAGACCAATGAAGCCAATCAAGGCGAAAAGGGCCGTCGCAACATGGAGCGCGGACGGTGCGAGGAAGCTCGCGAGCAGAACGCAGGGAAACCCGAGGATCACGACCACCGTCGCCGCGCCCGCCACTGTGGACCAGCGTCGGAGGCCCAGGGTTGCCACGTAGACACCCGAAACAACGACGCCAGCCCACACCAGTGCCGAGACCACATGCAGCAAGATGACTTTGGCCCCTATAAGAAGGACACCGATCGCAAAAAACACCGAATCGATGGTCCAGTAACTGTCCGAACCCGAATACCAGTGATTGAGCAAGACGTTGCCCCGGGCCATGTCAAGACCCTGCAGTAGTCCCCTGTCGGTATCGGCGTTGTCCCACAGGAAGTGAAGGCCAAAAAAGTAGAACAAGACCGTCAAGAGCGCCGAACCGAGCACCCACGTCAGAAGTCGACGCCAGCGATCTGTCTCGATCTGGGCCGACGAACGAATCAACTTCGCCCACAGCAAACGGTGATGATCTCAGACATTGAACCTAAATTGTGACATGACTTGGTGAAAATTCGTGGTCAACTCACCGCCCAGAGCGGGGTCGGCGCCGGTCAGTTCGAACCGCAACGTTCATGACGCCAAAGCTGAAAACGAGCTATTTTCGTAATTCCCGTCTTTTTGCCAATTTTGGCGAGGTAATTACTCGTGCGAATTAACCTCAGTTTTCCGGCGATTTAGCCCTTCACCCAACTGATGATGGTGCTGCCCTCGCCGCAGGTGACCCCTTCGACATTGCACTGCGACGTCAGTGCGATACCGCCACCCACCGGATAGTCGTCAAAGGAGATAATCGCCGTCAAAAGAGGCGCCGCTACGCACTGGGCGACAGATTCGGACGCCGGACAGGTGTAGACCGTCACCACCCTCGTGCCATTATTTCCCGTACTTTGGTTCAAGATCTCTATGGTGCTGCACCAGGTCGTGAGGGTGTCGCCGCCAACGGTAATGCTCGAGGTGCCTGCAGCTGCCCCTGTTGGCTCCACCGTCGAGCCTGTCACACTCCAGCAGGCGCCTGGTGCGCTGTATCCCGTCCCTATGACGGGACTCGGGGTGCAGTTGGCCGGATTGCAGCTCGAATAGACGTTCGCCGTGGGGTTGGAGGGCTGTGGGAAGTAGCGGATGGACTGGACCGCGATGTCGGTCGCACTCGAAGCGGCATACTGGATCTGGCTCGCGCTGAAGAACTCCGAGGTGTTATTGAGGTCATTGGTCGCCCAGTAGGCGAGCGCCCCCACGAAAACGCTCACGGCCACGATGTAGATCAGTGCGAGTAGCAAAATGGCCCCCCGCTCGTCCCTTTTTGGTACTGAGACGTCGCCGATTGAGTCTGCCTCAGGGCCCCGGACTGCATAAAAACTCATATCTGCCACGCTTCAGCCCCCGGGCGCGACGAAAATCTTAGGCAATCGGCACCGGTCGTCACCTCAAATCGTCCAGATTCATACCGACGTCGGCTCATAATCGAATCTCGAGGCCAACCGTTCCCCATGGGTCGCTGATACTTATGCTCCCGGTCTCGGAACTGCCCGCCACGCCCACGTAGACCGCAGCATCAACGGTGGGCGCAGTATTGGCTGGATTGAGAGTTTCCGTGGAAATCTCGGTAAATCCACTGGGTGCAGTGGTCGACCACACGGGTCCATTCGGTCCGACCGCGACGCTCGCGACACCGAACAGGAGTTCGGCGCTCGTCGACTGCGGTGTCGCCGCCAACTTAAACACCGGCGCGGTCGACGAGCCAGAGTTGGACGCCGAATTGGTGAGGGTCGCGGAGTTGTCACCAGCGATACCAATGACCTGGATGGTTGAGGTTTCGACGTAGTTTGCGCCATTTGTCACCGTTTCGAGCACACTCCCGTTGGTCGTGCCTGATCCGGTGCCGTAATACACGCATTCCCAGTCATAGACCGAGGTCGAGCTGAAGTTTACGGTCTTGACCAGGGTGATGCCGGTCAGCGCCGAACCGGTTGGAAGGCTGCACGAGGTAGATCCACCCGAGGGTGCCGAGGCGACGTAACCAATCAGAACCGCGTATTGCTCGCCGCTGGTCGACGTGAAGGTCGCAGAATCCGTATACGCGGCCGGGTATTGGTACTGATTGGCCGCCACCTGGGTGAATCCGACGACAGGGATGCTCTGTTGCACCTGTGGCGCCGGGTACGCATCGACATTGCCAGGCTGGTTGGCGTCAATTACGCAGGTCCCTGCTCCCGTGAAGGTGATCGTGCCGGTTCCGCTGCCGCCCGCAAGCGAACAGCCGGTGCTCGTTGCATCCAAGGTCAGCGTCACCGTAAGTCCGTACGTTGAGCCTGTTGAGACGGCATATGTGGGGCCATATTGCCAGCCCTTCGACGGTGGGTTGCTAATCGACACCGTCTGGAAGAGCTTGTTCTCAGTAATTGTCACCGAATTCGACGTGAACGTGTCGCCAGTGACGTCCAAAATCACGGAACCTGCCTGAGTTCCTTGAATCGTGTCCGACGCGCTGCCACTCGACGTCGTCACGGTCGAAAGTCCTGATACGGTGCCAGTTCCGCCCGTCTGCGTGAAGGTGAAGTGACTAGAACTGTCACTCGTGATCACGTTGCCAGCGGAGTCCTCGGCGTAGGCGACCACGGTGCAGTACGAGTTGAAGTTCACACTCGGGCTGCAACTGCCGCTGACCAGGACAATCTGGGTCTCGGGACCAACACCCGAGGGGGTGAACGTGGCGCTCGTCGCGGTTGCCAAGCCGCTCGAGGTCGCGTTGAGGGTGTAATTCGTCCCCAACAACGCTGCAAATGAGCAGTTGGTGACGTTCGCGACGCCTCCCACGGCCGTGAGTCCGGAGCACCCTGTCAATGTGCCACCTGACGCGGTCAGGGAAATTGTCGCTGTGGAGGTCGTGACGACGTTGCCCGCGGCGTCCTCGACCTTGATAATCGGTTGTACCGTGAATACCGAGCCCGAGGCCCCCGCGGTGGGGGACCTGGTGAAGACGAGCTGGGTCGCTGGGCCAGCGCTCGACGGGCTAAATGTCGCGCTCGTGGCGGTTGCCAAGCCGCTCGAGGTCGCGTTCAAGGTGTAATTCGTCCCTACGAGCCCGCTAAAGGAGCAGTTGGTGACGGTGACGATGCCTCCCGAAGCCGTGAGTCCGGTGCACCCTGTCAAAGTGCCACCCGACGCGGTCAGGGAAATCGTCGCTGTCGACGTCGTCACCACGTTGCCCGCGGCGTCTTCGACGTAGATCACGGGCTGAGCCGTGAATGTCGAACCCGACGCGCCCGCCGTGGGCGAGGTGTTAAAGACCAACTTGGTCGCCGTACCGGCCGCCGCAGGGCTAAATGTGGCACTCGTCGCACCCGTCAAACCAGTGGAAGTGGCTTGCAAGGTGTAATTTGTACCAACAATCCCCGAGAACGTGCAATTGGCGACGTTTACGATGCCCCCCGAAGCCGTGAGTCCGGTGCACCCTGTCAAAGTGCCACCCGACGCGGTCAGGGAAATCGTGTTCGTCGCCGAATTGGAGAGGTTCCCCAGGGCGTCTTGTAGCTGCAAAACGGGTTGAATCGAGAACACCGAGCCCGACGCGCCCGCCGTGGGTGACGTTGTAAATATCACCTTGGTGGGTGTACCGCCCCCGGTGGGACTGAAATTGGCACTCGTCGCACCCGTCAAACCAGTGGAAGTGGCTTGCAAGGTGTAATTTGTGCCAACGATCCCCGAGAACGTGCAATTGGCGACGTTCACGATGCCCCCCGAAGCCGTGAGCCCGGTGCACCCTGCCAAAGTGCCACCCGACGCGGTCAGGGAAATCGTGTTAGTCGCCGAATTGGAGAGGTTCCCCAGGGCGTCTTCTAACTGCAATGTTGGTTGAGTCGTAAATACCGAGCCCGACGCGCCCGCCGTTGGTGACCTCGTAAAGATCACCTGGGTAGGGGTGCCGCCGCCCGATGGGGTAAAGCTATTACTGGTAGCCGCGCTAAGGCTCCCAGTCGTTGGCGTCGCGGTGAGAACGTAGTTCGTACCGACCAAACCGCTAAACGTACAGCCTGAAACGCTCGCACTGCCTGACACCGTCGTCAAGTTGGTGCACCCTGTCAAAGTGCCTCCTGACGCGCCCAGCGTGAACGTCACGTTGGCCGTACTCACCAGGTTGCCCGACACATCCTGGACCTGTACGACCGGTTGGATACTGAACAATGAACTCGACGCTCCCGCCGTTGGCGAGACCGAGAAGACCAGTTTTGTCGCCGGGCCCGGCCCGGAGGGACTGAAATTGGCGCTCGTTGCGGCCGTGAGTGGCGTCGAGAGGGCGATCAGGTTGTAGGACTGACCCACGACGCCGGTAAAGACACACCCGGTGACGTCAACCACGCCGCCCGCCGCCGTCAAGTTGGAGCACCCCGACAAGACACCGCTCGAGGAACTGAGAGAAATCGACGCATAGGACGTGGTCACGACGTTGCCCGAGGCGTCTTCGACGTAAATCACCGGTTGCGTGCTGAAGGGGCTTCCCGAGGCGCCCGCGATCGGTTGAGTGCTGAACACCAGCTGGACCGCGCCGCCCGAACCCGAAGGGACGATGGCGGAACTTGTCGCATAAACCGTCGCTCCGGCCCAGGTGATCGACGCCGTGAGATAGTACGACGTGCCTACGGTGCCGCTGAAATTACAGTTAGAAACGCTGATAATTCCCTCGACGGGGACGAGATTCGTGCATACCGTGAGCGAGCCGCCCGATGGGGTCAGATTCAGCGTGCTCGTGACGGCCGTAACCACGTTGTTCGATGCGTCTTCGATTTGGAGGACAGGTTCGGTCGTCAGCGTGGAACCCGACTGGCCTGCGACCGGTTGTTTGGTATAAATCAACTGGGTCGGGACGCCAGTGATGTTGAAGGGTTGGCTGTTCACCGACGTAACCCCGCTACCTGAGGCCACCATGACGACGTTATTCGCGTAATTGCTATTACTGGCCGAACAACCCGAAACCATATAGAGGCCATTAGAGAATGGGGCGCCACAACCGCTGGTTACCTCGGGCGATTGCAACGTGATCACGAGCCCGACGGTCGCTCCTGAGGAATTCTTCTGGTTGGCGACCAAATTACCAAAAGAGTCTTCGAGGGCGACGATTGGCTGCTGGGTGAAGACTGCGTTCGCGGGGCTCGCCGTCGCAACCCCGAGCGGTTGCTGAGTGAACGCCAACTTGGTCCCCCCACCGTAGGAGGTGACGAAGAATGTCGAACTCTGCGCAGCGACGAGCGTGGCCGAACTCGCGGTGAGGACGTAGTACGTGGCGATGTAGGTCCCGTTTGCGGACGGTTTATAACCACCCTGGAACGAGCAGTTGGTCAGGGTAAAAACGCCGTTGGTGGTCGAGAGTGTGAATGCGCTATTCGAAGGGGTCAAGTTGTCACAGCCCGTCAAGATGCCGCCCGACGATGACAGCGAGATGCTGCCGCTGTAGGACGACTGGACGGTCCCACTCGAGTTCTCCACCGAGATAACCGGTTGGGTCGAGAGCAGCGCACCTGACGCCGCGGCGACCGGCTGCGTGGTGAAAACAAGTTTGTAGCCGCCCGCACTGACGGTCACAGTCACCGACGTCGAGGTCAAGGTCCCGTCGGTCGCGTACAAGGTGTAGGTTCCCGCAGCACTTATCGTGCATCCAGTAAAGGTGATGACACCTTCGAGTTCGTTGCCAACGCAACCCGACAAGGTTCCCGTTGCGCCGTTCTGCCCGATGATATTGATCACGGCCGGCGAGAGGTCGGTGGTGACGACGCCATAGGCGTCTGCTATCTCGACGATTGGTTGGTACGTCAACGCCAGGCCAGCGTTACCGTTCGAACCCGTCGAGGGTGAATTGAGGATCGAGAGTGTCTCGTTCGTCGGTGCGGTCTCGGTCGCCACAGTACTGCCGAGTGGAAAGTTCACGACGAAACTGTTCTCGTAACTGGTACCCACGACCTGCAACGTGATCAACTGGGCTACGTTCGGAATACACGCGGTACCGAAAGTGTCCGACGTGCTGTTCCAGAACTCAATGGCGTTCGTACTCGCGTACGCGACCGTGTAGTTCACGTTGTTTTCGCTCAACGTGATCGAGTGGGTGTAGCCCGGGTAGTTCGCGATAATTGGCGCCGGCGGTGTTCCGGTCGTGCAGTTTGACGTGAACAGTGACGGCGTGTTTTGAATCGCGGCGATCGTCTCTTGGGACGCGGTCTCGAGAGCCGTGTCGTAGTTCGTGATCGTACGGTGCTCCGCCGACGCCGAGATGACGGTGCCGAAGGCGACGAGAAGTGACACCGAAGCGAGAGCGAGCACGATCAATGCGAGCAGCACCTCGATGAGGGTGTCGCCCTTCTCTGAACGTCGGTAGTCACGGATCTCATTGCGACGGGCTTTTCGCTCGCTCTTGGGAAGTTTCGTGGGCTTCACGCGCCGCGCCACTCACTGTGAACGGACTTCTGCCCGATTCGTCGGACGCCGGGGCCAACATGGTGAAAGTCCCGGTAGGAAGACTTCACCACGCCGTGATCCTCGTGACCAGGTCGAATGGACTTCATCATGCGAGCAGCAGTCCAAAGACAATGGCTTGGAGGCCTGATCCATACATCGAGATCGTCATCGTGGAAGGAGCGGGAGACCACACCATGGCGGCGCCGTTCTTTGCCGCGTAGGTGGTCGAGAAGGACACGCCCGCCGGATTCGTACTTTGACCCCAGCACTGCACTTCATCGGTGCTGCTGCCCCAGAGTCCGAGGCCTGCGCCGCACGAGTTGCCCACGGGGTCGGTGATGACGGTTCCCGAACCCGTCACGGTGCCGCCCGAGATCGTGAACGTTCCCGCCGAGGAGTTGACACTCGCGATGATCGGTGACCCACTTAGCGTCGCAGTGCTGGCGTTCACGGGTGCACCAACGACCGGTTGGTTCGCCGCACCTGAGTACGTACCCGTGAGTGAACCTGCCGTCACCGTGCCCATCTCATCGCTCAGCGACGCGGTGCCTGCGTAGATGGGTTCGCCGACGACGGGAAGATTCGCTGAACCCGAGTACGTACCCGTGAGTGATCCTGCCGTCACCGTGCCCGTCGTGTCCCAGGGCTCTAGGTTCGGCAGAACGTAGACCGGTGTATTCGCCGACCAGGTCAGGTACTCACTAAGACCTGCGGACGCGGGACCCGTCGTGTTTTCCGCGTCCCCACTCACGACCTCCCAACCCGTTGCGGGAACGTTCTCGTCGTTTACCACCGTGATGTTTTTGAACGTGATGGTCGTCGTCGCATTTTGAATCGTCTGGTACAGAGCTGGATCGCCGGGAATCGCGTAGTAGAACGGTGCGCCCGATCCCGAACAACTTCCAGAATTGGCACAGTTGTTGCCGAGGAACGCGTTGGAGAACACCGGTAACGAAACCGGTTGCACCGGATCGCCGCTAATGCTGAGGCAGTAGTACATCGTGTAACTGTTCGGCAGACTCACCGACACTTCGAGACAACCGGGGGCCTGTGCCGCGGAGAGGTCCGCCGTCGTCAAACTCGAAAAGTCGGTGAGGCAGAGATTCGGGGCGTACGCCCCTGAACCGGCCGCCGCGAATCCGCAACTCGTCGTGTTATTGGCCGCAATTGCCGAACCCGTCGAGGTCGAGGATGAACTTGCCTGGGGCACGCCGACGAGCGTGTAGGAGTACGTCGAAAGCGGTTCGGTGATGGTGAAGGTCACCGACGTAACCAGCGAGGCTTGTATCCAGTTACTCGACGGCGCACACGTGACGCTGCAGGCGACGGTCGGTGGCAATTGCGTCGATGTCACGTCGTTGGCGAGAACGATGGTGCTCGTGGGCGTCGTCGCGGGAGTGATCGCCGCACCCGACGGCGAGGCACAATACTGGCGAACCAATTGGTAGGTGCCCGCAGCCCCGCCCGCGTACGGTTCATCCATGTAGGAGACGACGTACTCCCAATTGTTCGTCGACGAACTTTGATCCCATTTGAGGCCAAGCAGTTGCACGCCCGAACCACTCGAGCCGCATTGGTCAACGCTCAGAGACGGTTGCGTAGTGATGTACGTGGCCGCTTGTACGTCAGTGTTGAAATCCGACGACACCACTTGTGCGTCTTCGGTGTCGCTCAGTCGATTGCTCACACTCGACTGCAATTTCAACACCGACAACAATCCGAACGACAGGCCTCCGATGACGAGGGGCAAGATCGTCACGACGATGAGCAATTCCACGAGTGTGAATCCGCGCTCGCCATTGTGGCGCCGAAGTGCGTGACGAGTCGACCAGTGAACGTTGCGTTCAGCGATCGACGACGACGCACTCCCTCTAGTAGACGACGCCCTCATCCAACTTTGACCTGATTGTAGATGCCGTACATCGCAGAGATCAGGGCGACCGCGACGAAGCCCACAACGACGCCCATCACGATGATGATGGCGGGTTCGAAGAGCGCGGTCGTGCGTTCAAGCTTCACTTCGAGTTCACGGTTGTAGTAATCCGCCGCGACGGAGAGTTGCTGGTCGAGGGTGCCGGTCTCCTCGCCCACACGAAACATTTGTCGGGCTGCACCAGGGAAAAGACCAGTCCGCGCGATCGGTCCCGCGAGGCCCTGGCCTTGCATCATCTCGTCGCGAACTCGTTCGAGAGCGGTGTGGTACACCGCGTTGTTCGCCGAGTCCGCGGTCACGGCCATCGAACGTGGCAAGTCGACGCCCGCCTTCAGCATCGAAGAAAGGATGCGACAAATTCGCTCGAGGACGGCGGTTTGTGTGAGGTCACCGACGACCGGCAAACGAAGAATGATCGCGTCCATTTGCGCACGACCATTTTCGGACCGGCGTGCCGCGATGTACCCACCGACAATCAACAAGACCACCGCAGCTTCCGCGTACCACCAATGCGATATGAATCCGGTCATCGACAACATCATGCGAGTCACCAAGGGTAACTTCGCGTGCAGCGACGCAAAGAAGGTCGTGAAGCGCGGTAGCACGAAAACCGCGAGGACCAAAATCGTCACCACTGACATGACGGCGACGACCGCCGGGTAGATGAGCGCCGACGTGATCTTTCCGCGCGCCGATTGGTCGCGTTCGATGTACTCCGCCAATTGGTTGAGTACATTGTCGAGGTTCCCAGTGAGTTCAGCCGACTCGAGGATGCCGACGTAGTAATTAGGGAACGCTTCGGGATGCGACGAGCACGCAGTCGCAAACGTGTCACCAGCGCGAAGACTGTCGATGAGTTCCAAGATGACTTTACGCAGCAATTTGTTCTGCGTTTCTTCGACAATGACTTCGAGGGCCTCCATGATGGGCACACCCGCACGCATGAAGACTGCGAGTTGACGCGTGAAGTTCATCACGTCCGAACGTGGCACCATCTTCTTGGTGATCTCCAACTGCAAGATGTTGCGCTTGGGGTTGATGTCGAGCGGCTGGAGGCCCTTTTGGATTAGCGCGAGGTGCGCCTGACCGAGCGACTGGGCCATCTCGATGCCGGCGGTCTTTTTGCCCATGTCGTCGATCGCGTTGTAGCGAAATGCGATCAGGTTCTTGTCGCGCTTTTTGGGCTTCGGGGGTCGAGCGAATCGAGGGATTTCGGGAAGTCGACCTGTTGGTGACGTATCCTCGTTGTCGTCTTTCTTATTCCTGGTCAGAGCGGGTAATTTCACAGCGTGTAGACGCTTCGAATCACTTCAGCGACGGTCGTGATGTCCTGGGCGACGAGCGCGACTGCCTCTTGGCGAAGTGTGCGCATGCCTTGTTTCATCGCGAGGTTGTGCAACTCCTCTTGCGTCGCCCATCCCACGATCAGACGCTTGATCTCGGGAGTCATAATGAGAAGTTCGTAGACGCCAATTCGTTCCTTGTAGCCGGTGCCGTTGCAGAAATTGCAACCGGTGCCGTGATAGAAGATCTCCTTTGCCGGCCCGCCACTCTCGTCGTAGAACTCACGTTCCTCGTCGGTCATGATGTAGGGCGTCTTGCACGACGGACAAATACGACGCAGCAAACGTTGGGCGACCACCGCGAGCACCGAGGACGCAACGAGGAAGGACTCAATGCCCATGTCGAGAAATCGGTGAAGCGCGGACACGGAGTCGGTCGCGTGCATCGAGGAAATGACGAAGTGACCAGTAAGCGCGGACTGCACTGCGACACGCGTCGTCTCGACGTCACGGATCTCGCCGACGAGGATTACGTCGGGGTCTTGTCGAAGGATGGCCTTCAATCCGGTAGCGAACGTGAGACCTGCTTGATCGTTGGTTTGGATTTGATTGATCGTGGGAAAGATGTACTCAACTGGATCTTCGATCGTCATGATGTTGAGCGTGGGGTTATTCACTTCACTCAAGGTCGCGTACAACGTCGTCGTCTTTCCGCTGCCGGTAGGTCCCGCGCAAAGCAACATCCCAAACGGCGAACGCGCGAGGCGCGAGAATGCCTGGTGCGTGTCGGCGGGCATGCCGAGATCACCCATGCGGAACACCGACTTGGTCTTGTCCAAAATTCGCATCACGCAGTTCTCGCCCGCGATTGTTGACACCGTCGCGACGCGAACGTCGACTTCCTTGCCGTCAACGGTGATGGTGAGCTGACCGTCCTGAGGGCGGCGGCGCTCAACAATGTTCATGTTCGCCATGATTTTCACCCGGCTGACCAGGCCGGGACCCATTGCGACGGGCAACTGGAGGATCTCCTTTAATGCGCCGTCGATCCGAAAGCGGATGCGGACAAAATCATCCGTTGGTTCGATGTGCACATCCGAGGCGCGGTCGCGCATTGCTTGCGTGAGAATACGGTCCACGACTTGCACGACCGGTGCGTCGTCAAGTGGTACGTCCTCGTCGATTTCGGTGATTGGACGGCGGCGCGACTCCTCGACCGCTTCAAACGCTTGCACGAGCGTGCCGACGTTGCTGATGGCACGGTAATTGCTGTCAATCGCCCACGTGATGTCTGACGGTGGCGCAATCATCAAATTGACCGGGTGCCCGGTGAGTGTCGCCAGATGCGCCTTCATGTCATCGGAGGGTCGAGCGGCTGCGACAAAGAGATGGCCGTTTTCGAATCGGACAGGAATGACGAGTTGTTCGCGCGCGAATTCTTCGGGAACGAGCGCAATCACCGCGGGATCGACGTTGTCACGACGAAGGTTGACGACGGTCAGACCAAAGAACGACGCCAATTCGTTTGCGAGTGACTGGTTATCAAGGACACCCATCGAGACCAGGACTTCACCAAGTTTCGCTCCGGTCTGGGACTGCAGTGCGAGCGCCTGATCGAGTTGTTCTTGCGTGATGAGTCTTTTCTCGAGTAGCAATTGACCGAGGCGTCCTCGATAGGGCGGCGCGGGGACAATCGATGCGGCTGCGGTCTGACGCGCCGACGTTGGCAGGCCCTGACCGTTCGAAATGACGTGCTTGGGAGTCGACGATTCGCCACCCGAATTGCGTTCGCCCACGAGCACGGACGAACCGCTGTTCGAAGAATCCCCATTGACGTCGTGAGACCCCGAGTCGGGGGGAAGCGCCTGGTCGGTCTTCTTCTTAAACGCCACTATTACCTCACCACTCCATGCAATCGTTACTTATACCGAAAATTTAGAATTAGTCCTGGTGCGAACTCTTCCTCTCCATTTAAACCCACAATTCTAGGATTCCCTTATCTTAATTGCCGATTGAATATAGTCTCGGGCGGAGTTTTTCAAGTGTTCACACAAGCGCGACTATCTGCATGAGCTTTCCTTAAGGCTTTACGACACCCGAGCGCACTCGGATGAGCGTGGCGCCATTCGCAACATCGCGACGGCCACAAATTCGCCAGATCCGTTGCCAATTCGCCCTTCTTAGCGGGACGCAACTGCTCGAGGCCAAAGGAGAGACGCCATTGGCTGCTCTTTCTGATTATCGGAAAATGGTCCTCAACTTCGCAATTTTACCCAGACATTTGACTTTTCTGCATCTCGTGGCGGCAGCGGCGAATTATGTCAAGTAAATCTGAAGGACGTACGAGAAACTTTGGAAATGAGGGTCATAAGGTCGGGGTATGAAGTTGAGCACAGTGATCTTGCCGATCGAAAGATGGCCAAAGTCAAGGGAAAAGTGGCGTCGGGCCGAGGAACTCGGATTTCACGCCGCCTACACCTACGACCACCTATCGTGGCAACGTCTCGAGAATCGACCCTGGTTTGGAGCGGTGCCCACGCTTTGCGCCGCCGCACAGGTGACGTCGTCCATAAAGATCGGCACCCTGGTCACGTCGCCAAATTTCCGTCATCCGGTGCCCTTTGCCAAGGATTTGCTGACAATTGACGATATATCGGAAGGCCGACTCGTCGTCGGCATTGGCTCAGGCGGCACAGGCTATGACGCGACGGTCCTCGGTACGCCCGCCTGGAGTCCTCGGGAACGGGCCGCCCGATTCGATGAGTTCGTCACGGTGCTCGACGAACTCCTGCGCGAACCCCTCACTTCACGGTCCGGACGTTTCTACGCCGCCCAAAACGCTCGAATGCTGCCGGGAACCATAACGACGCCCCGTCCGCCGTTCTACATAGCAGCGACGGGACCTTTGGGTCTCGACCTCACCGCTCGCTTCGCGCAAGGTTGGGTCGCGATCGCTCCAACCAGCAACGAATCAATGAACTCCGAAGGACGCGTGCGAGGACAGATCGCTGCGCTGCATGACGCTCTGCAACAACATCAGCGACATCGAAGTGACGTCGAACTCGTCCTGCTCGACGGATTCAGTGATGAACGACCACTCGCGTCAGTAGATTCGTTCGTCGACTGGGCGGGACGATACATCGAACTCGGCATCAATGAAATCGTCATCCACTGGCCTGAACCTGATTCAATATTCGACACTGACGCATCGACGTTTGAGCGCATTACCCTTGAAGGCATGTCACAACTTCGAAGGTGAACATGAGCGACCACGCAGCAACGACGACGACCGCAGGCGTAGATTTCGCTTCAACGGCCGCGAACACCGCAGCGTGTTCGATCGAGTGGAGCAACGGCCATGCGAACATCGTCGAATTCTGTGCCCCGTGTGACGATCGATATCTCCTGGACCTCGCGGGACGAGTGACCAAGCTCGGCATCGACGTACCACTCGGTTGGCCTTCGCCGTTCGTCGAAGCCATCAGCATGCACAACGCCGATGGCTCGTGGCCCACTTGGTACGACCACCAAATGAATCTCTCCGACTACCGGTATCGCAAGACCGACACCTGGCTTCACGATGAATTGAAATTTCCACTTCCACTGTCGGCGTCCACTGACCGCATCGCGATACCAACGATGCGCGCGGCGGCACTCGTCGTGAGAATCGCGCCCCACGTCAATCTCGATGGCAGCGGCCTCGTCGTTGAGGTCTATCCCGCCTCCGCGCTCGCTCGATGGGGATTCCAATCGCGACAGTACAAAGGGAAGAAGAATATCGACGCACGTCGCGCATTGACGAAGAATTTCTTTGACGAAACGTCGTCATGGCTTTCACTTTCCAAAGAGCATCGCGAGCTCTGCGATTCCAATGACAATGTCTTCGACTCGGTAATCGCGGCACTCGTGAGTCGAGCTTCACTCGTCAAACTCATCGAGCCAATACCCTTGAACCTTCAAGAAGCCGCCAAGCGCGAGGGCTGGATCGCCATCCCTCGCGAAGGCACGTTGAGCCAACTCGCGAGCCCGCCGGAGACGCCGTAGTCTTGGTAGGCATCGACGCGTGACGACCTTAAGAAGTCCCGAAAAGCCTTTAATTTCAGCGGTTTGGCGGGCTCAAGTCGCGTAGGGTATGGCGACCGGGGATCCAGAGGCGCCAACGTTTCACCTCGATGGCTGTTCCAGCATTTTCCTTAAGGAACTGAGATGAGCCACGCCGTCGACGCGGCGAAACAAGTGGATCCGAAAAGGGAAATCACCCGTCGCCAATTGTTAGGTGCCATTTCGAAGGCGAGCGAGAAGCTGCGAGCGAGCAAAGATTTCTATGTAAATAGTCGCGTCATGTGATGTTCGCGCGTAAATCTATGGTGTCTCATATTTTGTGTCTGATTGCTTCGTCAATGTATTAGACCGTTACACATGGATTCGCCGCCACAGAGTTCGAAATCGGCGGTGGGGCGCACCATCGCCGTCATCTTGGCGGGTCTCAGTCTCTACATTGTCCTACCCGCTCTCGTGCGCGTGATCTCTTCGTGGCCACGATTGTCATCGCTGTCACCTTGGTGGTGGGTGATAGCTCTGCTCGCCGAAGCATTGAGTTTCTTCTGTGCGATGGCACTACTTCGACTCGTCTTGCGATCGCGGGGCTGGTTCGCCGTGGTGACCGCGGGGCTCGCGGGTAACGCCGTAACGAACACGCTGCCTGGTGGTGATGCGGTGGGTGCGAGCGTGCAGTATCGAATGCTGCACGCCTCAGGCATCGATCCCGTGCAAGCGGCCGGAGGGCTCGCCGTCTCATCGATCATCGGTGTGGCGGGTTTGTTCTCACTGCCAATATTTGCCCTACCGATAATCCTCGGCGGCACCGTCAGCGCGGGACTCGTGCACGCGGGAGAGCTCGGCGTCGTGGGTTTCATTCTCATCGCGGTGCTCGGCGTCGTGCTCCTCTCGACTGATAAACCACTCATGTCACTGGGTCGTGTTCTCCAATGGATCATCACGAAGTTGCCGAAGAGAAAGAAATCGGCTGGCGACCTTCCGACGCGACTCGTCAAGGAACGAGATCTAGTTCGTGCCGACCTCGGGCAAAATTGGTGGAAGGCGGTGTTGCTCGTTGCCGGTCGCATTGGTCTTGACTACTTCAGCCTTCTCGCCGCACTTCGTGCGACGGGAGCACATCCGAACCCGTCACTCGTTCTGCTCGCGTACGCAGCGACCGCCGTCATCGCGCTCATCCCAATCACGCCCGGCGGCATTGGGATCGTCGAGGCGAGTCTGAGTGGACTTCTGGTGCTCGCCAACGTTCCCAGTTCGAGTGCCGTGCTTGCGACGCTCGTCTTTCGACTCGGTTCATACTGGTTGCCCACTATCGCCGGCGGCATCTGTTACATCCTCTTTCGACGTCGATACGGACGACTCAACGCGCCGAGCGCGGTGTCATAGGTTCGTCCAACGTTCGCGTGAGTTCGAGGTCATCGCCAGCAGCGAAAATTCGAGGGCTAGCGTGTTGACCGAGCAGGGCCCCAAGGAGCACTATGTCCATGCAACCCGAGAAGGATGAGGACCCGAACGAGACCCGTCGCGCACGCATCATTCTTCGAGCCAAGGTCAACGACGTCCCACTGCTGACGATCATCACGTCAGTGATGGTCGTCGTCCTCGTCTACCTAACCGGCAAGCTCCTCTTTCGTCTGCGCGACATCTTGCTCTTGATGCTCGTCGGTGGGTTCCTCGCGTTGATTCTCAACCCGCTCGTCGACGGACTCGAGCGATGGAAAATACGTCGACGCGGCTACGCGGTCGCCATCGTCGCGCTGGGACTACTCGTCGTCTTCTCGCTGCTCGCCTTTGCGTTCGGCGATCCACTCGTGAATGGTCTCACGCACCTCGCGAACCGATTGCCTTCCTACGTAGAACACGCCCAACACGGAAAGGGACTGTTAGGTAGGTTGCTTCGCAAATATCACGTCGAGAAGTGGATTCACAAGAACTCCGCGAAACTTGTGTCGCTCGCCAAGAGTCTGAGCAAACCGGCGCTTGAACTCGGCAAGGGTGCCGTTACCGTGTTGTTCCTCTTGATAACGCTCTTCGCGTTCGTCTTGATCTTGCTCCTCGAAGCGACCAAGATGCGCGAGGCGCTGCTCGGCATGATGACACCGGAACGCGCGGAGCGGACCAAGCGCATCAGCACCGCGGTCAGCAAAGCCGCGTTGGGCTACGTGCTCGCCAATCTCTTCATCTCCGCGACGGCGGGACTCGTGGTCTTCATCACGCTCGAGATCCTCGGCGTGCCCTTCGCGCTGCTCTTCGGACTTTGGGTGCTGCTCGTGGATTTCTTACCGCAGATCGGCGGTGCGCTCGCTGGTTTTCCGACGGTGCTCTTCGCCTTAGGACACTCGGTCACCGCGGGCATCGTCACGGCCGTCGTGTTCATCGTCTTCACCCTCGTACAAAACCACGTCCTCAATCCCGTGATCATGAGCAAGACCGTCAAGTTGAACCCATTGGCGGTGTTCATCGCCATCCTGGTGGGGGCTGAAGTTGGCTCGTGGGTGGCGGGCATCTTTGGCGGTCTCGTCGGCGTCTTACTCGCGGTGCCTATTGCCGCGACCATTCAAGTCGTCGTCAAGGAATTCTGGTTTAGTTCTCGCTCTCCGGCAGAAGTCGCTCAGGATGACGCGACGCGGGACGCGAAACCGTCCCCCTAAGGGTCCAATTTCTCCCTAAGGAATTGCGACACGTCCTGCGCCACCACGCGCGGCTGCTCGGGAAGCATGGCGTGACCACAATTCTCGAGTCCGACGACGCGAGTGTTGGCCCGACGAGCCACGAGATTCCAGGCGTTTTGTGGCGGCGCGATGACGTCGTCGAGCCCCTGAATAATGAGGCACGGCGCCGTCCCGCCGTTGGCGAAGTCTCTAAAATCAGTCGCGACGACGGCGCGTCCCTGCGCCACGGCGAGTTCATGATGCCATCCTTCCTTCCAGGGGTCCGCATCGTTCGACGGCGCGAAGAACGCTTTTTTTACCGACGCCAGATGTTCGTCGCGAGGAATCGAAGGATCAAAACACCGAAGAAATTCGACGTGCACATCCTCAGAAGAGCGCACGTCGCCACCACACGCGAGTAGCACCAACGCGCGAAGCGCGTCTGGTCGAAGCGTCGAGGCGGCGCGCACGACTCGATTACCGTAGGCGTGACCAATGAGGGCCGGCGTATCGAGCGCGAGCTCATCGACGATAGACCACAGGTCGCTCGCGACGTCAAAGAGAGTGCGCCACGGCGCTTCGCCAATGCTGGTCGCGACTCCCGGCGGGTCGATCGCGATCGCGTGAAAGCCGACCTGCGAAAGTGCGAGGCACAACTCGTCAAAATCGACGGCACCTCGACCAAGTGAAGGATAGAGCAACACCGGCGCGCCGCTTCCCCAGTGATGAAGTCGGTACTCGTTCTCACCGATGACGTGCGTTTCTTCGCGACGCTTCACGTCCAGCAACGATAGAGGAGCGGCCTCGCTGGCGCGCGACGAGTTCGCGTCGGGGCGCTCATCGGCATTGAATTTCTTGCAGTTCCCGGTCATATACTCCGCTTTATGGCGATACTCTTCTGGCTCATCATCGTGGTTGTCTGCGTCGTCGCAGAGTTGCACACGAACGCCTTCATCGCCCTCTTCATCGGCTTCGGCGCCGCAGTCGCCTTCATTCTCGCGATTGCGAGCGTGCCCTTTGCGCTGCAGGCGATTCTCTGGCTCATCATTTCGGGCGTGACGTTGATGGCGCTTCGACCATTCGCAATGAAGAATTTCCATCGAGCGCTGGTGACTGACATGTCACGACCCACGAAGAGCGCATTGACGAACTTGAAGGGTATTGTCGAAGTGACCGTCGGCGACGAGAACCACCCCGGTCGCGTGAAGATTCAAGGAGAGTCCTGGAAGGCCGTCACCGATTGGATTGAGCCGATTCCCGACGGTTCGCCAATCGTGGTGAAGAAAACCTACGGCACGACCCTGTGGGTCGAACCGGCGTAATCGAGTCGACGCTTCCTAGGCGCCAGACCCGCCACTGGGCACGTCGGACATCACGCTCTTGATTGCTTGCGCCGCACCGAGGAGGGCCGCGCTCTCGGCGGGGATGATCAACTTCGTGTTGTCGCTTTCGGCGAACTTCGCCAACGTGTCGAGCTGAAGTATCGCGACGAGTGTGGGATCAGGCGCTTGTTGCTTTATCGCGGCGTACACCGACGCAATGGCTTGGGCGCGACCTTCAGCCTCGAGGATCTGGGCTTGGCGGTTACCTTCGGCGCGAAGAATGGCCGATTGCTGGGCACCCTCTGCTTCCTTGATCGCGGCTTGACGTTCACCGTCGGCGACGTTCACCGCAGACTGTTGCTGTCCTTCTGATTCCAGAATTCGTGCGCGTTTCTCTTGGTCGGCTTGCTTCTGCAACGCCATGGCTTGAAGGATCTGATCGGGGGGCGTGATCTCGAGGACTTCGACCCGGTTGATGCGCACGCCCCATTTATCCGTCGCCTCTTCCATCTGCGTCTGGAGCATGGTGCCAATACGTTCGCGCTGGGAGAACGCTTCATCGAGCGTGATGCTTCCGAAAACGGCGCGCACCGAAGTGCGCGCCAGATTGTCGGTACTGACGAGGTAGTCCGAGTTCGTGAACAACGCGAGGCGCACGTCGACTACCTGGCTGAAGATGGTGGCATTCACGATCACCGCGACGTTGTCACGAGTGATCACTTGCTGACGGTCGCCGGTGCGAGGAGTTTCTCGAACATCGACGATCTTCATTGACTCGATGAAAGGAACGATGAAACAAAGACCTGGGTTCTTGATGTCCTTGAACTCGCCGAATCGAGTGACGACGCCGACAAATCCTTGTTGCACGATGCGCACCGCTTTCGTGATGCCGAATATCACAATGAGCACGACGACACCCGCAATGACCGCTAACACAATTCCCATGTCAATCCCTTTCGAAACCACGCACCTCGTCTCGACGCGGTGAATTGGCCGTTGTTCGGAGTGTAGCCAAGGACCATCCTCGAGCGAGCAGCGAGGCACAATGGTGCAGTGCAGGAAAGCGCCCTACTCATCGCCGTTCCAGAAGCGGAGAGTCTCGTCGCGTCGTGGCGCGCGACCTACGATGACGCCGCTCGCTACGGTGTACCGGCTCACGTCACCGTGCTCTATCCCTTCGTCGCTCCAGAACTGATCGACGACGCGGTGATCGCTCGCGTGCGCCGCGAAACTTCCTCATTGCGACCCTTTCCTTTCACATTGGTCGCCGCGAGGCGCTTCGACGAGAGGATTCTCTACCTCGCGCCTTCACCGGAAGCGACGTTCCGATCGCTCTGCGCGACTTTCTACAAGGCGTTTCCCGACAATCCTCCCTACGGGGGGCGCTTCGACGACGTCATCCCGCACCTCACCGTCGCCGACGACGCCCCCCGAAGCGTCCTCGACGACGCGCAACGCGAAGTCGTCCAAGCTCTACCCATTCAA
>CAJCJA010000007.1 GCA_903970515.1 Candidatus Saccharibacteria bacterium CG_4_10_14_0_2_um_filter_52_9
TCGCCGAGAGCGTCGTTGACGTCGGTGCAACAGCTGCGGCGACGACGGTCTCGGGCATGCCCACGCCGCAGGTCGACACCGACGCCGCGTTGTTCGAATCACCCGTGTACGACGCGTACCACCAGTAGTCCCCCGCGCCACTGGGCGTGTAGTCAGCCGACGAGTTGTAGGTCGCGTTGGCCGAGACGGTCGCGGTGCCGACGGTCGTCCCCGCACTCGCACACGTCGTCGGTGCACTTGACTGCGGTCCATAGACGCTGAACGTGATGGTGCCGGTGGGCGAATTGCCCGAGGCGAGTGTCGCCGAGATTGTCGAAGCCGTGATCGCGTTGCCGCTGGTCCCGCTCGTGGGTGCCGTCGTCGAGAGCGTCGTTGACGTCAAAATCGGGGTCAGCGTGAATGGGCCCAACGTTCCCGCGGGAAGAGAACTCCACCCGCTCGTGCTCGGGTAGTAGTAGGCGGGACCTCCGGTCGAGGTGAATGCGCCGGTGCCAAAGTTCGGCGCCGAACCTAGGAACGTCACCGAGGTGAGACTGTTGTACGCGAAGGTGGCACTGCCGATCGACGTGACCGACGAAGGAATCGTCACCGATGTCAATGCATCACTTTCGAACGCGTTGTCACCGAGCGAGGCGACCGAGGAGCCAATCGTCGCCGAGGTGAGATAGATGTTGTTGGCGAACGCAGCTTGACCAATCGACGTGACCGAGGAGGGAATTGTCACCGAGGTGAGGTCGTTGTACGCGAACGCGAAGTAGTCGATGGAAACCACCGAGGAAGGAAGCGACACCGAGGTGAGGCTGAGGTGATAAAACGCCTGATTACCGATTGCGGTGACGGGATCACCCCCGATCGAGGAGGGAATAGTAACGGAGCCACCGCTGCACGAAGGGCTACATCCGGTAATGGTGAGATCACCGCCACTCACGCTAAATGTGAAGCCACCACTCGGCGACGTCGGAGTCGCGAAGGCCGTCGAGGTCCAGATTGTCGCTACAAGGAAAGGGACTATCAGTGCGATCGCGGACAACAGAATCTTGGAGCCACGCCAAGATTGCCAACGGGAATGACGGACATTGACTCGAGTCTTCGTTGTCGCTCCACGCAAACCACGCTTCATAGAACTCGATGCTCAAGTTTGACGTTGATGAAGGGCCTTGGAATACAAACTCCGTCGTCGAGCGCATCTTGGCGAGCGTCAGAGATAGGGCACCTCCTTAAACGGAGACGATCATTGGAACGCACAGGCGAATCGCAATAGAGTCGTCGCGCTCAACTTAGTGCATCGCTTCTCTGAAGTCGCTGACAGCTTCTTAGGAGTGAGCCTCCCCAGAAACAAGATTCTCATTCGACCGCGTCAAACAGAGTGGCCCATGTGGCGGCCATTTGTCACGCAGTATGCAGTATCACTTGTCGTCGATCTCGCCACGGCTCCATTCGTGAATTGCACGCGCGAATTCGACCGGTGACTCCGACGGAGCAAAGTGACCAACGCCGTGGAGAACAATCGTCTTCGCGTTGGGCAAAATCTGCTTCCATCGCAGTAACTCGGGTTCTTGAAATGCATCGTCCTTGTCCCCCCAAAGAATGAGTGCGGGCAAGGTTGAAAGCGAATGGAGTCTGCCTTCGAGGTCCGCCAGAAATGCGCCCGAAGCAATTATTTGTTTGGGCAGTACCCATGTCGGTTCTCGCCGTCCTGCCGGTAACGCCTTGCGATAGTGCGCCTTCTCGGCACGACTCAATTTGCGTTTCTTGTGGCTAACGGGCAACACCACCTTGACAAACACGTTGAAGTACTTACTGCCAAAGTGGCCAATCGGTCCGCCCATCAGACCAGAAAACTTCTCGAAACCAGGATTACCGTTCACTGGCCATGCCCACGTGTTGCTAATGACAACGCCAGCGAGTCGTTCGGGCGAAGCGAGCGCCGCGCTGAGTCCTATGGGTCCTCCCCAATCCTGCACGACGATGGCGTACTCACGCAGATCCAGTTTCTCGATGAATTGCCTGAGGATCTCGGACTGCGCACTGGGAAGGTGTGAGAATCCGGGGGCTGACGTAGAGAGTCCGAACCCCGCAAGGTCCACGGCGATGCAGCGAAAAGAAGACTGCAACTCCTTTATGACGTCTCGATACTCGAATGACCAGACCGGATTGCCGTGAACGAAGAGGAGGGTGCTTCCTTCGCCGGTATCGACGTAATGAATTTGATTACCGTCGAACTCAATCACGTGATCCGCAAAGGGATACTCCGCTTGGTCAACCCAGGTTGGACGAGCAAATGCGGACATTGGCGATCCCTCTCACTATCAAGGCATTTGCAGGTTATTAGAGATCCCTCCCGCGCAATCCGCCACGAAACGTGGCCGGTCGCGACATACTCTGGAAAGCATCCATGAACTCGACATTGAAGAACGAACGTGTTTTGTTGATCGGTGCATCCCGTGGTCTTGGCTACGCCATTGCGGCGGAATACGTGGGCCATGGGTCTCACGTCGTGGCGACCGTGCGGGGTGAAGCTCGAACCGCGCTCCACAACTTGCTCGACATTGCTGGTGAACTGCTCGAGATCGAGCACGTGGACATCACTTTCCCCGAACAGGTCGAGTCACTAAGGAGGCGTCTCGCTTCGCGCACTTTCGACTTACTGTTCGTGAACGCTGGAGTCGGCGTCGCGGAGTCCGTCGCCGACGTGACGACGAGCGAGTTCGTCCGTGTCATGGTCACCAACGCGCTGAGCCCGTTGCGAGTCATAGAAACACTCGGCGACCTCATCGCCGCCGACGGCACGATTGCGATTATGTCTTCTGGCCAGGGAAGTGTCGCCAACAACGAGGGCGGTGGCTTCGACATCTACCGGGCGAGTAAATCGGCTCTTAATCAACTGATGCGCAGTTACGCGGCGCGTCATCGCGATGACGCGCGAACGCTGCTGCTCTTGGCTCCCGGCTGGGTCAAGACTGACCTCGGCGGTCCCCACGCTCGACTCACAGTTGAAGAGAGCATCCCCAACCTGGTGAGAATTATCGACGCCACGCGCGGCCACGCTGGTCTCCAGTACCTCGACTACCAAGGCAAGATCGTCGCGTGGTGATCATCCGGAGGACTAACGACACACGAAGCTGGTGCTGAGGGTCCCTTAAAAAGAAGCAACGAAGATCGCTTGACTTTCCATCGGATTAGATGTATCGTTTTAGATATGAATACGCACGGCTGTCAGATCGACGTTCGAGTCCCCTCTTCGTCCACCACTCGGACGGCTCCGGGAAACGTATTATGCGCGTTCTTGGGGAGAATTCACGTGAAATTCGCCGCTGCGTTCACCGATACTGCGAACCTCGAGGGAGTTCGCCATTTCGAGGTCGTCGTTCCTCAAACGTCGACTACGAACCCACGGCGCTGGCGCTCGGACGGCTCCTGCATCAATGCGCCCGTCACGCAATCATTGGGGGAGGTCCGTGACGTGAAGCGGCTACGCCGACTTGAGCGGGCGCAACGACGGATACCTCTCGATGTCGAAATCACGCACAGCATCAGTGTTGGGCGTTCTCGCGGGTAAGTGTCGCCCGAGCTCGATGAACGCAATATGAGCGAGTCAATGACTTCATCTAACCTCATGACCATGAATGCACTCGATCTCTTCCTACTCGGGCGCAAGCTCGCAAAATTGGGGATGGAGACGCTTCCGAGTTCAACGGTGAGCGCACTCCCCCCGAGTGCCACGGCGGTATTCATCGACGTGTTGGAAGTCCCGGTTTCCTCGATCGGTGAGATTGCGAGGCGGACCGAACTCCCGCAAAGTCAAGTGTCAGCGGCGGTAGTGACGCTCGTCGAACATTGTTTGGTCGAGACCGTGTCGGATCCTAACGACCGGCGTCGAACGTTGGTGCGAGCAGCACCCGGCGTCGCGCGACAGATTCGAAGCAAGGTTGATGTGCCGATTGACCACACAATCGCCGATGCACTGGGAAACGAAAGTCCCAAAGAACTCGCTCAAGTACTCGAGGCGCTCGAGATGCTATCGCTTCGATTGTCACCTCGTATTTTGAATTGGACCCCCGAAGACATCGTTAGCTAAGTGACGCCGCCCCCTCAACGCATTGCACATGTGCTGTGCGCGCCAACAAAAAGTCGCAATGTCGCCTCGATCTCGCTTCGGCCCGCGAAGCCTTTAGACGCCAAGATCGTGTAGGGGAGTTACGTCAACTTCGATCAGACCCGCCACGGCAAGTGGGAGCTCGGCCACGATGTCGTGAGCTGTTGAATCCGACGGGGCTTCAATTATCAATACCGCCCCTGGACCACCAGGACTCCACGCTTCGAGGAGAATCGACGCCGACTTCAAACGCCGCAGAGCCTCGACCTCGTCGGGTACGATCTCGAAAAAGCGGTCCCTCTAAGATTCGTCTCGTGGGCTGCACACCGCAAGAAATTTCATGATCTCAACCTTCCTTTCTAGTGATCAATGCATCGAGAGCCGCCGACGCCTCCACTGGTGTCAAGATTTCAGGCCAGACGACGTCTGAAAGAAGTTCAAGTTGGAAGTCAATAAACGCGCAGCACTCTTTCTCGCGGCGCGCACGATACGTCGCGGTCAAAACATTTCCGTCACTGCCAATCA
>CAJCJA010000008.1 GCA_903970515.1 Candidatus Saccharibacteria bacterium CG_4_10_14_0_2_um_filter_52_9
CAGGTAGGTACGTGAGAAGGTGAAGTTGGGCGCTGCTAATTCTGCGAGGGAACTCGGTTGGTTGTTTAGCTGCTGGATACCAGATCAGTCAATTTGACTCATGATCAGGTTTCAGCAGCCGTGCGAAAGACGTCATCGGCTTCGCTTGATTCCGACTCACTTAGAACGTCATCAGGATTGAACTCAACAGTAAACGGAGCGCTCTTTCGAGCTGATGCCTCTTCGAGAAGACTTCACCTTCTCACGTACCTACCTGATTGTCCGGATGAATGACAGTTGATTGAATTCCTGCACCCTGCCGTAGTCATCTAAGGCGCGAGTGTGCCCGTGCTCCATCCCGGCAACGTCAGCGCGTCCTTTTCGGTGAGGCCGGAGGAGGATCCTGCGATGGACTGGATCGACTCGCTAAGGCTGTCCGTAAGTGTTGGGGGGAATTGTTACTCGGACGCGGAGCGCCAAGTTGGCGGACGACTGTCCGATCGAGACGCCGTAGGTCCCCGCAAGGGTGCGCATATGCCCGTCTACGTACGCATTGAGACTTGATATTGGTATTGAGAGTGCGACCGTCCGTGAGGCGCCTGGCTCAAGATTGACGCGTAAAAACGACTTCAACTGCTCGGGTGGTTCGTCCAACTTCGCGGGGTACTTGACGTACGCCTGTACGACGTCGACCCCGGTTCGGTTTCCCGTATTCGATACGTTCAGCGTGACGACGATGTTGTCGTGATTCAGTTGGTAGGACGCGTCCGAGAGCGAGAACGTCGTGTAGTCGAGTCCGTACCCAAACGGGAAAAGCGGTGCGACTTTATGCGCCTGATACCAGCGGTAACCAACATCTAAGGCTGCGGTACCCGTGCCAAAGCTGACGACGTCGTTCACGCCGGGGAACTGCGCCGGCATGGAGATCGGTTGCGCCGCGAGACTGGTCGGGAACGTGACCGGCAGTCGGCCCGATGGATCGACGGCGCCGAAGAGGATGGCGCCGATCGCGGTACCGTCCTCTTGCCCCGGATACCACGCTTCGAGGACGCCTTGGACGTTCTTCAGCCATGGCATGACGACGGGCCCACCAGTGTTCAAGACGACCACGGTGCGAGGGTTCGCCGCAGCAACGGCCTTGATCAACGCGCTCTCGTCGCCAGGTAGCGCCAAGTTGTCTTGGTCGGCTCCTTCGGTGCTGGTTTTCCCGGCGAAGACCACCGCCACCTTGGCGTGGCGCGCCGCGTTCACGGCGGTGTTGATCTCGGGAGTCACGTCAGCAATGCCGAACTCCGGCGGGCCTTTGTGGATGACCGTGAACCAAGTGCCGCTGAACTGGTAGCGCTGACCACGCCTTAGTTGCACCACGGTCGACATAGTTACGGGTTCGTGCAGTCCCGCCGAACCAAGAATCTGTCGTCCGTTCATCGAGAACCACGTGTCGCCGATCTGACGGACGGCGATTTCGTAGAGGCCAGTCTTTTTGGCATGAAAGACCGCCGACCAGTGACTCCATCCTCGGCTCGTTCCGGGTTTTGACGCGGTGATGACGGCGTTCGTGACGTTGGACGCCGCCTCGATGGACAGATCGTCATTTCCGAGCTGACTCTTGAGGCCCGCTCCCGTCCGCACGCGCTGGGGTGTTTGGGAAATCACGCCCGTACCCTCGAGTTTCCCGACCGCGACGGAGTTGGGACCTCCGGGGCTGTAGGTGACGTTTGACGTTGTGCCTGCCAACGCCTGTATCGCCGCAAGTGGCGTGATAAGAAACGGGGGCACAACCCTCGAACTCCCGAACCCGGTATTGACCGTTGAGGTTGAGGCGTCAACCCCGATGACCGCGATCGACGGAGTCTTGGGGGAGATTGGAAGCACGTCTCGAGTGTTCTTCAAGAGCACGACCGATTCTTCTGCGGCGCGAAGGGCGACTGCGTTGTGCTCGGGTGTCGTCGTCACGGTGTACACGCTCGGATCGCGCGGGTGATCGATCAGTCCGTAGGCGAACATTTCGCCGAGAATGGCTCTCACCGCGCGATTGAGATCACTGACCGGCAAGACGTTGGAACGAACGATCTTCGCGACGAACGCGGCCGAGGCGGGTTTGATCATGTCAAGTCCGGCCCCAAAGGCGGTTGCCGGGTGCGGGACAGCGCGCAGGTCCGATCGTACGAATCCTTTGAAGCCCCAGGACTTGAGGGTCTCGTAGACGAACGGGCTGGCACAGGCGGGCACCCCGTTCAGGAGCCCGGATGAACACATCAGCGCGGCGACATGCGCGTCTTTTACGGCCGCTTCGAAGGGCAGGTCGTAGAGCTCGGCGAGGGCGCGTGGGGAGACCGACTCGTCGATGCGAGCTCTCGCCGTCTCCTGGGAGTAGGCCGTGAAGTGCTTGGCGAGCGCCATCGCGCCGGTGGACTGGATGCCCTCGATGTTGGCGACGCCGAGGACACTCGTGAGGAAAGGATCTTCTCCAAATGATTCGAAGATTCGTCCGCTTAAGGGAATGCGAGCGAGATTGAGGTCCGGGCCCTGGACGACGTCCAGTCCTTTCGCCTTCGCCTCTTGGCCGAGGAGCTGTCCCGTCGCGTAGGCGAGCGACGAATCAAAGCTCGCGGCGACGCCGATGGCGGCGGGAAGCTGCGTGGCGCCGGTGATCCTTCCCGCAATGCCGTTGGGACCGTCGGACAACGTGAGCGGGGGAATACAGAGCGAGGGAATCCCGATATTGAAATTCTCGATGTCGTGTCCTTCGGACAACGTCACAAACTTGGCCTTCTCGAGGAGAGTCATCTTGGCGACGACCTCTTGGGCAAGATCGGTCGGGCTCACCGTGTGGTGGAGGGATTCATCCACCCACGGGCACGAGCGCACGGACGGAGCCGTTTTCACATTCGTCGCGGCACTGGACCGAGACACAGGCGACAGGGCGGTCGCCAACGAGGCGATCGAGATCAGGCCAACGACGCCGAGTCGCAAAAGGGGAGGGGTTGCTCGCCGTTGCATCTATCGAGCTAAGCGTTCTCAACGTCGAAGGTGAGGCGGTTGCCACGTGGATCGTCTGTTGAGAGATAGTTGCGGTGCGTCGGGCGACGTCGCAGAACGCAAAAGACGTTGATAGCTGCCCCATTCGGTGACGTTTTCTGATCGGTATACGAGCTCATCGCTCGCGAACCGGACCCGACCAACCAACCAACCCACGGTCCGCAATCGTGTCGCTCTGAGAAGTTAGATAAGTTCGGCTGTGTCCGGTTCTCACCCCGGTTAAGAGTTGGTAAAGACTCCCTTCAAACTAGACAGGCACGCGAAAGGCGAACAATAATTGAGCGTGAACGTGTTAGTGGTTGAAGACGACGAACCGATCGCGGCCGCCCTCGTCAACGGACTGCGGCGAGCGGGTTTCGACGCGCAATCCGTGGGGTCCGCTGCCGGTGCGTTGAACGCGCTACCGGCCGACTTCATACTGCTCGATCTCGCTCTTCCTGATCGTGATGGCTTGGAGCTGTTTCAGAATCTGCGCGCCGTGACCAGTGCGCCGATCATCATGGTGACGGCACGCGGCAACGAGGAAGATCGCATCGCGGGACTCGATCTCGGCGCCGATGATTACGTGGTCAAGCCGTTCGCACTGCGCGAACTCGTTGCCCGGATCAACGCAGTGCTCCGGCGAGCGAATGCCCGCGATACCGAACCAGTGCAGACGATTGATGACGTCGAAATCGATCGTCGGTCTCGCACCGTACGCCTTCAGGGCAACGCCGTCTCGTGCACCCCGAAGGAGTACGGCATACTCGAATTTCTCGCGCGCGATCCGGGCAAGGTCATCACTCGCCAGGAGCTCCTTGATGGAGTCTGGGGACCGCACTGGTACGGCGCGACGAAGATGATCGACGTGCACGTGGCGTCGCTGCGTCGCAAACTCGGAGCGTCAAGCTCGATCGAGACACTTCGAGGTGTGGGCTTTAGGATCGTTCCTCCCCAGTGAGGCGCCGTCTACTGGTCGGCTTTGTGCTCTTCGCATTTATTGCGACCGCGCTCCTCGTAGTGCCTTTCGGATTGGTACTGCAGGAGCATCAAGGACCCAACACGATTCACCTTCTCAAGCGCGACACGAACGCCCTTTCGGCACTGCTGACTGACGCGCTTAATCACGACGACTTGACTAGGGCCGAGCAGTTGGCGCACTCGTATTCCCGCTCGACCGGTCGCCAGGTGCTCGTCGTCGACGCACTCGGCGTAGTGCTCGCGAGTCGGGCGGGACAGGCGAAGGACCACTCCCTCGTCGCACTCGCCCGATCCGCGGGACGAAATGGCGCGTCCGGAACGTCTGCAGTCAACAAGCTCGAAGGTCCTCAGTACTACGTGGCGGTGTGGCTGCGACACGTCGCGAGCAGCGTCGGCATGAAACATGTCGTGTTGCTGGTGACGTCCCCGGTAAAGGTAGACAACGACCGAGTGCGAGGCGATTGGCGTGATCTCGCACTCTACGGGCTCTTGATGTTGATCGCGGCGTGCCTCTTTGGCTTCATTGTTTCAGGCTCACTGGTACGTCCGCTCCGGCGAATCGGCAGGGCGGTAGAGGCGGTCGGACACGGTTCGCTCGAGGTACGGGTGCCCGAAGACAGCGGTCCACCGGAGTTGCGGACTCTCGCGCGTGCGATCAACTCCACGTCGTCGCGGCTCATCTCATTGCTCGAATCGCAGCGTGCGTTCGTTGAAGACGCGTCACATCAACTTCGCACGCCCCTCACTTCGCTGCAACTGCATCTTGAGAACCTTCAATCGTCCGACGAGCTCTCGACGACGAGTGATCTTCACCACGTGCTAGCGGAGATGAACCGCTTGAGCCGAATGGTCGACTCGCTACTCGCGCTCGCGAGGAACGAATCCAAGAGTACTGCTCTCATCGCCATTGACGTGCACGTCTTGGTACAAGAACGAGCGGAGGTGTGGCGTGCGCTCGCGGAGGAGATGGGACTCGAGTTCGAGTTCGACTCGGAGCTCGGGCTCCAGGCGCTCGCGATTGAGGATGTCTTCGAGCAGATTCTTGACAACCTTCTCTCGAACGCTTTTGACGCAACCTCCGAGGGCGGAAGGGTTGAGATTAGGGCCTTTGCGGTCGATGAACACGTCGAGATCCACGTCGTTGACAACGGTCGTGGTCTCGATGAGTCGGAGCGAGCGCTGGCTCTGCGCCGCTTCTGGAGGGGTCGTGAGAATCGAAGCGACGGCGCGGGGCTCGGTCTGTCGATCGTCGCCCAGCTCGTCCAGCACTCTCACGGCACGATCGAACTGCGCGAGTCGGCTGGCGGTGGCATCGACGCAACGATCATTCTTCTGCGCGCCTAGATGTCACTTCCATCTCATTACGAGTTCTGAGGAATTGCGTTCGGTATATCGATCGAACGTTGCGAGACCATCTTCGACAACGCGGTAGTACGTCGAACTCACTACAAATCTTGGACGTATCTTTGCGCAAATCGCCCACGCCGTAAATGGAACGCTCACTATCTTTCATTGAGACCCGGGGTCGAACACCGACGCTCGAGTTTCAAAGTGCATACCTAATTTAACTATGAGGAGTATTCCATTATGAAGAAAACGCTTAGCCGAGCCGTCGTGTCAACCATGCTCGCCGCGGGATCGCTTGGGTTGGTCACCGTCGTGGCGCTGCCGATGGAGTCGGCCTCGGCCGCGACAGCTGCCGCGAAGACGTACAGCGGAACCGTGAAGACTCTGGACACTGCGAAGGACTCCTTCACCATCAAGTCGGGGTCCAAGGTATACACCGTTGACTTCACTGCAAAGACCAAGTGGACGAAGCTCACGTCGAAGACTCTCAAGGCGGCCGATCCCGTCTCGGTCACCGGTACGCTCGCCGGCACGGTCATCAAGGCCACCAGCATCAAGGCGTAGTACTACGTGCGCTAGTGCTTGTACGCGCGCGCGGGTCTCTTACCGTTGGAGGAGGGACCCGCGCACGCGTGTCACTTGGTATGCGCAATGGCGGTATCGAGTAACTACGCGATCTCAACGGACGAGGTGGAACGTGTCGATTGTTGCGATCTCGTGGACGAGTCTCGAGGTTCCTTCGCTCCTCGAGAGACGCCAGCGATGAATTCCGAGACGACACCTCGGACTCTCGAGCGACCTCTCACGACGGGTGCTTCGCTACTTACTGGTTGGTGGGTGAAAGTCGTTCTCGCTCTATCCGTGTTCGCGGTGTGGACGCTCGTGGCGCTACAGCTGACTGAGCGCGTGCACCTGGGCGTACCGCTCGATTTCCAGGTCTATCGAGACGCGTCGCTCAACATGCTCCACGGCGGCAACACCTACCACGCGCACTTCACCTTTGCTCACCTCAACTTCACGTACCCTCCCTTCGCGTTACTTCTCTTAAGCCTGCTCGTCATCGCTCCGGCGCTCCCGGTCTTGGCGACGTGGTGGCTTCTAAGCGTCATTGCCCTCGTGTCACTGATCGCTCTCTGTCTCAATGAAGTGACGAAGCTGCGGGGCTTCAACCTCTGGGCGGTCGCGGCACTGCTTGGTGGTGCGTCATGCATGTGCCTACAGCCCTTGCGCAGCAACATGCAGTTCGGGCAGATCAATTTCTTTTTGATGCTGGCGGTTGGCTATGAACTCATTCGAGGGCGCTCGAAACGTCGAGGCATCCTGACGGGGCTCGCCGCAGCGATAAAGCTCACGCCGCTCATCTACGTCTTGTATTTTCTCCTGAGTCGCTCCCGGGCAGCGGCCTGGCGTGCAGCGAGCGCGTTCGTTGCCGCAGCGGTCATCGCGTGGTTGATCCTCCCGAAAGATTCCGCGACGTTCTGGTTGCACCAGGCCTTCAGTCCCGGGCACAAGGGCAAACCTACGAATCCGATTAATCAGTCGTGGTTCGGCTTCACCGGACACGTGTTGGCCCCAGCGCCGGAGTTGCGAGTTCTCGCCTGGGTCGTACTGTGTGGGCTCACGCTCTGGTGTGGACTCTCGCTCACTCGTCGCTACGTGACTCAGGATCGCCCGGTGGACGCACTGCTGGCTCTCGCCCTTACTGAAGTGTTGGTGAGTCCCATTTCGTGGGCCCATCACTGGTCGTGGGTGGTACTCATTCCGCTGGTCCTCTTCTCGCGTTGGCGTGAGCACCGGGTGATGGCGGCCACGATGGTGCTCGTCCTTGCCGTCAGCGTCATCGCGCCGTATCGCTGGTACAGGTTCAGTTGGTGCAGTCACGGGGTTGCCTACGACCTGTTCGGCTACTCCTTGGTCCTCTCGGGCGCGCTGCTGCTCGCGTCAATGTTCGTCGCGGAGAGGCGGCGCGGACGCATGCTCTCCACTCAACGCGAGGCGGCGCGTCGCGGGGACACCTCGTTCGCTTCGAGTACGAGGATCCTGAGAGGTTAATCTATGCACAACGGTTGCGGCCAAGGTGCCGAATCTTATCCATTTCTTTTCGTTCACGGCGTCGCCGTCCATATTCCAACTATAGGTTGATACCTGATTCGCACTTCAAATCTGCGGTCCGATTTCAACCCGAGTGCCCGCAGTGGCACGAAACCCAAGGAGCGTAGGTGGTCCGTCGTCGCAAGGTATGCGCACGCATTCTCGCGATCTTGGCGTCGGCGCTGACGATTCTCACGTTGGTGGGCACCACGAACGGATCGAGCGCCGCCAGCGCGACCACGATATCTGGCTTCTACCTCGACCTTGGTGCATCGGTATCGGTCGGTATCCAACCCACCGCCTATCACCCATCGGGTTTTCGAACTCGTCAGGGCTTTTCAAACGACCTCATCGCGTACGAAGCGAGCCGCGGGATATCGCTCTCCTTGACCGAGCTCGGTTGTCCCGGCGAAACGGTGACGACCATGGTTAACGGCCAGGACGGCTGCTATCACGCTGGCGATTCGCAGTTAGCCGACGCGATTACTTTTCTTGACGCGCACCACGATCAAACCGGTTTGGTCACCATTGACCTCGGCTTCAATAGCGTGGTCCCGTGTCTTCGAACCGCCGTCGTCGACCCAAACTGCGTCCAGCAGAGTCTCGCTCGGGTTGGTCCCCAACTCACGAGCATCCTCACGGTGTTGAAGGCCGCGGCCGGGCCCCGCGTCACGTTCGTCGGCATGAGCTTCGCTGACCCCTATGTCGCCAAGGTGACCAGCGGAACATCGGGGCGGGTTCACGCTCGCGCGAGTCTGGAGGCCATTAGCCAACTCGACCAGACCCTGGCCACGATTTATCAGTCCCAAGGTATTCCGATGGCGAACGTTGCCCGCGTATTCCACCTTCGCCTGACGTCACCTAAAGCTGCTGGCTCGGGCACTCGTGTCCTCGCGAGTGTGTCGACTGTCTGTCACTTGACGTGGATGTGTGCCGCAGCACCGTACGGTCCGAACATTCACCCCAATGCGGCGGGCTACGAGGCCATCTCTGACGCCATTATCGCCGTCCTTCCCCCGCCGTTTGGTTGAAATCGCATCTCGCACGTTCAGCCGATATGAGAATCCCCCGATCACGA
>CAJCJA010000009.1 GCA_903970515.1 Candidatus Saccharibacteria bacterium CG_4_10_14_0_2_um_filter_52_9
CGCTCGTCGCGCACGTGTCCGACGGCACTCAGCACAGGACATGCCTCGTAGAACGACGTGAATCGCTGCGCGAGGTCGAACAGGTACACGCAGAGCCGGTGCGGTTGTTGGCCGGCGAGCGACAACTCAAACGCCTCGGGGAATCCGAGCAGACCAAGGGCCAGGTGACGCTCGGCAGGGTGCTCGAGAGCAAAACTCGCTGACGTGGGATCCCACGCGGTGCCTAGTCGTCGAAAGATCGAGCGAAGTCGCGCGTGCGCGTACTGCAGATACGGACCGGTGTCGCCCTCGAAGGCGAGCATCCGATCGAGGTCAAAGACGTAGTCGCGCTGGCGCTCCGTCGATAGGTCCGCGTACTTGATCGCGGCCCTCGCGATCTGTGTGGCGAGATGGTGACGCTCAGCTTCGTCGAGGTCACTCGTTCGTTCCTCTAACGCCTGAAACGCACGTTGCGTCGCCTCGTCGAGCAACGCAACCAGCTTGACCGTCTCACCACTACGGGTCTTGAACATCTTTCGATCGGGCCCGAGCACGTTCCCGAAGGACACGTGTTCACAGCGCACCGACTCGGGCAACCACCCCGCCAAGCGCGCCGTCGCGTAGACCATGTCGAAGTGCTGCGCCTGGGGAGCGCCGACGACGTAGAGAAGTTCGTCCGCCGCCAGGTTGGTGACACGGTCACGCACGGCGGCCAAGTCCGTAGCGGCGTACCCGAAACCATCATCGCGTTTCTTCACGATAAGCGGCAGCGGCTCATCCTCTCGATTGGTGAAGCCCGGCGGGAACACGCACAGTGCCCCGTCGCTCTCGACGAGCAGTCCTTGCCGATCGAGGTCGTCGACAACGTCGTCAAGCATTGAATTGTAAGAGGACTCGCCCACCACGTCACCGGGACTCAACGTCACGTCCAACTTCGCGTACACCTCGGCGAAGTAGGCAACGGACTCATCGACCAGCAGTTGCCACAGGCGACGCGTCTCAGGGTCGCCCGCCTGTAACGCCACGACACGAGCGCGCGCGCGATCCTTCATGGCGTCGTCCTCGTCGAATTTCTTGCGAGCGGAGCGATAGAACGCGTCAAGGTCGCCAATCGACAGTGACGCGACCGCTTCGTCCTCGCCCATGTCGATGAGGTGCTCGATCAGCATGCCAAAGGGCGTACCCCAGTCGCCCACGTGATTGCGCGCGATCACCGTCGCCCCGTCGAAACGGTACATGCGCGCGAGTGCGTCGCCAATCACCGTCGAGCGAAGGTGTCCGACGTGCATCTCCTTGGCGACATTGGGTGCCGAGTAGTCAATCACGACGCGACGCGCCGGGTCCTGCGCGGCGACCCCGAGGCGAGGGTCCTCGAGCAGGGCTCGGAGCTGCTCATCCAAGAACGCCGGCGTCAACGTCAGATTGAGGAATCCGGGTCCCGCGATCTCGAGCGTCGCGACCCCCGCCACGTCAACTTTGACGGCGATCTCCTGGGCCACGTCGCGCGGAGGTCGCTGCAGCGACTTCGCGAGCGCCATTACCCCGTTCGCCTGGTAGTCCCCGTGCTCGGACGCGCGCAGCACCGGGTCCGCACCGGGGTCGACTGCGTCAAACGCTGTCGCGAGACGCTCTTCGAGGATCGAATAGGTGGAACGCACCTCGACAGTCTCGCACTTGGCGACGTCCACCAACACGACGACCCGAGACGACGACGTCGCGCACACGGCAGAATAGAGACATGACTTCTTCTCTTAACTCATTTGGATCCAAGGACACGCTGCATCTCCAAGGTCGCGAACTCACCTACTTCTCCCTCAAGGCGAGTGGACTCAGCGCCTTCGACGTCGATCACCTGCCCTATTCGATCAAGGTGTTGTTAGAGAACCTGCTGCGCCACGAAGACGGCATCAAGGTCCACGCGGGCGACATCGAGGCCCTGGCGCGTTGGTCCGAGACCCCGAGCCGTCACGGCGAAGCGGCCGGTGACGACGCCAAGGAGATCGCCTTCACGCCCGAGCGCGTGTTGATGCAAGACCTCACCGGGGTGCCCGCGGTCGTCGACCTGGCGTCCATGCGTGACGCCATCATCGCCCTCGGCGGGGACCCCGCCAAGATCAATCCTCTCGTGCCCGTCGAGTTGGTTATCGACCACTCGGTGATCCTCGAGCGCACGGGCACGCCCCAGAGTTACGAACAGAACGTCGCGATTGAATACGAACGCAACGTCGAGCGCTACACCTTCTTGAAATGGGCGCAGAGCTCCTTTGAGAAGTTCCGCGTTGTCCCTCCGGGTATGGGCATCTGTCACCAGGTGAACCTCGAGCACTTGGCGCGCGTCGTCTTCGAGCACGAGGGCGTTGCCTACCTCGACACCCTCGTGGGCACCGACTCGCACACGACGATGGTGAACGGACTCGGCGTGCTCGGGTGGGGCGTGGGCGGCATCGAAGCAGAAGCCGGCATGCTCGGTCAACCCACGTCGATGCTCATCCCACCCGTCGTGGGACTTCGCCTCGTGGGCGAACCCCGCGAGGGCGTCACCGCGACCGACGTCGTGCTCACGATCACCGAACTGCTGCGAAAGCAGGGCGTCGTTGGAAAGTTCGTCGAAGCTTACGGACCCGGGGTCGCGTCACTCTCGCTCGAGACGCGCGCGACGATTGGCAACATGAGCCCCGAATACGGCGCCACGTGCGCGATCTTCCCGATCGACCAGGTGACGTTGGACTACCTCGCCTTCACGGGTCGGCCCAAGGAACAACTCGAACTCGTCGAGACCTACGCGAGGGCCCAGGGTCTCTGGCACGACGCCTCGGCGCACGAGCCGACCTACTCCGAGTACGTCGAACTCGACCTCGCGAGCGTTGAGCCCAGTTTGGCGGGACCCAAGCGTCCCCAGGACCGCGTCTCGCTCTCGGGTGCGCGCGGCGCGTTCCGTGACGCCCTCGGTCGCGAACCTAAAGAGGTTCGCGGGATCGAAGCGGCCGACCACCTCTTTGACGGCGCCGTCGTCGTCGCGGCGATCACCTCGTGCACGAACACGTCCAATCCCTCAGTGCTGGTCGCCGCGGGACTCGTCGCGCAGCGTGCCGTCGAGCTGGGACTCAGCGTGAAGCCGTGGGTGAAGACCTCACTCGCTCCCGGTAGTCGCGTCGTGATGGATTACCTCGAGCGCGCGGACCTCGTGGTGCCACTCGACAAGTTGGGCTTCTACCTCGCCGGGTACGGTTGCACGACGTGCATTGGCAACACCGGACCGCTGCTTACTGGCGTGAGTGACGCCGTCAACGAGCACGACCTCTCGGTCGTCTCGGTGCTCTCGGGGAATCGCAACTTCGAAGGACGCATCCACCCCGACGTGAAGCAGAACTTCTTAGCGAGTCCTCCCCTCGTCGTGGCCTACGCGCTCGCCGGCACGATCGACATCGACCTCGCCAACGAACCCCTTGGCACATCAAGTGCGGGCGAACCCGTCTACTTGAAAGACCTGTGGCCGAGCGACGCGCAGGTCGCTGACGCGGTGCGCGCGTCGATCACGCCCGCAATGTTCGAGGAGCGCTACGCGCAAGCCTTCAGCGGCGACGAACGTTGGCGACAAGTGCCCAGCACCAACACCGTGACGTACTCCTGGGACCCCGTTTCCACCTACGTGAAGCTCCCGCCGTATTTCGACGGACTCAACATCGAACCGGGCGTCGTGAGCGACATAGAGGGAGCGAGAGTCTTGGCGCGACTCGGTGACTCGGTCACGACCGATCACATCTCGCCCGCGGGCAACATCCGTGCGAGTTCACCCGCCGGCAAGTACCTCATCGACGGCGGCATCGCCCAGGGCGACTTCAACAGCTACGGCACCCGACGTGGGAACCACGAGGTCATGGTGCGCGGCACCTTCGCCAACATCCGCATCCGCAACCTCCTGGCCCCGGGTACCGAAGGTGGCGTCACCATCAAACTGCCCGAAGGCAACGAGATGTCGATCTTCGACGCCGCCATGGCGTACGCCAATGAGGGCACGCCGCTGGTCATCCTGGGCGGCAAGGAATACGGCACCGGCTCCAGCCGCGACTGGGCCGCCAAGGGCACCAAGCTGCTCGGGGTGAAGGCGGTCCTCGTCGAGAGTTTCGAGCGGATCCACCGATCCAATCTCGTAGGCATGGGGGTGCTGCCCTTGCAGTACTTGCCCGGGGAGTCAGCATCGACGTTCGGACTCGATGGCACCGAGATCTTCGACATTCATGGACTCGACGCGCTCAACCGGGGCGAGACCGTGGCGCGAGTGGCGATCACGGCGACGCGCACGAATGGCGAGAAGATTAACTTCGAGGTTCGACTTCGTATCGACACGCCCACGGAAGCCGAGTACTACCGCCACGGCGGCGTGCTCAATTTCGTTCTGCGACAATTAGCGAAGAGTTGAGCAGGAGCGATTGCCGGGTCGAGAGGTTGGCGAGAAGGGTCATCTGAAAAAGGAGGCCGGATGAGCGTCACGAGTACGAGTCTTGGCAGTACGTGTGACGTTGACGTTCAGACGATGCAATGCAGACTCGCTTCGTAATTTCTCGCGAACGCGCGAAAACGGTATTTCTCACGTTGTCCCAGTGAAGGCGCGAGAAACGAATGGACTCTGGTTCATCACACTCGATACGGGGGGCACACGATGGTTGTTTGGTCCCATTCTCGGCGAGCAATTGATTTCTAATAATCATTCATATATAGTGTTTTAAGCCTCTAAAAACTCATATATGGAAGAATTCGATGCGCCAGGCACACACCTATAGGCCCCAAACCACCGACGCCGCCAAGGTGCTCGGGATCGAAATTGCACGAGCCCGTCGCAAGCGCCGATGGACGACGGCTGAATTGGCGAGCCGGGCCGGCATCAGCACGGGGACGCTATTGCGCGTTGAACGTGGCGATCCAACAGTGTCGATCGGCATCGTCTTTGAAGCGGCGACGTTGCTCGGCATCCAATTATTTGGCGCGAACCGCAACGAATTAGCCGCGCTCGTCGCCCGAGGCCAGGAGCGTTTGGCACTCTTGCCAGCTCGGATACGCGAGCCGGATGGACCCGTCGATGACGACTTCTGATAGTGCGCCAACGAGGGTCTACGTGTGGGTCTGGCTTCCAGGATCGACGCAACCCGTTCCCGCCGGCGTGATTGAGCAGAGTGGCGACGTCGCGTACTTCAACTACGGCCGCAGTTATCTTGAGCGAGAAGATTCAATCGCGCTGTATCTTCCGGAACTGCCACTTCAGAGCGGGCGCATTCGCCCTCTCCAAGGCTTGACGATCGCGGGATGTCTCAGCGATGCTGGACCCGACGCGTGGGGTCGCCGCGTGATCCGCTATCGGATGTGGGGGACGGCTGAACTGAACACGAAGGATGACGAGCTCACAGAATTGACGTACCTGTTGGAATCCGGCTCCGATCGAATTGGAGCTATCGATTTTCAATCCAGCCCGGAGGAGTATGTCCCAAGGACGAGCGAGGCCACTCTCGCCGAAATGCAGGAGGCCGCAGAACGGCTCGAAAAAGGTGTTCCCCTTTCCTCTGAACTCGAAATGGCACTCCTTCACGGTTCCGCCATAGGTGGTGCCCGACCAAAGGCGCTGCTCCAGCATGGCGCGAGGTCACTCATCGCTAAATTCTCTTCGACCACGGACAGTTATCCGGTCGTCAAAGCCGAGGGTCTTGCGATGGAACTTGCTCGACGAGTTGGATTGGACGTTGCCAGAACTGAAGTGGTCGAAATCTTAGGTAGAGACGTGTTGTTAGTGGAACGATTCGACCGAACGTCAATCCCGGGCCAACGCCGGTCGATTGTCTCTGCTCTCACGCTCCTCGAACTCGACGAGACGTTTGCTCGTTACGCCACTTACTACGACTTAGTGCCAATCATTCAAGAACGCTTTCGCGACGCACGACAGACAATGCGCGAACTGTTTTCGCGCATTGTCTTCAACATATGTGTTGGGAACACTGATGATCACGCCCGAAATCATGCCGCATTCTGGGATGGAACGTCGCTGTCGTTGACGCCCGCTTTTGACATATGCCCCCAGCAACGCTCCAGCGCTGACACCGTTCAAGCAATGGCAATTGCCCCAGGCTTCCGGTACAGCCAACTTGCCGGATGCATCAAAGCCTCTGAAATTTATTTCCTCTCGCACGTCGAGGCAAGACGAATCGTTGACGAACAGCTTGACATCATCCAATCGCAATGGACGGACGCGTCCGACGCAGCCCGGCTGAGCGAAAATGAGCGTCGACAACTCTGGCGACGACAGTTTCTGAATCCTTACGTGACCGAAGGTCTCGAAGTTTTGTAGCTCCACCCACGATCAGAAATTGTTTTGGACACACTTTCGCCGCGAGCTGGTGCACAATTGGCGAATATCGAGCCACGTTGGAGAACTCAAAGGACCCCTCAGCACTGGGACCAGTGCTCGCAAATTCATGGCTGCGTCATGACTTCAAAGCACTCTCGACCGCTGAATCGACACTCGCGTGCATCTGGATCATCGCCAGGTACTTATTGCCCGTCGAACGGAACTTCTTCTTGACGTCGTCATCGGCGCGGGCGAACGAGAAGGAGATGTGGTCCTTGGACAAGTCGCTCACGATCTCGCTCAGTGAGAGCAAGGACGTGTAGTCAATGTCAGCGATCGCGACGGCGTCGACCACGAGGTGTTTGGTGTCGGGGTACTTCTTCAACAGCTCATAGATCTCGCGACGAAAGACACCGGAGTTGGCGAAAAACAAGTCACGTTCGAAGAGCACCACCAAGGCGTCGGCGACAAGTTCGACGTCCTTGTGCTCGAGGGGCTCCCAACTGGTCGTGCCCTTACGCCGTCCGAGTACCATCATGCGCGGGCGCGCCGAGCGCCACGTCTGCTCCAAAATCGCGAGGCCCACCGCGATCGCGAGCCCCAGTTCGACGCCGAGAAGCACGACGCCCAGCAATGCGACGACCGCGAGCACGCTTTCGGCGCGACTGACGTCGAACACCCGTCGGATCTGGTGGACCTTGATGAGTCGCCCCGCGACGAAGAGCAGCACGCCCGCGAGCGATGCGAGTGGGATGTCCTTCGCGTAGGTGACGAGGGGCGAAAGGGCGACGGCGCCGAGGGCCGCCGTGAGTCCCACCAGTTTCGTGCGACCGCCCGCGAGACGCGCGATGGTCGTGCGCGCGGGGCTCGCGTCGACGGCGAACGCGCCGACGAGGCCGGTCGCGACGTTGGCGAGTCCGATGCCGAGGAAGTCACGGCTCAGGTCGTCGCTGACGCCTATGTCGTCGGCCGACGTGCGCGCCGTCGCCGCACTCTGGCTCATGATGACAATCACCAACGTGAGCGCGGTCGTCGTGACGACGCTCCATTGATGCAGCGAATACCAGTGCAGGCGCCACGTGGGACCGACCACACTTACGGCGCCCAGCAGCTCGACCCCGTGCTTGGTGAGTGACAGCGACACCGCAAGGATGGTCCCAATGAGTACGGCGGCGAGCGCCCAGGGCAGGCGAGCGTTGATCTTCTCGCCCAGTGTCATGACCGCCAACGTGCCCAGGGCGATCAGCACCGACCACGCGCTCACGTGTCCCAGGTGGTGAACGAGCGAGTTGAGGCGAGTGATCACCGATCCGCTGGCCGTCGCGACGCCGAACACTTTGGGCAATTGGTGCACGATGATGATGACCCCGATGCCACTGAGGAATCCCGCGACGATCGGCACCGAGAGGAAGTCCGCGAGCCACCCGAGCTTGAGCAGTCCAATGACGACCAGCAGCACGCCGGTGACGAGCGCGGTGCCCGCGACGAGCGAGTAATACGCGGGACTGAGCGGCAGCGAGATACGCAGGATCGCGACGGCGAACAACGGCGCGATCGTCGAGTCCGCGCCCACCGAAAGTATCGGATTGGACCCCGCGACCGTGAAGACGAGTGTCGCCGTGATGAAGGCGAGAAGCGCGACGAAGGACGCCACGCCCGCGAGTTGTGCGGTCGCGAGTTGCTCGGGAATCGCGATCGCGAGCAGGGTGATGCCCGCGAGCAATTGGCTCGGAAAATTCGCCCTGGTGACCCCGAGGAACATCTCGCGCGGACCCACCGCCGCGACGCGTTGTCCAATGGGGGTTCGAGTCGCGGGCTGCTTCTTCTCTGCCATTCCCGCCACCCTAGGACGGCGGGACCCGTTACTTGGTCGCGACGACCCTGAAGCCCTCGGCCATGTGGGCTTTGCCGAGACCCGCGTTCTTCGCGACGAGTCGCGAGTTACGACGCAGGAACTTCTCGATGTCCTCGCGCTGACCGATCTGACTGACGTGCTGCTTGAGGGCAGCGATCTTCGCGTCAAAGGACTTCGTGATGTCGACGACCATCGTGGGTTGCGCACTCGAGATCCAGACCTCACCAACGGTGTGGGGAGCGAATCCCTCGCGCACGAGTTCAGGGAACGCGTGGGGGTTGCGCGCGTCGGGGTAGACCGCGCGCAGGGTCGCTTCGCCGGTCGCCATGTGGTCGGGGTGGGAGGAGAAGATGCGGTCGTAGTTGCGTTCTGGGCTCTGGGTGATCACCAGGTGCGGCTTGTGCGAACGAATGACGCGCGCGATCTCGCGACGTAGCGCCATCGTCGTCTCGACGCGTCCGTCGGGCCAGTGCAAGAACGTGAGATCGGTGACCCCAACTTCCTTGGCCGCCGCCGTCTGTTCGTCCTCGCGGATCGCGATGCGCTCTTCACGACTTTCTGTCGAATCATCGCCGCCCGCGTCGCCCGAGGTCACGAGGCAGTACGCCACATCAACCCCACGGTTGGTCAAATAGGCCACCGTGCCCGCAGAACCGAAGTCCACGTCATCGGGATGGGCGACAACCACCAGTGCGCGTTTGATGGACTTGTCCCATTTATAGACGGGCAATCCCTTTTTGCTCACAACACATAGTCTTGCACCGTTGGGTCCCGCGACGCCAAAATTTATAAATACGGGTGATTTCGGTACGTTTTGAAGACGAGCGGCACCGGAGTACCCGGTGATGGGTGCTCTAGGCGGTGGGGTCCCAGTTCGCGAGGTCCTGTAAATGAGGGTCATTTGAGAAGATCTCGACGATGGGTCGCTTGAGGTTGAGTCGGCGCATGATCACCTCAGCGTCGATCGCCTGATTCCAGAGCAGGAGCGACACCACGACGCCCGTAGAGCCCGCGCGCGCCGTGCGGCCCGAGCGGTGCAAATAGGCCTTTTGGTCCTCGGGCGGGTCGAAGTGCATCACGCAGTCCACTCCGTCGAT
>CAJCJA010000010.1 GCA_903970515.1 Candidatus Saccharibacteria bacterium CG_4_10_14_0_2_um_filter_52_9
CGTGCTCGACTACTTCCAACCTGTGGATCGTCGGTGGGTCTGGATGGTGGGAGACCGAGAACAGGACATTCTCGCCGCGTTGTTTCACGGTGTGGTGCCAATCGGTGTCCTTTGGGGGTATGGTTCGCGCCACGAACTCGACTCAAGCGGTGCGAAGTATTTGATTGAAGATCCGCGCGAGTTGCTCGAATTGGACATCGACGTCGAGAACGTGTGACGCATTCGCGCTTCGCCGCCAGACGAGCTCGCGACCCCTCGCACGCTTGAGGAATCGATTCATGCGTGTCGCAGGATTCACCAGCGTTGATCGACGTCGAGACGCGACGCGATGAATGCAATTATTTCTAGTGCTATGCATGAATAGCGTGGTGCGTTCAACAACAAGGTGTTGTTACTCTCCTTAGCGTGCATCAAGACGTTGTTGATTTTCATGAGACTACGATTGGCCTGGCCCGAACGACGAGAGGCTCATGAAGCACAAGCGTGATGGCGAGAACGAACGGATTCGCATCCCTCCTCCCGTCTTGAAGAGACGAATTGCGTCGGGACGCGGTGCGATGGAACAACCCAACGTGACGCAAGAAGAAGCCGCCCTCACGCCCACGTTCTGGCTGGCGATCGTGCTGACGGGTGTCGCCACTGGTCTCTTCGGTGATTTCTTGATGTGGGTACTCGCGTTGTTCGAACGTCTCGCATTCAACCACCACTCTGGTACGTATGAGCACGCGGTCGAAGCGACGTCGGGCCTGCACCGCGTCGTGACGCTGGTCATCGCGGGCGTGCTGGGCTCGATCATGTGGTACTTCATCCGTCGTTATCTCAAGCACGAGAACGCCGAGATTGACGACTCGCTGTGGAGCGGTGACGGTGAGCTCGGGATTCGACGAAGTTTCTTCACCTCGATCGCGTCAGAGATCGTCATTGGCATGGGTGCGTCGATTGGTCGCGAAGCCGCACCTAAGTTGATGGGCGGTGCGTCGGGCAGCGCCGTGTCGCACTGGTTGAAGTTGTCGCCCGCACAGAAACGTCTTCTCGTTGCGTGCGGTGGAGGAGCTGGATTGGCGGCCGTGTACAACGTTCCCTTGGGGGGCGCAATCTTCACGGCGGAAGTACTACTCGGAAGCTTTGCGTTGCCGACGGTGCTGCCCGCGCTCGCGTGTTCGCTGGTCGCGACCATGGTGGCGTGGATCTACCTGCCGAGTACCGCGACCTACCGCGATATTCCTTCGTACCGCTTCAGTGAGTCACTCATGGTCTGGTCGCTCCTCGCGGGCGTCGTCATTGGCTTGCTCGCCGTGTTCTACGTGCGTCTCATTGGCTGGACCTCCAACTATCGAGTGAAGGGCGCGGGCATCTTTTGGACGATGCCCCTTGGATTTTTCATCCTCGGCGTCATCGGGATCCGGTATCCAGAGCTCTTTGGCAATGGTAAGGACATGGCGCACGCGGCGTTCCTGGGTGTTGGCGGTATCGGCCTCTTCTTCGCGCTCTTTGCGCTGAAACCGCTCGTCACGACGCTCACCTTGGGCGTCGGCGCCTCCGGCGGTCTCTTCACGCCCTTTCTCGCCACCGGCGCCATGCTCGGCGCGTTCCTCGGCGCCGCGTGGGTGCATCTCTGGCCCGGAACGCCCGTCGGGGCTTTCGCTCTCGTAGGGGCCGCCGCGATGATTGGCGCGTCGATGCAGGCGCCACTCGCGGGACTCGTCCTGGTCGTTGAATTGTCGCACAGCGGTCTTCCCATCATGATCCCGATGATGGCGGCGACATTGATCGCGACGTTTCTCGTTCGCCACATCGACGGCTACTCGATCTATTCCGCTCGACTTCCTCGTCGGAGCGATACCTGAAATCATCGAAGTACGGTGGGCGTGTCGCGAGGAGGTGGCGCCATGGGGGATCGGGTGACGTTTCAGGTACTCGCCGATTCTCCCCAGACCTTGCTCGTGCGAGCATTTCGTGCTCCGATTGAGGTCGTGTTCGACGCAGGGACCATCGCCGAAAAATTGCGTCAGTGGTACGAGCCGCACGTGACCCACGTCATCGAGTGCTACATGCATCTCGAAGAAGGTGGGTCGTACCGGATCACGATGGAGGACCCCGACGGCAACAAGTATCCGGCGTACGGCACGGTACATAACGTGAAGCGACCTTTCCATCTCGAGCTACGAATGGTCCTTAACGAACACGGTGATCAGTTCGTGCGTCAGTTTCGCCCGCACACGTCGCCACTCGAACACGTGCCGGTCGAGTGGTACCACGAGATCAGCTTTCAACAGGTCGAGGACGAGACGGTGATGAGTCTGCTCACTACCTATCCAATCGTCGAGGATCGCGACGTAATGATTGCGATGGACGGCGAGGTGGGATGGAACGAAAGTTTCGAGCGACTTGACACGCTCCTGGCGACGCCGCAGTAGCCCTTGCGTAGATTCATGAAACAATGGTGTGATGTACATTCCCGCGAAGTTCTTGCTCGATGACGACGCTGCGTGGCGCGTCGTGGTTGACGCGGGCGCCGGATACCTGGTCGTCGCCACACCCAGCGGACTCGCGAGCGTGTTTGTCCCCGTCATCGTGAGCGATGATCGCGCGACGATCACGTCGCATCTCGCCAAGGCGAATCCCTGGTGGAAGGCGGTGCAACCCGGTGACGACGTCCTTGGGCTCTTCCTGACGGCGAGCGCGTACGTGACGCCGAGTTACTATCCGAGTCGCTTCGAGAACCCTGGGGTCGTGCCCACGTGGAATTACGTCGCCGCCGAAGTGCGCGGCACGCTCACGTTGCACGAGGAGCCAACGTGGAAACTCGAACAAGTCAGCGCGCTGACCAGTCATTTCGAAGCGGGACGCGATCCTAAGTGGCGCGTGGATGAGGCACCGCCGCACTACATAGATACACAGTTGAAGGCAATTGTCGGTATCGAGGTCAAGGTGACGTCAATCGAGGCCAAAGCCAAGCTCAGCCAAAATCGTGCGAGCATCGACCACGACACGGTGCGCGATCAGTTCGCGAACGGGACGCTGGGCGAGCAAATCGTCGCGCAACGAATGTTCGACGATGACTAGTCGTTGCCTCGTGCGCTCGGCGAGCGTTCGTGACGCCAAGGCGTTGCGCAACATTCGCCTCGAGGCTTTGGCTGACACGCCAGAGGCGTACGGCTCGACCTACGAGGAGTCCGCGAAGTGGTCGAAACTGAAGTGGCGCTGGATAGCGAAGTCGTGGAACTACTACCTCGGTGAGTGCGACGGCGTGGTGTGCGGTATGGCGTCTGGCGGTACCAACGAGGACCACCCCGGCACGTGGTGGCTCTACGGGATGTACGTGACGCCCAGTGCGCGAGGGAGTGGTGTCGCTGACTTATTGGTGGAGAGGGTGAGTAGTTGGGCCCGGGCACAGGGTGCCAGTGAGTTATTTCTGCACGTCACCGCCAGTGTCGGGCGCGCGCGGGCATTCTACGCCAAGATGGGTTTTCGCGAGAACGGCGCGACGATTGTCATGGAACGCGATCCTTCCATCACGCTCGTAACGATGGTGCGTTCACTTGTCTGATCGGTCCGACTTTCACGTGCGACGAGTCCGCTCGCAGGAACTGCACGAGCTTCGTCGCCGCGTGCTTCGAGGTGATGATCCTGCGAAGTCGGTCATTGACCCGCGTGACGACGACACGACGTCGTTGCACTACGGGGGATTCGTCGGTGATCGCCTCGTCGTCAGTGCATCGTTCTTTCCATCCGTCGCGCCCGTGCACGAGGATTTGGTGACGTACCAATTGCGTTACATGGCAACCGATTTTGACGTGCAAGGTACGGGGTACGGCGCGACTACCTTGCGTTACGCCGAAGATGACTTACGGACCTTGGGCGTCGAACAGCTATGGGCCAACGGACGCGACAGCGCGCTCGGTTTTTATTCGCGCATGGGATGGTCGATGCTCGAAGGTTCGCAGCACCTGAGCCCCGAGACACAGTTGCCGCACACCGTGATCTACAAAGTTCTTTGAGACTTCGTCCAATTCGAAATTGGTTGTCTCGCGGTTTTACTAGTTTGTAGTGGTGAGAAAGTACGTGTTGTTACTCCTGGTCGTCGTCATTGTTGTTGCCGCGGGGGTCGCCGCCTACTCGCACTTTCACAAGACCAGCAAGTCCGCGAGCGCCACCACGACGACCGTCGCCGTGCCCATCGCGCCGCTCACGGGCCTGCCTGACCCGGGTGGCGCCGCCCTCACGCGATCGGCGCTCACCGTAAAGATCGAGAACACCCCCGAGGCCCTCCCCCAATGGGGAATCGATCAGGCGGACGTCGTGTACGAGGAGATCGTCAACGGTGGCATCACGCGGCTCGCGGCGATCTTCAATTCGCAGGCGCCCGCGAAGATTGGCCCCGTGCGATCGGTGCGCCCCACTGACACCCAAGTCGTCTGGCCGCTGGGCGGAATCTTCGCCTTTTCGGGCGGTGCCCCGTACGCGATCGCGAGCATCGAGACCGTCCCGAGTTTGAGGCTCGTCGATGAAGACGTCGCAGGTACCGCGATGTACCGAGACCCGAATCTCTACGCGCCACACAACCTCTTCGGAATCGGTCCCCAACTCTTCGCGTTCGGGGGCACACCAACCCCGCCGCCGTCATTGTTCTCGTATCGAAGTACGACGCAAAAGGTGAAGGGCGCCAAGGTCGCGAGTTTCGTCGTGCCGTTCCCGAGTATCTATCCGGTGACGTGGACCTGGGACAGCACGTCTGCTTCGTGGGATCGCACGCTCTTTGGAAAAGCGGACGTGACCGGCACGGGCGTGCGCGAGTCGCCCAAGAACGTGGTCGTGATGTACGTGAACTACGTGAACGGGATCGGAACGCTCAATTCGTACGCGGACTTGCAAGGTTCTGGTGTCGCAGACATCTTCACCGACGCTAAGGAAGTCGAAGGCACCTGGTCGAGAGGATCGTCGATGTCCGACGTCATCACTTACCAGACGACGGGTGGTAAGACCATCACGTTGACCCCCGGTCAGACGTGGGTCGAGCTGCTGGATGATGGCGTGACGTTGAACGTCACGCCGTAACGACCTTCTCCAAACGCTCGAGTGTGGCGTTCATGTCGCGTAGGTTGGCGACGTCCTTGTGCCACCAGCTGATGACAAAATGCCACGGTTTGTCGAAGTCGAATGATTCGGTGACCTTGGTGCCACCCGGCACCTCTTCGAGGTCGTAACGCCAGATGAATTGGGCGATGTGGTGCCACGCGATGCACTTATTCTCTTCGAAGGCGACCACATTATTGTTAACGGTGTACTTCAGACCGTAGAGCTTCATACGCACGGAGAATCTTGCTCCGAGAGTGAGTCGCTGCGGCGCGGAGCGGATCGCGAGCACGGTACCTGAGCCATCGAACGTTCCGTGCTGGCGCGGATCGGCCAACAGATTAAAAACTGCTGATGGCGGGGCTGGTATGACGCGCGACGTGCTGACAATTCGTGGGCGAGACATCCCTGCAGCGTACGGTGCCGCGGGCTCGGTTAGGTTCGAGTTCATGAATTATGCCGAGCAAGTCATCGTAAGTCCTGATGGACGCGCCATTGAAGTCGCCACGATGGGTGAACCCAGCGGACTCACGGTGGTGTTTCATCACGGCACTCCCGGATCGGTCGCGTTGGTGAAGTTCTTCCAAAAAATCGCCGATCAGTCGTCGCTCTTCTTCGTCACCCTCTCGCGTCCGGGCTACGGTGCGTCGACTCGTCTCGAAGGTCGAAGTGTCGCGTCAGCGCGCGACGACGTGACCTTCGTGCTCGATTCGCTGGGGCGCGACAACTACGTGAGTGTGGGTTGGTCGGGGGGCGGTCCCCACGCACTCGCGTGCGCCGCGGCCGACGCACCGCGTTGTCTCGCGGCGTGGTCGCTCGCGGGTGTCGTGCCCATCGACGTCGACTTCGACTGGACCGAAGGAATGGGACCAGAGAATCTTGAGGAATTTGCGCTCGCGAAGCAAGGGGGAACGGAATACGAGGCGCATATGCGCGCCCAGGGCGACGCATTCGCGTTGGCAGATGAGTCAAACATCGTCGAGCTGTTCGGTGGTCTCCTCTCGGAGGTCGACAAGGCTGCGCTCGCGGAACGCTCGGCGAGAGAGGTGCTCGCGATCGCGTGTCGCCAGGCATTCGCGCACGGTCACTACGGATTCCTCGACGACGACCGAGCGTTCTTCTCACCGTGGGGGTTTGATCCAAGCACTATCAATGTGCCGGTATTCGTGTGGTTTGGTGACCACGACCTCATGGTGCCCGCCGCTCACGGGCAATGGTTATGCGAGAACCTTCCCACCGCGATCAAGCTACATAAACCTGCCGACGGTCACGTGTCGCTCTTGACGAATCACGAGGACGAACTCGAGGGCGAACTACAACGCGCCTTTGACGGTCGATTCCGTCCGTAGGGTCCGAAGCCACGGTTGAGACGCCGCGACTGATTACGCACGCATGGAGTCGAGGATCTCGCGCACGAGCGCTTCGCTGGTGTCTGGATGCAGAAAGGCCAAGCGGGCAACGGTCTCGCCCTCCCACTTGGTCGGTGTCACGAACGCGATTTGATCGCGTAGCAACTGTTTGCTCCACTCGCTGTAGTGTTCGTGCCCCCATCCAATGCGCCGGTACAACACGATCGAAAGACTCTGAGGGCGTACTAACTCCACGTGGTCCATCTCGTCGATGATGGCGGCGGCGCGCGTCGCGATGTCGATCGTTGCTTGCACTGACTCCTCGTAGGCTCGCACGCCGTTGGTCACGAGCGAGTACCAAAAGGCGAGTCCACGCGCGCGTCGTGAGAGGTGGATCGCGAAATCCGACGGATTCCAGTCGTAGTGATCCTCGGAATCATTCTCGTGCAACACGTCGAGGTAGCTCGCCTGTTGGGACAAGATGTGTCGAGCGAGTCCCGGTTCGCGATAGATCAGCGCACAACAGTCGAGTGGCGCGTAGAGCCATTTGTGCGGATCGACGATGAAACTGTCAGCGTGGCGAATACCTTCGAACAGGTGCCGGTGGGTGGGGGAAAAGAGCGCGGCGGCGCCGTAGGCACCGTCCACGTGGAACCAGAGGTCGTTCTCGCGTGCGAATGACCCCAATCCCTCGAGGTCGTCGACAATCCCGGCGTTCGTGGTTCCCGCGGTCGCGACCACGCCAATGACGCTGTCGGCAAGTGGATCATTCGCCATGGCGGCTTCCAGGCGAGCGCGCGTCAGGCGATGGTCGTCACATTCGACGACCAGGGGCTCGATGCCGAGGACGTGCAGCGCTTTGCCAATGCTGGAGTGTGCGTCTTGGGAAATGGCGAAGCGGACTTGGTGCGGTGCGAACTCGGGCCGTTTGGTGCGCCCCACGTCGCGTCCGACGGTGAGCGCGGAGAGATTGCCCATCGAACCACCGGAGACGAACGTGCCGCCCGCACCATCGGGCATGCCCGCGAGACCACCGAGAAACTCGAGGGCGTGATTCTCGAGCGCGACCGCGCCGGCAGCTTCGAGCCAACTCGTGCCGTTGAGTCCCGAACAGGCGACGACCATGTCGAACAAGAGTGAGTTCTTCGTCGGGGCGTTCGGGATGAAGGCGAGGAAACCTGGCGAGTCGCACGACACGACGTGTTGGGCGATTTTGTCGCTGAAGAAGTCGAGCACGAACTTAGGATCGACACCGTCATCCGTGATGAAACCCTCGAGGCTCGGGAGTGGCTCGGGTGAGAGAGAGCCATAATCGAGAGGCACGGGGTGCGTCAGACGCTCGAGACAGTACGCGAAGACGTCCTTCGCGAGTCTCTCGTCGTATTCGAACATGCGCTGGCCCATGGGCACCCTTCTTCGTGGTCCACAGCAATCGTAGACACCGCGTCGTTGCGTCTCACTCGTCGGCCCAGCGCGCGGTTTTGTTCGAAGTAGCATCCCTGCATGGTGCTGACGCGCGTTGGGTATCTCGGACCCGAGGGTTCGTTCTCGCACGAAGCCGTCTCCGCGCTCGAGAACGTCGACCCAGTGGCGTGCGAGTCGATACCACAAGTGCTCGCCATGGTCGCGAGTGGCGTGCTCGAACAAGGATTGGTGCCGCTCGAGAACGCCATCGAGGGAACCGTGTCGGCGACCATCGACGGTCTGGTCTTTGATCACGAACTCGTCATCGAACGTGAGCTCGTGCTGCCAATCCACCTGCATCTCCTCGCGAAGAAGGGTCTCTCGCCAGCCGAGGTCACCAAGGTCTTGAGCTACGTGCACGCCCTTGAGCAGTGCCGAGGGTACATCGCGACGCTGCCGTTGGCGAGCACGGAACAGACGACCTCGACATCACAGGCGGCGCAGTTGGTCGCCGACTCGAGCGAACCCTGGGCGGCCGTTGGATCGCTGAAGGCGGCCGAACTCTTCGGTCTCGCAATCGTGGCGAGTGACATCGAGGACCACCAGGGTAACGCCACTCGTTTCGTACTGATTGGACGCGACGCCATTGCGTCGCCCACTGGCCACGACCGCACCAGCATCGTTTGTTTTCAAGATGCCGACCGCCCGGGCTCGCTCTACGCGATTCTCGGCCGTTTCGCCGCCCGAGACATCAACCTCACGAAACTTGAGAGTCGACCGACCAAATTAGGTCTCGGCGACTACTGCTTCGTCATGGAGTTCGAGGGCCACGTTGCCGACAGCGTCGTGACCGATTGCCTAGCGGACTTGCAAGCGCACCTCGCTCGCGTGAAGTTCCTCGGTTCGTATCCTGTGACGGGCGAGGGCGCGCAGGATCGACGCGTCGAAGTCGCGGCTGCGCGCAAGTCGGCGGACGAATGGATCGCGGCGATTCGCTCGCGCGTGCGCCAGTAGGAGCGCAAAGCATCAGGTCGTGGTTCGTGGACGCCAGAGTGACTTGTTGTGGGTCGATACGACGCCCGGCGCCATCGTAAATTGCGCCGGTTTAAGTCAAGATTGGGGTCTACGTCGCGGGCAGCATGTTGGCGGCGCTAGGAAGATTGATGGAGGCGGGACGCGTGTCGGGCGTCAACGAGAACATCACCATTCTCTTGATGGCCGCCAAATTCCAAATACCGGTATGTCCCCATGCTGGTGGCGTCGGGCTCTGCGAGATTGTCCAACATCACTCCATGTTCGACTACGTCGCCGTGAGCGCCAACATCGAAGAGCACTGGATTGAATTCGTTGATCCCGTGCGAGTCGTCAAGGGTCGCTACCTCGCGTCTCGCTACACAGGTAGCGGAGCAGCGATGTACGCGGAATCGGTCGCGGACTTTGAGTATCCTCAAGGGGCCAAGTGGAAGGCGATGACGACCAGCTCCTAGCGTCGTCGAACGAAAGGACACGTGATTGTGCGTATAGCTCGCCACGGCGCAACGGGATACGAAGCGCCAATTGTCGCTGACGCCAACGGCGTCTGGCATGATCTGCGTCCCCTCGCTGACGATGTCACGGGCGCGTTTCTCGCGCGAGGCTGGGAGCCAGTGCGAGTGGCGCTCGAATCCGGCGCCCTACCGGAAGTGTCCGGTCCCATTACACGTTTTGGACCACCACTCAGTGGGATCGGCAAGATAATTTGCATTGGTCTCAATTACGTCGATCACATCAAGGAGACGAACGCGGAGACTCCCGCCGAGCCCGTGGTTTTCCTCAAGACTCCCGACACAGTGGTTGGTCACAACGACGAAGTCTTGATCCCCCGCAAATCCGTAAAGACCGACTGGGAGGTGGAACTCGCGATCGTCATTGGTTCGACGGCGCGCTACCTGAGCGATCCGAGCGACGCGCGAGCGTGCATTGCGGGCTACGCAATCAGTAACGACGTCTCGGAGCGGGAGTTTCAAATTGAACGCGGTGGTCAATGGGACAAAGGAAAGAATTGCGAGACGTTCAATCCCTTCGGTCCATGGATCGTCGACGAAGAAGAACTCGGTGACCCTCAGCATCTCGCGATGCGACTGTGGGTGAACGGAATTCTTCGTCAAGATGGCAACACGAGCAACATGCTCTTTGGTATCGATCATCTCGTTTGGTACCTAAGCCAGTTCCTGGTCCTGCGTCCAGGCGACGTGATCAACACCGGTACCCCGCACGGCGTGGCGCTCGGCCTCGCAGATCATCCATACTTGCGAAGCGGTGACGTGGTTGAAGTCGAAATCGAAGGGCTTGGACGTCAGCGTCAAGTTTTTGGAGCGGCGTAAGGTGGCGCCCGACGAATGCCGCACGGTCGTCTCGTGACGGCAGATGAAGTGGCCGACGCCATTGTCTATCTCGCGTCCGCGACGCCGGGTTCGACGACTGGCACGTACCTCGCCGTCGACGGGGGGATGCAGCGCGTCCGAAGTCGACCAACGTCATGAAGCCCACGCGAGTCGCCTCGATCATTCGTGTGCGCTCTGAGAAAGAGGCCGTCTACCGCGAACTACACGCCGCAGTTTGGCCTGGCGTTCTCGACACGTTGCGGGCCAATGGAGTCACTAACTATTCGATTTTCCTTCGCGACGGCCTCCTGTTCTCCTACCTCGAGTACGCGGGCGACGACTACGAGGCGTCGATGGCGCGTATTGGTGAAGATCCGGTGACGAGAGAATGGTGGCAACACACTGATCCGTGTCAGCAGGCGGTCGAGTCCGCGCAGCCCGGTGAGTGGTGGGCACCGCTCGAGGAAGTGTTTCATCTCGAATGACGCTCGATGTTCGAATTGACGCGCACCATCACCTATGGGACCTCGCCCTAAGGGATCAGACCTGGACTGAAGGAATGCCCGCACTGCATCGAACCTTCACGATGGACGATTTGATTCCACATCTCGTCGATAATCACATCGCCGGCACGGTGCTGGTGCAAACCGTGAACGATTCCGATGAGACGCCGGAGTTCTTGATCCAGGCGCAGAAGAGCCCCTACATACTCGGCGTCGTCGGATGGGTCGATTTGACGGGCGAAACGGCAGCGCAGATTGCCAACCTACAGTCGCTCCCGGGTGGTGCTTTCTTAAAAGGGGTGCGCCATCTCGTCCAGGGTGAGTCCGATGTGAACTGGTTGGCTCGACCCGACGTACGAGAGGGACTTCGCGACGTCGGCAATTCGAATCTGGTCTACGACATCCTCGTCTATCCTCATCAGCTCGACGTTGCGATCAGGACGGTGCGCGCCTTGCCTGACGTGAAGTTCGTCCTCGATCATTGCGGTAAGCCTCGCATCATCGATGGTGTCATCGATGAGTGGCGGCGCCAGATGGGACTACTCGCCGCGTGCGACAACGTCGCGGTGAAATTTTCGGGACTCGTGACCGAGGCCGATCATGAACAGTGGACCGAGCGCGATCTGAAGCCCTACGCCGACGTCGTACTTGAAGTGTTTACGCCACAGCGCGTCATGTTTGGCTCGGACTGGCCGGTGTGTCTACTTGCCGCGACGTACGACGAGGTCACGCGCGCGGCGCAATCGTTGACCGCGTCGCTGAGTCGCGATGAAGCGTTGGCGTTCTTCGGGGCGACGGCCGCGAAATGGTACTCATTGGACGTCGAATGAAGAAAAACCCTATTGGTCGTACGAACGTCATGGTCACGTCGTTGGGATTTGGCGGCGCACCGATTGGCAATCTCTACCGCGCGACGAGCGACGACGACGCCGATGAGGCGGTGAAGGTTGCGTGGGACGAGGGCGTTCGTTACTTCGACACGGCACCTCACTATGGGCTTGGTCTGTCCGAACGTCGATTGGGTCGCGCACTTGCAACAAAAGTCCGCGGTGAATTCGTGCTCTCGACCAAGGTGGGTCGATTGTTGACGCCGAATCCTCATCCCGTGGGATCTGATTTGGAGACGGGGGCGTTCGACGTACCCGATGACCTCACTCGCACGCTTGACTATTCGCCCGATGGTGTGAAGAAGAGCATCGAGGAGAGCCTTCGTCGATTGGGCACGGACTACGTGGACATTGTCTACGTCCACGATCCCGACGACCACGTAGATCAAGTCATTCGAGAGACGTTTCCCGCCCTCGTGAAACTTCGCGATGAAGGGCTAGTGCGCGCGATTGGAGCGGGTATGAACTATTGGCAACCGTTGCTCAAGTTCGTGCAGACGTCCGATATCGATGTGGTCATGCTGGCGGGACGCTGGACCCTGCTTGATCGCACCGGCGCGCCGTTGTTGCAGGCGTGCGAAGAACGCGGCGTCGCTGTCGTGTCCGCGGCGCCCTTCAATTCAGGCATCCTCTCGCGCGCGAAGCCCCAGAGCGACGCGCATTTTGATTACCAAGGTGTCTCTGCACAGTTGTTCGCGCGCGCCCAAGCGTTGGCGGCGACGTGTGACTCCTTTGGCGTGGAACTCCCGGCGGCGGCAATCAATTTCCCGCTTCGAGCGAAGAGCGTGGTGTCCGTAGTAGCGGGATTTCGTTCAGCCGCACAGATCCTTGATGGCGTGCGCTGGATGACTGACGTGATCCCCGAGGGACTCTGGAGCGCGCTCGAACGTCATTGAAGAGTCGTGTGCAGCGTCGAGTGTCGCACGACGTAAGAGGATTCGGTGCTCATCTTCTTGATGCCGTAAAGAACCACATCAGTCTGTGATGGACTGTGGCTCGGGTTTTCTTATCACGTCACACGAGTAGGACTCGTCCGATGAATTTGTTCGAAGCCACGGCCGTGTTATTCGTCGCCGTCACACCAAATGGCCAGACCTCGTTCATTGGAAATGTGGTCTGGTCCTCGGTCTAGTAAACGGAGTCAAGGTCAACGAGCGGAGGGAGTGGGATTTGAACCCACGGTGGGCAAGCCCACGCCGGTTTTCAAGACCGGTACATTCGTCCGCTCTGTCATCCCTCCGGGGACGATGCTAGTGGAAACGGGGTCTAGACCTTTTTGCGATTTCGCGCGCGGGTCGCTTGATCGAGGTGCACCTTGCGCAGCCGTACTGACTTTGGCGTGACCTCGACGGCTTCGTCGTCAGCGATGAATTCGAGCGCTTGCTCGAGGGAGAGTATCGTCGCGGGCGTGATCCGTTCGGTGTGGTCGCTGCCCGAGGCGCGCATGTTCGTGAGCTTCTTTTCTTTGGTGGGATTCACGTTCATTTCATCGGAACGCGAGTTCTCGCCGACGATCATGCCTTCGTACACCTCGACGCCGGGTCCCACGAACATCGTGCCGCGACTTTCGAGGTCGATGAGGGCGTTCGCCGTCGTCGGACCTCGACGATCCGCCACCAACACGCCGTTTTGGCGGATGCGAATATCACCGAACCATGGTGCGTAGCCGTCGAAGTTCGAGTGCATCATGCCCGCACCTCGGGTCTCGGTCATGAATTCAGTTCGAATGCCGACCAGACCACGCGCGGGAATTCGCCACTCGAGTCGGACCCAACCGGTGCCGTGATTGACCATGTCGACCATCGTGCCCTTACGCGTGGCGAGCAAGGTCGTGACCGCGCCCACGAACTCTTCGGGTACGTCGATGGTGACGTGTTCGACCGGCTCGTTAAGTTTGCCGTCAATCGTCTTGGTGACGACCTGGGGCTTGCCCACGGTGAGCTCGAAACCCTCGCGGCGCATGGTCTCGATCAGAATCGCCAACTGCAACTCTCCTCGGCCCTGGACCTCCCAGGCGTCGGGACGCTCAGTCGTCAACACTCGCAGTGACACGTTGCCCACGAGTTCCTTGTCGAGACGGTCCTTGACCATTCGTGCGGTGAGCAGTTTTCCCTCGGTCCCCGCGACGGGAGAGGTATTGATCCCAATGGTCATCGAGAGACTCGGCTCATCGACGTGCAACGGCTCGAGGGCGATTGGATTCTCGGGGTCGGCGAGCGTCTCACCAATAAATATGTCCTCGAAGCCCGCGACTGCGACGATGTCGCCGGGTCCGGCGCTTTGGGCGGGTACGCGCTCCAATGCCTCGGTGATGAAGAGCTCGGTCACTTTCGCGTGCTCGATCGTGCCGTCAATCCGACACCACGCCACGCGCTGGCCGCGCTCGAGGGTGCCATTGATGACGCGGCAAAGGGCGAGTCGACCGAGGTAGGGCGAGGCGTCAAGGTTGCAGACGAGCGCTTGGAGTCCGTGACCCTCTTCGTACTCGGGTGCCGGGACATAGTCGGCGATTGTTTCGAAGAGGGGCGTGAGGTCACCGCCCGTCTCGTCGGGTTTGTGCGACGCCCAGCCCTGGCGAGCACTCGCGTAGAGGATCGGAAACGAGATCTGGTGTTCGTCGGCGTCGAGGTCGAGAAAGAGGTTCTCCACCTCTTCGACCACTTCGCTGACGCGCGCGTCGGGGCGATCGACCTTGTTGATGACGAGCACGACGGGCAAGCGGCGCTCCAGCGTTTTTCGTAGGACGAAGCGCGTCTGGGGTAGCGGGCCCTCGGCGGCGTCGACGAGCAGGATGACGGCGTCGACCATGGACAGGCCTCGCTCCACTTCGCCGCCGAAGTCGGCGTGCCCGGGGGTGTCGATGATGTTGATCGTGAGGTCGTTCCACTTGACGGCGGTGTTCTTGGCGAGGATGGTGATTCCCTTTTCACGCTCGAGGTCGCCCGAGTCAAGGACGCGGTCCGTGAGCTCCTCGTGGGCGGTGAATGAACCGGTCTGACGCAGCATTTTGTCGACCAACGTGGTCTTTCCGTGGTCGACGTGGGCGATAATGGCGATGTTTCGGAGCGAAGTTCGTAATGGCATGGCTGTACCACGTTAGTGGCCGGGGCTCTTCGAAAAATCCTATGCCGCGACTTGCTGACGCTGTCGTTGTTGTGCGACGGCGGTGCGCACGAGGTCCCTCGCGCCAGCGCGCAAGTCACTCATCGTGCCATCGACGCCGAGACATACGCCCGATTCGGGCCACAGTCCAATCATGCGAGCGGGCGCGACGCCGTGCGGGTGCGACAGTGTCGCGATGGTGAGGTCGCTGCGCAGTCCGGGACCCGAGCTCTTTCCCGGACTTCCCGAACGGATTCGAAGTAACACGCGTCGATCGGGCAGCGTCACTTCGAGGTCTTGACGACCGCGCAGCGTCGTGCGGGCGCGCGCAATGTCGTAGAACGCGTCACTCGCGCACACCCGCCAAGGAAGTTCGATGCCGAGGGCGATCTCGTGCATTTGTAGTGCCCAGTTCGTCGCGTCGGCTCGCACGAGGGCGAGTTCGCTCTCGTGAAGCGACGCGAGCCACGACGCCATTGACGCGCGCGGCGCGTACCCGGCGACGTCACGCATCAACTGGTCGTCGATCTCCCGATTGATGGCGTCGAGGACGCCACAGAGGGGATCGCGAAGGAGGCGACGAAGTGCGGCGTTGCCGAGGGTGCGGCGCGTGGTTGCGGGTGACCAACGAAACGCGTGCGCGGGCTCGCCCGCCCGCTCGACGTTCCACGCGTCGATTCGTCGATGCCCACTGGCCGGAACGGCTCGAAAGCGTGCGCCGAGACTTCGGCGGTGATCGTCATCGAGCGTCACGATCTCGTCGGGTGCGCTCTCGATCAAGTCGTTGAGCTCGGACACGCCCGCGCGTCGATGGATGAAGGTCGTCACGTGTGTTGCACCATGGCACGAATCGTTTCGAGCACGTCGACGACACTTCGTCGTAGGAGTTCCGCATCGACGTCGAGGGTCCACATCTCGCCCGTGGCGCTCGAGAACACCGACGTACGCAGTGGCACGACGCCCGAGCGAAGGGTCTGGACCAGAGCGTGATAGCGCATCGATCGCTCGGCTCCCGCGCCGAGCGGTGAGGTCGTCACGTCAAAGAGCGCCACGTTCGCCACCTGGCCGAGCGTGGTACCCACCATCAGGTCAATGACGTCGCGCAAGAGGATTGTCCCACCACTGAGCATCACCGAAGCGCGAACGGCGCTTCGAGGCTGGAATTGCGCGGGGATGGTGCCGAGCGCTCGCGAGAGCGTGACGTAGTGACTCGTCACGTCCGTCGCGAGACGCGCGAGGTCATCGCCGTCGAGTCGTTGCGCGTACTCGTAAAGCTCGCCGCCGTTCACCTCAAGTCGCCACGCGCGAAAGGCGTCGTCAAAAGCTGACGTGATGGTCGCACCCACACTGAAGAGTCGTACGAGTTGATTGATGAGCACACCACGAAGACGCGCATGGTTCGACAAAGCGATGTCGGTGCTGGCGTTGGCGTTGCACAGCGAGGACGCGCGCACGATGACGGGTGTCGCCGGAGCACTCGTCCAAAAGTCGAAGATGCCGTCTTCGAGCATCGCGCGCAGCCCCGGGGCACTCGTGACGTCGGTTCGCGGACGGCGTGAGCGGTCGCCCCTCAGCGCCTCCATGACGTTTCGAGGAGAATCGGTCAAAGTAGGCATGGAACTACTTTGGCGCAGCCCTGTGACACGACTAGTTTTGAAGGGTGTTCATCGCGGTCTTTTCGATCTTCGTCATCGCGGTCGTCGTGTTGTGCGTCTTGACCGTGCGTTTCGCGATTCGTCGGGACCGTGAGCGCCGTGCTCAGATGGCGGCGGACTCTACGACGAAGCCTTCTTCTGCAGCTCCTTGACCTCACGGTCGAGGTCGGCAATGGCGCGCTCGATCACCGAGAGCCGTGCCGAGAGTGATTGGTCCACCCGTTCGTCGACTCGGTGGTCGACCTGGTCGCGGATCTTGGAGTCGAGCGAGTCCATGATTGGTTGGGTGAGTTGTTTGAAGCGGGCCTTCAAGTCGGGCGACTTCTCGTTCTCCGTGGTGTGTTCGTCACTCATGGACAAACTTTAGGTCTACGCGGGAGGACAGTAGACCCCGGCGTTGAATTGCAGGGTGTTGAACTGACCCGACCACGGAGGGTTGGTGAGGGTATTGGTCTCGGTCGCCAGCGTTGACGTCGGCGAGCACGAGGCGTTGAACGCAATGTAACCGCGTATGTTGCTTCCACTCGCGCCGGCGACCTGTAGTGGTCCGCCGTTGCCGAAGGCGAGCGCCTCGAAGATGGGGAGGGACTGACTCACGAGGCCGTAGTTTCGATATTCGCTCTGGGTTGCGTAGACGGCCGCCTTGAGCGACGGGTCCACGGACGCGATGCCCGCGGACCACCCCGAGAGCATCGCCGCCCAGTAGGTGGCGTAGGTCGCGAGCACGGCATTCGACGATCCCGAGGGAGCGTCAAGTGCTGAGTGATTGTCCGGATAGCCCTCGGGATCGAAGATGACCCAGTCGGGTTTGAGCCCGACGCCGAGACCGCGGTACTGGTCGATCTGCTGGGCGACCCATGCGCCAGCGGCGAAACCGTGGCTGTAGTAATTGGCCGTCACGCGCGTCGCGGTCGTAAGTGGTCCGCTCACGGTCCAAAACGAGAGCCAGGTGACGCGTTTGTGCGAGTTGTAGATGCTCTGGCCGAGGAGGAAGTCGGGCGACGTGGCGACACTGGTGGCCGTTGAGAATCCGACCCACGGCGCGCTCTGGGTCCCAAGTCCACCGGTCTCACTGATGATGGGCCACCCGCTGGAGATGGCGTTGGACCAGTCCTTGGTCGGAATCGCGTAGACCCCGACGCCCTCGGGAGGAGGCGAGTTCACGCCGGCGGCGAATAGTTCGAGTGACGATCCCTGAAAGAGCCCGGTCACGCCGGTGCCCACGCTGCGCGCGGCACTTCCCGCGGTGACCGACACGTCGGTCGAGGTCCAGGTGCTCGTGCCGATCGTGCTCGTGAGCACGAACAGGTCACCCCAGTTGGCGGCTTGACCGGCGATGAAGAGCTGCGTCGCGCTGGCACCAATGAAGAGGTTGCCGCCGAGTGGGGGAGAACCCGACGTGCTTTGCGTCACGCCGTCGAGGGCCCAGATCGAAGACGCGACGCCCGCGCTGATCGGTGCACTGAACAACTCGACGTCGCCGTTGGTCGCGAGGGCGCCGAGATACGTTGTCAACGTCGTGCTCGTCGTCGAGAGTGCTCCCGCGGCGAGCGCAGCGCCACTCGACGTCGTCAGGTTCTCCACGTTCCATGACGACGTCGACGAGCCAACGTTGGTGAACACGTCGACGTCGCCCGCACTCGTCACCGCGGCAAAGGCGCTCACTCCTTCTTGCAGTGCGACGGGGTCGCTTTGAATTGATGACGTGCCCGTCATGCTCGAGACGTTGACCGGCGTGCCCACGAAGGGTACGTCCTGGTTGTAGTGCCAGGTGAGTGGAAGCGCTTCGGCGGCATTGGTCGTCGAGCGAACCGCGATGACACCACTTTGGCCGTTAATCGACACGCTCGCGAGACCGCTCGCCACGCTGAGCCCGCTTTCGCTGGTGAGGTCGGTCGCAAGGTAGGGGCTTACGGCCGCGCTCGCGAGGTGGCTCGATTGGGCGTCGCGGGTGGTCGCGGTGCTGATGAGAATCAGGTGATTGGTCGCACTGACGTAGAGAATATTGAGTTCGCCGGCGGGATTGAAGAACGGCACGGGGTCCGATCCGGGCGTGGGCGTCGCGACGAGGGTTGAGAGGTCAGTCCACGACGTGGTGCCACTCGCATTTTGCACGTAGAGGCCGATCTGGGAATTGGCCATTCGATAGGTGAGAGCGTCCTCGCCATCCTCGCTCGCCGCATGAGGATTGCCGAGCATCTTGGTGTCATCGATCGAACTCTCGAACGAGGAGGCGTTCCAGGGAAGAGGCCCCGAACCCGAATCGACGAATTGATAGAGAGGTAACGCCGCCGCGGAGTTGCTCGTCGCGACCGGCAGCAACGCCACTGGCAACGTGGCGCCGACGATCACAATGTTCGCCACCAACGCGGCACGTGGAAACTTCACTCGCATCCTTTGTGGGGTGACCTCAAGTTTTCTTGGCGCGAACCCTTTGAAAGTCTAGGTTGCACCTTCAGAAATTCTCGAGCACCGCAGCGAGTGTCACCAACGCCATACTTCTTATTTGAGAGTGGTGACGCGCCGGGGACTTGACGCGGGTCCCACGCCCACCGCGTTGCGGGCTCGAACGTACACGACGTACGTGTGGGACTTCAACAAGTTGCTCACCGCGACGCTGCGCGTGACCGCGGAGAAACTGACCCAGGTCGCACCACCATTCACGCTGTATTGGTAACTCGACACTGGCGTCGTACTCGCAGCGACGATGAGTCGAAAACCACCGACCAGCGCTACGAGGCTACTCACCGTCGGTTTCGCGGGCAGCGTCGAGCTGGTGTGTGACGCAGTGAAGTTCAACGTGAAGGTGTGCAACGTGGAACCGGCGTAGGACACGACGACGGTCACTGGTCCTACCGTGTTCGTCGTCACTGTGAAGTTGGCGGCACCGGTCGTGCTCGAGGTGACGCTCGCACTCGCTTGGCCCGCGCCCGTCGAACTCGACGTCTCGGCGTTGATGAGAATCGTGCCCGAGGCCGCGTTCGCCGTGACCATCAGCGCGGCGTTTGCGACAGGGTTACCATTCGCGTCTTTCAGCGACACATTCAACGCGGCGTTCGCGTTCACGGTGGCGCTCGGTGACGCGGCGGCGAAGGAGCTCTTCGCGGCGTCGAGTTTTGGCGGACAAAGTCCGCTGACGAAGGCCGCACCGTCGGGGCTACCCAGTCCGGACGCCATGTCGTAGCCCACGCCGGCGCTGTAGCCCGCGACGTTGTCGATGTCGTTGTTGCCGGTCGTGACGTCGTTGAAACCCAACCCTTCACTCGCGAGTTGGTACAGCGTGGGATTGATGAATCCGAGTCGCGTGGTGCCACAGGCCTGCGCCGCGACTGCGACGATCGCACTGAGGAGGGGTGCACCAATGGACGTGCCACCAATGCTGTCCCAGCCCGATTGGCAGACGCGTCGACATCGCACCACGCCGGTGCTGGTTCCCGAGTAGTACTCGATGAAGCCCGTGTTCGGGTCGGCCATCAACGACACGTCGGGCACCATGCGCATGGTGTCACTCGCGGTGATGCCGCTGCCGGTTTGCCAACTCGGGCGACTCCACAACACGGACTCGCCACCACCACCGGCGCCACCACTCGATCCGTCATTCCACACCGTCTCGGTGAGTGGGCTGAAGCTCGACACGGTCAGTCCTCCGACGCCCGTGACGTAGGGCTGGGACGCGGGGTCGTCGACGGCGAGTGTGCTCGGCGTGTACCCGTCGGGATTATCCGCACAGTCCGACGATCCCGAGTCGCCCGCCGCCGCGATCACGGTTTGGCCCTGGGCCGCCATCTCTTCGAAGATAGATTGTTCGGCGTCGGGGGTGCCGGTCGGATCGGATTCACAGATTCCCCACGACGTCGTCACGATCGTCGCGGTGTCGTCGCTCGCGATCTGTTGGTAGATGTCGAGCGGACTCGAACCGCTGTCGGGGCCTTGGTAGACCTCGACGTTGGCACCGGGGGCGAGCACCGCGGCTTCTTCGACGTCGATCGTCGCCTCTTCGCTGTAGCCACCCGTGGGGCCACCGTCGACGTTCACGGGCGTCACAGTCGGACTGATGCCGTAACACGTGAAGTAGGTCGCGACGTCCGCTTCGTCGTAGAGGCCGAGTTCGTAGGCCGCGATCGTTTGGCCGACGCCCGTATCGCCAATGGCGTAGTCACTCGAAAGACCGTACGCGAGTGCCTGCTCCGTGGCGGGATAGCCGCCAAGGGAGTTCGGCGTCGAGCTCGACGCCCCCGCGGAAGCACACGTCGAGGGAAGTGCCGCGTGCGACACCGTGCGACTCGTCGAGAGTTGCGCGCTGGGTGTCACGACGGTGGAAAGTCCCGCGACCGTGCGCACGTCGCTCGCGATCGCGCTCGGCAACGTCGCGCTCTTGGCAAATTGGGCGACCAGTCCACCCGAGGTGTGCACCGTCTCGACGGGGGTGGCGAACGCGCGAGCGATGTTCGTCGTAAGACCCGAGACGTGCAATAGGACGTGGCTCGTACTGAGGCTGTCGACTCGAAGTCCGTAGCCGCGCAGGTAGGAGCGCACCGCGTCAATGCTCGCCTCGCTCGCGCCGAAGTCCTTCGCGTACTGCGTGGGCGTCAGGTAGTGGTGGTAGTTGGGTGACGCAGTGTCGCTGAGACTCGCGATGAACGAAGGAAGCGACGACGCGTGCTGCTGGGTGAGCTGCACGTCAAAGGAAGTCGTGATCGTCTGGTGCACGATGGTGTCGCTGCTCGGTAACGCCGCGGCGGAGGCGACGACGACCCGAGCACTCGCGGCCATCGCCGGTACCTCGACGAGTGCCGTCGCAGCCAAGGTGAGTGATAAGGCAACGACGGCGGCGTTCGAGAGATGCGTTCGACGTGGCATGAGACCAGCCTAGGAAAGAGTGAAGGTCGACAAGCGTCCTCGTGGCCTATTCAGCGACAATCGTTAGCCAATTGTTACTTCTGGGCGTCGCCCGCGGTGGCGTAGTGAGCAGACAGGTCCGCGCATTCTCGACACACCGACTCCGGTATGACGCCCAATCGCATCAACCAATTGAAGATGGTGCAGCCCACGCAATAACCGAAACTCTCCAACACCGCGGCGAACAACAACGGCACCAGGATCCATCGGGCGTCGGACCAACTCGCGAGCAGCCACGTGAGAGTGGCCGAAATGGTGAATGTCGCGCCCATGGCTTGGGCGAAACGCTTCGGCGGACCCGGGACGAACTTCTTCCAGCGAATAAGACGTGGACCCGCCACGCGCACCGCGAATTGTCCGAGGGGCGACATCGTGGGGCCCGTCGCGACCCGAGCGATGAATCCGTAGGTGAGTGGGATGAGGATCCACGCCCAGTTGGTGATGAGCGCCACCACCGTCATCGTGACGACGCCCATGGCGACGGTGCGTGCCGACGCGTTATTCACCGGGTTTGGAAACGAAAAGAACTTCTTCATGCCACAAATCTTATCGGAATAATCAGGAATTGGCTACTAGGAGGTGGTGGCGAGGTGATACGTGGTGACGATGCCGGTCGCGATGACGAGGATCCGCACGACCCCAGGTGAAAGATGGCGAATGAGGATTGCCCCCAGCCAACCGCCGATCAACGTCCCGATCAGCAGCATGTCAACGGCGTCCCACGCCAGATGACCGTGCACGACGAAGATCAAGGCGGCGCAGAGATTAATAATGAGCGAAATGAGGTTGCGTAGTCCCTGGAGTTCCTTGATATCAAAGGGAAGCGCCATGGCCAGCACGGCGAGCAACAAGATCCCGAGCCCGGCGCCGAAGTAGCCCCCGTAGATGGAGACGAGAAAGACGCCGACGAACAGGGCCCAGCGGCGCGATGAGTGATCGTGCTCGAGATGCGCGAGTCGTTTGGTCACGAGGGGTGAAAGTGCGAACAACACGGTGCCCGCGCCAATAAGCCACGGCACGACGTGACGAAACGTGCCCGGCGATCCGCGCAGGAGCAGCGCACACCCGGCCGCGGCACCGAGGATGCACGAAGGCAGCAGCGCGGTGATGAGTCGTTGATGCCGTCGGATGTGGGTACGAAACTCGGCGACCCCTCCGAGATAACTGGGTACGACCCCCACCGTGGTCGACACGTTCGCTTGGAGTGCACTAATGCCCGTCGCGATGAGCGTGGGAAACGTGATGAACGTGCCACCGCCCGCGATGCCGTTCGCGATGCCCGCGGCGATACCCGCGGCAAGATAGATCGCCAAACGACCCACGAGTGGAAGTTGGGCGCCGAACATTGTCACTACTCTACGAAGGTGAACTCTTCGCATACACAATCGGTGAATGCCAAGAATTCCTTCATGAATCCTCTAGCGTCGAGGGTGTGTACCTGTTGAGCGGCGAACTCGTAATCCCCAGGGACGCCCCCACCGATCTCATCCGTGCCGCCGGCGGCATCGTGCATCGTCACGCGAGTAATTCGCACGTCGAGATCGCGTGCATCTATCGAGAGGCGCGAGGCGACTGGACGTTTCCCAAGGGCAAACTCGATCAAGGCGAGACCTTCGAGCAGGCCGCGCTTCGCGAAGTGGCCGAAGAGACCGGCATGGATTGTCACATCGAGCGCTTCGTAGGAACGACCAACTACACCCACCGCAAAGGCAAGCCCAAGATCGTGGCGTACTACCTCATGGGCGTGAACCACGGTGAGTTCGCTCCCAACGAGGAAGTGGACGACCTGGTGTGGCTGCCAATCGAACAGGTGCGCAGTCACCTCACTTGGGAGCGTGACCAGGAACTCTTCGACCTCGTGAGCGAACTGCCCGAGTTGCGGGTCAAAGCCAGCTAGTTAGCGCTACTGCACGAGAGGACACTGGATTTAGCCGCGGGCGGAACCCTGAGGAGCGAATGGTCGCATTTGGGTAGGATGTTGCTGCTTGGAGAGGTGGGTGAGTTCGGTTTAAACCACATTCCTGCTAAGAATGCGGCCTGCGAAAGTGGGCCCGAGGGTTCAAATCCCTCCCTCTCCGCCATGAACACCGAGCGCAGTGCGCTCGGTGTCGGCGCGTATAGAGGAGACGGTGGTGCGGTACTGGATCGAGACACTCGGGTGTCCGAAGAACCACGTGGACTCCGACAAACTCGCGGGGCTCCTCGAGACGCAAGGCTACGACCTCGCACTCTCGGCGGACGACGCAGACCTCGTTGTCGCGAACACGTGCGCCTTCATCGAGGCGGCGCGCGAGGAATCGATTGAGACCGTCCTCGACCTCGCCGAGCGCAAACAAAAAGGTGCGCGGCTCGTCGTGACCGGATGCATGGCCGAACGCTACGGCGAAGAGCTCGCGGCGGCCCTTCCCGAAGTGGACCTCGTCGCGGGCTTCGGCGAGAGTCTCACCGTACCGAGCACGCAGGTCGCCCTGCGCTCGAAAGTGCGTTCGTCATTCGACCTCTTGAACCTGCCGAGGCCGAAGTCGTCGGCGCCGTGGGCGTACGTCAAGATCGCCGAAGGGTGCGATCGTCGCTGCGGATTCTGTGCAATACCGACGTTCCGTGGCGACCAGCGCTCTCGTTCGACCGAGGAGATCATCGCCGAAGCTCGAGCACTCGTCGAAGGTGGTGTGAAAGAACTGGTGCTCATCGCTCAGGACCTCGCCAGTTGGGGCCACGATCGGCGCCGCGCAGGGCGCGGTGAAGCAGTCGAAGTCTTAGACGAGGGCGGCACGCAACCTCTCATCGAGCTGACCGCCACGTTGAGTGCCGAAGTCGAGCGCGTGCGCCTCCTCTACCTTTATCCTTCGGGTCTCACGACGGGGCTGATCGACACCATTCTCGCGACCGGCGTGCCCTACTTCGACTTGTCGTTGCAGCATTCCTCGCGGTCGCTCCTTCGTCGCATGCGGCGTTGGGGCAACGCGGAGAGATTCCTCGAACGCATCGAGTCGATTCGACGAAGTGAGCCCGACGCGACGTTTCGCTCGTCGTTCATCCTGGGCTATCCCGGCGAGACCGAAGATGACCAACGCGACTTGCTCGACTTCATTCACGCGGCACAACTCGACTGGGCGGGATTCTTCACGTTCTCGAGTGAAGATGGGACCTACGCCCAGGGACTCAGCGACCAGGTGCCACACGATTTGGCCCTCGAGCGACTTCGCGAGGTGAGCGAACTGCAGGACACGATCACGGCGAACAAGCGCGACGCGTTGGTCGGCACGACGCAACGCCTCTTGATCGACCGCCCGGGGGTCGGACGTAGTGTTCGAGAATGCCCCGAGATTGATGGTGTCGTCCTGGTCGATCCGTCGCTTAGCGTGGGCTCGATGGTGCAGTGTCGGATCGTGGCGAGTCGTGGTACTGATCTCGAGGGGGTGAGCGTGTGAGGACCGACGAGCGCACCTACGGCGAGAGCGCACTGTTGACACCGGCGAACTTGATGACCGCGTTTCGTCTCCTGGTGTCACCCGTCTTCATCTACCTCATCATCTTCGATCGCATTTCGTGGTGGACCGCTGGTGTCGGGGCTCTTGCGGCGGCGTCGGATTACTTCGACGGCATTGTCGCGCGCCGTCACGGCACGACGACCTCGGGCGCGTTCCTCGATCCCCTCGCGGACAAGGTCATCGTGCTCGGGAGTCTCTACGCTCTGATCATCTGTCGTCCGCACGGGCTCAAGACCTTCATCGTCCCCGCGATCATCATCACGCTTCGAGAGATTTGGATGAGCGTCTATCGCGCGAAGGCGGCCAAGCGTGGCATCTCGATCCCCGCGAGCAAACTCGCCAAGTGGAAGACCTTCGTCCAGGACTGGGCGATCGCCTTTTGCGTGTTGCCCATCACCGCGCACCACGCGTGGCTGGGCGTGGCAACGATCTGGCTCGCGGCGGCGATGACGGTCTACACGGGGTGGCGCTACTACGTCGATGGCAAGCGAGTACTCGCCAATGCGAGTTGAAGTCGTTGCCGTAGGCACCGAGCTCCTTCTCGGTCAGATTCCCGACACCAACTCGCAGTGGATCGGTGAACAACTCGCCGCGAACGGAATCGCGTCGCATTTCCACCAGCACGTGGGCGACAACCACGAACGTATCGTCCTCGCGTTTCGCACCGCCCTCGCACGAAGTGACGCGGTAATCGTCTGCGGTGGGTTGGGTCCTACGCAAGACGACATCACGCGCGCCGCCCTCGCCGAGGTGATGAACGTCCCCCTCGAGCGCCGAGTAGACCTCATCGAGGTGATCCGCACGATGTTCGCGTCGCGGGGTCGCGCCATGCCCGACAACAATCTGCTCCAAGCGGACGTGCCCCACGGGGCGAGCATCATCCCCCAGACGCGCGGCACCGCACCGGGACTGGTTTGTCCAGTGGGCCAGAAGGTGCTCTACGCGGTCCCGGGCGTCCCCTACGAGATGACCGACATGTTCGCGCGTGCGATATTGCCAGATCTACTCGAGCGTGAACGTGCGGCGGGGGCGACGTCGGTGATCTCGAGTCGGGTATTGCGCACGTGGGGGGCGAGCGAATCGGCCCTCGCCGAAGCGGTGGGCGAGCGATTCGAGGCCCTCGAGGATGACGCGCGCGTGACGATCGCGTTCCTCGCGTCGGGGATCGAGGGCATCAAGGTGCGCATCACCGCGCGAGGGAACGACGTCGCGCACGCGCAACGCCTGCTCGCCGACGAAGAGGTGCACGTGCGCGCCCTCATCGTCGACAAACTCGGCGACATCATCTTTGGCGTGGATGAAGAAACGATGGAAGACGTCGTCGCGCGACGACTGCTCGCGCGTGGCGCGACACTCGCCGTCGCCGAATCGGTCACCGGTGGTCTGATCGCGAGTCGACTCGTCAACGTCGCGGGCGCTTCGACGTGGTTCCGCGGTGGCGTCGTCAGTTACGCGTCGCAAGTGAAGTTCGATCTGCTCGGCGTACCCGAGGGTCCCGTCGTGAGCGCGCAAGCGGCGAGGGACATGGCAGAGGGCGTGCGACGCGTGCTCGGCGCCGACATTGGATTGAGCGTCACCGGCGTCGCCGGACCCGAAGAGCAGGACGGCCATCCAGCTGGCACGGTCTTCGTGGGTGTCGCCATCGGCGCGACGCTGCGCGACGCGTCGCTTCGACTACCTGGTGATCGACCGCGCATTCGTGCCTACAGTGCGATAAGTGCGCTCGACGTCCTTCGCCGCACCCTCGACGACACGCCGTGACCGAGGTGCTACTCACGTAGTGTCGGTACTGACACGGGGGGACATGATGACACTGCTCGAGCAACGCGTTGATCCAACGGAATTCGGTTTTGACGCGGCCCGACTTGACCGCATCCAAACGCACTTCGACACCTACGTGCAGAGTCGTCGCCTCGCCGGGTGGGTCGCGACGGTCGCGCGCGCTGGTCAACTCGTCTGGTGCGGCAAGGCCGGACACCAGGACCGCGAGCGGGGTATCGAGGTGAGCGACGAGACGATCTGGCGTATCTATTCGATGACTAAGCCCCTCACGAGCATTGCCGCGATGATCCTCTACGAGGAAGGGCGTTTCGACCTCAACGACGACGCGGGCAAGTGGATCGAGGCACTGAATGAGCCCCGCGTCTACCGGTCGGGTCCAGCGAGGAATCCCCAAACGGTGCCAGCGATTGGGCCAGTACGCGTCCATCACCTCATGACGCACATGAGCGGGCTCACCTACGGATTCAACTATCTGCATCCCGTTGACGCCATGTATAGGGCGAACGGCTACGACTTCGGGTATCCCAAAGGGGCCAATTTGGAAAAAGCGGTCGACGACTGGTGTTCGATGCCCCTGTTGTTCCAACCCGGCGATCGCTGGAACTACTCGGTCGCGACCGACGTGCTCGGGCGCCTGGTCGAAATTTGGAGCGGACAATCGCTCGACGAATTCCTGCGCGAACGGGTCCTCGAACCCCTCGGGATGTTCGACACCGAATGGTGGTGTCCGCCCGAGAAGCAAGGCCGACTCGCCATGCTCTACGTGCCGTCGCAGGGTGACTCGCTCCCCAACGACGACATCGCGAAGGGATCGACCCATCCCCCGCAGTTGCTCGGTGGAGGTGGAGGCTTGCTGTCGACGGCGTACGATTACAACCGCTTCATGAAGATGCTCCTCGGCGAGGGCGAACTCGATGGCGTGCGCATCGTGTCAAGCCGCACGCTTGAACTGATGACGCAGAACCATCTGCCCGGTGGCGTCGATCTAGCGACGATCGCGACCGATTCGTTCTCCGAGGTCGACATGGCCGGCGTTGGGTTCGGACTCGGCTTTTCCGTGATGCTCGATCACGCGAAGAACAAGAGTTTGGTGTCCAACGGCACCTTCTCCTGGGGTGGCGCCGCGTCCACGGTGTTCTGGATCGACCCCTACGAGGAGTTGAGCGTGAGCTTCTTCACCCAGCTCCTGCCGAGTGGCACGTATCCAATTCGACGCGAGTTGCAACAACTGGTCTACCAAGCACTCGTCGATTAGATCGTCACTCGTCGGCGAATCGTCGTCGAATGCTCGGAGGCGCCTTGAGGAGATAGCTGTCGAAGAGCAACGTCGCGAGGAGTTCCTCGTCGACGTCGTCGAGCAAGATGAGAACCGCACCGTAGTTGTCGTAGTGCGGTGCCGTGAACACTGAGCCATCGCCCTCGACGAGAAGAAATTGCTTCTCGTCGATGTCGCAGAACACGACGAGCACTTCGCCGTCACCGACGTCGGCCTTCGCCGCATCGCGTGGCCCCCAGAGTCGACAGAACGTCTTTCCGCGGACCTTGAGGGCGGGTGTGGCGTAGGACGTCGAGACGCTCACCTCGGGTAGTTGCATGCTGGCTCGGATGACGTCGTCGAAGTTAGCCATGAAGTGAAATTACTTGGACCGTATTTCTTGTAACAGTGCATAGGCTCGTGGACGAGGAGTGAAGGTTTTGGCACGGCAGGTTCTCACATTGGTGCCGTTGATCAGGTATTTTGATAGTTCCGCCGTGGGACTTTGCGCGAATTCGTGTGGTGTGCGGTGAGTGCTGGATATGAATGGTGGAGAGACGTCGACGTATCACCCTTACGAACACTTGTTCGTAGTAGCGTGCGAACAAGTGCAGAGCGACCGATGTCACTAGGGGTGAATAACTTTCCCTCCATGACAAAGAACAAGGAGACAGCAATGGCAACCGACGACCGCGCAAAGGCTCTCGACGCCGCCCTCGGCCAGATCGAGAAGCAGTTCGGCAAGGGCTCGATTATGCGCATGGGTGAGAACCTGCATATGAACATCGAATCGATCCCCACGGGTGCTCTCGCGTTGGACATGGCGCTCGGCATTGGTGGACTGCCCCGCGGACGAATCGTCGAACTCTACGGCCCCGAGTCGTCCGGAAAGTCCACCCTGGCCATGCACGTCGTCGCTGAAGCGCAGCGCAACGGAGGCGTGTGCGCCTACATCGACGCCGAACACGCGATGGATCCGGTGTACGCGCGCGCGATCGGCGTGAACGTCGACGATCTTCTCATCAGCCAGCCCGACACCGGCGAGCAGGCGCTCGAGATCTGTGACATGTTGATTCGCTCGGGCGCCCTTGACGTGATCGTCATTGACTCGGTCGCCGCGTTGACGCCGCGTGCAGAAATCGAAGGCGACATGGGCGATTCGCACATGGGACTTCAGGCGCGACTCATGAGTCAAGCGCTTCGCAAGTTGACCGGCGGTCTTTCAAAGTCCAACACCGTTGCAATCTTCATCAATCAACTTCGTGAAAAGATAGGAATCATGTTCGGCTCACCTGAGGTGACGCCCGGTGGACGCGCCTTGAAGTTCTACTCGTCAGTTCGTCTCGACATCCGTCGCATCGAATCGATCAAAGACGGCACCGACGTCGTGGGCAACCGGACTCGGGTGAAAGTCGTGAAGAACAAATGTGCAGCGCCGTTCAAGCAGGCGGAGTTCGACATCATGTACGGCCAGGGCATCAGCCGTGAAGGGTCGGTGCTTGACGTTGCGGTCGAACTCGGCTTCGTGAAAAAGGCCGGTGCCTGGTTCACGTATGAGGGTGAACAGATGGGTCAGGGTCGTGAGAACGTGAAAGTGTTCTTGCGCGAGAATCCCCAGACGATGGCGGAGATCGATGGTCGGGTGCGCGAGCATCTCTCGACGTCACTCGCTCCCGACGTCGTAGGCGCGAGTGATGACGAAATTGACATCGACACACCTATTTCCTTGGACTAACTGAGAGCGGGGCGTACCCCGACGCGCATCTCTCAAGTGCCTCGACGTCACGAGTACGGTGATGCGAATGGTGCGTCGTAACGCTCTGCGGGTTCCCCCAAAACTGAAGGTTGGCGACCACGTTGGCATCGTGTCGCCTTCGTGGGCGGGCGCGGGAGCATTCCCCGAGGTGCATGAGATGGGTTTGCGCGTCCTCCGTGACGTCCTCCGCCTCGTACCAGTTGAGTTTGCCACCACACGAAAATTGGGCGCCGGCGCGGCGGAACGGGCCAACGATATTAATCGCGCGTTTGCGGATCCAGAGATTAAGGCGCTGATGGCCGTCATCGGCGGTGAGGATCAGATCTCGGTCCTGCCGTACCTCGACGCGCAGGTCTTGGCTGCGAATCCAAAAGCGTTCTTCGGCTATTCGGACAACACGAATCTTTTGAACTTTCTCTGGCGGCTGGGGATCGTCGGGTACTACGGCGGGTCGACGCTCGTGCATCTGG
>CAJCJA010000011.1 GCA_903970515.1 Candidatus Saccharibacteria bacterium CG_4_10_14_0_2_um_filter_52_9
ACGGCGAAGAGGTTCCGCCACCAAGCACGCGTGTCTCAACGGTCCGGGTCGCTTCGTAGGTAGGTGCGAAATCACTTTTATCATCGGTCGATAGATAAATGTCTATCGGTTTTCGTTAGAAAACCTCAACGCCGACGAATCTCGGTAACCCAATGATCAGATGGCAAGTGGGAATCTTCTTAGAATCCGTCAAGGCCGAAGGTATTGCCAAACGGGTCGATCAACTGGCAGATCCGGCGAGAGCTGTCAATGGTTAGGGGTCCGCGGTGCATCGCGCAGCCGAGCTCCAGGAGATGCGCTCGAGTTTGCTCAAAGTTGCCTACTGAGAGATAGACGACTGGACTCGCGCCAATCGGATTGCGGTCATCTGCTGGGTGAAAACCGAACTCTATCCCGTCCACAATGAAGTATCGAAACTCGCCCACCCTGATAACAGGAGCGTCTTCCCCAATGTTGGAAGCCCACCAAGTCGCAACGATCCCCGGATCGCTGGCGAAGAACATTACGGCGTGAATCGGCGAACTGCCCATCGCTTAACGCCATCCGTCATTGAAGGAACTTATTGATTGAGCGACACAACTACCTTCCCCCAAAAATGGCCTGAGACGGATTTTCATTACGCAGGTTTTGACTCATCAACACACTGACCCGTGAGCGACCGTTGGGAGGTCGTGAAGGTGAGAGAATTATCAAGGAGATCGAATCCGATGGTTGGTTCCTAAGTAGACAGCGTGGAAGTCACCGTCAATTCCATCATCCAACAAAGGCTGGTTGCGTGACGGTTCCTGGCCACTTGTCGCACGAAGTTCCGAGGGGCACTCTCGCTAACATCATGAGACAAGCCGGTTTAAGGGGGCGAAAGCAATGACCGAATATACGATTGTAATTGAAGACGCTGGGACGAACTTTGCGGCGTACGTAATTGGACTGGACGGAGTCATTACCACCGGGAAGTCCGTCGATGAGATAATTGAGAATATGCGTGAGGCGATACCGTTTCATCTTGATGGTATGCGCCTGAGTGGCAATGAGTTGCTCCAACCGATGCCGATCGTCAAGACAATTCAGGTCGCTTCGTAAAGCGGTCCGAATTCACTTTTATCATTCAGCGATAGACCAATGTCTATCGTTACTCGTTTGAACACTGAACCGCAAAGGAAATTGTCATGACGTCGCTCGTTATCTTCAGCGCAAACGTTGGTCGCTTGTCCGAGTTCTACGCGTCGGTCCTTGGTGTGACCCCCGTCGAAGAATCGACGGGCGACATTCGACTCACCGGACCGCGGGATGAAGTCGTCGTCCATTCCGTCTCGCCAATGATGGCTGAGAAAATAGCGTCGACCATTCCTCCCGAGCCCCGCGACGGTGCCGTAATCAAGCCGATCTTCGACGTTGATTCACTTGAGGTCGCCGTCGAATCCGTCGACTTTCATGGAGGCGTGATCACTGATCGAACGTTCACGCTCAATGGCCTGGTGCGTCGTGACGTGCTTGACCCCGATGGAAACGTGATTCAACTTCGGTCTCGAAAATCATGACCTCATGCATCGCGCAGTAAACAAGATTTCGAGGCATCATAAATCCCATGAATGCGCCGTGAGAGGATGATCCGGCTGGTCCCGAAACCCGACCGCGATCTCCAAGCCTGGTTTACCGCGATGTGGGATGATTACCGTAAGGATCTCCTGGACACCGGCTTCAATCCTGCAGAGGCATTGCTGAACATCGAACAGAACAAAAAGGCACTCTTCGTCAACGGCATGCCGAATGATGATCAACGGATCTTTGATGTGTGGGACGGTGAGACGAAGGTGGGTGATCTCTGGCTCGCGACGAGGGAACGGCAGAGTGCGGGAGAGTGGTACGTCTACAACGTTGTCGTCGACGAAGAGTTTCGTGGGAGAGGTTTGGGACGAGCCACGATGCTCGCGGCGGAGGACTACGTCAAAGGCCAAGGCGGGACGAGACTCGCGCTCAACGTCTTTGGCCCCAACGTGGTCGCGCGGGGATTGTACGAGTCGTTGGGTTACCAGACGATGGCTATCGCGATGAGAAAGGACCTCACGTGAGGCACGCACTAATTGGCACGTGCGACTCCTGCCGTGTTCTTGGCTTCACCTGTGGTTCGTCCGTGAAAGAATCACCTCGTGTCCGCTGACGTCGAGGATGCCAAGGTCCTGCTCGAGCAGATCGAGTACTACCGCGCCCGCGCGACGGAGTACGACGATTGGTTCTTGCGCCTCGGGCGTTACGACCGAGGCGAGGACGCCACGCGCCGTTGGTTCGCGCAGGTTGAAGAAGTTCGACGAGTACTCGCGGCGCTCGCGCTCGACGGAAAGAACATCCTTGAATTGGCGCCGGGCACGGGGATCTGGACCGAAGAACTCTGTGACCGGGCCGCCCATCTCACTGCCGTCGACGCTTCAAGCGAAATGATCGCGCTCAATCGTGAGCGTTTGGGCGAGCGCGCAGAAAACGTCACCTACATTGAGGCCGATTTGTTCGAATGGCGATCGACGCAGGAATTTGATGCGGTGGTCTTCTGTTTCTGGATCAGTCATGTGCCACTGCGACGTATCGATGAATTCCTCGCCGCCGTCGCGACGATGCTCGTGCCGGGTGGCACCGTGTTCTTCCTGGACGCTCGTAAAGAGCACACCAGTACCGCGAAGGACCACGTGCTTCCTGCGAGCGACGAAGAGGTGATGACTCGACGTCTCGACGATGGACGCGAGTTCGCGATCATCAAGAACTTTTGGTCGGCGCCCGAGCTGGAGGAGAGATGTCGACGAGTCGGACTCGAAGTCCACGTGCACGAAACGGCGGACTATTTTCAGTACGGCGTCGGCACTCGTCTCGAGTAGTCACTCGCGACTTGACGCCACCACGACGAGTTGGCGTTGTTTGCGATGCCACTCCATTGCTTCTCGTATCGTGATGGTTCGCTGGCGAATGTGAAGACTTATACAATCTCGTGATGGATGCGACTGAACACCGTGCGATTGGCGTCGCGGCGTACAACCGGTGCTGGGCGCTGTTGGACAAGGCGTCGCGAACTCGCGACGAGGAACTCGAGCTCTTGCGCACGGCATTCGCGTCTCGCTATCACTGGTTCTACGCGGGAGGTCCCGAGCAATTCACGATGGGCGATTGGATGATTTCTCGGGCGGCGGCGGCGAGCAACGAGCCAGCGCTCTCGGTCACGTTCGCGCATCTGGCCAACGACGCCGCGCAGAGATTCGACGCACCCGACTGGCTGGTCGCGAGTTGTGCCGAAGGCCTCGCGAGAGCGTATGCCGCAAGCGGTGACGCGGGCGAGCGACAACGTTGGTACGATCGAGCACAACATCTGATCACCGAGATAAGGGATCAAGAGGATCGTGCGTTGATTTTGGAGCAGTTGAGTTCGGTGCCGGACGTCGCGCGTTAGTGGCGTCGCCAGTGAGACCGTGTCCACGCGTGGTGAACACGAGCGTTGAAGTCCCACGTGCGGGACCTGGAATGATGTAATCAAGAGTCGGGCCGTGCTGGTACGGCGCCGCAGGAAAGCGAAGTGGTCAATGGAGTATCGCTCGTACATCGCTCGCTTCAGTGACGAGATTGCGACCTTGGCAGAACAGAACGATTTCACCCTGCCGATCCCCTCGTGTCCCGAGTGGACGCTCGGCGATCTGGTTTTTCACCTCGGGTCAGTGCACGCCACGTGGACCGCGATCATTGAAGACGCGTCGCCGGACGAGCGAACGCATCACGTCGTCGATGATGTCGCCGATGAAGAACTCGTGGAGTGGTTTCGCGGCCACACGAGGGGCCTGTTAGCGGCCATGGTGAACGCCGAGCCGCAAGCCCGTTGTTGGACGTGGTGGGGAGAACCGCGCACGGTTCGCGCGGTCGAACGCCATCAGGTACAAGAAGCGGCGGTGCATCGTTGGGACGTACAGAACGCACTGCACGCGCCAAAGCCCCTTGAAGCTGACGTCGCGAGCGACGGCATTGCGGAGTTCCTCCTCGTGGAGCGCGAGCACATGACCGCGCCCGCAGGCGCGAGGGTGACACTTCGAACGATTGACACGGATGAGGCGTGGTTCGTTGGTGTGTCAGGCCCGCACGACGTTGCGCTATCGGGAAGTTCGTCGCAACTGTTGTTGGTGCTGCACGGTCGCGCACCGATCGAGACGTTGGACGTAGAAGGTGACGTGCAAGTCGCACAAACGTGGTTGTCGTCGATCGATTTGACCTAAGCCGACGAGGCGTCGCTCGAGGAGGGAGTCGGCTAGATTCGCGCCATGACCGACACGTTTGATTTGATCGCCGAGCAACGTCGTCGAGTCGCACAGTGTCTTGAGGGTCTCGACGACGCAGAGTGGGAGACACCATCACTCTGTCGCGGATGGACCGTTCGTCACGTCGCGACGCACCTGTGCATGTCCTTCGTGGTGAGCACACCCACGATTGTGTGGAAACTCGTGAAGTCAGGAGGCAACTTCAATCGCATCTCGAATGACTTCGCACGAAGTGAACCGGCGAGAGCGAATCAAGAGCTCGTCGGCTTGTTACGCGACAATGCCACCAACAGGTTCACGCCACCGGGTCTCGGACCCGACGCACCAATGACGGACATCGTTATCCACGGGCTCGACGTCAGCGTGCCGACGAATCGGACGATCGAGGTCTCAGCGGAAGCGTACCGTCGAGTTCTTGATTTTCTCGTGTCGCCGAAAGCGTCGCGCGGTTTTGTCCGGCCAAGAATGACCAAGGGGCTTCGCTTCTCGTGTCCAGAGTTGGAATGGCACTCGGGAGAAGGTCTCCTCGTGGAAGGGAGCGCGAGCGACCTCGCGTTGGCGCTAACCGGCCGACGCCGAGAGGAAGTATCACTGCGCGGCGACGGCGTCGATTCCATGCGCCGACGGGCTACGTACTAGGCGCCCGCGACATTGGTACAGGCACCGCAATGACCCTTCCGTAGAATCGAGAATCGTGAACACGTCGACGTTGTCCGAGTCCGCGACGCACGGGAGGGCGATGGAGGCGCCGGTTGCGCGCCCACCGCGAAGTCCCGATGTGCACTCTTCACCGTGACGATTGAACGAGTGCCCGGAGAGGGAAAGTACGCGCACCTCGAACGCGAGAGGCGATGGTTGTTGTCGCTCGTGCCACCTCAGGCGCAGTACGTGGCTGACATCACCGACCACTACGTCATTGGTACGACCCTACGGATTCGTAAGATCACGTCGGAAGTGACGACGACCTGGAAGCTCACGCAAAAAGTGCGAATGAAATACGCTGATCCCGAGTTTGTGAAGACCACGACCATCTATCTCACCGGTGACGAATTCCGTCTCGTGGCGCAACTCGACTCCAAGATCTTGCGAAAAACGCGCCATCGGTTCGAACACGAAGGCCACATCTTTTCCGTCGACGTGTTCGACGGTCGCCACGTGGGTCTCGTGCTCGCTGAGATAGAGATCGACGCCGAGGGCGATGTTCCGTCGATGCCGGTCGTCGCCGCCAAAGACGTGACCAATGATGAACGCTTTTCGGGCGCGTCGCTCGCCTTCGCGAGTGACCGCCAACTTCGACAACTCATCACTCGATCCTCGTAGCGAGCCGCTGTATTAGAGCGCTCCCGTCGTGGGACTTCGCCGGGTGAGGCAATAGTGCATGCCGACTGGATCGACCAACGTCGACCAGTCCGGTGTTTCGCGTAGTGACGTCGCCCCCAAGGACACGTGATACTCGCGCTCGGTGGCGACATCATCGCAAGCGAAGTCGAGATGCGCTCGACAACTATCTTCTTCGGTGTCGATGCGTTGGAACATTATGCGCACGGGCATCTCCGCGGGTCGATCCAAGAAGGTGAACTGTGCTCGCGAGCCAGCGCGCGCGGTCCACGTGGTGAGGGTCTGCCAGAACTGCACCTCGCGCTCGAGATGGCGCGGAGGACAATCGATGGTCAATTGATCGGCGATGCTTCGATTACCCGCAATGTTCTCGAGCGCGGGAGGGCGTTGGTGCTCGTCCTGGTGCGTCACGACGCAGAACCTGAATCCCCCGGGCGAGATCATCGTGAAGAAGCCTTTTCGTTGCGAGACGGTGCTCGCCCCACCACGCAAAGCGACGTCGGCGACACCTTCGGCGTCGTCGCAGTGCAGGTCCAGGTGGCACCCAGTGATGCCGTCGTCGAGGCGTTGGACGCGTAAATATGCATCGCCCTCATGTGGCAGGAGCGTCGCGAACTGCTGAAGGTCGCCGCGAGGGGGCGACAAGGCGCTGTTCGTGACTTGGCGCCAGAACGAGACCCCACGCTGAAACTGATCGGGTGCGAAGTCGAGAAACACTGTCAGCCAGCGGATCGTCATGTCCCCGAGGCTATGGTCTCGCGCCGATCATTTCACGCTCTTGTCTTCGATCTCCCAGACGTGATCGGTGACATGCCAGGCGATTCGGCGAAGGGCGTAGTCCTGAGGCCAGCGTTCGTTCTCAACGCCCGTCTCTAGCGCACTCACGATCGCGAGACGCTGCTCACTCCACGGCGTTCGAGGTGGAACGCGAACACCAATCGCTCGACCGTAGGCCCGCTCGGACTCGCGCACGTGCTCGAGGACGTCATCGCGATCGCGTCCACCACCTCGCGGACCTCTTTGCAATGTCGCGGGCGCTCTCTTCGCAACAGCGTCGAAGTACTTCCAGCAATCCATCAGCAATTGAACGTGCCGGCGTCGTTGTGCGCGGGTCGCGGGTGTTGAGTCCCACGGCCCGAGTCCGTCAGGTGCCCCAAAATCCGTCGTCGGTGTTCCCTTCACCGTTCCCACGACCTCGATCGCACCCGGCTTGAAAGTTCCCGTCACGATGCGCGCATAACGCTGTTGGTAGCGTTCGAGTTCTTCGACGGCGAGTTCGGCGCTCGCGGCCCGCCGACACCACCCTGGCCAGTCGAGAGAGACCGCGAAGAAGAACCTCTTGCCTTGCTCGAGATACACACGGTTCGTGGGCACGCACACAATGTAGTGACTTCGCGCGTGTGCTCCGTCGTGAAAACACGAAGTACGAACTCGATTATTCTGTGATGAACGTTCATACTCAGGAGCTACACATGAAATCGTGCCACCGACGGGTTGTGGCAATACTCGCTTCGTCAATGGGAGTGTTGGTCTTTGTTTCGTTGGGTGTTTCCCCGGCGGGCGCGAGTCAGAAATACAGTGCCGCGACCGTCCAAAGCGAGGCGGCGGCGGTGAAGCAAGCGAAGTGGGACTCGAACGTCACGGCGACGCTCGGCGACGGATCGTGGACGTACAAGTCGAACGGTCTTCCGTCGTCCAATTTCGAGGCGACTGATTACGCGGTGCCGTCGAACCCTCAAGACGTGAGCGCGACCGGTGCTTCCGTCGTTGCGTCGGCTTCGATATTGAAGGATCAGAATTACGATTACGTGTTACCCCTGACACCTAAGTACTCGAAGAGCGTGACCACGGCGAATCAGGGCCCGATCGGCATCATGTTGAATGGCGCTGCGCTCTATAACCCCTACGAGGCGAACCACGCGACGGTCGCGACGAGTGACAATTTCATTGCCACCAACAATGGCGTTTCCGCATCGTTCATCGACGATTGCGACGGTCATCCCGGACCCGGGGGTCAGTACCACTACCACGGTCTGCCGTCGTGCCTCGTCGCCTACGCGACCGGTGGTACGGCGAGCGTCGCGTCGATCACCTCGACGGCTGGTTCGACGAGCGCGGGCGTTGTCGAGGACAACGCAGCGTCGAAGAAGCCGGTGCTGTTGGGTTTCGCGTTCGACGGTTATGGCATCTACGACAACGTCGCCATGAACGGCGCGACGATCGCCGTTGCCGCGCTCGACGCATGCAACGGTATCTTCTCCCCGGTGCCGGGATATCCCAAAGGCGTGTACCACTACGTCCTGGAGAATGTGAAGGGCGCGCGCTCGTCGATTAGTTGCTATCACGGCGTCGTGTCCTCCTCCTACACCCAAGCACTGCAGGGCGTGTTGAACAACGGCCAGACCCCTCCTCCGGCGCAGGGCATGTCGCTCACGGTGCCCGCAACCGCAGAGACGCTCGCCGCGAATCCCAGCGAGGACGCCCTATTGCGAGCGATGCTCGTGACGAGTGGACTGAATAAGTTCTGTTGAACGAGAAGTCAGTCGCCAACATTTCTGCAGGATTTTTTCGCTCCTCGCACCGGCCGGTCTGAGAGACTGTTCGCATGCCCGAAAGCACGTGGAAGAAGGTTGACGAGTACGCCGTGCAACTGCTGGCGCTGTCGGATCGAACACTCGACGCAGCACTTGCCGACAGCGACGCCGGGGGACTCCCGCAGATTAACGTCGCCCCCAATCAGGGAAAGTTTCTCGAAGTCCTCGCGGCGAGTCATCGCTCGAAGCGGATCCTCGAGATTGGCACGCTTGGTGGCTACAGCACGATTTGGCTCGCTCGGGCGCTACCGCCGGACGGTCAACTGATCTCGCTGGAACTCGAAGAGCATCACGCGCAGGTCGCTCGAAAGAACATCGACCGAGCGGGATTCGCGAATCAGGTCGAGGTGCGCGTGGGTCCAGCGGTGACGTCGCTTCGCGCAATGCTCGACGCCGGCACGGAGCGTTTCGATTTCATCTTCATCGACGCGGACAAAGAGGGCTACCCCCAGTATCTCGAACTGTCGCTCGCCCTGTCGCGTCCCGGGACCGTCATCGTCGCCGACAACGTGGTGCGCGACGGTGAAGTGATCGATTCCAAGAGCAAGGACGAACGGGTCCAGGGCGTTCGACAGTTCTTGGCTCGCGCCGCGAGTGAAGCACGATTAAGCGGTACCGTCGTGCAGACCGTGGGCAGCAAGGGCTACGACGGCTTCGCCATCTTCCTCGTCTCCTAACAGCGTGGGTCCAAATAGAACACACGCTCTTAGAGTGCTGTACGAGGGGAAACCTCGAAGGCGGTAAGCGAAGAGTAGAAACGGAACGCGATGCACCATACAGACATGGACGTGGCAGAAAGTCCGCTCGAACTCATTGGACATACCCCCATGGTCAAACTCGCGAGAGTTGGATCGGGCCTCGCGTGCGACCTCATTGCCAAACTCGAGACGACGAATCCGGGAGGAAGTTCTAAGGACCGCCCGGCGCTCACGATGGTCCAAGCGGCTGAGCACGACGGTCTCCTCGGGCCAGGCTCGACGATCATCGAACCAACGAGCGGCAACACGGGGGTTGGACTCGCGATCGTCGCGGCGCAGCGCGGGTATCAATGCATTTTCGTGATGAGCGACAAGATGGCTCCGGAGAAGATCGACGTGCTTCGCGCCTACGGTGCCAAGGTCGTGGTGTGCCCCACGGCCGTACCGCCCGAACACCCTGACTCGTACTATTCGACCGCCGAGCGTCTGACCCGCGAGACCCCGAACAGTTTCCGACCGGACCAGTACTCGAATCCCCACAATCCCCGGGCACACTACGAGACGACGGGTCCCGAGATCTGGGAACAGACGAGAGGGCGAGTCACGCACTTCGTCGCGGGTGCCGGCACCGGAGGCACGATCAGTGGTGTCGGAAAGTACTTGAAGGAGAAGAACCCCGAGATCCAAATCATCGCCGCCGACCCGGAGGGTTCGGTGTATTCGGGGGGTGCCGGACGGCCGTACCTCACCGAAGGAGTCGGTGAGGACTTCTGGCCAGCGAATTACGACCCCTCGTTGGTCGATGAGGTCGTCGCGGTGAGCGACGCCCACGCCTTCGAGATGGCTCGGCGCGTGACGAGAGAAGAAGGAATCCTGATTGGTGGCTCGGGGGGTACGGCGGTCGCGGCCGCGCTTCGCGTGGCGACACCACTCGCGGCCGACGCGGTCGTGGTCGTGTTGATTCCCGACTCGGGACGCGGATACCTTTCGAAGGTTTTCAATGACGCCTGGATGACGGACATGGGATTTCTTCGTCCCCACAGTGAGATGGACGCGGGTGACGTGTTGGCGGGCAAGGTGCGACGCCAAGCAGAAGGATTGGCCGACCTGGTGCTCGTGACCGAAGAGGTGCTCGTGCGTGACGCGATCACCGTCTTGCGCAAGAACGATGTATCCCAACTGCTCGTCACGGTCACCGATGAGCTCCCTCTGGCGGCGAAGGAGGTGTCGGGTTCACTCAGCGAGTTGGGTCTGCTCGAGGCGACCACTCGAGACCCTTCGGTGTTGGATCGACGCGTGAAGGACGTGGCGGACGCACCGATGCCGATGGTAGGTGTGGGCATGAGTATCACCGAACTCACCCATAGGTTGAGTTCCGCCGCCGGCGTGCTGGTGCTTGACGGGGGACATCCGGTGGGCGTGCTTACGAGGAGCGACGTGCTCGAATTCTTGGAACAAAGGAGCGAGCGGTGAGCGGGTTCAACACCAGGGCGATTCACGTGGGATCAGAACCTGACGCGTCGACGGGCGCGGTGAACCCTCCCGTGTACCTGACCTCGACGTACGCGCAAGATGGCGTGGGAGTCCCGCGATTCAGTGACTACGGGCGAGTCGACAACCCCACGAGGGCCGCGCTCGAACATTGTCTCGCCGACCTTGAAAACGCACAGTTTGGCGTGGCCTTCGCCTCAGGACTCGCCGGAGAGGACGCGCTACTACGTACGCTCTCGCCGGGTGAGCACGTGATCCTCGGTAACGACGCCTACGGCGGCACGTACCGGCTCCTCACGAGGATCTTTGGCGATTGGGGCGTGAGCGTCACTTGCGTCGATCTCTCGAATCTCGATGAGGTCCGAAGTGCCATTCGCCCGAGCACTCGGATGCTCTGGATCGAGACGCCGAGCAATCCGTTGCTCAACGTGTCCTCGATACGCGTCCTGAGCGAGGTCGCTCACCTGCACGAGGCCCGAGTGGTCGTCGACAACACGTTCGCGACCCCGTATCTCCAACGGCCGCTCGACTTGGGCGCCGACGTGGTGGTGCATTCGACGACCAAGTACATTGGCGGGCACTCCGACGTCATTGGTGGCTTCGTCGCGACCAACGACGACGAATTGGCGGCCACGCTCAAGTTCCACCAATACGCGATCGGCGCGGTGCCCGGACCACTCGATTGCTACCTGCTGGTGCGTGGGGTGAAGACCCTCGGAGTGCGTATGGAGCGGCATTGTGCGAACGCGCGCGCAATCGCGGAATTCTTGGCAACGCACCCGGCCGTGGAGCGGGTCTACTACCCGGGACTGAAGAGCCATCCCGGCCACGACGTGGCCAAGGAGCAGATGAGTGACTTCGGTGGGATGGTGAGCTTCACGCTGCGAGGTGGCACTGGTGACGCGCGCAAGGTCTGTGAGTCGACGCAGATCTTCACCTTGGCGGAGTCGCTCGGAGGAGTCGAGAGTTTGATTGAACTGCCCGCGGTCATGACGCACGCGTCGACCACAGGATCGCTACTCGAACTGCCCGATAGTCTCGTGCGACTGAGCGTGGGCATCGAAGACGTCGAGGACTTACTTGATGACTTGAATGCGGCGCTCAATTAGCGGATTCGCCTCGAGAGACGAAGCATCGATGAACGCGAGAGTGACTAGCAAATGCCGTTGATGCCCTTGCGTCTCAGTGACGGCGTGGTCGGGTTGCGCCGCTGCTCGTTAGGGGACCGCGACGCGTCGATCGCAGCCATGGAGGAGAGTTGGTCCCAACTCCACGACTGGCTCCTGTGGGCCCAACACGAAATGGACGTCGCGTACTTCGATGACCTCATCAAGGACTACGACGAAGCGTGGGCCAATGTCACGGATTGGCGCTACTTCACGTTTGACGCTGCAGACGAGTCCTTCCTCGGCGCGGCGAACATCTATACGATGAGCGATCCCGAAATGGTGGGCATCGGGTACTGGGTTCGATCGAGTCGTACTGGGCGCGGCTACGCCACGCGCGCTTCGCGGATCTTGACGAGCGCGGCGTTCGACTACTTGCCCCTCGTCCAAACGGTGGAAATCCAAATGGACGTCGGGAACGTCGCGAGTGTCGCCGTCGCTCGACGACTCGGATTTCGACTGGTTTCCGAGATTCCCAAGGAGCGGCTCGTTCCTGCGAGTTCGGGTCGGGCCTTGCTGTGGAGGATCGATCGTGACGAGTGGCGGGACCATACGACGGCGCGTTCAAACTAACGAGCGACTTGCAGTTCGCCGAGTCCTCGTTTGGCCTCTCGAACGCCGACGGTGCCCAACTCGGGATGCTGAGCGAGGAATCGTCGCACCGCATCGGGTTCAATTCGCGCGATGTCGCATAACGCCCAACCAATCGCCTTCACCACGAAGAACTCGTTGCTGTGGGTGTGCTGGGCGCAGAGCTCGAGGACGAACGGCACCTCGGTGTCGCCTCGCCAGCTCCGCTGGTGTTGAATCGCCGCGCGGTTGAGCCACAGGTTCGACGAACGTGACCACTGGCGCACGAGCGTGCTCGCGTCGTAACGCCAACACAGTGGGCTCACGGCGACCGAGCCCAACCCGTCCACGGTGACCCACCACGATTTGCAAGTCAAGAGCGGTTCGACGTACTCGACGAGAAACCATTCATTGGTAGTGGATACGAACTTGCCAATCAAGTCGATGGCCGCGTAGTGAAGCTCTCGCGGTGTCTCGTCGAACAATAATAGACACGTCTCGCCGAGTTCGTCACTCGAAGGCGCGGTGAGGTCGCGCCACGCTTCGCGCAACAGCGATCGTCGCTCACCGGAGGGAATTCCCAAATAGGGAGCGACGTCTTTCATGTAGGCCCGCATCGCGGGTGCGATGTGAGGATCGGCGTGCGTCTCGAGTGCGCGTCTCGTGCGCGCGAGGACCTCTCGCTGCCATTTTGTTCGCACGACGTCATCGTAGACACGACTCGCAGTGAGCCGTCGACATGTGCTGAGGCATGGACCCTCTACATTGTTGCTATGTCCGAACCGTTTCTGCTCGTGCTTACCGGCCCGCCTGGTGCCGGTAAGAGCACGATGAGTCGTTACGTTGCTGCGCACTTCGAGAGATCGGCGGTGATTGAAGGCGATTTCTTTTGGGCGTCGTTGGTCAATGGCGGCATCGCGCCGTGGGAGCCCGCCGCCGCGATGCAGAACGAGGTATTAGTTCGTGCCGCGCTCCACTCGGCGGCGCTACTCGCGAACGCAGGGTTTTCGACCGTGTTGGAGGGAATAATTGGTCCATGGTTCATGGACGTCATCAAGGAAGAGTTCGCGAATGTCGAGCTGCCAATCGTGTACATGGTGCTGAGGCCTACTTTGGCGACGTGTCTCGATCGAACGCATGCTCGGCTCGCTGATCCACGCCACGCCAACGCGTTGAGCGATGAGGGCCCCGTCCGACACATGCACGATCAGTTCTCAAGACTCGGGCTCTTCGAACGCCACGTCCTTGACACGTCGGAGCACACCGAGATGGAGACTGGCGCAGAAATTCTTCGTCGCTACCGCGAGGAAGACTTCGCGCTGTCGCGGGTATAGATTCCGTTTCGCACGGTCGTGCGATGCGGCACCCACTAGGTTGTTGCTTCATCGTGTGAAGAAAAGGGAGGGAATGTGCATATATTCGCGTCGGTGGTGGTCGTTCGCGACCTCGATCGCTCCCTCACCTTCTATCGCGACGTCCTGGGATGGGAAGTGCGTTCCGATAATCAAATGGGCGCCGACTACCGATTTCTTTGCGTGGCACCTCCAGGTCACGGCGCGGGGATCGTGCTCGGCTTGAGTGAGTTCTACGGCATGACGTTGGCGTCGCCCGAGTCGCCCGTGCGAACCAATATCTACATGACGTCCGACGACGTACGCGCCGATTACGAGCGACTTGTTGCTCTCGGGGTCTCCTTCATGACCGAACCCGAGTTGATGCCATGGGGCGCGTGGGGTGCGACGATGGTTGATCCCGATGGAAACGCGTTCTTCATGTCGAACCAGGTGTGAACGCGCGTCACTTGATGCTGTAATGGACACTCGTTCCACAACGAGCTGCGCGGCGCTCATCACTCGTTCTATTCGTGGGTAGGCACTTGCTCGTTAGTATTCGCCCATGACGACGATCAATAAGGGACGATTTTCTGCCGACGTGGGCGCCGACGGCGCGGTGCTCTTTCTCATCGGCATGAGGATCAATCGCTGGTGGCAATTTTGGAAGTGGCTGCCCGTTTTCGCGGCGATGCCACGAATGCTGATCGAGCTGCAACGGGATCGGAGTTTGGGACTCGTTGGCAAGCCTCGAACCTTCGTGTCCGGTCGTGTCATCCTCGTGTGGCAATACTGGGAGTCGTTCGAGAAACTCGAAAAGTATGCCCGCTCGACCGAAAATGACCACCTGCCCGCGTGGCGACGCTTCAATCGTCGGATCCGCGCGAACGGCACCGTCGGGATCTATCACGAGACAATCCTTCTCTCGGACCGCAGTGTCGAGACCGTCTACGCGAACATGCCCATCTTCGGGCTCGCGGGCGTGACGGGCGCGGTGCCCGCTGGATCACGCGGTCAATCGGCGGGGTTGCGTTTAGGGACGCGCCAGCA
>CAJCJA010000012.1 GCA_903970515.1 Candidatus Saccharibacteria bacterium CG_4_10_14_0_2_um_filter_52_9
GGACCCGTCGAAAGAACGCTGTGTAGGCACGATCGAGTCGCTTCAAGGTCCCTCGACACAGCGTGACCCCTGACGCGAGCACCTCGGGACGCACGTCCTTTAATCCGGTCAATGTCTTGCACTGGTCGAAGTAGGAAACGCGACGCCCTTCCCATTTCCACGCACCGATCCGTTCCTCGAGGGCCGCGTTGTAGAGCTCGCGTTGGCAGTGCAGTTGGCGAGTGAGCGCTTGGCTCTGGTGCAACGTCGGGTGCAGGCGATAGCGATAGGTGCGACAACGCGACGTCTCGAGATCGAGCATGCGTGAACCCTACGTAGGGGCTGTTACACGTCACCAAGGCAGCAAAGAATCAAACTGACCCACTACCGGCTGGCGCAGGGAACGGCACTTATTATAGGATTAACTGGTCATTTGAAATAGTATTTGCTGGTCACCAGAACTTCATCGACGATGGGACCAGGAACTGTCACACAACCTTCCTTCGTCGGATGTTGGAATCGCCGATGGCTTGCGCGTTGCCTACGCAGGAACCACCCGTCGGATTCGATCTCGTCGTTGATTACTCGTGCCTTCGCGACCACGCAGCGTTCGAGGATGTTTCATTTCAAGCCACTCAAGGTTTTTGTTTGGTCTCGCGTTCGCTCACGAGCGAAAATGTCGGCCTCAGGCCGTCACGCGACACTTGTCGTCACCGCGCGCACGCGAGGTAAGTGTCACGTTCTGGTGTTCTGTGCCGAAGCCTTCGAGCATTCCTGCGATGAGCCCTCGATCAACGGCGCACAGCACCGGGTGGTGTTGGGCGGCCGCCCCAAAGGGACAGTTCTCCGACACCACGGATTGGCCCGAGTCGTGTTCTTCGGCGCGGGCGGCGAAACCGTGCGCGGTGAGCAGCCCGGCGATTGACGCCATGGCGTCCTTGACCGACATCGTTGAATCGCTGGGTGCCGTCGCGGAGCCCAGCGCCCTTCCATACTGGACCCCTACGTCGTGGGCCATTTGTTCGGCGTCGGTGGGACCGAGTCGCTCCAGGGCCATCTCGAGAAGTGCGACCAACAGTGCGTCGCGGCGCATGGAGCCGTCCATGGTGAGCGAGTCGTCGACCACCCGGTAGCCCTTCGCCGGTCGCCCGACGGTCGTCTTTCGCACGTTGTCGAACGTGACGTAGCCACCCTCGCTCAGTCGCTCGAGGTGGTGTCGCACCACGTTCGCGTGCACCTGGCAGTATGTCGAGAGCTCCGCTGCGGTCGCGCCGGGGTTCTCGCGCAGGTAGAAATAGATCTTTCGTCGAGTGTTGTCCCCGAAGGAGTGCGTGAGGCTCGTGACAGTCGCTGTGAAGAGCGCCGGGTCGACTTCTTGTTCGGAGTTCAGTCGTGGTGCCACGGTTGAGAGTCTACGAGTGTCTCGTTCGACGTGCGCCGCCTCGGTTTGCGCGCCTCGAACGCGAGGCTCCTGCTGTTCGGCCCGTCCATGGACGGTCCTCTGCGACGGATCGCCGATCGACAGCCGGGCGTGGAGCTCATTGACCTAGAACGACTTTACAGTGGCTCCTACTATTGAAGTATCAACTGGCGCGGGCGCCAGTCGTTGCCGTCCGGCCGGCCCGAGCGTCGTTCGACGGTAGCCTGCAACCACGTCGACCAAGGGAAATTCGTGCCAAGTGAGTCAGAAGTGCGCAGTGCCCTCGCCGAGATCGTCGAGCCCCAGTTGGTACGTCCCATTGGTGAATTGGGTTTCCTCGGTGTGGTCGAGGACGGTCCCACGGGACTTGCGGTGGAGCTCGTCTTACCGGTGCGAGAGTGGCCGAACCTCGAGACGTTAGCCGCCGACGTCGAGCGAGTCGCGCCGGGCTCGACCCTCACGGTGCGCTCCATGGATGATGAGGAGCGTCTCGCGCTGCGCAACTTCTTGCGCGGCGAGATGGCGGGCGATCCCGGTGCGGGCCAGCACGCACACGGCGACGCGAAACCGCGCTTCATGGACAATCTCTCCAAGACCCGGGTGCTCGGCATCTCCTCGGGTAAGGGCGGGGTGGGCAAGTCCTCCGTGACGGTCAATCTCGCGATCTCGCTCGCCCGACTCGGGCACTCGGTGGGCGTCCTCGATGCCGACGTGTACGGCTTCTCGTTGCCCAAGATGCTCGGCGCCTCCACCGATCCGATCGTGCTCGGCGACACCGTGATCCCCACCCTCGTGCACGGCGTGCGTTGTGTCTCGATGGGTTACTTCGTCCCCGACGAACAGCCGGTCATCTGGCGAGGACCGATGTTGCACAAGGCGATCGAGCAGCTCGTCACTGAGGCGTGGTGGGACGAGCCCGACTTCTTGTTGATCGACATGCCTCCGGGCACCGGTGACGTCGCGCTCACCTTGTCCGAGGTCGTGCCGCGCATCGAGATGTACGTCGTCACGACCCCCCAGGCGGCCGCGCAACGAGTAGCGCAGCGCAGCGCCTACGCCGCGCGCAAGCTAAAGCTCTCGGTACGCGGGGTGATCGAGAACATGAGCTGGTTCACCGGCGACGACGCACAACGCTACGAGATCTTCGGTGCGGGCGGGGGACAGCGCATCGCCGAGGAACTGGGCGTCGCACTGCTTGGCCAGATCCCCCTAGAGACGAAGCTTCGAGAGGGCGGGGACCAGGGTGAACCCGTGGTCGTCGCGGCGCCCGAGTCCGAGGTCGCCCAGGCCTTCGTCGCCCTCGCGAAGGCCGTGGCGGCACAGGGTCCCGCGCGGGTCTATCGTCAAGAACTCAAGCTCGTTTGAGGGGCTAAGGGGGGAGAAGTCATGGATCTGGACGAAAAAAAGGTCGCGGTCATCACCGGTGGGGCGAGTGGGATAGGTCTCGCGACCGCGCGCGTGCTCGCGGGCAGCGGGGTCAAACTTGTCCTCGGTGACATCGAGGAAGAGCCACTCAAGAAGGCGCTCGAGGAGTTGCACGAGCTGGGTGCGAGCGCCATTGGCGTGCGCACCGACGTCGCGAACGAGGACGACGTGATCGCACTGCGCGACGCGGCGTTGCGCGAATTCGGGGCGGCGCACATTGTCTTCAACAACGCCGGCGTCGTCGGAGGACCCTGCATCGGGACTCCGAAGAAGGTCTGGGACTGGGTGCTCGGCATCAACGTCGACGGCGTCGTCAACGGCATCAATGCGTTCGTGCCCTTGTTCCTCGAACAAGATGAGGGCCACGTCGTCAACACCGCCTCGCTCGCGGGACTCGGTGGCATGCCGGGCATGGGTGCCTATTGCGCGAGCAAGTTCGCCGTCGTGGGAATCTCTGAGAGCTTGTTCCACGAGCTCGCCATGAGTGAAAAGAACGTGGGTGTCTCGGTGCTGTGTCCGGGATTCGTCAAGACGCGCATCCACGAGTCGCACCGCAACATGCCCAACGACCTCGTGAGTTACAACGAGGATCCCATGGTCAAGGTCGTCACTGACGTCGCCACCGGTGCGGTTCTCGCCGGTATCGACGCGGCGGACGTCGGAGTCGCCGTCGCCAACGCGATTCGCGACAAGACGTTCTTCATTCTCACCCACGAGCGCGTGGCGATTCGCACGACCGAACAGCGACTCGGCTGGATGCAAGGTGGACCGCCGTTGTTCGTCAATATCGAAGCGGCGACGAAGCCCTAGCGCTCCAAGCCCTTGGGTAATTGGTCCTCGGGCCAATCGAGGAGTTGGACCGCACTGCGGCAGGCGTAACGATCGGTCATGCCCGCGACGTACGCGACCGCGTCGAACAGCGCGTCGCTTGGTTCGCTCGACGTGCGCGCGGTGGCGTCGGGAATGCCTTCGGGGTGTGCGGCGAAGTACTCGACCAGGGCCCTCAGCATCGAAACGACCGCGGACGCTTGGTGGCGTGACGCGCCGCGCAGGTAGATCGTCTCGTAGTTGAACGTGCGAAAGGCGGCGAGCGCCTCCGCGTGCGACGCGTCCATGCCAATGACGCCCGTCGCGCGCACGGTGTGGATGACCGCGTTGATGAAGGCGCCGAGTTGTTGTCCTCGCTTCAGCCCGCATCGCTCGCGCACCAGCGCCGGCAGGTCCTCGTCAGTGACGATGCCCGCGGAGACCGCGTCCTCGAAGTCGTGACACACGTAGGCAATGCGGTCGGCCCAGCTGACCACCTCTCCTTCGGGGGTCGTGGGCGCCGGGCGAGACCACGAATGGTTCCTGATGCCGTCGAGCGTCTCAACGCAGAGGTTGAGTCCGGTAAGTGACACGTCCGCTCCCCAGAGCGCGTGGTCGAACCCGTGCTCGAGGAACGGGTCGAGGGCTTCTTCACTGGCGTGCCCTCCGGGGCCGTGCCCGCAGTCGTGTCCCAAGGCAATGGCGTCACTCAGCGCGGTGTTGAGACCGATGCCACGGGCGATGCCGGTCGCGACTTGGGCGACCTCGAGCGCGTGGGTGAGGCGCGTGCGCATGTGGTCCTCGGGGAACACGAAGACCTGGGTCTTTCCCGCCAGGCGTCGAAACGCCGTCGAGTGCAAGATGCGATCGCGATCGCGTTCGAAACAGGTACGAAACTCGTCGGGCTCCTCTTCGCGGGGACGATTGCCCGCACCCGAGGAACGTGTCGCGCCGGGGATCAGCAACTCGTCGAGTTGTCGCTCTCGCAGCGCCCGGGGTGAGAACGCGTCGCTCGGCGTCACGGGTTGGGCGCCGACCCTGGCGGACGAGTCTCGGTGCGCGACCGTGACGTCGTCGAGGGCCCCTTCGTAGCCCTCCATGGTCGCGGCCCAACGTCGACTGCGTTCAGAGACGGGTTCGATGCTCACGACTTCCATAATGCCTCAGCGCCCTAACATGGATTCGTCGTCACACCCAGGAGTCGCAATGGACATACGAATTGGCATCGTCCAATCAATGAAGGAACTCGAGATCGAGCTGCCCGAGGGCGCCGACCGCGAGCAGATCATGAAGGACGTGGAAGCGGCCCTCGGCACCGACAAGGTCCTCTGGCTCACTGATCGTAAGGATCGGCGCGTGGGCGTACCCGCGTCGCGCATTGCCTACGTGGAGTTCGCCACCAAGGCGAGCGAGCGTGTCGTGGGCTTCGGGACCGACTAGTCAGCGACCCTCGTGCTGGACTATCACCTGCACCTCTGGCCGCATTCGGAGTCGAGCGTTTCCTACCAACTCGATCAGATCGCCCAGTACTGCGAACAGGCGCAGAAGAACGGCGTCCACGAACTTGCCCTCACCGAGCACACGCACCGCTTCGTCGACGTGGCGAGTCTGGTGGGTCCGTTCTGGTTGCGCTTCGGGCACGAGCCGACCAGTCGCGCGATGGCCGAGTACTTCGAGTTCCACGCGCGCAATTCGCTCGACGACTACGTGAACCTGGCGCTCGCGGCGAAGGAGGCGGGTTTACCCGTCAAGCTCGGCCTCGAGGTCGACTACTACCCCGGACAAATGAACGTGGTCTCCCAACTGCTCGCGCAGTATCCCTTTGACGTGTTGATCGGCTCGGTGCACTGGCTCGGCACCTGGCAGTTCGACGACATCTCGAACGAGGTCCAGATGCACGAGTGGACGTTGCGCAGCCACGAACTCGCCTGGAGCGATTACGCCAAGGCCATCGAAGAACTCAGCCAGACCCGCGCCGTCGACGTCCTCGCGCACCCTGATCTCATCAAGGTCGCCGGGTTTTACGCGAAGAACGCTGTCGCGTGTTACGCGCAAATGGCTCACGCCGCGAGCAGCGCCGACCTGTCGGTCGAGTGTTCCTCCGCGGGTTGGATCAAGCCGGTCGCCGAGCAATATCCCGCGAAGGAGTTCCTCGACCTACTCATTGAAGCCGACGTCTCGTTCACGACGGCGAGTGACGCGCATCGACTCGAACGAGTGGGCGAGCGCGCGGGCGACTTGGCGACGATGCTCGAAGCCCGTGGGGTGCACGAGCTGGCCAGCTATAGCGCCCGCGAACGCGTCATGGTCGATCTGCGGTCGAGCTGATGGCGTCACTCGCGGAGATCGCGACGTTTCGCACGGAGTTAAGCGAACACGCCGTTGACCACCTGCTGCGCCTCACGGCGTCGTGGTCATTGCTCTCGGACCTGTCGTTCTCGGACATGTTGTTGATGGCCCGCGTGAAGGAACCCGAGAAGTACGACGAGGAATACGTGGTACTCGGCCAGATGCGCCCGAATAATCGCGCGACACTGCTGAGCGACGACCTCGTGGGCACGTCGCACTCGAGCGACGCGTGGCCCCTCGTGCACGAGTGTTTCGCGACATCCACGCGAATGGTGGGCGAAGCTCGCATCGAGAGGATCGACGAGGTGGTGCCGACGTGGTGCGTGCCCGTGCGCTTCGACGGGGTCGTGGTCGCGGTGATGGTGCGTCTCCAGGGACCCCTGCGCGGCCCCGCGTCCCTCTACGAACAGGCCTACCTGTCGGTCTTCGAGCGTCTGTGCGCCATGGTGTCGGACGCGACATTCCCCTACCGCGAGGACGACGTGGCGGGTCCCGGGTTACCCCGCGTGGGTGACGGCATCATCCTGCTCGACGAGAAGGGCGGGGTCGAATTCGCCACGCCCAACGCCACCAACGCCATGCACCGTCTCGGGGTCTACGCCTCGGTCGAGGGACGAACGCTCTCCGAGATGGGACTTCACGTGCGCGTCGTCGAGCGCACACTCGAGTTCGCGATCCCCTCGCTCGAAGAGGTCGACCTCGGCCAGGACGTCGCGATCCTCTTTCACTGTGTCCCGTTGCTCGAAGAAGGCGCCGTCACGGGCGTCATCGTCCTCGTGCGCGACGTGTCGGACCTTCGCCAACTCAACAGGGTGGTCCTCAACAAAGAAGCGGCCGTGCGCGAGGTGCACCACCGCGTGAAGAACAACTTGCAGACGATCTCATCGTTGTTGCGTCTCCAGGCTCGACGAAGCAGCGAACTCGAGACGCGCGTCGCGCTCCAAGAAGCGGAGCGTCGGGTGCGTTCGATCGCCGTCGTGCACGAGGTGCTCTCGCGAGAACCGGGCGAGGAGGTGGTCTTTGATCAAATTGTCCGCTCGCTCGTCATGCTCGTCGAGGACACGGTGCTCGCACTGCATCCCGTCGAGATCATCGTGAACGGTTCGCTCGGGACGCTGTCCACGGACATTGCGACGCCACTCGCCGTCGCGCTCGCGGAATTGTTGACCAATGCGGTCGAGCACGCGTTCACCGATTTCGGCGGGCCCGAGAACGAGCACGTGGGGGTGGTGACGCTCAATCTCTACCAAGCGGGCGGTAACGCGCACGCCGAGATCCGCGACAACGGCAAGGGGCTCGGCGAGGACTTCTCCCTCGACGTACCGACGAGTTTGGGCTTGTCGATCGTGCGTGACCTCGTGCGCGCGCAGTTACACGGGACGATTGAGATGAATTCGGTGCCGCTGTCCGAAGGTGGGGGCACCTTCGTGCGCGTCGTGGTACCGAGCGAGGAACGCTTCTAGTTCATTGAGGCGCGACGACGAGCCGCGAGCCACTGCTTGCGCAGTTTGCGCCGCTCGTCCTCGGTGGTGCCACCCCAGACACCCGACTCCTGGTTGGTCGCGAGGGCGAACTCCAGGCAGGCCTTTTGCGCCTCGCACTGGTCACAGACGCGCTTCGCGGACTCGATTTGGTCCGTCGCCATGCCCGTCGACCCGATGGGGAAGAACAATTCGGGTTCGGTGTCGCGACAGGCGGCGTTGCTGCGCCAGTCAGCGTCATCCCAAGCGTGGGTTCGGTTCCAGATCAACGACATGAGCAATTCCTTAAGTTTTTGGCTAATACCACGACGTTCTTCAACAAGTCCACCGTGGCGGGGATTCATATTTTAGTTAGGAGGCAGTTGCAATACAAGGGTGATTCGTAAAAAAGACCTAAAGAAATGCCTCATCTGGTGATTCATATCGGCACAACGGTCGCACCGCGTTCGTTTCTGACGAACGAACGTGGACCCACTCGAGAATTGGCAACCCGACACGACGGTCGCGAATTCGAAGATTCTCGCGGGCGTCGCGTCGAGTGAATTTGACAGACTGAGCGGGTGCCAGAGATCTTTGCCCACCGGGGACTACACGTCCTGGAACGTGAGAACACGCTGGCGGCCTTCCGAGCCGCCAAGGAACTCGGGATCGACGGGGTGGAATTGGACGTTCGGCGCAGCGCGGATGGCGTACTCGTCATCCATCACGATCCTTCGATCGACGGCGACATCATCGCCCACAGCGCGTCGACGTCCTTGCCGTCCTACGTACCCACGCTGCGCGAAGCCCTGGAGGAACTCGATGGGGTCAAGGTCAACGTCGAGATCAAGAACATCCAGGACCCTCGAGAGCCCACATACGACGAGTCCGGGGATTTCGCGCGCGCCGTATTGGCCGAGCTTGACGAAGGACCCTGGGACCGGGCGGGGATCATCTCGAGTTTTGACCTCGCCACCTTGGAGGATCTGCGCGCCGCCGATCCAAAAGTGCGACTCGGTTGGTTGCTCTGGACCCAAGACCTGGATGAGGCGGCAAAACTGGCGCACGAACGTGAGTTCGACGCGCTGCACCCCCATTTTTCACGGGTCGATGTTGGCACCGTGCGGCGAGCGCGGGAGCGTCACCTGGAAGTGAACGTCTGGACCGTCAACCAACCTGCGGACATCACCTCGATGGTCGAGATTGGTGTCAATTGCATCATGAGTGATGATCCGGCAACCGCCATGCAGTTAGCTCTCTAGGGTCCGCATGGAGAGGCGCTCCAATTTTCCGGAGGGCATTCCAAATAGCGCGAAGAGAATTTTCGAAGCGTTACTTCATGTCCGATGACGACACGAACCCTTCTTCTTTGGGAAACCCAACTAAGCGAGATTTTAATGGCGTCTTAAATGAGTTGCGGATCCGAGCGCTGGGCGACTTTCTTGCTAATTGGGAGACCTTGAACGGCGCTGTTACCGACGAAGATATTGAAAAGCGATTGAACGCATGAGCGTCGCGCAGGATGATCGAAGAAAATCTCAATAATTCAAAATGCCTCAACGATAAGAGGTTCAAAAATCTTCGCGATACGATTTTCGAACCTTCTGTCAAAGTAGAATATCGTGCCTCTTAAAAATGGGGCAGCGTAAGTCTGTCGATGAACTGTGGCCCTTTGGAGCGCCGCTCGCGAACAGAATCGCTCTAAATTCCGTACTCCCGACCGTGCAGAATCTTCGGGACCTTCCGTACTACTTCGAGGGCGAGAAACCTTCCTCGACCAAAGATCCAGACTTTACAAGCGTATTTAAGTATTTCCGTTGCGTACTGCTACAACTGTGCAACTTCGTCGGAATACGCAAGCGGGCGAGCCGCCAAGCGAGGACCTTTGCCAAATCGATTGCACACCTCGACGACCTGGCCCACTTCGAGGCATTTGACGTCTTCACAGTTGAGGTGCTTACGGACGTGATGGTGGAGCGTGTCGTTGACGCTCTGCGGTACGGCAGGACAATCAACAAGGCACGAAAAGTTCTCGGAATTGTGGGATAGTTAGCATCTAATAGCTCTCCTGGTCAGCCGCGAGCCGTGAGATTCAATCGGTGATCCCAACCTCTTGGGCACTACGTCGTATGACTAGTGCACTTTCAAGGTGTAGTAGACACCAGCACCGAGTTCGCCGTGTCGCTCGAGCAATCCGCTATCGACTGCTTGAGAAAGAGCTTGAGATGCCCGCACGGGCTTGATTCCGCAAATGTCGATCAGGTCCCTTGCTCGAATCTCTCCGCTGGCCGCAAGAAGGTCGCCGATGACTTTTGCGTAGTCCGCTTCCGTTCTACGCATGTAGGGCAGTTTCTTAGCGAGCGCTTGCCGTGGGTCATCTGCGAGTCTGTAGTAGCTAACTTGACTCGACATGACTATTAGTCCGGCCTCCAAAGCTCTTTCGATCGCGGCCACCGCTTGCGCATGCGACTTCTGGATGATGGGAGCGAGCTGCGTGGCATTCACGGTCGCGACCGTCAGAAGCCTGTGAAGCAGCAAGAGGATGTCGACGTCCTGGCCAGCTGGATGCGGCAAGTTGCTCACCACTCCCATGACCGCCATATCGGGTGGGCCTCCCACGAGGACACAGCGCACGCCTCTGCCATCGGGGAATTCTTCGATGTCCGGGGTGGGCAGTCCCTGACGAACTGTTTCTCGGTACATCCGGTCGACGCCAATGCCTTCAGACTCTGCCAAACGCAACCCACGTAGTGCCCTTGCCAGCTGTGAATTGCGAGTACGCGGTGGGGCTGTTATCACAGTCTCCGCGGTTACTCCAGGAAGGAAACCGCCCGGATTAGTGACGGTCAGCATCGTCCCCTCCAATTGCACTCGGATTGGACCCGGCGCCGCCCAGTCGCGGTGAGCAACAGCGTTTACGAGTGCCTCTCGCAAGGCCAACTCGGGAAGAGCTCTAATCTGGCCGACGGTGAGTCCAGTTGGGAGGATGAATACGGGGTTGCGGCTGTTTATTGCTGCCTCAACCTCGGCGAGCACGATCGCAAGTGGCACCTCACTGGGGTCAATTCGAAACTCGGTGTCGGCACCGGGGGCAGGCCTGAAGATGAAGTCAATTAAAGGTCCGCGTCCAGGAAGCTTGACACAAAGGAGTTCGCCGGCTCTATTGAGCTTGCCGTCAGGTGCGCTCAAACCAAGTTGGTGCAGGAGAGCGCGGTCGTCACGTGTGGCAAGTTCCTCCCGTGATGCTTCGCCCGACTGCCGAAGCCACTCGCGCAGTTGAAGCATTGCGGAGGGGTCGGTGTCAGCGAATGTGGCCGACGACGGCGCAGACGACCAGTCGGTCCCAGACCGATCAACCGAAAACTGCCCGAGTTCGGCACCAGTCATTGCTTGACAGTCGCGGCCCTGGCGGCGACGATACTTACCCGAGATGTCGGCGACAGGAATTGAAGAGGGCTCGACTGTGACTGTAACAATTCGATGGCCAGCGACGGTCACTTCCGTAGCCTGAACTTCGATGTTGACCAGTTGGCGGATACGGTTCTGTAGCCAAGCCGTGTCGCAGGGCGTTCCTACGAAAGCCAAGGGCCCTGTGGCCTTATCATCCACGCCGACGACGACGACGCCACCGTCGGCGTTGGCAAAGCACGCTGCCGCGTCGGCAACGGTTTTCGCCAGGGCCTCGGATTGCTTTTGACCGGGTTCGAGCGCGCCGCCTACGCCTCGGCGGGAGGGATCCTCTTTGCAGTCAAGTACTTGCCCTTCGTGTGGGTCGACTTGACCACCTCCGAGGACGCCGTCAACCAGTTCATCCAGGGCAGCAGCAAAGGCGTCGGAACTTTCAACCATTGAGGAAATAAATTATCACTAGCATTAGTACATGTCAATGATAACTTTTCTTCTAAAATTGGTAACTTAACGTTCGTGCTGAGATGCCGCTCGTAATACCCGATTTGGGCGGTGCCGGTATCCTGTAATCGATTTGTTCGACTCTTGCACTTCTTTCTCGACAGCTCGATGAGGTTACAGTAACTTACTATTAAGTACCAGAAGTTCTAGTACTTCTAAGAAGGAGCAACTAAATGAGATTTGTCGTTGGCGGCCGGGATCTGGATCTGACTCAATCGGAAGTGGTCAAGGTAATGGACGGCCAAGATCCGGAACTTGTTAGAGAGTATTTCGTAGAACTGCCTCAAGGTTTGTTCCCCCCAAAGCAGGTTTTGGCTGTCGCTACTTCGTGGGATCGAAGTTCGTTTACGTCGCACGAAGCCGTCAGAGTCTTGAGCCGTCTAGGGCTGGTTTGTCGCAGGAAGGACGAGCTTCGCAGCGACGTTGAACCAGACGACGAGAAGGCGGATGGGCTAACAGAGAGTTCGGAAGCTGAACGATTGGGTGAAATTCATTTCTCCGTCAAGGTCTTGGAGGCTGCTGTAGCGGGCATCGCCGATCGACTCGACAGATTAGAAGCGCTTCCGAGAAGAGGACAGTGATCAACTCGTAGCGTTGACAAAAGCGAGGTGGTTCCAGATCCTATCGAACTCGGCTCATTGTGGAATTTGGGACCCTCGTGCATTCCCGTTAGATTTAGAAGCATGAACGTCGTCGTCTGCGTCAAGCAAATACCCGATCCCGCCGCGCCCCAGTCTTTTGATGCCCAGTACAACCTGGACCGCTCGGGCAAACTCATCCTCGACGAGGCCGATACCTACGGCGTCGAGATGGCACTCCAGCTGGTCGACAAGGCGGGCAGTGGCGAAGTGAGCGTCGTCTCCATGGGTTCGGCCAATGACCTCGCCGGGCTGCGCAACGCGCTCGCCATGGGTGCGGCGAAGGCCGTCATCGTGAGCGACGACGCGCTGCGCGGTACCGACGCTCTCGGCACGGCGAAGGTGCTGGCGGCGGTCATCAAGCGCGACCTTCCCGACTTGATCCTCTGTGCGACCGAGTCCTCCGACGGCTACACCGGCACGACCCCGGTGCAGTTGGCTGAGTTGCTGGGACTTCCTTCGATCACCTTCGCCAAGTCGGTCAGCGTCGAGGGCTCGACCGTCAAGGTGAATCGTCAGACCGAAGCCGGCTACGACGAAGTCACTGCTCCACTTCCCTGCGTGGTCACGGTCACCGCGGGCGTCGTCGAGCCTCGTTACGCGTCCTTCAAGGGGATCATGGCGGCCAAGTCCAAGCCCGTCGAGATCTTGAGCGTTGCGGACTTGGGACTTGGGGACGAGACCGGTACCAAGGGCGCACGTGAGGAGATCACCGCCGTCGTCGCGGCTGAGTCGCGCCAGGCCGGTGAGAAGTACGTCGACGAGGGTGACGGCGCCGAGAAGATCGTCGCGTTCCTCGAATCAATCAAAGTCCTCTAGGAGTCTTCATGGCAATCGCACAACTCTGGGTCGTCGTCGAGCCCGTGAACGGGTCACTCAGTACGACGTCGCTCGAACTGCTCACTCAAGCGCGCAGTTTGAGCTCTGACGTCTCGGCGATCACGTGGGGCCCCGACTCTGCTGGACTCGCAGCCCAAGCGGGCGAGTACGGCGCGAACACGCTCTATGACGTCGGTGCACTCGGTGAAGCGCTTCCCGGCGCACCGGTCGCGTCCGCCATTGCCGCGCTCGTCGCATCCAGGGGCGCTCCTGATGCCATCCTCATCCCCACGAGTTACGACGGTCGCGACATCGCGGGTCGCTTGTCGGCTCGTCTGGACCGGCCGGTCTTGACCAACGTAACGGGACTGCTCGATGAGGGCGGTCCCGTGACCGAGCACCCGGTCTTCGGCGGAAGTCAAACGGTGCGGGCGCACTTCACGGGTGAAGGTCCCGGGATCATTGTGGTGCGCGCGAAGTCATTCGCCGCAGAATCCGGGGGCGGTTCGCCCGCTAGTGTCGAGAGCGCGCCAGCCGGCGATCTTGGCTCGACCGGTAGCGCCACGATTCTCACGAGCCACGTCGAGGAGCGCACGGGTCCCAAACTCGAAGAGGCGACGGTCGTCGTCTCGGGTGGACGCGGTCTGGGCGAAGCCAGCCAGTACGTCTTGATCGAAGAGACCGCCAAGTTGTTGCACGGTGCCGCCGGCGCCAGTCGCGCCATCGTCGACGCGGGTTGGGTGCCGTACTCGCACCAGGTCGGCCAGACCGGTAAGACCGTCAAGCCGACCGTCTACATCGCGTGTGGCATCTCGGGAGCCACCCAGCACATGGTGGGTATGAAGGGTTCGAAGAACATCGTGGCGATTAACAAGGACCCCGACGCGCCGATCTTCCAGATCGCGGATTTTGGGATCGTGGGCGACGTGCACAAGGTGCTACCTGCGCTCATCGAAGCGCTGAAGGCCCGCGGATAGCCGCACCTGCTCGAGCTCCAGCGCCGCCGCTCACTGCGATGATTGGAGCTGTTTGAGTTGACGCTTAATAACCGCGACCAACTTCGCTGGCACGCCTGGTGTCTCGTCGCGAGCGAGACCGAGCGCAGCGGGAACCTTCTTCAGTAGTTCGACGAAGACGTCGGTGGCACGTTGCCGCGACATTCCCCACTGTGTGGCCTCATTCACGATGCGCACAACTGTCACCTGATTCGTTTGATGGACAGTGTCGATGTACATGGCAAACCGTTCGTCGCCGTAGTAGAGGGTGCACATGAGGTCATAGAGGGGTGCCAGCGTTAGGGCTCCGTGGTCTGCGTGAAGTAACGAGAAATTCTTGCCGTGTGCGTCACCGTTACCAATGAGCACGTTCAACGTGACCGCTTCGAGGAGGCGCTCCAATGAACCAGGCGCGCCAAGATCCCTGAGGATGCCGGCGATGCGCGAAAGCGATGGGCCACCATCCTCTTGGTATTTCTGCTCGGGCGCCACGCCCGTTGCTTGACAGAAGTCCTCCTGATGGATTCTGCGTACGGTGCCGTCCGCCCCAACCACTCGGTCGTAGCGCTCGACGACGAGCAGCGTGCGCCCGCCGATCTGCGTCGTTTCGACCGACGCGACGTCGAGTCCGAGATGCTTGCCCACGCGCATGCAAAACGCTTCGTTTTGGACGGTGTCGGGAAACGCCGCGATCTCGGGCTTGAGAATGTGCGTCGACGGCGTCGCATCGACGGGGCGACCCCAGTTGCCGTCGCGCATGCGAGTAAGGACCAACTTGTCCTGTACCCCTGCTAACGAGATGCGCACCCGCCCTCCGACGCCGAGTGGCGCGCTCTTGAGATTGCGGACGAGTTCATTGATATCCTCGGTGCTGAGCGGCTCCGCGGTGGTCGTCGACGCCACTGGAGGTGCGAGGTCGCCTGAAGGTTGGATCACCATCGCGCCCGCGCAGTCTCTGCCCAGCAGGCGGATCAATCCGTAGGTGTCGCTTGCGTTGACGTGCAGGTCGTAGGCGATTGCTCGGCGTGACGTGCCCTCGGGCAACAAGCCGTCCAGGAATGGACGAACGACGCCGTGGGTGTAGCGACGTGAACTGACGGGCAATGAGAGCGACAAGAGAGGGGTGCCCAGCGGGTAGGTGCTCAGCGCCTCTTCGCTATACGTCAGTCGCAACCGGTCTCGTTCGCGCTCGACGACGGCGACGCGCGCGCCATAGAGCCAGATGCTCAGTTCGTCGTCCACTACCAATCTGCTATGTCGAGGGTCATGCGAACCCCGAGTTGGCGCAGCACGCCGAAGAGCCGCGTCACGTGCTCGGTCTCTTTGCCACTTTCAAGCTCGGACAGATAGCTACGTTGAATCCCTGCCTTTTCGGCGAGCTGTGCTTGCGTGAGTCCCGCCTCGGTCCGGTAGTGACGTACGGCGTCACCCAAGGATGCGGGCGTGTAGATCCGGTAGGGGCCGCGGGTTGGATCGGGCTCGTGTTGTGTCGACATAATTCGACATTGTAGCAACATCGGGATACTCCGACATATACGCACTGTCGGGATATCCCGATAATGTTATCATGACGGAATATTCCGACAGGACTGGTGACGCGGCGCACCGTCATTCATCTCGGCCGTGAGTTTGAGCAACGACGAAGAACGACGAGTATCTGGAGCGAATTACCTAGGATGTCAGCGTCTATGACCACATCGCTCGAGCCCAGCGACGCTCGGCGATGGTGGACGCTCGTGGTCGTGAGTGTCGCGACGCTCATGGTCGCCCTGGACGCGACGGTCATCAATATCGCCCTTCC
>CAJCJA010000013.1 GCA_903970515.1 Candidatus Saccharibacteria bacterium CG_4_10_14_0_2_um_filter_52_9
TTTGGCACCTCGATGTCGGCTCGTCGCATCCTGGGGCTGAAGCCGGTCCCAAGGGTTGGGCTGTTCGCCCATTAAAGCGGTACGCGAGCTGGGTTCAGAACGTCGTGAGACAGTTCGGTCCCTATCCGATGCAGCCGTAAGTGAATTGAGAAAGGTTGTCCCTAGTACGAGAGGACCGGGACGAACGCAGCTCTCGTGTGACAGTTGTCCTGCCAAGGGCATGGCTGTTTAGCGACCTGCGGGTGGGATAAGCGCTGAAAGCATCTAAGTGCGAAGCCCGTTTCAAGATAAATTCACTCACTGGGTTAACCAGGTAAGGCCCGTGGCGAGATCACCACGTTGATAGGCCGGAAGTGTAAGTGCAGTAATGCATTCAGCTGACCGGTACTAATCGGCCGAGGGCTTGGAGTTTGATGTTCGTGCTCGTTCTAGGACGCTCAAAGAGCGGGTTCGCCCGTTCTGGTCGACGATGAGTCGATCGAGCGCATGGTTTCCGGTGGTTATGGCGGTGGAGATATACCTGTTCCCATTCCGAACACAGCAGTCAAGCCCACCTGCGCCGATGGTACTTGGGGGTCCCCCCCTGGGAGAGTAGGTCGCCGCCGGGATTTCTTGAAGAGCCCCCACCAATTGGTGGGGGCTCTTCGCATTGCAGAATCGAACAACAAGTGTCGCCACGCGAAACTCGTGGCCGTATTCTTGACTTACTTTGTCGCGTCAAGAAATCGCAGCACTGCGCTCGTGGTCTCCTCGGGTCGTTCTTGCTGGATCCAATGACCGACGTCGTCGATCTCTATGACGCCGCGAAAGTCGGGGAGCAGATCGCTCATGGCTTCGGCGACACCCGCCATCATGAAACGCACGGGGTCGAGTGAACCCGTGAGGAACGCGATGGGCATGGTGAGTGTCGACAGCGCGATGTCCTTGGAACGCCGCCAGTTCGCGTCGATGTTGCGATAGAAACTGAGCGGTCCGAAGAATCCTGACGTCGCAAAGGCCGCCGCAAAGGTATCGATGTCCTTCTCGCTCAACCAGCTCGGAAAGACCCCGGGAGCTTCGGCCAATGTACTGAGCAGCGTGGTGCCTTCGCGTGGGGCGGGTGTGAATGCCTTGCCGCTCTTCATGCCGTCACCCGAGGCGGAGTAGTAGAAGTCGCGTAGGAAGTGCCGCGTGTCACCCTCGAGTTCGGCCTCGGCAACGCCGACGGGCTGGAAATAGTTGATGTAGAAGAACTGCTCGGCGAAGACCGCGTCGTACATCTCGAGCGGGGCGCGGTGGGGTGTCGCGAGGGGCACGCTCATGTTAAAAAGCGCGCGAACTCTACTTGGATGAAGTCGTGCCATCTCCCACAGCGCCAGCGCGCCCCAGTCGTGTCCGAGGAAGGTCGCTTGCTCGTAGCCGTAGTGATCGAGGAGTCCACAGAGATCCTCGGTGAGTCGGTCCGATCCGTAGTCGCTCACCTCGCGGGGACAGCTGCTCTCGCCGTAGCCCCTCCAGTCAAAGGCAATGGCGCGGTAGCCCGCGGTCCCGAGTGCGCTCAACTGGTGTCGCCATGAGTACCAGGTCTCTGGAAAACCGTGGCACATGACGACGGGGGGTGCGTCAATTGGTCCGTCGCTCACGACGTGGATCGTGAGCGCGTTGACGTTGATCAACTCATGATTGAATTCGTCCACCACTCGCTCGAATCTGCTCTCTCGTTGCACGTGATTTGTTCACGACAGTAGCCGCCTTCGTCAAACGCGTTTGGCGCGTTTTCTGCCTATCGATCCCTACGCGGGTCCGATTTCATTGAGTGCTGCGGCGCGTTAGAGGGCCGTGTCATTGCGCGACGACGCGGTGGTCCTAATGTACGAACTGGAGAATTCGCGGTGAAATCCCGATAAGTTGGTGGCGCACGGTTCGTCTCGCGCGGCCAGCGGTGATCGAGTGAGCGGGAATGTCGAGACGACAGCGTCAGGGAGAATCGCATGGTTGTTGAGCACGAAGAGCAGCCCCCACTGGAGCGTCGCTCGCGCGATCCCGAGCGGACGAAGGAAGAGATCCTCGTGGTCTCCACGCAGGAATTCGCGGACCGCGGCTTCGCGGGTGCTCGAGTGGACGAGATCGCCAATAAGACCCGCACCACCAAGCGGATGATCTATTACTACTTCGGCTCCAAGGAACTGCTCTACATGGCCGCCCTCGAAAGGGCCTACGAGGACATTCGGGTGGTCGAAGCGAACGTCGACGTCGAGCACCTCGATCCGATTCGCGCGATACGACGACTCGCTGAGCTGACGTTCGATCGACACGAGGCAAATCCCAACTTCAGCCGCTTGATCAGTCAGGAGAACGTCCAGCGCGGGCAATTCGTGACCAAGGCGAGTGGCTTCCCTCGCCTCGAACGTCCGATTATCAAGATATTGGAACAAGTACTCGAGCGTGGGCGAGCCGAGGGTGTTTTCGTGCGCGACATCGACGCACTCGACGTGCACATGTTAATAAGTTCGTTCTGTTTCTTTCGCATCAACAACCGATTCACGTTCGCCGCGAGTTTCGGACGCAATCTCGTCGAACCGGATCGTCGCGCGATGTACCGCGAGATGATAGGCGACGTCGTCGTTGACTATCTCACGACACCCTCGCCCGAGGACCATTAGTCTGGGTTTCGAAATTACGGGCGTGCTTTGGCGTCCAGTTGCTCTTGTAGTTCTCCCAGGACTCGATAACAGTCGAGCACGGACGCGATTGAGGAATTGGGCTCATCACCTTCATGAATCGCGCGCACGAATTCGCGGTCTTGAAGTTCGATGCCGTCCATGGAGATCGCCACACCCGACACGTCGATGGGTTCGTCCTCCCCGCTGACCAGGTCGTCGTATCGCGCCACGTAGGTTCCGTGATCACAGATGTATCGAAAGAACGTTCCCAGGGGCCCCTCGTTATTGAAACTCAGTGACAACGTGCAAAGTTGCCCGGTCGTGCTTCGCAGTTGAATTGACATGTCCATTGGAATACCGAGTACGGGATGGGTTGGTCCCGCGAGCACATTGGCCTCCTCGATTGGCTGGCCGCATTGGTAGGCGAAGAGGTCGATCGTGTGCGCAGCGTGGTGCCACAGAAGATTGTCGACCCAACTGCGTGGTTGACCTAGCGCGTTCATGTTCGTGCGCCGAAAAAAGTACGTCTGGACGTTCATTTGTTGAATCGTGAGTTCGCCCGCGACGATGCGTTGATGGACCCATTGGTGCGAGGGATTGAATCGTCGAGTGTGTCCCACCATGCACACGAGCCCGCTCTGGGAGGCGACGCGCGCCACGTCATTTGCGTCGGCGAGCGAGTCGGCGAGAGGGATCTCCACTTGGACGTGTTTTCCCGCGCGTAGCGACGCAATGGCTTGGGAGGCGTGCAATTGCGTGGGGGTGCAGAGGATGACGGCGTCGACCTCGCCTGAGCGCAGCGCGTCCTCGAGTTCAGTGGAGGCGAAGTCTGCCCCGTACTTCTCGGCGACCTCTTGGGCTTGCTCCAGCGTGCGACTGATGACAGCGCTCACGTGGACGTCGTCAATGCGGGCCAGTGCGTCGAGATGTTTGATCCCGAAGGCGCCCGCGCCCGCGACGGCGATGTTCATGTCGTCTCCTCGTCGAGCGGTGATTCCAGAATGAGGTGTCCGACGGCCGTATTCGACGCCGGCACGTGATAAAACCGGTGCAATTCGTTGCACTGCTCACTCAACGCGCCACGCATGATGAGCCACATCACGAGCTCGATCCCCTCAGAACCCGCCTCTCGCAGGTACTCGAGATGCGAAATCGCGCGCAGTGCGGTGGGGTTGGCGTTCATGTTCTCGAGAAATGCGTGATCGAACGGTTGATTGATGAGCCCAGCTCGCGGGCCTTGGAGTTGGTGACTCATGCCGCCCGTGCCCCAGACTTGGACGTTCAGATCCTCGTCGAAGCTGTGAACGGCGCGACGGATTGCTTGGCCCAACTTGAAACATCGCTCACCCGTGGGTGGTGGGTACTGCACCACGTTGACGGCGATAGGCACGACGCGAACGGGCCAGGATTCGACTCGACCGAACATCAGCGACATGGGAACCGTGAGTCCGTGGTCAACCTCCATTTGATTCATCACTGTCATGTCGAACTCGTCCAGGATGAGCGATTGGGCCATATGACACGCCAGTTCGGGATGGCCAATCACCGTCGGGACCGGACGGGCTCCAAAGCCCTCGTCGGCGATGGCGAATTCGTCCGCGCAGCCAATCGCGAAGGTCGGTATGCACTCGAGTGAGAACGCGGTCGCGTGATCGTTATAGATGAGCACGACGACATCGGGTCGCTCTTCGGCGATCCATTTCTTCGACCACTCGTAACCAGCGAAGAGTGGAGCCCAATAGTCGCTCTTGTCCTCACCACGATCGAGCGCCGCGCCAATGGCGGGCACGTGGCTCGTGGTGACACCCGCAGTGATGCGCGCCACTTCAGCGATCTTCCGTTTTTGATCGCACGCCGTCGGGTGAACGTCCGCCGTGGAGCATCATGGCGGCGTAGTCGTCCACGGACATGCCGGCCATTTTCGCCGCGGCACTTTGGAAACTCTGGCCGTCCGTTGCGAATATCTTCGCGAGGAAGTAGATGTTGCCGCCCAAGGAGATCATGGCGTTGTAATCGCGCTCGAGTACCGCTTGTTTTTGTGCTTCCGTCATGGGCCATTCGTCGAGATAGGTCCGTTCGTCGCTCTTGAATCGTTCTCGATTGGCCGCGCTCTTAAGGCTCATGCAGAATTGATTGAGATGGAAACCCTCGTGTGAACGTTGCGCCGTGAAGACGGTGGTGCCGGGGATGTCGTCGAATTCGCTATTGTCAACCACGGTCTCCATCCTTCCAGTACAGGTGCATGGGATTGTCCACGAGCAACTTTTGTTGAGCCGTCGGCGTCGTGGCGATGCGAGGGATGAAATCGACCAACTTGCCGTCGTCGGGCATGAAGGATTTCAGGTTCGGATGTGGCCAGTCAGTGCCCCAGAGCACCCGGTCGGGGAAGTCGTCGATGATGCGCCGATAGAAGGGCACCGTGTCGTCGAAGCCCTCGGGCCCGGTAACGCTCAGTCGCTCCGGACAGGTGACCTTCGCCCACACGTTCTCATTCTCCTGCATGAAGCGCACGAAGAGTTGGAACGCCTCGCCGTCGACGCTTTGGGTGACGTCGGGTCGACCGAGGTGATCGACGACGAGCACCGTGGGGAACGAGGTGAACAGAGACCATTTCTCGGCGAGGTCTTGGGCTTCGAAGTACACCACGACGTGCCAGCCCAGGGGAGCGATCATCTCGGCGATGCGCAAGTAGTACGAATCTTCCTCAGGATCGACCAGTCGGCGAAGGTAGTTGAACCGCACGCCGCGCACGCCCGCCTCGTCGAGTTCTCGCAGCTGAGCCTCACTGAACGTCGGCTCGATCGTGGCGACGCCTCGAGCTCGCCCGTTCGAGGCGTACAGGGCATCGACCATGGCGTCGTTGTTGGCGCCGTGACACGTCGCTTGCACGACGACATTGCGGCTGAAGCCCAGGTGATCACGAAGCGCGAAGAGTTGATTCTTGCTGGCGTCACAAGGCGTGTACTTGCGCTCGGGAGCGAATGGGAACTCATCGCCCGGTCCAAAGACGTGACAGTGGGCGTCGACGGATCCGTCAGGTAGGACGAACGTCGGCACCGACGGGTCGGGGTCGAAGTAGAGCCAATCACTGTCGACGACGAAGGATGACACGCTCATCGACCCTGTTTCACGAGTAGACGCTCCAGTCGGGGATACACCCGCCGCGCATTCGCGGAGTACACCTTGTCGCGGTCCTCATCGTCGAGCTTGAGTGCATCGACGTAGCGTTTGGTGTCATCAAAGTAGTGCCCGGTCGTTGGGTCGATGCCGCGCACCGCGCCCACCATCTCGGAGCCGAACAGGATGTTGTCGATGTCGATCACCTCGAAGAGAAGGTCGATACCTGCTTGGTGATAGACGCACGTGTCAAAGAACACGTTGCCCATGAGGTGCGTCGCGAGGTCGGGTTTGTTGAGCATGTCAGCGAGCCCTCGGTATCGGCCCCAGTGGTAGGGAACGGCGCCGCCGCCGTGGGGAATCACGAGACGAAGTTCGGGGAACGTAGAAAAAAGGTCGCCCTGAAGAAGTTGCATGAAGGCTGTCGTGTCAGCGTTCATGTAGTGGGCGCCGGTCGCGTGGAAATTGACGTTACAGCTGCTCGAGACGTGAATCATCGCGGGTACCTCAAGCTCGACCATCGCTTCGTACATCGGAAACCACGAGGCGTCCGTCAGCGGGAGACCGTCCCAACGACCACCGCTCGGATCCGGACTCAGGTTGAGTCCGACGAAACCAAGTTCTTCGACGCACCGGCGAAGTTCCTTGATGGAATGCTCGACCGGTACCCCGGGGGATTGGGGGAGTTGACACGCACCAACGAATGTCGCGGGGAACAGATCAACGACGCGAGCGATCAGATCGTTACACGCGCGCGACCAGGCGAGGCTCACGGCTTCGTTTCCAACGTGATGCTCCATCGCTGAGGCTCGTGGCGAGAAGATTGTCATGTCCGCGCCGCGCTCTCGCAAGAGACGCAATTGATTCTTCTCAATCGTTTCGACTATCTCTTCGTCGGAGATGACGGGGTAGGAGGGGAAGGGCTCGCCCGACGTGTAGGCGGCAACCTGGGCCGCGCGCCACAAGGTGTGCGCTTCGGGCGCGGTCGTGTAGTGCCCGTGGCAATCAATGATCACGTCGACTCCAAATTGAGCGCGGGACGTACACGTCACCTCGCATGAGGAGTCGCGCGGTTCGTAGTAGCGCCGCGGACGTGATGTTCACGTCGTGCCCACTTACGGCGACGTCCATTGTCACGTCGAAATAACCCGAGGGGTGCTCGATCTGCAGGTTCGCCTCGCCCGACACAGTCGAGATCCCGCAGAGTTCGTTCGCCACGGACCCAGGAAGCAAACACGCGGTCGCGACCGACACCGCGCCGAAGACGCCGATCGCCTCGTGCACTCGCTTGGGAATGAAGGTTCGTGTCGTGACGACGCCACCGTGCTCGGCCTTGGCGAGCAGACTCATCTTGGGCACGGTCTTGGCACTGACGTCACCGAGATTCATCATGGTCCCCGCGGCGAGACGAAGCTCCTCCACGCGCGCGCAGACTGCCGCGTCCGCTTCAATCGTCGCGGGGTCCTCGTAACCGCTGAGCCCGACGTCGCTCGCGCGAAGACAGACAACCGGCATGCCGTTATCGACGCACGTGATCGCGATGCCGTTGACGACGTCGAGGACGTGTCCGGTGGGCAAGAGGCTGCCGCAGGTCGAGCCTGCGATGTCGAGGAACTCAATCGGAATGGGCGCCGCCGAACCCGGGACGCCGTCGATCCGCGCGTCTCCGTCGTAGCGAACCTCGCCGTGGGGTGTTTGGATGCGCGCGACCGCGAGACTCTGGGTGTTCTCCATCCATATCCGTACGGACGTCACGTCGCCGCGGGGCTCGATGAGACCTTGGTCGAGGGCGAAAGGTCCAATGCCCGCGAGCAGATTGCCGCAATTTTGATTGTCCGATACCTCGGCTCGGTCGGGCCACACCTGTAAGAACAGGTAGTCAACGTCGGCGTCAGGTCGCGTTGATCGACGGACGACGGCGACCTTTGACGTGAGCGGATGACCGCCGCCGACGCCGTCAATCTCACGAACATCGGGCGAACCCATCGCGGCGAGCAGTACCCGGTCGCGCGTCGCGACGTCGTCGGGGAGATCGTCGGCGTGAAAGTACAACCCTTTCGAAGTTCCGCCCCTGATGAGCGAGGCCCGGATGGCGGTCTGCGAACTCATTCGGGCGTCGTCTCCTCATAACGCAATCCCCGATCGCGCAATTTGCTTCGCATGTCGTAGATGTCGAGACCCAATTCACCCGACGCAAGTCGCGACCTCTTGTCGCGCTCGTTGTTCTCGCGAAGCTCACACGCTTCGATGACTCGCGCTGCGTCGTCACGCCGCACGACGACGACACCGTCGTCATCGCCGACGATCACGTCGCCCGGACGCACGTAGGCACCTGCACAGACGATGGGAACTTGCACGTTCCCTGGCGTCTCCTTGACGGTTCCTTGCGCGGAGATGCATTTGGACCATACGGGAAAGTTCATCGTCGTGAGCTCGGCGACATCGCGCACGCCCGCGTCGATTACCAGTGCTCGCACGCCGTGGGCTCGCACACTCGTCGCGAGTAGTTCGCCGAAGTAGCCGTCATCGCACGGACTCGTGGGCGTGACGACGAGGATGTCACCGGGTTGCGCCTGTTCGACCGCAACGTGAATCGACCAATTGTCACCGGGCGCGACTTCGCAGGTGAGCGCGTTACCCGCGACTCGAACGGGGCGATAAATAGGGCGAAGGTGTGAGCCCACGAGACCGCGACGGCCCTGGGCTTCGTGGATCGTGGCGACGCCGTAATGACCCAGTTGGTCCACAATCTCCAACGCGGTGCGCGCGGTGTTCGTGACGACCACTGCCATTTCCGTCCCCCTACTGGGATGCGTCTCCCGTTGTACCGGCGCATCAGTCCCGGTTGATAATTAACTGAACAGTACACTACAAGATAAGGTGCACGAAAGGGTTTTTCGGCGGGTTGCGATCCGGTACTTGTGTTGAAGGTGGGACAACGAAATGAAAGAGTTTCGCACGCAAGTGGCGATCGTGGGGGCGGGTCCAGCGGGGCTGTTGCTCGGGCACATCTTGCATCTCCAAGGGATCGAGAGCGTGATCCTTGAGCACCGCAGTCGTGAGTACGTGGAGAAACGCGTGCGCGCCGGCGTGATCGAATTCGGAATCGCGAACCTGCTCGAGGACGTGGGCGTGGGCGGTCGGATGCGACGTGAAGGACTCGTGCATCGCGGTATTGAAATACGTTATGACCACAGCGCGCATCGAATCGCCTTAAGTGAGTTGGCCGACGGTCGCACGTACACCGTCTACGGACAACAAGAGGTAGTGAAGGACCTCATTGCACTTCGTCTCGAACAGGGCGCAGCTCTGCACTTCGAAGCAGAAGTGTCGTCGATCGAGGACGTCACCACGAATGCACCATTCGTTCGTGCGAGCATGGATGGCGAAGACGTGCGCGTGCGCGCCGACTTCGTTGCCGGGTGTGACGGATCGTATGGCGCGTCACACCGAACGATCCCGGGTGAGGTTCTTCGTCGTTACGAACGTGTCTATCCGTTCTCGTGGTTGGGCATACTCGCCCAAGCGGCACCCGCCACCGAAGAACTGATCTACGGCCGGCACGAAAACGGTTTCGTCCTGTACTCGATGCGTTCGGCGAGCATCAGTCGTCTCTACCTAGGTGTGCGACCCGAGGACACGTTAGAGCAGTGGTCCGATGATCGAATCTGGGATGAACTCACCGAAAGGCTTTCCACCGACGAGCGACCAGAAGTGAATCGTGGTCCGATCCTCGAACGTGGCATCACGGCAATGCGCAGCGTCGTCATCGAACCCATGCGATACGGTCGACTTTTTCTCGCGGGCGACGCCGCGCACATCGTGCCGCCCACGGGGGCGAAGGGAATGAACCTCGCCCTCGCCGACGTGCGCGTGCTCGCCGAAGCCTTCGATGCGTACTACTCGAAGAACGACGAGGTGCTCCTTGACGCCTATTCGGCCAAGTGCCTCGAACGGGTGTGGCGCGCGGAGGAGTTCTCCAACTACATGACGCAGATGCTGCACCCGAATGAGGACGACGCCTTCGAGAACGGGGTCCAACGTGCGCGGTTACGACAGGCGACCCAGAATCGCGAGGCGGCCACGGTGCTCTCGCGCAACTACGTCGATCTCAATAGCCTGTGATGTGGAGGGAAGTCGGCGGGTTTGGAGGACCAGTTCTGAGGGAAAGACCTTATTTTCAAAGAATCTTCGATTTTGGTTCGTAATGTACGGAACAGTGTGTTAAGAAAGTCACTAGCAAATGTTGAGGGGCGGGTGCCAGCAGATGGACCAATCGCGCGTCACGCAACTAGAAGTGACAGGGCAACAATCAATCCAAGAGCATTAGGGGGAACTAATGAGACGAGGTAAGGGGAAACTCGCGACGATTGCAGTGGCATTTACGGCAATCGTCGCGTCGACCGTGTCAGTGGGTTTGGTGGGGGCGCAAGCAGGTAGCGCCGCGACCGCCTCGACATGGGTGATTGGCAATATCGGAACCTATAGCGGTGGCAACTCATCGAACTTCATTGGTGGGAACTTGTCGCTCGAAGCGTGGGCCGACTACACGAACGCCCACGGGGGTATCAATGGTCACAAGGTGAAGGTCATCTCTGACGATGACGCAGGTTCGCCGTCGACGGCGCTGAACGACGTGAAGCAGTTGGTCAACAACGATCACGTCTTGGCGATTGTGGGCGACAACAGTGGTGAGGACGCGAGCTTCCAGAGCTTCCTTACGGCGAACAACATTCCCGTCATCGGGGGGAGTACGCCGCTGACGAGCTTCTTCATGTTTAAGAACTACTTCCCGGTGGGCACCACCTCGAATGAGTCGGTTCCGGACCTGCTGTTGTACGCGAAGAATGTGTTGCACCAGACGACCGGCGCGTACCTGTACTGTGTCGAGGCGCCGGTGTGCGCACAACTGCTGCCCGTCTACCAGGGCGCGTACAACGCGATTGGCGGCACGCTCGCGGTTTCGGAGACGACCTCAGTCGGCGATGCGAATTTCGACTCCCAGTGCCTCGCCGCACAATCAGCGAAAGCCCAGGACCTCGAGTTCGTCGGACCTTCGTTTGAGCTACCCGGCATCGCATCGGACTGCAACACGTTGGGCTATGACCCGACGCTGTTGAACGAAGACGTGGTCTTGACCCCGGCGCTCGCGACCCAACTGGGTTCATCGGCCGCGGTCTTCGCCTCGGACGCGTTCCCGTTCACGGCGACCAGCGGCCCAGCGGCGATCTACCACGCGGCGCTAGAGAAGTACGAGCCTTCGGTCTTGAACCCCAAGACCTTCACGCAGAACGATGCCGACTCGTGGGCTTCGGGTGAACTCTTCGAGGCGGCAGCGAAAGCGGGCCACCTCGGCAACAACCCGACGCGGGCGCAACTGATCGCGGGCCTGTACAAGTTGAAGGGCGACACCTTGGGAGGCCTTACGCCGCCATTGACGTTCAACAAGAACAAGGCGAACTCGGTGAGTTGCATTGACATCGTCGACGTTGACAACGGCAGCATCGAACTACCCCAAGGTTTGACGCCGTACTGCCCGGCATCGTAGGAACCTCGTCGTACGCCATTCGTAGGAAATAAGAACACGGACATTGAAAACTAGGCATGGCGTCGATGATCAGAAAAGATAGAGAATGCTCCCTTTTCTGATCATCGGCGTCGTGTCGGGTTCGATTTACGGAATGGCGGCGGTGGGGCTCGTCCTGAGTTATCGCACCTCAGGAATCTTCAACTTCGCCCACGGCGCACTCGCCACGCTCGCCGCGTACGTCTTCTATTGGCTCCACTATTCACACGGCATGCCCTGGCCCTACGCGGCATTGATTGCGGTCGTACCGTTGAGCGTCGCGTTGGGCTTCAGTCTGGAAGGTTTCGCCCGAATCCTGGCGCGTTCAAGTTTGATCCTCCAGGTCGTGGGTACCGTGGGACTACTGCTCATCATCGAGGCGGCGTGCACGCAGTGGTACGGGTCGAACGGTTCGTTCTATCCGGCGTTCTTGTCATTACACACCTTCGCGATTGGTGGCACGTTCGTCACCGTGAGTGACATCATCGTCGTCGCCATCTCCATCGTCTCGACCGTCTTGTTGTCGCTCCTACTTAAATTCACTCGGTTGGGTACGGCGATGCGCGCCGTCGTCGACGATCCCGACCTGCTGTCGATCTCCGGCATCAATCCCATCAGCGTGCGCCGCGCCGCGTGGGTCATCGGAAGTTTTCTCGTCACGATGTCGGGTCTCTTGCTCGCGCCCAATCTCGGACTCGACGCGACCTCGCTCACGTTGCTCGTCGTGCAGGCCTTTGGTGCCGCGGCGATCGGACGTTTCCAGAGCCTCCCGTGGACGTGGGTGGGCGGCATCGTCATCGGGGTCGCCGCCAGTCTCGCGACCAAGTACTTCACCTCGGTCAACATCTTTTCCGGATTACCCTCGGCGATCCCCTTCATCATCTTGTTCGGGGTGCTCGTCCTCGTGCGCCAGCGCGGGTCCATTGATTCATCGACGAGGCGAGCGAGTCGCGAACTGGCGCCGACGAATTTACCCTTCCAGTTCCAACTCTCCGGAGCGGTCGTGGTGGTGGGTGCGTTGATCGCCGTACCGTTCGTCTTTCCCGACTACCTCACGGCGTGGATGGGCGTGTTGACGTTCGTGATGCTGTTGGGTTCGCTCGGTTTGCTCGTTCGCATCTCACGCCAAGTCTCGCTGTGCCAGATCACCTTCGCCGCCATTGGCGCGGTCGCGTTCTCACGATTCGCGAGTGCGGGCGTACCGTGGTTGTTGGCGCTGTTGTTGGCGGGCGTGTTCGTGGTTCCGATCGGCGCGCTCCTCGCCCTACCCGCCGTACGTCTCTCGGGTCTGTACCTGGCCCTCGCGACATTGGGTTTCGGACTCTTAGTCCAGACAATGTTCTATGACTCCTCGTGGATGTTCGGCATCGAGAACTTGGGCATTCCAATGCCACGACCGCATCTGAGCTGGCTGCCGGTCGACAGTGATCGCGGGTTCTACTTCCTCATTCTTTTCTTCGTGGTCTTGTCGACCGTCTTCACGGTGTGGCTCATTCGAGGTCGGCTCGGAGGATTGCTACGCGTCCTTGGTGAGTCACCGCTCACCCTTGAGGCGTTCGGTGTGAACACCCTCGTGACGCGCATTCTCGTATTTTGCCTCTCGGCATTTCTCGCCGCCATCGCGGGCGCCTTGTCCGGGAGTGCTTTGGGCACGGTGACGGGTCAGAACTTCGTGCCCCTGACGTCGCTCAATCTCTTTGTCATCGTCGTGATCGCGGCGTTTGGTGAACCGTGGTTCGCGCTCTTTGGCGCGTTGCTGGTGGGACTCATCCCCGCGTACTTCACCTCCCAAAGCGCGACCGACATCTTGCAATTGGCGTTCGGGTTGGGTGCACTCACGTACTCGATGGGCTTGGTGCCGAAGCGTCCCAAGTTCGTCGAGCGACTCGCCGAAGTCGCGGCCGAACGCGCGCGACGAAAGGCACCGCTCGCGGCGATTGCCAACGACCAGAGTAAGGACCTTGCGACGACACTCGACGCGAAGGGCGTCACGGTCCGCTTCGGGGGACTGGTCGCCGTGGACAACGTCAGCGTGCACGCGAGTACCGGCAAGGTGACGGGCGTGATCGGGCCCAACGGTGCGGGAAAGACGACATTGTTCAATGCATGTTCGGGACTGAACGCGCCGAGCTCAGGCACCATCGTGCTCGGCGACGATGACGTCTCGGGGCGGCGCCCTTCGGTGCGGGCGCGCCTTGGACTCGGGCGCACGTTCCAGCAAGTGCAGCTTTGTGATTCGTTGAGCGTCGAAGAGAACGTGAGGATCGGGGCCGAGGGGGGACTCGTCGGTGCGAGCGCATTCCGACACCTCTTTCGTGGTCGCTCGCAGTCAGCACTGGTCGCGGGACGCAGTCGCGAGGCGCTCGCGCTCGTGGGCATTGAGCATCTGGCCTACCGCCCAGTGAGCACGCTACCCACGGGTCAACGTCGACTCGTCGAACTGGCGCGATGTCTCGCTGGTCGATTCACGCTACTGCTGCTCGACGAGCCCTCCTCGGGGCTCGACGCCCAAGAGACGAGTGACTTCGGTGCGCTGCTTCGCCGAGTAGTCGCGGAACGCGACATCGGGATCTTGCTCATTGAACACGACTTGTCGCTGACCATGAACGTGTGCGACGAGCTCTACGTATTGGACTTTGGAAGTCTCATCTATCAGGGAACGCCCGACGACGCCCGCAACTCTCCGAGTGTGCAAGCGGCGTACCTTGGTGACGCGGTGCTGCAATCATGACGCCAGCGAAGACTGAGGACCAAGCGACGTCGTTGGACCACGACTCAGCGCTCCCGACACCGCTGCTGGAATTGAGGGGCGTGGGCGCCGCTTACGGCGACACCGTAGTGTTACGCGACTTCAACCTCGTGGTACCGGCGCGATCGGTGGTGACGCTGCTTGGTCCGAACGGCGCGGGAAAGACCACGGTGATGCGCCTCGTCTCTGGCACCCTCAAGCCGGTTGCGGGCAACATCTTTCTCAACGGCGCCGACGTGACGTCGAGTGCCGCGCACGCGAGGACCGCTAAGGGCGTCTGTCTCATTCCCGAGGGTCGGGGGATCTTTCGCTCGTTGAGCGTTCGAGAGAATCTCGAATTGTTTCGCCCGAGCACGTCGCGCGACATTTCTATCGACGCAGTACTCGAAGTGTTCCCGGTCCTCGCCGAGCGACTCGGACAAATCGCGGGCACCCTCTCGGGAGGGGAGCAACAGATGCTCGCCTTGTCGCGCGCCTTCTTCGCGAAACCCGCGATCGTGCTGGTCGACGAGGTCTCCATTGGCTTGGCGCCAAAGATCGTCGACCAGATCTTCGAGATACTTCGTCGTCTGGCGAGCGAGGGCGTCAGTCTGCTCATCGTCGAGCAGTACGTACGTCGCGCCCTCGACCTCGCGGACACCGTGTATCTTCTCAATCGCGGTGAGATCGTGCTGCAGGGTTCGACAAAGGACGTCGCCTATGAGGACGTCGCTGACGCGTACCTGCGATGAATGACGCGAAGAGTTCGCCCGCGAGACGTGCGTACCGCTACGCAACGCTCGATTGCTCACGTCGATATCGACGTGCGAGAGTGTCATTATGACTTCTGAGCCTTCATCTGCGGCGCGTCCGCTCCACGGCATTAACGTCCTCGACCTCGGTCAGGTGTATGGGGGACCATATTGTGCGCACCTTTTGCTGCACTTGGGCGCGAGCGTCATCAAGGTCGAGTCACCGGGTCGCGGCGAACCTCTTCGGGCCAATCGTGCGGCGGGCGCGGGTGATCCGGTCGGCTTTCAACTTATCAACGGTGGCAAATCCTCCGTCGCACTCGATCTCAAATCCAAGGAAGGTCACGACGAATTTCTTGCGCTGGTGCGAAGCGCCGACGTGTTGATTGAGAACTTCGCTCCCGGCACCGCACTGTCGCTCGGCATCGACTACGAAACCCTGCACGCGATCAATCCGCGTCTGATCTACGCGACGCTCAAGGCGTACAGTGCCGACAGTCCGAACGCCCATCTACGCGGCATGGACTTGACGGTGCAGGCGAGTTCGGGGGTGATGTCGGTCAACGGTTTCCCCGACGGACCACCGGTTCGTTGCGGTCCGTCGCTCGTCGATTTCTTGGGCGGCACGCACCTCGCGCTTGGTGTCACGGCGGCACTCCTCGAGCGTTCGATCACCGGTCGAGGGCAGCACGTCGACGTGTCGCTCCAGGACGCGGTACTACCAACGTTGACGTCGAACTTCGCCGCGTGGCTCACGAATCCCGACAGCGCCTTCGAACGCACGGGCAATCGTCACGGAGGCATGCGCGAGTCACCCTATAACGTCTACGCGACGAACGATGGTTGGATCGCCATCCTTTGCATCAGCGAGCCACAGTGGCGCGGACTGTGCGAACTCCTCGATCGACTTGACTTGCGTGACGATCCAACGCTCGCCACCAATCATGGACGCGCGTTGCGGATGCTCGAGATCGACGACGTGGTGAGTGACTGGACTTGTCGTCACGACTCGGTGAGTGCCATCGCTCTCTTGCAGGGCGCAGGCGTGCCGTGCGCGCAACTCAAGACGGTGCTCCAGGTTGTTGATGACGAGTCCACGAGAGCGGTGCCGATGCTGCGACACGTCGTGAACGATGACGGTACGGACAGCTACACCTTCGGTTCGCCCGTGCGTCTGAGCGAACACGAACCACTCGAGCCACTCGCCGTGTCGACGCTCGGCGAACAAAACGAGCAAGTCTTGAGCGCTCTGCACTCCTCTTCACGAGGTTCCCACGATGGCCGTTGACGATGCCGTGCGTACGGCGCTCGAGCGCGAAGTCGGCGTCGAGCACGAGGAGTTGCTCGGCGAGATAAGCGCGACACTCACGCGCCGTTATGCGGCCGCGGTGGGCGATAGCGACCCGCTCTACCACGACGCCGCCTACGCGAAGAGTTTGGGCTACGCCAATGTCGTCGCGCCGGCCAACTTTCTTCCCGGGGTGATCTGTTGGAGCGAAGGTGCCCCCTACGACCGGCTTCGTGAAGACGGTACCGAGGCGGACACGCATCTGCCTGGCGTTCCCGCGAAAGGCGTGCGCGTGATGGGTGGCGGTGAAGAAATGCACTTCACGAGACCGGTGGTCGCGGGCACGGTCGTGTCGCGGCGCACAGTGCTACTCGATGTCACGCCGCGCGATTCGAAGCAGGGCCTCATGCTCGTCGCGCGCTATCAAGACGAGTACGTCGACGAACGTGGACAAGAACTATTGCGCAGCGTGCGAACGGTGCTCTTGCGATAAGGGAATGGACAACATGACGACCCCCAGTGACCTACGCGTGGGCAGCGCGCTCGCTGCCCAGACGAACGACACGTCCATCACCCAGGTGTTTCGCTACAGCGCTGCGACGTGGAACACGCACCGGATCCACTACGACAAGGAGTACGCGCTCAAGGAGGGGTATCCGGACGTGCTCGTCCAGAGCCACCTCCACGGGGCGTTCCTCACGAAGTACTGCACCGACTGGGCTGGACGCGCCGCGCGACTGACGGACCTTTCGTTGCGGGTGCGACGCTTCGCTGTCGCCGGCGAGACGTTGTCGATCGCGGGTACGGTGCGCGCGGTGCGAGCTGGCGAAGAACGACGAGCCCTCGTCGACCTCGATCTCGTCGAGACGCGCGGGTCAGATGGCGAGACGTGCGTCGAAGCGAGCGCCACCGTTGAGGTACCGCGCAGTTGGATTGGCGAGGGAGTCTTGCCATGACCCGTACGTCACCGCTGAGGGTCGCGAACATTTCTGGTTACTGGGGTGACCGTCTGGGCGTCGCGCGCGAGATGGTCGACGGTGGACCGGTCGATGTCTTGACGGGTGACTATCTCGCCGAATTGACGATGCTCCTGCTCTACAAGACGCGCCAGCGTCGTCCTGACGAGGGATACGCGCGCACGTTTCTCACGCAAATGGAGTCAGTGCTCGGCACGTGCCTCGACCGTGGCATCAAGGTCGTCGTGAACGCTGGGGGACTCAACCCCGCCGGACTCGCCAATGACCTCGGCGTGCTCGCAGAAAAACTTGGTCTCGCTCCCCGGATCGCCCATATCGAGGGCGATGATGTCCTGGATCGACTGGACACGTTCATGCAGTCGGGCATCACGCTTAACAATATCGACACTGGCGAATCATTGACGCAACGTCGCGTGGAACCGCTGACGGCGAACGTCTATCTAGGCGCGTGGGGAATCGTCGACGCACTCAACGCCGGAGCGGACGTGGTGATCTGTCCGCGCGTCACCGACGCGTCGGTCGTGGTTGGACCCGCCGCGTGGGCGTTTGGCTGGGGGGCTGACGAATGGGACAAGCTCGCGGGCGCCGTGCTCGCGGGTCACATCCTCGAATGTGGGGCGCAAGCGACCGGTGGCAACTACGCCTTCTTCGAAGAGATCGAACGCCCGCTTCATCCGGGTTACCCGATTGCAGAAATCGAGCCCGACGGGTCCTTCGTCGTGACGAAGCACCCGGGCACGGGGGGACAAGTCTCACTGGGTACCGTCACCGCACAGCTCCTTTACGAGATCGATCGACCGGCGTATCTCAATCCGGACGTCACCACGCACTTTGATTCGGTACAGATACGCGACGAAGGTGGCGATCGCGTGCGACTCTGGGGCCAGCGGGGTTCACGACCGAGTGACCAACTCAAGGTCTGCATCAATTTCCTCGGAGGGTATCGAAACACGTACGCCTGCATGCTCACCGGTCTCGACATCGAGAAGAAGGCCACGTTCGCGACCGAGGCCGTGTTCGCGGCTGTCGGGGGACGAGAGAACTTCGAAGACGTCGACGTCCGTCTCATTCGAAGCGATCATGAGGACGCGGCGACGAACGCCGAAGCAACGGCACGTCTGTTGATCACTGTAAAAGACCACGACGCCGAAAAGGTGGGACGACGCTTCGCCGCGGGCGTCAACGGCATTGGCCTCGCACTGTATCCCGGGAGTTACAACGACGTCGTCGCGGCCCAGGCGAGTGAGTTCGCCGTCATGTGGCCGACGCTGATACCCGCTGACCTCATTACCCAGCGAGTCGTGCTCGCGGGCGAGCTCATCGCGCAACGCAACGCGGCGCTCGTCGACACCGGCGTCGCGTCGGATGGTTTCAGCCCACCGCCGTGGTCGGCGTCGCGTGATTGGACAGGTGTGGACACGACGTTGCTGCCGCTCGGAGAACTGATGGGGGCGCGATCAGGCGACAAGGGTGGGAACGCCAATGTTGGCGTCTGGGCGAGGTCGGAGGAGAGTTACGACTGGCTTCGCCAGTTTTTGAGTGTCGACAAGGTTCGAGAGTTACTTCCTGAAACCGCCGAACTCGTGATCGACCGCTACGAGTTGGCGAATTTACGGGCGCTGAATTTCGTCGTGCGCGGGATCCTCGGTCAGGGCGTCGCAGCGTCAACGAGACCCGACGCGCAGGCGAAGAGTTTGGGCGAGTACCTTCGCTCGCGTCGAGTCCCCGTGCCGACGTCGCTGCTGGGCGACGACCAGTTGCAAAAAGGGGCGTAGGAGGATGGGTCGAGCAGAGGACTCGCGCGTATGAAGCGACCCTGGTGTCGTCTCGACGCGTCGGTGGTGTCGCGTCTTCCCGTCAACACCGGCGTCTTCGCCTTGCGCGATACGACGACTGGCACCGTGAGTCTGCACCTGGCGGGCGGGCGATCTCGATTCGGATTGCGCGGTGAGCTCGAGAAGGTTCTGTCGTCCAATCCCGAGAGCTCGTTCGACTTTACGTACGTCAGTACGAATAACTATTTCACCCTGTATCGCGAGATTGTCTCGTTCCCCGCACGTTTCGACCAGGGCAATCCCTTCGTTCGTCGTGATGGACTCAGCGCTGCTCAACGAGGTTCGTCGTGATGGAGCTGACGAATCGCCAGCGCGAACTGTGCGCGCGAGTTCGCGCATTCGTCGTTGAGCGAATCGCGCCACTCGAGGAGACACTTGATCCCGACGAGAGCGAACTCGACGAGGTGACGCTTGCGGCGCTCGTCGACGAGACCAAAGCAATGGGACTGTATAACTACGACGTGCCCGCTGAACATGGTGGGCCGGGACTCGACACCGTCACCAAGACGCTGCTCGCTATGGAGATGTCCCAACACCGCGCCGGTCTCTACGTGCCGTGTTACGGCGCGTTCGGGCCTTCGGGTTTCGCGCAACTCTACGATGCGACACCCGAGCAACGAGAACGCTTTCTCTACCCGGCGCTGCGCGGTGAGAAACGGGTTTTTTTCGGCCTTACGGAACCGGCGGGAGGAAGTGATCCCGCGAACGCGATAATGACGACCGCCGTGCGCGAGGGCGACGAGTGGCTCCTCAACGGAACCAAGATTTTCATTGGCGAGTCGCACCGCGCGGACTTCGGACTCGTGTTCGCGCGTACCGGTGGCCCGGGGCGCGGTGGGATCAGTTGTTTCGTCGTCGAGACGAGTAGTCCCGGTTTCGAAGTGGTCCGCGCGATCCACACCCTTCGATCTGGAACAACTCCAAGTGAGATTCGATTTAGCGACGTGCGCGTGCCGCACGAGAATCTCATTGGTCACGAAGGGGGAGGATTCGCACTCGCGAATACGGCGCTCGTCCGCATACGGATACCGTATTCGGCCGCGTGCGTGGGACTCGCCATTAAGTCCCAGTCCCTCGTCCTCGAGCACGTGAAGGACCGAGTCGTCTTTGGAAAAACGCTCTCGGAGCATGAAGGTGTGCAGTGGATGTTGTGTGACAACGAGCTCGACATCCACAGCGCGACGCTGATGGTGCTTCACGCGGCGTCGCGAGCGGATCAGGGTCTCAGTTTTCGCAAGGAGACCGCGCTCGCGAAGATCGCCGCGACCGAATCGAGTGCCCGAGTCGTCGATCGTTCCATGCAACTCTTCGGTGCGTGGGGCATGTCGAAGGACTTGCCCTTTGAGCGCTGGTTCCGTGAGTTACGGATTCGTCGCATTGGTGAAGGGACCACTGAGACCCAGCGCATGGTGATCTCGCGCGATCTTCTCGGTGATCCACACTACGAGGCACTATGGGAGGTCAAATGACCAGCAACGCACTGCAAATGGAGACGCTCGTGGCGATCGACGTGCACGTGCACGTCGAACAAGACGAGCACGGTCATTTCTCGCTCGATCAAGAGTTGCTCGACGCGTCGGCAAAGTACTTCAAGTCGGGCGAGGATCGCGCTCCAAAACTCGAGGCGATCGCCGAGCGCTACCGTTCGCTGCGCATGGCGGCAGTCGTTTTCACCGTCGACGCCTCGAGCGCGACCGGCCACGCGGCGATTTCGAGTGAAGAGGTCGCCGAGGAGGCTCAGAGGTATTCGGACGTGCTGATCCCCTTCGGGTCTGTCGACCCCCACCGTGGCGCGGCGGCTCTCGATCAAGCACGTCGTCTGGTCGAGGATCACGGGGTTCGCGGATTCAAGTTCCATCCGAGCTTGCAGAACTTTCAGCCGAATTCGTCTGATTATTACCCGCTCTATGAAGTGCTCCAGGAACTGCGCGTCCCAACGATCTTTCACTCGGGGCAAACGGGCATCGGCGCCAATCTTCCGGGTGGGCGCGGTATCAAACTCGCGCTGTCGGATCCCCTGTTGCTTGACGAGGTGGCGGCCGATTTTCCCGAACTCACGATTGTGCTCGCGCACGCGGGCATGCCCTGGTACGAGAACGCGCTCGCCATGGCGACGCACAAGTCGAACGTCTTCATCGATCTCTCGGGCTGGTCCCCGAAGTACTTCCCGGCGGGTCTCTTGCGCGCCGCGAATTCGTATCTTCGCGATAAGTTCCTCTTCGGATCCGACTTTCCGGTGATCACGCCCGAGAGATGGCTGCGCGATTTCGAGGGCCTCGAGATCGCCGACGACGTACGTCCACTCATTTTGAAGGAGAACGCCGTTCGCGTGCTCGGTCTGTGACGCCAAGGCGTCCGAACACCAGCGCCTGACGTCGGGTACTGGGGGAGCTTGCGTAATGCCTCAGTAGGATTGCACCATGCCAACCCCTAAACCAGCACCCCGTCGCGTCTCGGCGGCTGATCGCCCGGGCGCGCCCGCTAGCGCACGTCGGGTGTCGGGTGGGGCGGGCAAAACTTCGCGATCAGCAAAAGCCAAGGGAGCGACATCGAGAACGTCGGCTCGCCCCCCACGAGAGGGCGCCGAACGCAGGATCGATGGTCACGGCACAACGCCAAAGAAACGAGACGGTGGTCGCACGTCTGCCAGGGACGATGAATCACAAGAGCGCGCGCAATTGCGACGGACGAATCCGCGCGGTGATACTCGCAGCGGAGCTCAGCGAACGGATCGTCCTTCACGTGACACTCGTTCACGAAACTCGACGTCCACGTCCGCAGACAAAGGTCGTGGCACGAGAGCGTCCTCTCGCGGGGACAAGTCGAAATCACCCCAACGACCACGTGAACGGTCCGACGAGAGGACCTTCGATCGTGATCCGCGCCCCTCGCGCACCCCTATACGTGCGGCGATGCCGTCAAAATCGCGCAGCGCGTCCGCACGTTCCTTCGCCGAGGATCCACGCGAGCGCCGAGGTAGCGCCTCAGTGCGTTCGACTCGCGGCGCGACTCGTGGACCGGCGCCACGTCGCTTGACGCCTGAGGAGATAGAACGTCAAAAGATCGACACGCATTCGCGCGCGAAGGGTTGGGGTGGTGTCGCGCGAAAAGGCGCCGCCAACATCAAGAGTACGGGTCAAGCAATGGAAGTGACTCCGAGCGCCGGGGTGACGCCCGATCCACTCTCGAAGTGGGTGGAAGAAGTACGGCCAACCAAAAGCGCAACGAATGGAGCTTCCAAGGTCAAGGCGAAGGCGCCTTACGCGCTACCCGGTGACGTGGCGTCCGACGTTCGAAAGGCTTTTATTGGCACGGCCTACATGCGCGAGAAGATGGTCATGACCCTGACGCGCGCCGCCGAAGCCTACGACCGCAAGCGTTTCGAAGAAGCACTTCGCCTCGGTCGCAACGTCGCCGACGCCGTGCCCGGCGTTGCACCGGTGCGTGAATTGACCGGACTCGCCGCGTATCGTGCCGAACGCTGGAGTATGGCGAAGATTCACTTGCGCGCGCACTTCGTGATCACCGGAGATCCCGAACACCTGCCACTCGTGATGGACTGCGAACGCGCGAACCACCGTTACCGCGCGGTGGAAAAGTCCTTCGCCGAACTCGAAGAGAGCGAGCCGAGCGCCGAGGTGCTCGCCGAGGGGCGCATCGTCATGGCGTCCACTCTCGCCGACCAGCAGCGTTACGACGAAGCGATTGCGTTACTCGTGAAAGCGGGAGGCGCCAAACAACTGCGCAACCCCTCGTATCGCCACGTGCGACTCTGGTACGCGCTGGGCGACATCTTCGATCGTGCCGGCGACCCGACATCGGCGCGTGAACTCTTTGCGCGCGTGGTGATCGCCGAACCCGACGCCTACGACGCGCAGGATCGTCTCAGCGAACTCGGTTCGAGTGCACCGCGCAAGAATCGTAAACGTCGCGTGACGCCGGTATCGAAGAAGAAACTGGACTAACCGAGCGACGCCAACGCCGCATTGAGCGCGAACGTTGCGCCTCGGGTGTCCTGGGTGAGGCTCTCGCGCATCAAGTTCATCATGTAGGCAACGGTGAGACCGGACGCCTGGTCCATCACGATGATGGAACCCCCGTACCCGCCCCAGTAACACGCACTCGGTCCAATGGGCACCGTCGCACTCGAAAGCCCGTAGCCCATCCCGAAGTGCGTCTCGGTGCCGAGCGCGAGGTCGACGCCGTGCGCCTGGCTCTCGAAGATTGCGTCGCCGGTCTTCTCCGCGTAGAAGCGATGCCCGTTCGCTTCGCCGCGATTGGTGATGATCTGTTGGACCAGCGCGACTGAATGAGCATTGCCGTGGCCGTTCGCGGCGGGGATCTCCGCCGCTCGCCACCAGCGGTGCCGTGGCATCGTGGCGTCCAAGGGCGGTGAGCTGAACGTGCGGTACGTGATCGAGTCCCTGGGCACACTCGAGAAATCGAGCGGCTCGGGAGGGATGACGTAGCTCACGCGACCTTCTTCGGATTCAGGAAGCCCAATGTGAAAGTCAGCGTCCAGGACGTTCGCCACCTCGCTTCGAAAGAAGTCGCCAATGGTCGTACCGGTGATACGCCGAACGATCTCCCCAATCAAATAGCCCTGGGTCACCGCGTGGTAGCCCGAGGCGGTTCCCGGTGTCCACCAGGGCTCTTGGCGCGCGAGAATGCCGACACAGCGCTCCCAGTCAGCGAGATCTTCGGGCGCCATTGGCTCGCCGAACCCCGAGAGCCCGGCGGTGTGTCCCATGATGTGTCGTACCAGGACGTCGGTCTTGTTCGCCTGGGCGAACTCGGGCCAGTACGTCGAAACTTTCGCGTGAAAATCCAGTTCGCCCCGATCAGCCAGCATCAAGGCCGCGAGGAACGTCATGGTCTTGGTCGTCGACCAGACGTTGACGAGCGTGTCGCGTTCCCAGGGGACCGTCTTCTCGGCGTCCTGAAATCCGCCCCATATGTCGACGACGAGCTCGCCTCGCTGAAACACCGCGACCGACGCACCGACGTCGTCGCCCACGTTGAGGTTCTTTTCGAGTTGCTCACGCACCGACTCGAACTTCGGATCAGTGGTGCCGTGGACGATTCCCATTGCCTACCCCCAGGTATTTGGTCTTGACTCTAACTGGTGTGTCACGAGGTCATACCCGTCAGACCGACGAGGGCCCTGGCGTGCTCGATCTCGCCCATGTGGCGAAGGGCGTGTTGGTAGATCCAACATTCGAGGGCGTCGCTGCGCGAGATGCCGCGTGTCCCGCCCACGCGGGCAGAAAAAGTATTGGCGATTCCTTCGCCGTAGGGGGAGGGGACGATGATGTCTTCGAAACTTTCGGGGTCGAGCGACGCGACGAAGTCTTCGGTTGCCATAAAGACCGAGTGCTGGAACGAGAGGAACGCTTCATAGTTGCCAATGCGCTGGTGCATCATTTCCTCAACGGTCTTCGCCTTGCCGTGGTCGAGTATCGCGAGGTCCATTTCCCGTGCCCATTCGTCGCTGAATTGGGGCATCGGACCGCCGGCGAACACGACGCTCCCGTCTTCGATGAGTACCTGGTGCACAAGGGAGAAGGCGATCGGCAACACGTCCGGAAGGCTGACGTGATTGACCTGTTCGAGGGTCATGGTGGCGCACGCGTCCTCGTAGAGCGAGTGCATGGCGCGTAGTCGACGAAGGAGTGATGAAGCGTAATCAAAGGGCATCATCGTAGTTTGGTCGATTGAGAAGCTCGCGACAAACGAAGAGAGGGCAGCAAGGCTTAAACCCAGTAAGTTTCCTAGAGCGGTCTTGTAGGATTGCGCCATGGACATTGCCGCACTTTTGGGCGCTGAGGCGTCATCGCTACTCGATCACAAGGCCAGTGCCTTCCCGAAAGAGTTACTCACGCTGCCGGGTCCCGATTACTTGCAAGAGGTCTTCACCCAGACTGATCGATCACCCACCGTGCTACGCAATTTGGGCACGCTCTACAATCACGGCCGTCTCGGCGGCACGGGCTACCTGTCGATCCTCCCCGTCGATCAAGGCGTCGAACATTCGGCGGCGGCGTCGTTCGCCCCCAATCCGGAGTACTTCGATCCCGCGCGCCTGTGCGATCTCGCCATCGCCGCCGACTGCAACGCCATCGCGACGACGCTCGGGACGCTGGGTTCGGTCTCGCGACGTTACGTGCATCGCATTCCCTTCATCGTGAAGATCAACCACAACGATTTGTTGCGCTATCCCAATTCGTTCGACGAGCGAATGTTCGCTTCGGCTCGACAGGCGTCGGATCTGGGTGCGGTCGGCGTTGGGGCGACGATCTATTTCGGTTCCGAGGAATCGATCCGCCAGATTGAAGAAGTGAGCGCCGCCTTCGCCGAAGCCCATCGGCTAGGGATGTTTACTGTTCTGTGGTGCTACCTCCGCAATGAAGCGTTCAAGACCAAGGACGTCGATTATGACGTCAGTGCCGACTTGACGGGCCAGGCGAACCACATTGGCGTCACGATCGAAGCGGACATCATCAAGCAAAAGCAACCGGTGAACAACGGCGGCTTCAACGCCTTGCACTTCGGAAAGACTGACCCTCGCGTGTACTCAGAACTCACCAGCGACAATCCGATCGACCTGACTCGTTGGCAGGTGGTGAACTGCTACGCCGGACGCATTGGACTCATCAACTCGGGAGGTGAGTCGAAGGGCGACGACGACCTGGTGGGTGCCGTGCGCACCGCGGTGATCAATAAGCGCGCCGGGGGACAAGGTCTCATCCTTGGTCGAAAGGCCTTTCAGCGTCGACTCCACGAGGGCGCGAGCCTGGTGCACGCGGTCCAGGACGTCTACCTCGACGAAGCGGTCACGATCGCCTAAGTAATAGTCTCCAAGCATGGCGGGCGACACATACGTTGACGCGGGGTGGCGCACGTGGGCGAACCTGGTGACCGCGGTGCGCTTGGCGTTGATCCCGCTGTTCCTTTGGCTGTTGTTCTCGACCAACCACCGAGCGATCGCCGCGTGGTTGCTGGCGTTCCTGGGCGCGACCGACTGGATTGACGGCTTCCTCGCTCGGCGTCTCGGGCAGGTTTCTAACGTTGGCAAGATCATCGACCCGGTCGCCGACCGGTTGCTCGTGATTGTGGGCCTGTTCGCCGTGGCGGCGGCAGCGGGGGTGCCCTGGTGGTTCGCGCTGACCACGCTCGCGCGTGAAGTCCTCGTCTCGGTGATGACCCTCGTGCTCGCGGCCTTGGGCGCCGCGCGTATCGACGTACTCTGGTGGGGCAAGGTCTCCACCTTCGCCCTCATGACGACGTTTCCCCTGTTCTTGCTCACGACCAACCCGCACCACGCACCACTCATGGACTGGCAACACGCCGCGCGCGACGCCTGTTGGGTGATTGGCATCATGGGGCTCAGTTTGTCGTGGATCGTCCTCGTGGGTTACGTGCGTCCCGCACTCGCGGCGTTGCGCGACGGGCGTCGGGGGCGACAAACCTTGTAGATTTCTTCTCTATGCAGATACCCAGCGAACTTCGATACTCCAAGGACCACGAATGGGCGAAGGCCGACGGGGCTGTGGTACGAATAGGCATCACCGATTACGCGCAAGACGCCCTCGGTGACGTCGTGTTCGTTGACGTGCCGAAGATTGGCGCGCAGGTGAGCGCGGGCGGCGTGCTCGGTGAAGTCGAATCGACGAAGTCGGTGTCGGAAATTTACGCACCGGTATCGGGCACCGTGAGTGCGGTGAACGACACACTCAAGAACGCACCCGAGTCGGTCAACGCGGACCCGTACGGCGCGGGTTGGATTTGTGAGATCACGACGACGTCGCTCGATGACTTCAACTCGTTACTCGACGCACAAGGCTACCAAGCACTCACCAACAACTAGACCTGACGAGCCTTCACAATCCTCACTAATGTGAGTCCCGTGAACTGCCGTCGATGTGGGGAGATACTCAACGCCAATGCAAACTTTTGTTGGTCGTGCGGCGCTCCTCAGCATGAGGCGACATCGCCAGAGACGGTGGCGGTACCGGTCGTGAACATTCCGGATTCGCTCTACGTCAGTGCCTCGAAGGGACCAAGCGGTGTGCACGGTGACGAATTGGTGATCGTTTCGGGACCCGAAGCCGGTGGTCGGCTCGACTTGGACAAGGAGTTCATCAGTGCGGGACGTCATGAGCAGAGTGACCTGTTGCTCGATGACGTGTCGGTCTCGCGTCATCACGCACTGTTCACACGAACGGCGAGTGGGCGCATCACGCTGCGCGATCTCAACTCACTTAACGGCACCTACGTGAACGGCAAGCGCGTCGAAGAAACGGCACTGCACTCGGGTGATGAGGTGCAAATCGGAAAGTACAAACTCGTGTTTTGGGAGTCAACGCAATGAACGCACAGGGAACCATGAGAATCGGGGAAGTGCACGCCATTCTTCGTCGTGACGTACCCGACATCGAACTCTCGAAGATTCGCTACTACGAAGACAAGGGTCTGGTGCGACCCACGAGGAGTCGCAAGGGATATCGCCTCTATTCGCAGCGCGACGTGGCGTGTCTTCGTGAGGCCATCCGCCTAGCGAACGAGGAGTTCGTGCCCCTTCGCGTGGTGCGACTTCGACTGATCGAGCAGGGCTTGTTGGATGACGAACGGGCCCAACCCTCGAATTTTCAAGTCGCGAGAGCGTCGAGTGCGAGCGTCATCTCGATGCCCGTGCCGAACGACGCCGCGTATCGCGCCAGTGCCGACGTCACGACGCCCGACCCCGACGACGAAGTCGACGCCCCGCCCGTTCTTAACGCCGCGGCTTCCAACCTGATGGTCTTGGACGACGAGACGGCGACACCCGACGAGGATTTCGCAGAGTCATCCGCGCCGGTCGAGCAACCGAGGGAGTTCCTCACGACCGTTGAGTTTCTCGAGGCGTCGGGTCTTGACGCGTCCACGATGAACCAATTGATGGCGAGTGGACTGTTGCGTCCGCGAATCGTCGCCCAACAGAGTGCCTTTGACGCGTTGGACTTGCGCGTCGCGCACAGCGCCGGCGTGCTGTTGTCGCGCGGGGTTGACGTGCGATTCTTAGGATCGCTTCGACGAAACGTCGAGCGCGAGATTGGGCTCTTAAACGACGTCACGCAACCAATTCGGCTCCCGCAGCGTGGGCTCAGCGTTGGTCAGGCGCGTGACGCGTCGTATTCAGTGGGTATCGAACTTGAAGCGTTGCGCGCCGATCTGTTCGCACGCGCGCTCCAGGAGTATTTGGGCGACTGAGCAAGTCGACGCCGAGGCCGAGGGGTCTAGGCTGGGGTGATGATTGAAGTCGTGCTTCGAGCGGTCCGAGTTGACGTGGGTTCATCGACACCACTGTTGCTCCTCGAAGAAGTCGGTGGTGAACGAGTTTTGCCAATTTTCGTCGGCGCACCCGAAGCGACGGCGATTGCTTACGCGCTACAGAACGTGCCCACTCCGCGACCGATGTCGCACGACCTCTTGGGCAACGTCATCGCCGCACTTGGCGCGCAACTCTTCGCCGTTGAGATCACCGAGTTGATCGACAACACGTACTACGCCAATCTTCGTTTACTGCGCGACCGTGCCGAGATCAACGTGAGTGCGCGTCCCAGCGACGCCGTGGCGCTCGCGCTGCGAGTGGGCGCGCCGATTCTGGTCAATGACCAATTGATGAACGAGCAAGGAAAGATCATGCATTTGGACGAGACCGAGGAGAGCGACGAGCTCGACGAGTCTGACGATGAGGCACCCAGCGAAGCAGAACTGGTGGCCGAATTGCGCGACTTCTTGGAGAACATCCGTCCCGAGGACTTCAATAAGTGAGTCGCGCGTTGAAGTCGTTGGCGATCTTCTTCGCCTTCGCCGCCATCTTCACGATCAGTCGCCACTACGCCGATGAGAAGTCGAGCACCACGACGACCATCGACGGGACTTCGACGTCGACGACCGTCACCACGCTGGGCAGCGCCACAACGTGCCAGGGTAATGAGTTCACCGGTGTGTTCAATGAGGGCGAGGGAGCGGCTGGCACGATCGTCGCGAGCGTCACCTTGACGAAGGACACGGCGGGGAGTTGCGAGGTGAAGGGCTATCCGATCCTCACGCTCCAGGACCGTTCCGGCAGCGTGCTGTCGTCCAAGACGTTGGACTCAAGTCCGGTGCAGTTTCCCGCGGCGAAGGCCAACGAACCGCCCGTCCTCCTCAGCGTGAACGACGGAGGAACGATCAACTTCTCGCTCGGTTACTCCGACGTTCCCGAGGGCAATGAGACGTGCGCGTCCGCGACGTCGATCGCCGTGCAGTTTTCGTCGCAAGAATCCTCGGTGTCGCTCACCCCTAACTATCCGCTGCAACCGTGTAATAGTGCCACCGTGTGGGTAAGCCCTTTTTATTAGTCGTTCGCCCGACGAGCTAGACGGGATGTACGAGGATTCTTCCGCGCGTCGCGCCGCGTCGAATGGTCTCGAGAGCGTCGTCGAGGTCTTCTAACGCAATGTCACGATCGGTCAGTGCCGCAAAGTCCACACGCGGGGCGACGTCGCCCACTCGCTCCCACACCCGTTCTCGTGTCGCACGCGACGCTTCGACGGCGTCAATGCCCAAGAGAGCGACAGCTCGCGTGATGAAGGGATAGACGCTCGTGTGCAATTCGGGGCTCGCGACGAGTCCGCTCGCGGCGACCCCGGCGCCGTAACGCAGTGAACGAAGGATCTGCTGCAACGTCGCGCCGCCGACACAGTCAATCGCTCCCGCCCACCGTTCACTGGCGAGCACTCGTTCGGGTCGGTCGGCGATCTCGTCGCGGCCAATGATGCGCGTCGCACCACGTTCGAAGAGCCATTCGGATTCTTGGGGTGATCCCGTGGAGGCAACGGGCCGATAGCCGTACGCCTGCAGGAACGACACCGCGAGTGATCCAACCCCTCCGGTGGCTCCGGTGACGAGTACCTCGCACGCCGGTTCGAGTCCATGGTCTTCGAGGGCGAGCAGGCTCGCCATGGCCGTGAAACCGGCCGTGCCGATGACCATGGCGTCGCGGGTCGAGACGCTGGCCGGCAACACGCTGATAAGTCGACTCGGCGCGTACACGAACTCGGCGAATCCGCCGTCGCGCGCGACGCCCAAGTCCGCTCCGTGCACGGCGACCCTCGTTCCCACGCCCAAGGCGGGGTCGTTCGAGGACACGATGGTGCCGGCCGCGTCCACGCCCCCGATGAGTTCGTCCACGCGACGAACCCGACCATCGACACTCGCGACGAGGGCGTCCTTGAAATTGATGCCCGAGTATTCGACGTTGATGAAGATATCGTCGTCGTCCTTCGGAAAGGTTTCTCTCTCTTCGACGCCGGTCTGCAACGTGTCGTCGCGTTCTCGAATGACGAAACTGCGCACGAAGAAACTTTAGAGGCCCTGGTCGGCGCCTCGACGAACATGTACGATTCGCCCATGACGATGATCACGTTGCGGGGTCAAGAAGTCTGGGCGCTGGAGCCAAAGAAGGGCCCGACGGTGCTCTTGTTGCACGGGGGACTAAGTAGCAGTGCGAGCATGCTCGGCTCCATTGGACCGCAATTGAAGAAGTCCTTTCGCGTGGCGGCCTTCGATCGGCGCGGGCACGGACGAAGTCCCGACAACGATGAGCCGTTCCATTACGCCGACATGGCCAAAGAGACGATTGCCTTCATTGAGCATTTGCAGCGACGTGTGCACCTCGTAGGTCATAGTGATGGAGGAATCGTCGCGTTACTGGTGGCTCTCGAACGCCCCGACCTTCTCAAGCGCGTCGTCGTCATTGGCGCCAACTACAACCACCGTGGTCTTTTGCCAACGCCCAAGTTCTCGGAGTCCTCACCGGGCTTTAGCGAGTGGGCCGAGAAATACGCAGCGCTCTCGCCCGACGGCATTTCGCACGCCGGCATCGTCGCGAAGAAGACGCGTTACCTCTACGCGCACGAACCGTTCCTACACCAGACGGACTTGCGCGGTATTGCGGTTCCCGTGTTGGTCATGGCGGGTGACGACGACGTCGCGACGTTACGTCACACCTGTCAGATGTACGAAGCGATTCCCGAAGCTCAACTGGCGATCATTCCGGGTGCTTCCCACGGACTCTTGAAGGAGCACACGAAGCTAAGTGTCAAGCTGATCGTCGACTTCCTCAAGGGGGAGATCCCGCCGGTCACGACCGCACCCTTGCGTCGACGAGCGAAGAACTCCTAGTCGGGTGCAACCCCATCAAAAGGGGAACAACCTAGACTGACGCTCATGTTGCGCCAACTCGAAGCCTCCTGGAGCAATTCGGTGCAGCGCTGGAAGTCGTTGGCTGGTCTCGAGAGCGATGCAGTGCTCTATGGCATCTCGGGCGTATTCGCACTCGTTCTCGGGATGACCTCCACGCAGGTCGCCCAGTGGCACTGGGGGTACCTGACCGCGGTGCCCTACGGCGCCATGGCCGTAGCGGCGATCGTTTTCAGTCGGATTCATTGGCGACGCGCCATGGTGGTGCGTATTGCGCTGCTCGTCGTCGTCATCCTCGGGGCGATCGTGATACCGCTCGGGCTCGAAGCGCGCTGGCGCGCGGAAGATCCTAGCCAGGGTTACGCGCAACCTGAGGTCTCGGTCATCGAGCGCTCCGCCACCTGGGTCAGTCACGGCAAGGATCCCTACCGGTCGTACTACACCGACGGGCGTGTCGTCGACGAAGTGCACGGCGTTCCCGCCTACGAGTCGTTCTTCCCGTACTTTCCGCTCATGAGCATCTTCGGGTTGCCGTCTGCCGAGACCCACGAGACCCACGGGCTGAGCGACGCGAGGATCGTCATGTCGTTGATGACCTTGCTCGCGAGCGGGGCCTCTCTGTTGATGTTGCGCGCGTCGGGAAAGAAGAAAATGCGTATCGCCCAGGTGCTGCTCGCCCTGCCCACGGGAGCATTGTTTCTCTCGACGGGAGGCGACGACATGCCAATCTTGGCGCTCATGTTGCTAAGCGTCGCCGCGTTGCAACGACGCGCGAACACCACGGCGGGGATCAGTTTGGGCATTGCGGCCGCGATGAAGCTGACGGCGTGGCCGCTCGCGGTCGGTGCGCTGCTGGTCGCTCGCGATAATAAGAACCGCCCGGCGTGGTTGCGCGTGGCGTTGTGGGTCGCGGGCATCGTGACCGTGACGGTGCTGCCCTTCGTGTTCAAGGCACCTTGGGCCTTCGTCTCGAACGTCTTCGCATTCCCCCTGGGTCTCGCGCACGTCGCCTCGCCCGCCGCCAGCGACCTTCCCGGTCACGTGCTCACGACGTGGTTGCCAGTACTTGGCCACTTCCTTGCACCCGTGACGTTTCTCATCGGGGGCTATTTCCTCACCAAGTACGCGAGGCGACACTGGCCGCTTAGTCTTACGCAGCTTCTCTGGATCATGGCGTGGGTCTTTCTCACCATGATGTGCGTGGCGTCAGCGACGCGCATTGGCTACGTGATCTATCCGATCAACCTCGCACTGTGGGCGTGGGCGTGCGACGAACGCCATAGCACCCAGCCGTACGCTGAGGTGTCGGCTCAGAGCGTCTCGGAGTTCTGATAGATCCGGTAGGTCCAGTCACAGGAATTCGCATCACGTGAAGTGACCGTGATACCGATCACCCAATAAAAGGTGTCACTTCCGGCCTTTTGGAAGAGGTCCTCGGGATCGCCGTTGGGAGCGCCCTGGGAGAACAGGCTCCAACCTCGCGCCACGAGTTCGGCGCTGTAGTAACCAAGCACCTTGTCCGCCGGGGCGCTGGTTGCAAAATCGCGATAACAGTCGTAGTCACCCGCGCCGTCGTTGGGCAACACGAACGAACCAATCGCGCGAGTTTCCTCGGGTAAGACCATCGCCGATTCGATGTTGGCGGGAGGATTGTCTGGTTGCTTGCAACCCGATAAGAGGTGGGATGACTCCGTGTTCAATCCGCCGACGACGATGGGAATGGTGGTGGTCGTGGTCACGCTCTGGTCCG
>CAJCJA010000014.1 GCA_903970515.1 Candidatus Saccharibacteria bacterium CG_4_10_14_0_2_um_filter_52_9
TGTTGACAACGTCGGCGACGTCGAAATGGATCAACTCGAGATCACGATTCGCGCCGTCGATAGCAAACTACGACCGCTCGTAATCCGCAGTCTCGACCGTGACGATGGACGACCTCTGGCCGCGCATCGGATCTACAGCGCCCAATCCACTTAGCGGTTAATCGGAGTGTGACGCGAAAAGTTTTGCTGGTATTTCAACGCTTAGTTCCACTTATTCGAAGTGTTGGCGTAGGAACTTTAAATTCTGATAGTTATAGTTTCATGCCATTGTCAAGTGACGGAAGAAAAGTTACCCTCGGTCGCTCCATTAGTTTCGAAGATTTTCCGGATCTCGTAAACGCCCACCTTGACTGGTGCAGAGACACTCCACTTCCGTGACCGTGAAACCATCTCTGATGACGCCCAGCACGGCGTCGTAACGCTGCTCCATTTTGCTTAACTCCCACAACATGGCCACCTCCCTCAACCTCAGCCAAGGTCAGTGGCGGCCGAGTGTCAAGGAGGTCCTGAAGGTCTGTCAAGCAGGTGTCGACGTTCCGTAAAGGAGGTCCCGAAGGTCTTTTGTCCAGTAGGAACCGAAGCAATACATTATGCAGTGCGCCGGCCGGGACTTGAACCCGGAACCTGTTGATTAAGAGTCAAATGCTCTGCCAATTGAGCTACCGGCGCGTGACGAGTCTATACCGGTGTGCAACGGCTCAATTGACGCCTATCCGTGTTGGATGGCTTTCACTTCGAGAAATTCTTCGAAGCCGTACTGACCGAGTTCGCGTCCGATGCCCGACTGCTTGTAGCCGCCGAACGGCGCGAAGACGTTGAACGCACCGCCATTGATCTCTACTTGACCAGTGCGAATCTTTCGCGCGACTTCGAACGCTTTCTCGTCGGTCGACGCCCAGACTCCGCCCGCGAGTCCGTAGTTCGAATCGTTCGCAATCGCGACGGCTTCGTCTTCGGTGTCGTAGGGGATGATCGAGAGCACCGGACCAAAAATCTCCTCTTGTGCGATGGTCATGTCGTTGGTGACGTCGGAGAAGATCGTCGGGGTCACGTAGTAACCCTTCTCGAGTCCTTCGGGAGGAGTGACGCCGCCACAAATGATCCGCGCGCCTTCGTCGATGCCCTTGTTGATGTAGTCGCGCACGCGTTGTTGCTGAGTGGCGCTGACGAGTGGTCCGAGGAAACTCGTACCCGTGATGGGATCTGCCGGCGCGAACGCGGCTGCGGTCGCGACCGCGATGTCCTCGACTTCGGCGAGGCGCGAGCGCGGTACCAGCATGCGCGTGAGAGCGGAGCAGGTTTGTCCAGAGTTGAGGTAGCACTTGAAGACGCCGTCGCCGACTGCCTTGGCGATGTCGGCGTCTTCGAGGATGATGTTGGCGGACTTACCACCGAGTTCAAGCGACACGCGCTTGACCATCTCGGCGGCAATCTGCATCACGCGCTTTCCCGCGCGGGTCGAGCCCGTAAAGGACACCATGTCGGTCTTGGGGTGTGCCACGATGGCTTCGCCCACGACGGGACCGAGACCGGTGACCATGTTGAAGACGCCCTTAGGTAGTCCGACCTCGTGGATAATGTCGGCGAGGAGATATGCGTTGATCGGAGCTACTTCGCTGGGCTTCAAGACCACGGTGCACCCGGCCGCGAGCGACGCGGCGACCTTGTTGGCGATTTGGTGCAGTGGGTAGTTCCACGGCGTGATAGCGGCGACGACACCCACGGGTTCGCGCACCAGCGTCGAGTTGCCAACCTCTTCTTCCCAAGTGAATTCCGCCGCACGTTTCGCGTTGTCGGCGAAGGTCATGGTCGGGATTCCCGCCTGGATTCCCTTGGCGAGCATGAGTGGCATGCCAACTTCATTGGCGATGTCGAGGGCAATCTCGTCGGCACGCTCAGCGAGCTTCTCGGAGATGCGGGTGAGGAATTCGCCGCGCTCCTTGGGACTCGTGTTCGACCACGCCGCGAAGGCCCCCGCCGCTGCTTCCACCGCCCGGTTCGCTTCTTCGACGGTGCCGACAGGAATTGTCGCGTAAAGTTCGCCGGTTCCCGAACTGGTGACCTCGAGTGTCTCGGGCGATGATGCCTTTACCCACTCGCCGTTGATGTAGAAAGAGTCTCGAACAATTGTCATGGTTTCCCCCTTGCGACGCCGTTGAGGTCGCCCAAGCGAAATCTAGTCGTCGAAATGGCGAAATCGTTCAAAAGGTCAGTGCTTGGGGTGAGCGACGGGGGTCGAACCCGCGACCTCCAGGACCACAACCTGGCGCTCTAACCAACTGAGCTACGCCCACCAAGAACTTCAAGTATGACACAACGGTGGCGAAGTGAGGTAGTCGTCGCGGGCGCGTTCGGTACGATTAGGAGAGGCCCCTGTAGCTCAACTGGATAGAGCAGACGGTTTCTACCCGTCAGGCTGCGGGTTCGACTCCTGCCGGGGGCGCTTTTCGTTACTCCCCAACGCCGCGAGGTGACCGTGCTGCCTGTGTTTGTTCATCGCAATTTCATCGTGGGCCGGTGGAAATGTTGAGTGCGAAGGGCTAGGTTTCCATGCAAATTTAAAGGGGATGGGTAACCGTGGCCTTGATCGTTGAACCAGCCAATCGAGCGTCGGAAAAAGGTCTGAAGACAGGCGCACTGGGATTGATCTCGAGCGTGGTCATTGGGATCGCCTCGACCGCGCCGGCGTACAGCTTGGCAGCGACGCTCGGTTTCGTCGTCGTCGCGATAGGCATCCAGGCACCCGTCGTCACAATCCTCGCCTTCATCCCGATGTTCTTCGTGTCGATTGCCTTCCAACAGATGAACAAGGCCGACCCGGACTGCGGGGCGACCTTTACCTGGTCGACGCGAGCGTTCTCACCGCGCGTGGGTTGGATGGGCGGTTGGGGTGTGTTGGGCGCGGACGTCATCGTCATGGCGAGTCTCGCCCAAATCGCCGGACAGTACGTCTTTGATTTCGTGAACGCCAAGGGCATCGGTGCTGACGCCTCGAGCCCTTGGGTGCTACTGGTCGGCGTCGCCTGGATCATCTCGATGACGTGGATCTGTTACATCGGTATCGAAGTGTCGGCCAACTTTCAAAAGGCCCTGCTCGGCATCGAGTTGACGATGTTGACCGTCTTGTCGGTCTGGGCGCTCATTCGTGTGGGCGACGGGAGTGCCCCCGTGGGTCACCTCGTGCCGTCGATCTCGTGGTTCAATCCCTTCGCGGTGAAACACTTCAGCGACTTCATCGTTGGCCTCGCGGACATGCTCTTCATCTACTGGGGATGGGACACGGCCCTTAACCTCAACGAAGAAACCGCCGACGCCGAGACCGTACCGGGGAAGGCGGGCGTGATCTCGACGTTCTTCTTGCTTGGGATCTACGCGTTGGTGATACTCGCCGTGCAGTCGTTTGCGGGAATTGGCTCGAAGGGAATTGGTCTCGGTAACGCCTCGCACGCGAATGACGTGTTGTCGATCCTCGGTCCCGCGATCTTTGGATCATCGACCTTTGCGACGATCCTCTCGCACCTCTTGTTGTTGATGGTGTTGTCATCGGCGGCCGCTTCGACGCAGACGACGATCTTGCCGACCGCGCGCACGGTGCTGTCGATGGCGGTGCACAAGGCAGTGCCCCAGGTCTTTGCGAAAATGCACCGTCGTTTCCTCACGCCGACGGTGGCGACGGTCACCTTTGGCGTCGTGTCTATTGGTCTCTACGTGGTGATGAACTTCCTCTCCGCCGGTCACGTGATCGCGGACTCGGTGAGTGCGCTCGGCGTGATGATCGCGTTCTATTACGGGCTCACTGGTTTCGCGTGTGCGTGGTACTACCGGCACGAACTGACCGCGAGCGTGAAGAACTTCTTCGTCCAAGGGGTCATGCCGCTGATTGGTGGGCTCATCTTGTATTTCATCCTCGGATGGTCCTTCTGGTACTACTGGAACCCCGTTAACAGTTACACGCACCTCAAAGTCTTCGGTCGCGAGATCGGCGGCACGTTCACCCTCGACGTTGGCACCATTCTTATAGGTCTCATCTTGATGTTCACGATGGAGGCCTTTCGTCCCGCGTTCTTTCGAGGTGAGACGTTGAACCGCTCAACGCCGACCTTGGTGACCGAGCATTTCGGTGCTGAACAATGAGACGCACTAGTTTTGGGACACTTCGCGCACGACACCTCGGTGCCCAACAAGGAGTTGCGAAATTATGAGTGACGACCACTCGAGTCCACTGATCGTCGTTGGTATTGATGGTTCACCGCTCTCCGAGACCGCCTTGGGCTTCGCAATAGAAGAAGCACGGCTGCGTCACGCCGCACTTCACGTCACCTACGCCTATCCCGTCCTCGCGTCGGTACTCACGGGATCGACTGGCAATGACTACTACGAGCAAGTCGAGAGTGAGGCGAAGACGTTTCTCCAGGGCATCGTCGAGCACGCGCCCGCGAGCGAAGGCGTGAACGTCACCTGGCTCGCGGTCCCCGGCAATCCGTCCGAGGTGCTCATCGAAGCGAGTCGCGAAGCGACGTTGCTCGTGATTGGCTCTAGGGGAGTAGGGGGCTTCTTGGGGCTCTTGATGGGCTCGGTCTCGACCCAATGCGTGCACTATTCGCACTGCCCGGTGCTCGTGGTGCGCGAGGAACACTGAGTCCTTCGCGTCTCGACGGCGCCGTGCGGCGCCTCCTCGCTAGTGCTTGTCGAAGTAGAAACCTTCGTTGATGTCCTCGATGAGCCCGGGGTGGGTGGGCGTCCACGCCATTCGCTCGCGAGTCAACTCGTTGGACGTTGGATTGTCGAACGCGACGAACATGGCGAGAAAACTGAAGTGCTCGCCGGCCTCGTCGGGCTCGATGCTCTTGACCGGTAGGTCGAGTCCTTGGCCGATTGCCGTGGCGATGTCCTTGAACGCAATGCCGTACTCGGCGGCACCGTGGAGCCGCGTTCCCGCGGGAGCGGATTCGAGCGCGAGTCGATACAAGAGTGCGGCGTCCAGTCGATGCACACCAGGCCAGCGATTGGCACCGTCGCCGACGTAGGCAGAGAAGCCCTTGGTTCGTGCCATGTCGATGAGCGATGGTACGAAACCGTGGAGGTCACCGCGACCATGCACTGAAGGGGCGAGACGAACGACCGACGAACGCACACCGCGTTGCGCTGAGTCAATCGTGACATTCTCACCGCCGACGCGCGGAAGCGAGGAATCCAAGACGTCGTCCTCCGTTCCCTCGCGACCGAGGAAGGAGAGCAGGAGAGTGCCCGACGTGTTGACGAACGGTTTGTTGGTGTGTTCGAGCACCGAAGCCATCGCCTGGACCGCCGCGAGGTCCTGCGCTGCTGCTGCCATGAAGTCAGTCTGTGGCCCAATATTCTGGAACGCTAGATGGATGACACCATCGGCATTCAGCGCACCTCGTTGCAGGCTGTCGAGGTCCTCGAGTGAGCCTCGATGCACCTCAATACCTGCGCCATCCAACACGGCTGCGTTTTGATCGGACCTCGCGAGACCAACAACCTCGTGGCCGTGTCCCAAGAGTTCGGCACAGACTGCCGAGCCAATGTAGCCCGCTGCTCCAGTAACAAAGACGCGCATAAGTATCCTCCGGGTGATGTTCGCACGCCGTTCTTGGTGCGAAGTAGGTCATGTCTTGAACTGACATCACAATAGCATGTGATGTCGTCTACTGACATCAAGTACGATGCGCTCATGGGACGATGGGAGCCAGACGCACGTGGTCGGCTCATGCAGGCGGCCTTCGAGCTCTACGTCGAACGCGGTTTCGACGAGACGACGGTCGCCGAGATCTCCGAGGCCGCGGGACTTACTGAGCGGACGTTTTTTCGCCACTTTGCCGACAAGCGTGAGGTCCTCTTCGCGGGCGCAGGCGAACTTCACTCGTTCCTCGTGAGTGCCGTCCTTGACGCCCCCGCGAGTTTGTCGCCCATCGCGACGGTGCGCGCGGCGTTCGTTGAATCAGCGACGTTCTTTGGCGAGCGGCCCGACTTTGCCCGTCAACGACAGCGCATCATTGTCTCGAGCACCGAACTTCAAGAACGAGAACTCATCAAATTGGCGAACCTCGCTGCGGCAATGGCCGAGGCGCTTCGCCAACGTGGCGTCAAGGATCCCGCCGCGAGTCTCGCCGCCGAAGCGGGGGTGGCGGCGTTTCGTGTGAGTTTTGAACGCTGGGTGGGCGCTGCGACGAATCAGAAGCTCACTCGCATCATGTCTGACGTATTTGATGAACTGCGAAGCGTAACCGCGGCGTCCTAGCAATGATCTTGGCTACTCCGCGGAGCGACTTCGAATGACGAGGGGGGCACCGTCGCGCGGAAGCGAAGCGGGTACGTACGTCTGACATCAATATTTCGTCATCGGCAACGTGTCGCGGCGAGGAGAGCACTCGGTGGGCACGATGTTTCTCGAGAGTCACCGCGACCTCGTTGAACGTCCCCCTTTTGCTCATCTGGCGTCGATTCGACCCGACGGAGGTACGACCGAGTCAGAGGTGTTTGCCCTGGGCAATCTGCTCGACGCAATCAAGAAAGATGATTCAACACATTCTTCGTGCCGTGAGAATCATCCAACGCTGCAGAACGATGGTTGCGGCACGGGTCGAAATGGAATCTCTCGGTATGAGTTAACGGAGCGACCTTCGGCAAAATCATTTTCCGAGATCCCTGTTTCGTCGATGGCATCTCTGTCGACGGTAGTTTTGATCATGCGCGAACGTCCAGCGGGCGATTTTGACTACGAAGTAAAAGGTCAGGTGTACTCCTCGGTGCGCCAGCCCGAGCCCCGCTTTGGTGCGGCGATACGCAACGCTTTCGGTGATGCCCAGCGGATTTTGAACGTCGGCGCGGGCGCGGGATCGTACGAACCCGATGACCTCGACGTCGTCGCCGTTGAACCGTCAGCAACAATGAGGGCGCAACGCCCCAAGCATCTCACCGAGGCAATCGACGCCGTCGCCGAAGATCTCCCCTTCGCGGACAACTCCTTTGACGCGTCACTGGCGTCGATCACCATCCATCAGTGGAAGGACTTGGGCGAGGGGCTCAAGGAAATGCGGCGCGTCACGAAAGGGCCGGTGGTGATCCTCACCTTCGAACCCGTTGCCCTCAAGAAATTTTGGCTCTCCGACTACGCCCCGGAGATGATGGAGTACGAGAGCGGACGAATGCCCTCGCTCGACGTAGTGGCGGGGCACCTTGGAGGTCGCGTCGACGTAAGTGTGATCCCGATTCCGCACGACTGTCTCGACGGTTTCGCGGAGGCGTTCTTCGGTCGGCCAGAAGCATTTCTTGATGAACGAGTGCGGAGTTCACAATCGGCCTGGGGCTTCGTCACGTCTGATGTCGAACGCTCGTCAGTGGCTCACCTCAAGGAGTCCCTCGACGATGGTTCCTGGGATAGACGGCACGAACGACTGCGCAGTATCCCTTCGTACGATGGTTCACTGAGACTGCTCGTAGCGAACCCTTAAATTGTTGCCCAGTGACGATACCGATTGCGTCGGGAAGGCGGGATTCGAACCCGCGGCCTCCTGGTCCCAAACCAGGCGCGCTAACCAAGCTGCGCTACTTCCCGTCGAACCATCGTGACACATTTCAACTCTCGTCACGAAAGTGGGTGCGGACTTCGTAATATGCGTCTTGACGGCGAAGGGGGATAATGGCGTACGAATGGATTATCGATGCGCTCGATGAGACGTGGAGCGCGATTGATCGGCTGGTGCGTCCTCAACCGCCGTCCGCCTACGACGCAGCGACGCCGTGTCCCGGTTGGAGTGTGCGCGACGTGCTCAGCCATTTACTCGGATTCGAATTGATGCTGCGCGGTGCGCCGGCGCCGAGCTTCGAGGGCCCGTGGCCCTCGTACGTGCACAACCCGATTGGCGAAATGAATGAAGCGTTCGTGCATGCGCATCGCCACGATCCTGGCATCGACGTTTTGAATCTCCTTCGTGACGCGTGCGACGAATCGTTATCGGCGCTTCGAGCCCTCAGCGAGGAGCAGTGGGAAAACATCGGTTGGAGTCCCGAGGGCGAGCGTCCTTACCATCGCTTTCAAGAGACGCGAGTACTCGATAGTTGGATCCACCTCCAAGACATCAGAGACGCGTTGTTGCAGCCTGAAGACGACCACGGACCCGGCGAGGAAATCGTCCTCAACCGCTTTGAGGCGGCGCTGCCCTACGTGTGGGGCAAGAAGATGAAGGCGCCCGAGGGAGCGACGCTCCAGGTGAACCTGAGCGGTCGCCACGCGCGCACCATCCAACTCGCCACGAGAGAGGGGAGGGCGGTACCAGCGCCGACGTTGTCCGAACCCGCGACCCTCGAGGTCACGACGCCCGTGGCCCTGTACTGGCGTCGATGCGCGGGCAGAATCAGCGCCGACGCGTTCCTCGGCGCCTCGGCGACCGACGTGCGAGGCGACAAGGGACTCGCTCGCGCTCTCGCTGAAGAGCTCAGCATCATGATTTAGAAGAGAAGGATGCAAGCCGGTAGGCTGGATTTTCCTATGCGCGCGACTCCCACGGTTTTAGAGAACAATCGAATCAAGTTGATCGTCGAGGTCGACGAAGACGAGATGAACGAAGCGCTCGACGCCGCCGCGGCGTCACTCGCCAAACAGGTGAGCGTCAAGGGCTTTCGAAAGGGCAAAGTCCCAAAGAACGTGCTGATCGCCAACATCGGCGGACTCGGCGCGCTGCGATCCGAAGCGATTCGCGAGTCGGTGCCTGATTTCTACGCTCGCGCGGTCGCCGACACGCTGAGTGACCCCATTGGTCAGCCCGAAATCAACATCACCTCAGGAGAGGACGATGGTCCGCTGACCTTCGAGGCCGAAGTCGAGGTCCGCCCCGAAGTTGAGATCAGGGGTCAGGACGAGCTGCGCGTGACGATCCCCTCGCCCAACGTGCGCGACGAAGAGGTCGACGCGCAGATCGACCGACTCCGCGAGACCGATGCGACGCTCCAGGATGTCGATCGCCCGATCGTAACGGGTGACCTCGTGACGATGGACTTGCACGTTCAAAAGGTCGCGAGCGAGGAAGCTCCCTTGGAGATGAACGACTACATGTACACGGTGGGCTCGGGCACCATCACCGAAGGCGTCGACGAACTCATCCTCGGGCTAAAGGCTGGCGAAGAGCTGAAGGTCAATGGCAACCTGCGGGCGGCGGAAGTAGCGACCTTCACGATGCAATTGAAGCAAGTCAAGGAACGAGTCTTGCCCGAATTGAGCGATGAGTGGGTTGAAGAGAACACCGAGTGGAAGAGCGTTGACGAGATGCGCGACGCCGTCCTCACGCAGATGCGTCGCCGCAAGGTCGTCGAGGCGCAGATGTCCCAGCGCGACGCGATGCTCGTTGCGCTTGGTGACCTTGTGAGCGCGGACGCCGTGCCAGAGTTGTTAGTCGACGCGGAAACGAACGAACGACTGCACGATCTCGGACATCGACTCGCCGAGCAGAAGATGAATCTCGAGATGTTCCTCCAGGTGACGAACCAGGCCCCCGAGCAATTGCTCGAGACGTTGCGTGAGGACGCCGTGCGCGCGGTGCGCATCGACCTCGCCATGCGTGCGCTCGTCAGGGCCGAGCATCTTGAACCGACGCAAGAAGAAATTGACAAGGAACTCGAGGACACGGCTCAAGCAATGAGCGTCGAGGCAGACGTACTTCGAAAGAATCTGCGCGACACGGGACGCGCGGCGTCCTTTAACGCCGAGGTCGCCAAAATGAAGGCGTCGCGGTGGTTGAACGACAACGTCACCTTCGTCGACCCCGACGGCGTTGAGATTGACCGCGAGTTATTGCGGACGGATCAATCAGCCGATGACGACGCCTAGGCTGGGCACGTGAACGAACACTTCAACGCACAGAACTATCTCGTCCCAACGGTCGTGGAATCATCGAACCGTGGGGAACGGGCCTACGACCTCTACAGTCGACTCCTTCGCGAGCGCATCATCTTTTTGGGCACGCCGATTGACGACACGATCGCGAACCTCATCTGCGCCCAGATGCTGTTTCTCGAGTCGGAGGACCCCGAAAAGGACATCAATCTCTACATCAATTCGCCCGGCGGCGACATTACGGGACTCCTCGCCATTTACGACACGATGAAGTACATCAAGCCCGACGTGTCGACCTTCTGTTTTGGTCAGGCGGCGTCCGCGGCGGCCGTGTTGCTCGCGGCGGGCACCAAGGGAAAGCGCTTTGCGCTGCCTCACGCGAGGGTCTTGTTGCACCAGCCCTGGGGCGGCGTAGGTGGCCAGGCGTCCGACATCGAGATTCAAGCGCGCGAGATACTTCGCATGAAGGACATGTTGAACTCAATGCTCGCGACCGACACTGGTCAAACGGTCGATCGAATTACCAAGGACACCGACCGTGATTTCATCATCGGCGCGTCAGAAGCCGTGGAATACGGCCTCATTGACGACGTACTCTCCGCGCGCCCGTAAGTACCCCTTTTTGCAGGCACCGCCTCCTAGGATGTTCGAGCGGAGGTCGTGTCGGAGGATCAACATGAAAAGTGCGACGGAATCGAACGACCCCGTTGACTGCAGTTTCTGCGCCCAGCGTCAAGATCAGGTCCGCACGATCGTGGAGGGTCCAAACGTGTGGTTGTGTGACGATTGCGTGCACCAATGCAGCGCACTGATTCTGGAGGAGAGCCGTGGCTAAGTTTGGCGAGAACAACGAACTCATCAAGTGCAGCTTCTGTGCCAAGGGTCAAAAGCAGGTAAAGAAACTCATCGCCGGACCCAGCGTCTACATCTGCGATGAATGCATCGACCTTTGCAACGACATCATCGCCGACGAATTCGGAGACCGCCCCGAGTTCGTCCTGGAGGACTTGCCAACGCCCCGAGAGATCTCCTCGTTTCTTGACGACTTCGTGATCGGGCAGGTCGAAGCGAAGAAGATCCTTTCGGTTGCGGTCTACAACCACTACAAGCGCATCCAGACTGGTCCCTTGCACGATGACGACGTCGAGGTCGCCAAGTCGAACGTGTTGTTGTTGGGTCCCACGGGTTGTGGCAAGACGTTCCTCGCTCAAACACTCGCGAGGATGCTCAACGTCCCCTTCGCGATCGCCGACGCGACCGCGCTCACAGAAGCTGGCTACGTGGGCGAAGACGTCGAGAACATTCTGCTCAAGCTCTTGTCCGCGGCGGACTTTGACGTGAAGCGTGCCGAGCGCGGCATCATCTACATCGACGAGATCGACAAGATCGCGCGCAAGGCCGAGAACCCGTCAATTACCCGTGACGTGTCGGGAGAAGGCGTCCAGCAAGCGCTACTCAAGATTCTTGAAGGCACGGTCGCGAGCGTCCCTCCCCAGGGAGGACGCAAGCATCCGCATCAGGAGTTCATCACGATCGACACGTCGAACATCTTGTTCATCTGCGGAGGTGCGTTCTCGGGTCTCGAAGAGATCATCGAGCGACGGCTCGGCAAGAAGTCGATGGGTTTCAATCAGCCCGTCGAGTCCAAGCGTCGTGGCGACATTGAACTCTTCCGCCACGCACTGCCCGAGGACCTCGTGAAATTCGGACTGATTCCCGAGTTCATTGGCCGTTTGCCGATTGTGGGTGCCGTGCAGCAACTGAACCGCGAGATGTTGATCAGCGTGCTCACCGAACCCAAAAACTCGTTGGTTCGTCAGTTCCAACAGGTTCTCGCGATGGACGGCGTCGAGCTGGTCATTGAACCCGAAGCCCTCGAAGCGATCGCCGAACTGGCCCTCGAGCGCGGTACGGGGGCTCGCGGACTCCGGTCCATTCTCGAGAGCGTGTTGCTCGAGCCCATGTACGACGTGCCGGGCCGTGCGGACGTGCAGCGTTGCATCGTGAGCGCTACCAGTGTGCGCGAGAAGTCGGCCCCCCTCTATGAAATGCGAAAGGCGACGCGAACTCGTCGCGCTAGCTAAACGGTGCGGTTTCGCTCGTACGTTGAAGCACTGACCTGGCTCGAAGCCCACGTGGACTTCGAACGTGTCGCGCCGAATAGACAAGACGTTCCCACGCTGCAGCCAATTCGCGACACCCTGGCGCTACTCGCCGATCCCCAGGTCGATTATCCGAGCGTGCACATCACCGGCACCAACGGCAAGGGGACGACGACGACCCTCACGAGCGCGCTGCTCTCGGGCACGGGACTACGCGTGGGGACCTTCACGAGTCCCGACCTGCACTCGATCAATGAACGCATCGCCATCAACGCCGAGCCCCTCGACGACGAGAGTCTCGTGGGTCTGCTCTCGCGCCTCGCCGACGTCGAATCCGTGAGCGGCGTCGCCTTGACGCGATTTGAATTGTTGACCGTGGCGGCGCTCCTGCATTTCTCCGACGAAGGCGTCGACGTCGCGGTGATTGAAGTCGGCATGGGGGGCACGTGGGACTCGACCAATGTGATCAATTCTGACGTTGCGGTACTGACCAACGTGGACCTCGATCACACCGCGGTCCTGGGTCCGACGATCAGTGCGATCGCGAAGGACAAGGTGGGCATCTTTCGCCACCAGGCATTGAGCATCGTCGCGACGACCAACGCCATCGTCGTCGAAATCGCGCAGAACAAGGCGAAGGAACTCGCGAGCCAACTGTGGCTGCTCGACGACCAGTTCGTCCTCGAGAGCAACGAGTTGGCCCTCGGGGGGCGCGCCATCAGTGTGCGCACGCCCTACGCCTACTACGAAGACGTGCTCGTCACACTGCACGGCATTCACCAGGGCGTCAACGCCGCCACCGCCATCGTGGCGGCGGAGGCGTTCTTGGGTCGAGCGCTCGGTGACGACGTCGTCACGAACACCCTCGCGAAGGCGCGCATGCCGGGGCGAATGGAACTCATCTCGAGAAAACCAATGATCGTCGTCGACGGGGCGCACAATCCCGCGGGGATACAGGCGCTGTGTGCGACGCTCGACGGCGCGTTCCACGTATCGGGTGATCGGCGATGCGTGCTCGGCATGTTGAGCGGTCGCGACCTTGACGACATGATCGAGCCGCTGGTGAGTCTCGGCTTCACCGAGTTCCACTGTTGTCCTCCGCAGTCACCTCGCGCGGTATCCGCCCGCGACGTCGCCTTGACGGTACGTCGACACGGCGGTGTCGCGTTCGAACATCCGAGCGGGACCGTCGCGTTAGCGCACGCCAGGGAGCGATCGACCGATGACGATCTCATCGTCGTCGCGGGGAGTCTCTATTTGGTCGCCGAGGTGCGCGGTGAGATCTTGCACGTCGAATCTCGACATATTCACTAGCCCTGTTAGATTGCCTTCTCGTGGATAGAACCCTCGTCATCGTGAAACCAGACGCCGTCGAGCGAGGTTTGATCGGTGTCATCCTTGCCCGACTCGAAGCGAAACAGCTCCGAATCGTCGCGAGTGAACTTCGAACGATCAATGCGGCGACCGCCGCACGTCACTACGCCGAGCACGAAGGAAAGCCCTTTTATCCGAACCTGGTCGCCTTCATCACGAGCGGTCCGTCGCTCCTGTGCGTGGTCGAAGGCCCGCAAGACACCTGGAAAGTCGTGCGAGGGCTCATGGGATCGACGAATCCCAAGGATGCGGCGCCCGGCACCATTCGAGGGGACCTCGCGATCGAGATGTCCAAGAACCTCATCCACGGCTCCGATTCTCAGGAAGCGGCGGAGCGTGAAATGGCGATTTTCTTCCCAAATCTAAGTTAAGTAAGAATTCCAGTTCTGAGGGCCTCGCGTGGCCTAGCCTTGAAGCCAAAGAGGGCGTGCGTCGGCCCTCGTTAAAGGGCTCCCATGGTAGATTCTCGGTTTTCATTGCTTGGTCGCGACATGGCCGTCGACCTCGGAACGGCCAACACGCTCGTCTACGTAAGGGGTCGCGGCATCATTTTGAACGAGCCCTCCGTGGTGGCCGTCGACGTCAAAGACGGCAAACCGCTCGCCGTTGGCGCGGAAGCCAAGCGAATGATCGGGCGCACCCCGAGCAATATTCAAGCAATCCGTCCACTAAAGGACGGGGTCATCGCCGACTTCGAGATTTGCGAGAAGATGCTTCGCTACTTCATTCACCGCGTACACCAGCGCCGTTTCGCGAAGCCCCGCATGATCATTTGTGTTCCCTCGGGCATCACCGGGGTGGAGCAGCGTGCGGTCATGGAAGCGGCCGAATTCGCCGGTGCCCGAAAGGCCTACATCATCGAAGAACCGATGGCTGCCGCCATTGGGGCGGGGCTGCCCATTCACGAACCCACCGGTAACATGGTCGTCGACATTGGAGGCGGTACCACCGAAGTCGCCGTGATCTCACTGGGTGGCATCGTGACGAGCCAGTCAATCCGCGTCGGGGGTGACGAACTCGACGAGGCACTCGTCGCGTACGTGAAAAAAGAGTTCCAGCTCGCCCTCGGTGAACGAACGGCCGAGGAAATCAAGATTCAGCTCGGTTCGGCCTACCCCCTAGAGGAAGAACTTCGCGCCGAGATCCGAGGACGCGACCTGGTGACAGGACTACCCAAGACCGTTGTGATATCGACCGAGCAGATTCGCCAAGCCATCGAAGAACCGATGCAGGCAATCATCGACGCCGTCAAGGTGACCCTCGACCGCACGCCACCGGAATTGTCGTCGGACCTTATGGAGCAAGGCGTTGTCTTAACGGGTGGTGGCGCGTTATTGAACGGCATCGCGGCGCGACTCGAAGCCGAGTGCAACATGCCCTTCATTGTGGCGGCCGACCCGCTCAACTGTGTTGCCTTAGGAAGTGGGATGTGCCTCGAAGAGCTCGACACATTCGCACGTTTGTTGAAGACCACACCCACGCGCTAAGTCGTGGCCACCGATCGTACGCGACGCAGGGCGCTCTTTGCGGGCGCTGCGCTCAGCGTCGTCATCGTCGTCTTGTACTCGACGGGTGGCGTGTTCTCGGGCCTACGATCCGCAGCGAACACGGTGGTGAATCCATTTAGTTGGAGCGTTAACGAAGTGGCGCGTCCCATTGGTCACTTCTTCGCGGGTGCGGTCAACTACGGCGACGTCGTCGCGCAGAATCAGAAACTTCGCTACGAACTCGGTGAGGCCGAATTGAAGTCGAACGAAGAGTGGTCCTTTGAGCGACAGTTAGAACAGATCTCCACGAGGCTCGACGTCCCCTTCGTGGGGAGCTTGCCCACCGTGGCGGCCCAAGTCACCACGCTGTCGCCCACCAACTTCGCCGCGACGATCGACATCGACAGGGGTCGCAATCAAGGAATCCTCGAGGGCATGCCGGTCGTCGCCAACGGTGGATTGATTGGCAGCGTGCTCTCGACGACGCCCAACGGAGCCACCGTTCGTCTCATCAGTGACACCAGTTCCATCATCGGCGTCACGTTCGGCAAGGGGACGACGGACCTCCTGCTCAGCGGGCGTGGCGTCAACAATGGCTTGAGCGCGACGTCAATTCCGCTCTCGACGTCGCTCAGCCCCGGCACGCTCCTCGCGACGGACGGTCTCGAAGGCGGACTCTTCCCCGCCGGGCTGCCCGTCGCGCGCGTGAGCAAGGTGACCTTGACCCCCGGAGCCGCGACGTACAACTTGACCTTGGAGCCCACGGCCGATCTTCGCCATATCTCTTACGTCGACGTGGTGCTGTGGGAGCCCTCGACGTGAGAAGGACGATTGTCCCCGCGACGATTCTCACCTTGTTGATTGTCGCCATCCAACTAGAGATCCTCTCGTCGCTGCGATTTGCCGGCGTGGTCGTGATGCTCGTGTGGTTGTGGCCCGTTGCGATGGGACTGGCGGGCTACACCGGACTCGCGATGTGGGTGGCTCTGGTGGGTGGTGTCTTGTTCGACACGCACGCGACGACGCCCTTTGGACTCACCGCGATCGTCGCGATGATCTTCGCCTACGGGGCGTCCTTGTTGGGTCGAGAAGGGGTGGGTGACCTCGATTCGGCGGCGATCTGGGTCACGCCCTCGCTCGCGACGATCGCGGGTTTCTTCGCCCCCCTCGTCTACACCTTCGGGGGCGTGTTCGTATTTAACTTTGAACTTTGGCGCGGGAGTCTGGGCGCGATGATGCTCGTGAACGCGGTGGCGTTCTTCGTACTGGCGAGACCGGTCACTCGCCTCGCGCGAACGGTGGGCTCGGTGGGCGAACGAGTGCGTCGGTGAAGAACAATTGGCGCGATCGCCCTACGGGCTCGTGGTACTCGCGCCTGTGGCGCCCCTGGGAAACCCTTAACCCTTTCCGAGGCAGAGGGCGGGTCATCAACGAATCAAAACCCGTCGGGATTAGGGACCTCGTCGCGGGCCCCGAACACGTGCGCCATCGCCCTCATCTTCGTTGGCTCGTGATCGGTGGTTTCTTTCTCATCTTGTTCTCGATCCTCGTGGGACGACTCTTCATCTTGCAAGTCGTGGAGTACAAGACGTCCGTCGCCATCGTTGATCAAAATTCGCTTCGCGTCACCAACATCCCCGCGACGCGGGGGCTCATCCTCGCGCGCGACGGCGTGCCGTTGGTGTCGAACGTGACGACGGTCGAACTGCGACTTTCGCGAGCCGAAGCGGCGCTCTATCCGCCCATCAAAGGTGCGCTCGCGTCCTTGACCGGACTTAGCGTGAACCAGATTAATCAGGACCTTTCGAATCCCCAGTACGACCCGTACCAACCAGCACCGATACTCTCGAACGCACCCGCGAGCGAGGTCGAATTCATCAAGTTGCACCCCAAGGAATTCCCCGGCGTCTCGGTGCTCCCGGTGTCGACGCGTACGTATCCCAACGGCGGTTCGCTCGGCGCCCAGATACTTGGCTACGTCGGGCCCATCACGGGTAAAGAGATTGCGGCGAATCCTGGCGCGGACTATCAGACCAACTCAGAAATCGGTAAGACCGGTATCGAGGCGTACTACGAGCAGTACTTGCGCGGACACGACGGCACGAGCACGCTCGAGGTGAACGCCTTCGGGAACATCCTCGGAGCGGTCAAGACCACCGCGCCGACCGTGGGTGACTCCGTCGTGCTCAACATCGACACCGGTTTGCAAAGGGCACTCGACGGGTATCTCGCGAGCGACATCCTCGCGGTGCGCGCGTCGATTGACCCGACCACGAAGAAGCACCCCCCGGCGCCGAACGGTGCGGCGGTCGTGCTCGATCCCAACACCGGTGCGGTGCTCGCGATGTCGAGTTATCCGTCGTTCAACCTGGAATCGTTCGTCAACGGATTATCCAACCAGGCCTACAAGCAACTCATCGACGAGGGCGCGTTCAACAACTACGCGATTCAGGGTCTCTACACCCCAGGCAGTACCTTCAAGATGATCACCGCCACCGCGCAATTGCAAACGGGCATCTATCCCGCGAGCGACTACATCGACGACACCGGCACCTTCAAGGTGCCCGGTTGTTTGCAGGGTGGCCACGGTTGCGTGTTCCACGACGATGACAACCAAGGTGCGGGACTCGTGAACCTGCCCCTCGCGCTCACCGTGTCGTCGGACTACTACTTCTACAACCTGGGTTATCTCTTCTGGGACAACCAGGCGAAGTACGGACAGACGCCGATCCAGAACGTGGCGAGCGAGTACGGTCTCGACCAGTACACGAATGTCGACCTACCCAACGAGGCGCAGGGCCGCGTCGATTCGCCCGCGGTGCGAAAGATCTTGCACGCAGAGGCGCCCTCCGCGTTTCCCACGGTCGCCTGGTACACCGGTGACAACATCGAGATGGCCTTCGGACAGGGCACGACCGCGGTGACGCCGATCGAGATGGCGAACGCGTACGCCACGTTCGCGAATGGTGGTACTCGCTTCGAGCCCGAGGTCGCCGCCGCGATCATCAACGCGCATAATCAAGTCGTCGTTCGTTACCAACCTCGCGTGCTGGGCCACGTGAGCTTGCCGGCGAGCATTCGCGATCCGATTCTCCAAGGTCTCGAGGGCGTGGTGGAGAACCCTCGAGGTACCGCGAGTGGAACCTTCGCACGCATCGTGAACTTCTCGCTCGCGTCCTATCCCATTGCGGGCAAGACCGGCACCGCGAGCAACGCGCCCGGGCTCGAGCCGAACTCGTGGTTCGTTGGCTTCGGACCCGCGACGCATCCTCAGTACGTGGTGCTGTGCGTCGTCGCCGAGGGCGGTTACGGTGCCGATGCCGCGGCACCGGTCGTCGCCGAGACATTCAATTATCTGGTGGCGCACCCCGTGGGCCCGGTGGTGTTGAAGGCGCAACTCAGCGTGCCCGGCGCACGCACGACGGCGGGCACGAAAGCGTCAGGGTAAGTCCGCCGGGCGAGTAGCCTTAGGGGTGTTGGGCGCAGGTGTGCAAAATGTACAGTGCGCGATGAGAACGCAGTAGAGGCGCGGTGCGACCCCGTCTTTGCAAGCATTGAGGATACGACGTGGTACACGAGAGCGAAATGATCCGAATTATTTGGTTTGTCGCCTCTCTCCTCGCCCTTTTTTCGGCCCAACGTGCCCTTCCCCTTTCCCGAGTTGACGCGCTGACGTTACGTCGCGCCAGCTCAGTCACCCCCGGTGGTCTGACCACCCCCAAGAACTCAAGGAGTACCCGTCGTGAGCGACGAATCCAGCAACCAGTCAGTACCTTCGTCTAGTCCTCGTATAGGCGATACCCGTCCCGCACCCCAGATTGGCGACACCCGACCAGCGCAGGTGAGCCATAGCGCTCCCGGTACGAGTTCCCAGGGCCAGGGGAACCGTCGACGCCGTGGCGGGCGAGGTCGTGGGGGACAAGGTAACCAACCCCGACGGGAGGCGCCCGCACGAAGCTTCGACGCACCTGTGGAGGCGTCCGCGCCGGACGCGAGCACGGAATCGAACGCCAATCGCAACCGTTCTAAGCGCCGACGCGGCAGCGAACGCCGCACGCGTGCACAGGGTCGCTACCTCATGTGCGTGCACACGACCAAAGAAGCGACGCACATCGCGACCCTCGAAGGCCGTTCCATGGTCGAGTACACCGTCGCCAAAGCGGCCGACGAGACCAATCAGATCGACGGCAACATCTACGTGGGTCGAATCCAGAACGTCTTGCCCGGCATGGAGCTCGCCTTCGTCGACATCGGGATTCCCAAGAATGCGGTGCTCTATCGAGGTGACATTTCCTTTGACGTTGAAGATGTCGAGGGACCGACGCACAACGACAAGCGCATCGAAGAGATGATCCGCGCTGGTCAAGTCGTCGTGTGCCAGGTCACGAAGAACGCCATTGGCGCCAAGGGTGCACGGCTCACCCAAGAGGTCTCGATCCCGGGACGTTTCGCGGTGCTCGTGCCCAACTCCTCAACGATTGGCATCTCCAAGCGCCTGCCCGACGGGGAACGACGCCGCCTTCGAAAGATAATCGACGACGTCAAGCCCGAGCGCCACGGCATCATCATTCGCACCGCCGCCGAGGGGGTCAGTGCCGAGGATCTCGCGCGCGACGTGTCCTCACTCGCGGAGAAGTGGGCCGCCATCGAAGCAGAGGTCGCCAAGTCCAATCAGCCGCGACTCGTTTATCGCGACCTCGACCTCGCGGTGCGCGTGTTGCGCGAAGAGCTCAACGACGACTATCGCGGCGTACTCATAGACGACCGCGATCTCTATGAAAAGGTGCTCGAGTACGTGATCGCGGTCAACCCTGAATTGGCGGACCGCATTGAGTACTACGACCGCTCGAGCGAGGAGCTACCTCTTTTCGAGCGCTACTTCGTGCACGAACAACTCCACCGCGCCCTCGATCGCAAGGTGTTCTTGCCTTCTGGTGGGTCCTTGATCATTGAACGGACCGAGGCGCTGACCGTCATCGACGTCAATACCGGCAAGAACGTCGGTACGACCAACCTCGAAGAAACCGTGTTTCGCAACAACCTCGAAGCGGCTGAGGAGGTCGCCCGCCAACTTCGCCTGCGCGACATTGGCGGCATCATCGTGATCGACTTCATCGACATGGAGACGAAGGCCAACCGCGAGGCGGTCGCTTCGGCCCTGCGCCAAGCCCTTTCGCGCGACAAGACCCGTACGCAGGTCTTTGACATCTCGGAGTTGGGTCTCGTCGAAATGACCCGCAAACGAGTGAACGAGGGCCTGTTGGAGTCGGTCTCGAGCGTCTGTGCGGTATGCGATGGACGCGGTTTCGTCGTCGCGACCGGTCTTTAGATCCTGCCAGTCGACTTGCTAGTATGGAACCCTTATGTACGCCGTCATCCGAGTAGGAACATCCCAAGAGCGCGTCAGCGAAGGTCAAGTCCTTCGCGTTGACCTACGTCCCGAAGAAGTCGGTGCCACGGTGAATTTCGTGCCCGTATTGCTCGTCGATGGTGACAGCGTCGTCGCGGGACCCGCTCTCAAGGGCGCCAACGTCAGCGCCACGATCATCGGGGACGAGAAGGGGCCGAAGATTCGAGCCCTGACGTACAAGGCAAAGTCCATTCAGCGCAAGCGTTGGGGGCACCGCCAAAAGTATTCGACGGTCGAGATCACGAAGATTTCGCCACAAAAGGCATAAGGAGTCCACATGTCAAAGACGAAAGGTGGCGGTTCTACTCGCAACGGTCGCGACTCGAACGCTCAGCGTCTCGGGGTAAAGACCTTTGACGGTACCGCCGTGAAGACTGGGAACATCATCATCCGTCAGCGTGGGACCCTGTTTCATCCGGGTAAGAACGTGGGGATTGGCAAAGATGACACCCTTTTTGCGCTCGCTGAAGGAACCGTGAAATTCGGATACCGAGGCGGCAGAAAGCTGGTCGACGTTCTCGTCGATTGAGCTTTCCTCCTAAAACGAAAAATCCCCCGGGTTCGCCCGGGGGTTTTTCGTTCGAAGCGATGCTTACATGGCGCTTTTGACTGACTTCTTGAACGTCGAGCCAATCGAAACCTTGGGAGCCCTTGAGGCGGCCACCTGGATTGCCTCGCCGGTCTGCGGGTTACGCGCGGTGCGAGCTTTGCGTTCTACACGCTCGAACGAAAGAAAGCCTGAAAGTACGATCTTCTCCCCACCCGTCACACCCTTCACGACGACATCTTCAAACGCCTTGAGGACCTCGGCTACCGTGTTTTTGGCTGCGCCACTCTCGGCAACAATTGCATCTACTAACTCGGCCTTGTTCACCGGTTGACTCCTTACTCTTCATGAAACGGACTGGGAGTGTTCCCAGCAACCAGAGCCATCTTTATCGGAAAAGTGTTGAAAAATGGGGATTTCTACTAAGAAATCCTTGAAAATACGGGGAGGTAGTGAGCGAAAGCGCTGGTGAGGGTCAGTTTTGAATTTTTAAGGAATTTAGCCACTTTTGGGCTTTGGCCGGTGATTTCTCACAGAATTTGCTCTATTACTTGGGGCAGGGAGATTTCGGGCACCTCCCTGAATGAAAGGCCCCAGAAGTATCGAATGCGTGCATCGGGCGACGACCGCGCGACGACAACGGAGGCGTCGACGTGTTCGAGTGGAGCTCAATTTTCCGACCGAGTGCGTTCGTAGCTTGCCGTTAGGCTTTTCGCGTGTCCTCGTTCGTCGATTCCGCGCAACTGCACGCCAAAGCGGGCGACGGAGGGGCCGGTTGTGTCAGTTTTCGCCGAGAAGCACACGTGTCCAAGGGCGGTCCTGACGGCGGTGACGGCGGTCGTGGGGGCGACGTGTGGATTGTCGCCGATCACAATCAGGCGTCGTTGCTCGGTTTTCGTGACCATCCCTTTCGTCGGGCGACCGACGGTCAGCACGGCACATCCAAACGCCAACACGGCGCACGGGGTAAGGACGTGACGGTCGCCGTGCCGGTGGGCACCATGGTCTATTCGCACGAGGGCGAGCTCCTCGTCGACCTGAAGGGTCCTGGCGATCGATGGCTCGCCGCCGAAGGCGGACTCGGTGGTCAAGGAAACGCGCGATTCCTCTCCAACCAGCGCCGGGCACCCGCCTTCGCCGAGCAGGGCGAGGTCGGGGCGGAGTCCTGGTACAACCTGGAGCTCAAACTCGAAGCCGACGTCGCCCTGATTGGCTTTCCCAACGTGGGCAAATCCACCCTGATCGCGCGGGTGTCAGCGGCCCGACCCAAGATCGCCGACTATCCCTTCACCACGCTCGTACCGAACCTGGGCGTGGTGCGCGTCGGGCAACGACAGGCACGACGTGGCGACGCGACCGAATTCGTGATGGCCGACATCCCCGGGCTCATCGAGGGTGCCGCGCAGGGTCGAGGTCTCGGACACGACTTTCTTCGTCACGTTGAACGCGCCCGGGTCCTGTGCGTGTTGCTGGACCTGTCGGAGTTTGCGCCCCTCGCGCCCGACGTACAACTTGAGGTGCTGTTGGGCGAACTTGGGGAGTACCAGGCGGATCTCTTGGAGCGCCCTCGCGTCGTCGTGGGTTCGAAAGGCGACGTCGCCGCTCACGAGATGGATGGCGTGATGGTCATCTCCTCGGTGACGGGCGAGGGCATCGACGAGTTACTTGCCCGTTTGGCGACGCTGGTGCTCGAGGTGCGCGCGGAAGAAGAGGAGAAGCTCGAGCACACCGTCGTGATCCACCAACCGCTGCCCGAGGAAATCATTGTCACCAAGATCGCGGAGAACTCCTGGAGCGTCGAGGGACGACCCGTTCTGCGCGCGGTTCGCTTCCAAGACCTCACCGACGACGAAGCACTCGCCGAGATAGTGCGACGACTCCGCGCTCTGGGCGTCGACCGGATGTTAACGCGAGCCGGTGTGCGCGACGGCGACGTGGTCACCATTGGTCCCCTCTCATTCGAGTGGTGGCGCGACGACATCGGCGCGGGGCTCGACCGTGGTAATCATCATCGTGCCACGCGTCGCGAGCGCTTGGCTCGACATGGTCGACTTGACCTGGACGGCAGTTCATGACCATGAGCGTCGTCGTCAAGCTCGGCACCTCGTCGGTGACCGATTCGACGGGGGGCGTCGACTACGACGTTCTCGTCAACATCGCCGCGGACGTTGTCCAGCTCAAACAACAAGGGTGGACCGTCATCGTCGTGACGTCGGGTGCGATCACCGCGGGTTGGACCGAGGTGGGTGGCGGAAAGAATCGGCCCACCGACGCCGCCACATTGCAAGCCGTCTCCGCCGTTGGTCAACCCCTCCTCATGCACGCGTGGCGAAACGCCTTCGCCGAAGTGGGTACCGCCGTGGGCCAAGTGTTGCTCGCCCCCCTTGATTTCTCGCACCGGGGTCAGTATTTGCACGCGAGGGGCACCCTCGCATCCCTGCACGCGCTGGGCGTCGTCGCGATCGTCAACGAGAACGACGCGGTCGCCGACGAGGAGATTCGCTTTGGTGACAATGACCGACTGGCGGCATTGGTCGCGAACCTGGTGGGCGCGAGCCATCTCGTGCTGCTCACCGACACCGACGGGCTTTTGACGGCTGACCCGCGCTTCGACCCTTCCGCGACGCTTATCGAAGAGGTGAGCGCCATCGACGCGGGCCTCGTTGAGGTGGCGGGCACGAGTGGCTCCGAAGTGGGCAGCGGCGGCATGGCGTCCAAACTTGCGGCCGCTCGCATGGCGACGTGGTCGGGCATCACCACGGTGATCGCGCCCGCGAGAGCGAGAACGCCGCTCCAAAAGGCGTTACGTGAGAAGACCGGCTTTGGCACCACCTTTCATCCTCGGGCCGAACGACTTTCCGCGCGAAAATCCTGGATTGCGTTCGCCGTCGCCAGTCGAGGTGTGTTGTTCATCAACGAGGGTGCCCTCGTTGCCCTAGAGAACGACGGACGCAGTTTGTTGCGCGTGGGGGTGACCTCGGTCGAGGGTGACTTTATCGAAGGTGACGCCGTTGACATCAAGGGCCCTGAGGGCCAAATCGTTGCCAAGGGACTCGTTCGCGCGAGTGCGGATGGTTGGCGCGACGGTGACGAGGTCATGGTGCACCGCGATGACTTGGTCTTGCTCCGTCGAGCGTGAGCCGCTCCATTACGCTGTTCGCATGACGGTCGATGATCTGGCGGCGCAGGGTCGCAGCGTACGCGAGGCATCAAAGGCCCTGGCCCAGGCATCCAACGAACAACGCCAGGCGGTCTTAGAACGAGTGGCGGACCTGCTCGAGGAACTCCAGGACGAACTCCTCGCCGTGAATGCGACTGAAGTTGACGCCTACGTCGAGTCGGGCGCGGGGCGCGACCGTTTGCTGTTGACGCCCGCGCGCGTGCAGGCAATGGCGTCGGCCCTGCGAGAGATCGCAGCGGCACCTGACCCACTCTTCGAAGTGCTCGACCGCAACGTGCGACCGAACGGGCTGCGCGTCGAGCGGATGCGGGTGCCCCTCGGCGTTATCGGCGTCGTCTACGAGAACCGACCGAACGTCACGAGCGACGTCGCGGGGCTGTGCGTGCGAAGCGGGAACGCCGCGTACTTACGCGGATCGTCCTCAGCGATGCGCACCAATAGGTTCATCGTCGGTCTCTGGAACGAGGCACTCGCGAAAGAGGGCTTGCCCGAGCACGCGGTCGCGTTAGTGGAGGATCCGAGTCACGAGGCCGCCGTCGCGTTCATGCAGATGAACGACGTGCTTGATTGCCTGATCCCGCGCGGCGGGCCCAGCTTGATTAAGGCGATGCGAGAGCATGCGCGTGTGCCCTACGTGCTCGACGGCGACGGCAACTGTCACGTCTACGTCGACGAATTTGCCGACCTGGAAAAGGCCCTCGCGATCGTCCACAACGCGAAGACCTCACGTCCTGGAGTGTGCAACGCCGCCGAGACACTGCTGGTGCACGAAAGTGTCGCTCCGGTGTTCCTCCCCGCGCTCGCCGACGTGATGGCGGACGTGGAGTTCCGATGTGACGACGAAGCACTCGCGTTGCTGCCGCGAGGCGTGAAGGCGAGTGAGTCGGACTTCGAGGATGAGTTTCTCGACTTGATCCTGACGGTGAGGGTCGTGCACTCGCTCGACGAGGCGGTCGCGCACGTGGCGCGCTACGGCACCGGTCACAGCGAAGCCATCGTGAGCGAGGACGTCGCTCGCGGCGAAGCCTGGATTCGCCGCGTCGATGCGGCGGCAGTACTCGTGAACGCGTCGACGCGATTCATTGACGGTGGCGAATTGGGCTTGGGGGGCGAAGTGGGAATCTCCACCCAGAAGCTGCACGCGAGGGGACCCATGGGGTTGCGCGAATTGACGTGTCTCAAGTGGGTCGTGCGAGGCGAGGGTCAGATTCGATGACCGCCCTCGATCCCCGACAAGAACTCGCGAAGCGATTGGGTCTCTTGCACGTGCCGCCGCCACGGTTCGAATCTCCGCTCGAGGTGCAGAAGTTGCTCGCGGAGAACGATTATCTGAGCGACGAGTCAATTGCGTCAGTGACGTTCCTGGCGGACCGACTGGCGAAGCCGGTCCTCGTCGAGGGACCCGCGGGCACCGGAAAGACGGCCCTCGCCAAAGCCGTCGCCGACTCGACCGGTGCGCGTTTGATCCGACTGCAGTGTTACGAGGGCCTCGATGAGTCAAAGGCGCTCTACGAGTGGAATTACCGCAAGCAGCTGCTGCGCATCCAGGCGGGTCGCCCCGAAGGCGCCGCCGAGGAATGGGCGCATCTCGAAGAGGACATCTTCGCCGAAGAGTTCCTCCTCACGCGCCCACTGCTCGAAGCCATCAGTGCGACCGATCCCGTCGTGTTGTTAATCGACGAAGTGGACCGCGTCGAACTCGAGACCGAGGCGCTGTTGCTCGAGATTCTCTCGGAATACCAGGTCTCGATCCCCGAACTCGGAACCGTGCGTGCCAAGCAGATCCCGATGGTCTTTCTGACGTCGAACAACACACGCGAACTCTCCGAGGCACTCAAGCGACGTTGTTTGTACCTCTACGTTGGCTACCCCACGATCGAACGCGAGCGCGACATCATCTTGAGTCGGGTGCCCGGAATCTCGGCGGTGCTCGCCGAACAAATTGCCCAGGTCGTTCGCTCCCTTCGCACAATGGACTTGAAGAAAGCGCCGTCGGTCTCAGAGACCCTCGACTGGGCTCGCACGCTTGTCGTGCTCGGGCGCGACGAGATTGGTGAGAAGGACGCGGCCGAGACGCTGCACATCTTGCTCAAGTACCAGTCGGACATCGAGCGCGCGACCAAAGAGCTCCTCGGCCGCTCGAAGCCCGTTGCTTAACCTGCTCGGCGATTTCATCGGCGAACTTCGCGCCGCGGGCATACCGGTGTCCATGAGCGAACACGTCGATGCGGCAAGGGCCATGGAAGCGATCGACATGTCGGACCGTGCGCTCATGAAGAGTTCGCTGGCCGCGACCCTCGTGAAAGACGGCGACCACCTGGCCGTCTTCTCCAACGCGTTCGAGGTCTACTTCTCGTCGCGTTCGTTCGAATCGCTCGAGGACCTGCTCGATGAGTTGGGCGAGAGCGACGACGCGCGGGGCGCCTCGGGCGCGACGGGACCTGGACAATCGCGAGGCGAAGGCGGGGGAGCGTCGTCCTCGATGTCCGCCCAGGAACTCGCGGACCTCCTTTTTCGTGCGCTTCGCGAGCAGAATCGCGACGCGATGCGTCTCGCTGCGAGCGAAGCGGTCACGCGCTACGCGGGCATGGAGCCGGGTCGTCCGGTGGGGGGTACGTACTACCTGTATCGCACGCTGCGAAACCTCGAGCTCGACGCCCTCGAACAACGACTCAGTCAGAGCCTCGGTGAGACGAACAACGACGACGCCCTCCTCGAACGCCTCAGTCACGACGAAGCGCACGCGCGAATCGAATCACTCAAGTCCGAGATCGAACGAGAGATCAGAGAGCGCCTCGTCCAGGACCGTGGCGCTGAGGCGCTCGCCAAGTCGGTACGCAAACCGTTACCCGAGGATCTCGACGTCATGCACGCCAATCGCGACGAGATGGCGCAGTTGGAGCGTGCCCTTCGTCCCTTAAGTCGCAAGTTGGCCGTTCGCCTGGCTCGGCGTCGCCGTCGGCGTCGCCGCGGGCCCGTGGACCTGCGCGCCACCGTGCGGCGCAGTCTCTCGACCGGCGGCGTGCCAATCGACCTTCGCTTCAAGCCGCCGCGTCCCGCCAAACCCGAGATCATCGTCATCGCGGACATCTCGGGGTCCGTCGCGTCCTTCGCGCGCTTCACGTTGCACCTGGTGCACGCGATCAGTTCGCAGTTCTCCAAGGTTCGCAGTTTCGTGTTCGTCGACGGGCTCGACGAAGTGAGCCACCTCTTCGAAGGAGTCGACGATCCCGCCGAAGCGGTCGCGCGAATCAACGCCGAAGCCGACGTGATTGCCTTTGACGGTCACTCGGACTACGGTCGGGCGTTCCTTACGTTTCACGAGCGCTTCGCCGACCAGATCACGCGTCGTTCGACCATCCTCATCCTTGGTGACGCGCGCAACAACTATCACCAAGCCCACGCCGAGATCATCGCGGACTTGCGTTATCGCGCGAAGGCTGTCTACTGGTTGAATCCCGAACCGACGAGCTACTGGAACAGCGGTGATTCGATCGTCAACCAGTACGCCCCCTACTGCGAGCGCGTCATCGAGTGTCGCACGCTTCGCCAACTCGAGGCGTTCGTTGGTGAACTCTCGTGAGCGTGCATCCCGAACCCCCCGAAGGTTTTCGCACGTCCGGGGTGCCCGCGTCGGGAACGAGACTTTTGATGATTCGTCACGGCGAGGCGGTCTGTAACAAGGAGGGTATCTTCGGCGGCGAGTTCGGTTGCCACGGACTCACCGACCTTGGTCGCAAGCAATCCTTCGCGTTGCTCCACCGCCTGCTTATGACCCGTGAACTGATGACGGCGAGCGCGCTGTATTCCTCGACGCTTCCTCGAGCCATCGAAACCGCCGACATCCTCACGCCCGGGCTCGCCAGTCTTCGTGTTCGCCGCGACGGACAACTATGCGAGCTCCAACCTGGCGAGGCCGACGGCATGTCCTGGGAACAGGTGATCGCCACCTACGGCGAGCCGGATTGGGACACCGATCCCGGGCGCGTCGTCGCCCCAGGCGGCGAATCCTGGCTCGGGTTTTACGAACGTTGCAAAGGAGCACTCGAGCGGATCATCGACGAGCATCGCGGTGAACTCGTGGTGATCGTCGCCCACGGCGGCGTCATCGAACAGGCGATGAAGTTGCTCTTTCGCCTCGCGCCCGAGACCCGAATGCGCCTTCGCACGGAGAATTGCTCGATGACCGAGATCGAGTTCTCCGAGCGCGGACAGCGACTGCTTCGCTACAACGATCGTGCGCCGTTGGCGGCCGAGTAGTTCTGGAGGAACTCCGCGACGTGAAAGGCCATGTCCAGGCTCTGGGTCGCGTTGAGGCGTGGGTCACAAATACTCGTGTAGTTCGTCGAGAGGTCGCTCTCGCTCAGTCGCGATCCGCCCCCGAGGCATTCGGTGACGTTGTCACCGGTCAGTTCGATGTGGAGTCCGCCCGGCCAGGTGCCCAGTGACTGGTGCACCGAGAAGAAGTGTGCGACCTCGGAGAGGATGTCGTCGAAGCGACGCGTCTTTTGACCGCCCGACGCCTTGAACGTGTTGCCGTGCATCGGGTCACACGTCCAGAGCACGTTCTTTCCTTCGCGACGCAGCGTCTCGATGAGGGGCGGCAGTTTCTCCTCGACGAGCTCGTGACCCATGCGCGAGATAAGGGTCAATCGACCCGGCGTGTTCTCGGGGTTGAGCACCTCGACGAGGCGGACGAGTTCTTCGCTGGTGACCCGTGGTCCAACCTTGAGTCCGAGGGGATTGGCGACGCCTCGAAGGAACTCGACGTGTGCGCCGTCGAGTTGGTGCGTGCGGTCCCCGATCCACAGCATGTGTGCCGAGCAGTCGTACCAGTCGCCCGTGAGTGAGTCTTGGCGGGTGAGGGCTTGTTCGTACGGCAAGATGAGCGCCTCGTGGCTCGTGTAGAACTCGACCGACTGCAGTGCGTTGTCGTCGTGCAGGTCGATGCCACAGGCCCTCATGAACTGCAGGGCGCGTTCGATGTCGTCGGCGACGACTTCGTAGCGTTTGCCCTCGAGGGAGTTGGCGACGAATTCCTGGTTCCAGGCGTGCACGCGACTGAGTGCGGCGAAGCCGCCGGTCGTAAACGCACGCAACAAGTTGAGTGTCGCGACGCTCTGGTGATAGGCGCCGAGCAGCCGTTCGGGGTCCGGACGCCGCGAGTCGGCGTCGGGTTTCTCGTCATTGACGATGTGTCCGCGAAAGATGTCGAGGCGAACGCCGTTGTAGTCTTCAAACTCCTCGGAGCGAGGTTTGGCGAACTGGCCCGCGATACGACCCACCTTGATGACCGGCACGCCCGCCGCGTAGGTGAGGGCGACCGCCATCTGCAAGATGACCTTCAATTTGTCGCGAATGGCGTCAGCGGAACCGTCGTGGAACGACTCGGCGCAGTCGCCCGCCTGCAGGAGGAAGGCGTCGCCGTGAGCGACGTGGGCGAGATTGGTCTGGAGGCGACGCGCCTCGCCCGCAAAGACGAGAGGTGGTTTGCTCGAGAGCTCGGCTTCGACGCGCGCGAGATGTGCAGCGTCAGGCCACGTGGGGTTCTGGCGGATCGGACGTGACCGCCACGAACTCACGTTCCAGTCATGGTTCGGCGTCGACATTTCCCAATTCTACTAGCGGAGGGCTTTTACGTTGAGCTCGGCGTCGACACGTAGTCTCTAGTGGTGACCCCCAGGCGTCTTGGTCTCTTCGGAGGCACCTTCGACCCGCCGCATTTCGGGCACGTCGCCGCCCTTCGCGCCGCCGCGGCGACGCAGTACTTCGAGTGCATCGAGGTGACCGTGGCGGGAAACCCGTATCTGAAGAGTGCGACGGGTCCCGTGCGCCCGGCGGCACTGCGCCTCGCGATGGCCCGGGCGGCCTTCTCCGGACTCGACCTGGTGAGGGTGTCGGATCGTGAGATCACCCGCGAGGGCCCCAGCTACACGATCGACACCGTCCGCGAACTCTTGGAAGAGTGCGACGCGCTGGACGTCATCGTGGGCGCCGACCTCGTCGGCCAGATTGACTCCTGGCACGACGCCAAGCAGCTCCAGCGCCTCGTTCGGGTGGGCGTCGTTCCTCGACCCGGCGGATCGGGCGTGATTTCGTCCGGGTGGGATTGTTACGAGATTGCAATGGAACCGGTCGATCTCTCGAGTTCGTTCATCCGCGAGATACCCAATACCCTTGAAAACCTAAGGGAATTCGTCCCGGAAGCGGTCATTCCGCTCTACGAAAGCTTCCAGGGATAGAGTTTTGGTTCAATGGCAGTTCGCATCTTCGAAGCGTCCGAATCGCAGTCGGCACGACTGACGGTCCTGGAGCCGGCGCCCCTCAGGCGTCAGGACGTGCGACGGCTGAAGCAACGCTACGCAATTGTCGGGGTCGCGTCGTTGGCGGTGCCCTTTGCCGCGGCGCTCGTCGTGCTCGGAGTGGTCCACTGAGCGAATTGCGCGCGAGCGGCGAGTTCTCTCGCGGCCCCTACAACACCTTCGTCGCCCAGCTCGTGGACGCGTGCCTCGAGGGCGCCGACGAGAAGTTAGGCCTTGACACGGTGGTGTTGGATCTACGCGATTTCGTCGACTCCTTCGACGCCCTCGTCATCGTCGCGGGACGCACCGACCGCCACGTGCGTGCCCTGGCTGAAGAGATTGAACGGCGCTGTTCCCTGCACCCGGGCACGTCACCCGTGCACGTCGAGGGCTGGGACGACGCCCAGTGGATCGCACTCGACTACGGCGACGTGATCGTGCACGTGTTCGATGAGTACACGCGTGACTACTACGACCTCGAGCACCTTTGGAGTGCCGCGCCGTCCTTTCGTCCCGAACGGCTTCGTTAAGCGTTGAGCAGTGACGCGAAGTCACTTCGCGTGATGATGAGCGACCTCGTACCGTTGGGCAGGAGCGACGCGGTAGGCAGCCCCGCGACGGTGATCTCGATGCCCGATGTGGCACCCGCGTTATAGGCCGTCAAGACCAACTGACCGAGGGCGAGTAGTTGGTTCTTTCTCGAGAGTGAACTCAGTGGGGTCGCGATATCGAGCACCCCGAGCTTGTTGGTGACGGTCGCGTTCACGAGTACGAAGTCCTTGGGCAGCGCGCTCGTGTACCCGGCCGAACTCTCGATGAGCGTCGGGCCGAGCAGCAATTCACGTAATACCGACCCGAGGGTCACGGGCGAGGCGACGAGGCGACTCGACGGCGCGACGTGCCCGGAGGCGTCGACGAAGTACACCGGCTGGGTGATGAAACGCACGCGACCGTTGTCGGTACCCGGGATGGTCTTACCTTGGAGTCCGAAGGCCACTTGACTCCTCGCGATCGTCGAGGGCGACTGGGCGGTGGGCACGAGGGTGCAGCCCGCGAGCACGAGTGCCGCGCCCACACCAAGGCTGAAGGTCCAGAGCCGCTTCACCCGTGCTCGCTCACGATGGGTAGCAAGATCTGGAAGCGAGCGCCACCTTCGGGACTTTCGAGGATCGAGATGGTCCCGCCGATCGCGATGACGTGGTCACGCACGAGCGCGAGCCCCAGCCCCGTGCCACGAGCGATGCCCCGGTCGTGGGCGGCTCGACCGCGAAAGAATCGCTCGAAGACCTGTTCGCGCTCTTCGGGGACGATGCCCGAGCCGTCGTCGTCGACGCTGACGGCGAATTGGGCGCCCAGGACACTGAGCCGCACGGCGACCGCGCCGTTCGCGTAGCGGTGCGCGTTATCGATGAGGTTCGTCATGACGCGCTCGAAGCGACGGCGGTCCACCTTGACCAGAGGTTCGCCAAGGCCACTCTCGAGCAGGACGGGCGGCTCGTCGAGTCCGTGACGGCGTGCGGCGGAGCGCACGGACTGTCGCACGAGTTCGACGCCCTGGACGGTTTCGATCGTGAGTGGCACCGCGTCCGCGTCACTTCGCGCCATCTCGAGCAGATCTTCGACGAGGGCTTGGAAGATCGATAGGTCGGCGAGCAAGAGATTGAGACTCTCTTGACCCGCGGGGGAGAGTTCGTCGCGGTGCTGTTGGAGCACTGACGCGGTGGTCGCGAGCGTGGTGAGCGGTGAGCGCAGTTCGTGGCTGACGTCGCTCGCGAAGCGCGCGTCGCGCTCGAGGCGCTCGACGAGTCTCGTGACCATCAAGTTGAAGGATTCGGTGAGTTGCTGGACTTCTTCGTCGGCGCGCGTGACGACGAGTCGCGTGGAGAGTTCACCCTGGGCGATTAGCGCCGCCGCTTCGGAGACTTCGAGCAAGGGCCGAATGGCGCGTCGCGTCACCCACAGTCCTCCACCCATGCCGATCAAGGTCGTGATGATCGCACCCGCTCCCATGTAGAGCAGTAGCACGCTCAACGTGTGCTCGAGGTTCTTTAGTTGGAACACCTCGTAGACCTGCGTCTCGACCGCCGGTACGGGAATCCCTACGACGAAGATGATCTGGCGGTCGAGTTCGATTGACTGATCGGTCGCGTGTCCCGCGTCGACGCTCGCAATGATGGCGCTCGAGACATCGTCGGTTGCCGCGTTGGAGCTCTTCGAGAGCCACTGGTGGTGCGTTTGGACGAGGACGTTGGACTGGGTGGCGCTTTGGATCGAGTTCAAGAGCTTCGGTAGTTCGGGGGGCGAGGTGTAGAGCGTGGAGCGAATGAGGGCCGCATTCTCGTAACTCTGCTGGAGGTCGGCTTGTTGTTGGTTGTTGACGAGCACGTGGCGCACCCCGAGGTAGGTGAGGGAGGCGAAGATGGAACTAAGGAGAAATGCACCTAGACCGAAGGTCACGAGCAGGCGAAGTCGAAGACTTCGACGACGCATCAAAGAACCAACTTGTATCCGGCGCCTCGTACCGTGACGAGATAGGTGGGATTGGCGGGATCGGGTTCGATCTTGGTGCGCAGTCGTCGAATGTGCACGTCGACGAGGCGACTGTCGCCGAAGTAGTCGTAGCCCCACACCCGTTCGAGAAGGTCCTCGCGCGACAGCACCTTGCCGTTCATCGAGGCGAGATCGGTGAGCAGGCGAAATTCGGTCGAGGTGAGGTGCAGTTCGGTGCCGTCACGGTGACGCACGACCCCCTCGTCGGGCACCACCTGCAGCTCGCCCAGGGTGAACGCCTTGGCGCTCTTGTCGGGACGGCGTCGAAGGTGCGCCTTCACGCGCGCGAGCAGTTCTTCGGGTACGAATGGTTTGGTCACGTAGTCGTCGGCTCCGGACTCGAGACCGAGCACCACGTCGACGGTCTCGTCGCGCGCCGAGACGATCACGATTGGCAAATCGCTCGCGTCGCGCAGTTGCTGACACGTCTCGAAGCCGGACATGCCGGGCAGCATCACGTCGACGATCGCGACGTCGGCCGCCATGCGTGCGAAGAGTGCGACGCCCACCTCGCCCGTTGGCGCGTCGTCGACGTCGAAGCCCTCACCTTCGAACATGAGACGAAGGGCCGTGCGAATGTGGTCGTCGTCTTCCACAATCAGTATTCGAGCCATCGAGCCTCCCTTCGAACCATGACCAACACTACTGAGGTACTCAATCGTTGCCCGTGACGTCTAGCCTTGGGGGATGCAGCCCGAGGGACCGGCGCACGACGTCAGCCAGTGGCGGCTCGACGCCTACGCGTCGACGCTGCTCGTCGACAATCGAAGCCCGGCGACGATTCGCGCGTACCTGAGCGACCTTGACGCCTTCGTGCGATGGTCGGCTGCTCGATCACTGGGGGGTCCTAGTGACGTGACGACCAAGACCTTGCGCGAGTATCTCGCCCACATGACCACGAAGGGCGACCAACGCACCTCGATCATCCGCCGGCGCGCCTCGTTGCGAAGTTACTTCGCGTGGCTGGTCGAACGCGGGGCGTTGAGCGAGAGTCCCGCGCAGCGACTCTCCGCGCCGAGTGCGAAATCGAAACTTCCGACGATCGTCGTACGTGAGCAACTGGACCACCTGCTGGACGAGGACTGGGGCGAGGACGAGTGGGCGCTGCTGGACCGGGCGGTCTGTGAAGTGCTCTACGGCGCGGGACTGCGCGTGAGCGAGCTCTGCGATCTCGACCTCGCCAGCGTGGACTTTCGCCAGGGATTGTTGCGCGTCATGGGCAAGGGCCGCAAAGAACGGCTCGTACCGTTGCATCGAAAGGGCCTCCAAGCCTTGCGCGAGTGGATCAAGGACGCGAGAGACGACGTGATGGTGAGCACGTCGCCCACCGGGGCGCTGTTCTTCAACCGGCGAGGACACCGTCTCGGGCCCCGCGACGTGCGCCGGATTTTGGACAATCGAGTGGCGAGGGGTCATGTACACCCTCACGCATTACGCCATACCTTTGCGACGCACCTTTTAGAGGGTGGGGCGGACCTTCGCGTGGTCCAAGAACTCCTCGGGCACGAGAGTTTGAACACGACCCAGCTCTACACCCACGTGTCCAAGTCCCGACTGCAAAAGGTGCACCGCGAGACCCACCCTCGGGGCTAGGGCCGCGAAACGACTAACATGGACTGGCTCTCCCACGTCGGGTGAGTTTTCAAAATATCCCTGTGGTTTCGTGCGGTCGCCTTCGGGTGCACCACAGGGTTCTCGCAACCGAACGGAAGGAAATTAGCGTGGCACTCGTCACTTTGCAGGAATTATTGGACTCGGGCGTGCACTTCGGGCACCAGACCCGACGTTGGAATCCCAAAATGCGTCGCTTCATCCTTGGCGAACGCAACGGCATCTATCTCATCGACCTACGAAAGACCCTCGCGGGCATCGAGCAGAGTTACGCCTACGTGCGCGACCTGGTCGCCGAGGGCGGCATCATCTTGTTCGTCGGCACGAAGAAGCAGACCCAAGGTCCCATTGCGGACTACGCCCAGGCGTGCGGCATGCCCTTCGTGAATCAGCGCTGGCTGGGCGGGATGCTTACGAACTTCTCGACCGTCGCGGGGCGCGTGCAGCGCATGGTGGAGCTTCGCGGTATGCAGCGTGCGGGTGACTTTGACAACATGCCCAAGCGCGAGGCGCTGCGCCACAGTCGCGAGCTCGAAAAGCTTGACCGCAACTTGAGCGGTATCTCGAACCTGGACCGCGTTCCCGACGCCATCTTCGTCATCGACACGAAGAAGGAACACATCGCCGTGACCGAAGCGCGCAAGTTGGGCCTGCCGGTTGTCGCGGTCGTCGACACCAACTGCGACCCCGACGTTATTGACTACGTGATCCCCGGCAACGACGACGCGATTCGTTCGGGCGCTTTGTTGTGCCGACTCATCGCCGACGCCGTGAGTGAAGGACGCTTCATTCGCGCCAATCGTCCGGTCATCACGAAGAACGTCAGCGCGGTTGCCCCGACACCAACCCCTGCACCAAGTGTCGCCCCGACGCCCGCCGCCGCGCCGACTCCCGAAGCCTTCGTGGCACCTGAGGTGCCCGTGAGCGTTCCAGACGTGGCGAGCATCGTCGAACCCGAACCCGAGCCGGTGGGGTCAGTGCCCGCCGCGACCGAGAGCGCCGCTCTCTAATTCGTTCGTATCAGATTTAATGAGGAGATCAAGGTGAGCATCACCGCCAAAGACGTACAGACCCTTCGCCAGCTCACGGGCGTGGGCATGATGGATGCCAAGAAGGCACTCGAAGCCAATGACGGCGACATGGAAGCTTCCACGCAATGGTTGCGCGTACAGGGTCTTGCGTCGGCGGCCAAACGCGCCGAGCGCGAAGCGGGCGAGGGCGCGGTCGCGGTCGTGCGAAATGCCAACGTCGCCGCCATTGTCGAGATGCGTTGTGAGACCGACTTCGTGGCGAAGTCCGAAGAGTTCGTGAGCCTGGTCGATGAGATCGCCGCACGCGTGTGCGCCGACGGCGAAGGGGCGACCGCCCAGTTTCAAGAGAACATTGAAAAGATGCTCACCACGCTCAAGGAGAACATCTCGATTGGACGCGTCTACCGTCTCGAAGCCGCCGCGGGCGAAGTTGTCGAAACCTACAACCACTATCAAGCGGGGCGCGGCGTTAATGCGGTCGCGGTCGTGGTGCAAGGCGCCAATGAGGAAGTCGCCCACGAAATTGCGGTGCACATTGCCTTCGCGAAGCCGCTCTACTTATCGCGTGACGACGTACCGAGTGGCGAAGTGGACGCCGAGCGCAAAACGGTAGAGGAGATCTCGCGCAACGAGGGCAAACCAGACGCCGCGTTGCCCAAGATCATCGAGGGTCGACTCAACGGTTGGTTCAAGGAGCGGGTCCTGCTCGAGCAGCCCTACGTGAAGGACGAGAAGCAGTCCATTCAGCAATTCTTGAATGGAGCCACCATTCGCGCGTTCGCCCAAGTGGTCATCGGCGGATAGGCGAATCGTGCGTCGAGTCGTCCTGAAGCTCTCGGGCGAGGCACTCGCTTCTGCCGCAAGCGACGAGACTATCGACGCCTCCACCGTTGACTTCCTGGCTCGCGAAATCGCCAACGCCATGGAGCGCGGTGGTCTCGAGCTCGCGGTCGTCGTGGGTGGTGGCAACATCTGGCGCGGCGCGACGGGCGCCATGGCGGGGATGAATCGAGCCAACTCCGATCTCATGGGCATGCTCGGCACCGTCATCAACGCCCTCGCGCTCCAAGACGCCATCGAGTCCCACGGTCGCGCCACGCGCGTCATGTCCGCAATTGGCATGGATCAAGTCGCGGAGCCGTATATTCGACGCCGTGCCGTACGCCACCTCGAAAAGGGTCGCGTCGTCATCTTCGCCGCCGGTATGGGCAATCCCTACTTCACGACCGACACTCCCGCCGCCCAACGCGCCGCGGAGATCGAAGCATCCATCGTTCTCAAGGGCACTCACGGGGGCGTCGACGGCGTCTACACCGAGGACCCGCGCACGAACCTCTCGGCGACCAAATTCGAGGAGATTTCCTTTGACGAGGTGATCGCGCGCGATCTTCGCGTCATGGACATGACCGCGATCACGTTCTGTAAGGACAACCACCTGCCGTTGCGAGTCTTTGACCTGATGGCTGAGGGAAACCTCGGGCGCGCCCTCGACGGAGCCCCCGTCGGTACGCTGGTGAAGTAATGGAGAATGAATTAGTGGACCTGGTGATGGAGGACACGCGCGAACGCATGGCTCGCGCCCTCGAGCACGTGAAGGCCGAATTCGCCGCGGTACGCACCGGTCGGGCGTCGTCCTCGCTGATCGAGAACCTCATGATCGACTACTACGGGGTTGAATCCGCCCTCAAGAGCCTCGCCAATTTCTCGGTACCGGAGCCTCGACTCCTCGTCGTCTCGCCCTTTGACAAGGGCGCAATAGCCGCCATCGAGAAGGCAATAGGCAACGCGGACCTCGGCCTGACCCCGTCCAACGACGGTCAGGTGATCCGCTTGGGCTTTCCCGCACTCACCGAGGAGCGTCGAAAGTCCTTCGTCAAAATCGTCAGGACCAAGGCTGAGGAAGGCAAGGTCGCGCTTCGCGGGGTGCGTCGCCACGCTCGACAAGAACTCGAGAACCTCGAGAAGGAAGAAGGATTGTCGAGCGACGAGATCGAGCGTCTCGAGAAGATATTGGACAAGATGACCCAGGACGAAGTGGCGGCCGTTGACGCGCTGCTCGCGCACAAGGAGCATGAGCTTCTTGAAGTCTAAGAAACCCGACACGAAGGGCGAGCCGACCGGTCAACTGCCCGTGGTGAGCAAGGCGGACTCGCGCGTCACGATCACCGGTGCCGAAAAGGCGGCCGACGTCGTTCACGACGTTGCGCCGGTCGATCCCGCCACGTTGCTTCCGCACTGGACCGACGCGCCCACGGGGCAGGTGCCGATTGTCGTCGCTCGCGAGGCGGCCGATCGCGATGATCCGTGGTCGGCGATTCCCGCGCCCGCGTGGCGCGAAGGTGAAGCGGACTGGGTTGCTCACGAGGAACAGTTCGACGCGTCGATCCTCGCGAGCGAGACGCGAGAGGACGATTCTCGTCCGTGGGAGTTTACGCTGAACGAAGTGGCGCTTCTCGAAGAGGAAATCCTCGACGAAGCGCCCCGCCCCGCCCCGGTTCGTGCCGAGCGCACGCGTCGAAGTCCGAGCGTCGATCCGCTTGCCGGACGCGCCGTTCGCCAAAGCGCGCAGCGCAGCATCACGCTCGCAACATTTACTGGTCTCGCTCTCGCGGCCGTCGTGGTTGCGGTGTTTCTTGCGGGCACGTTGCCGGTGGCGGCGATGGTGCTCGTGGTGCTTGGTTTCGCCGCCGGTGAGGCGTACGCCGGATTCCGCGAAGTCGGGGCTCATCCTGCCACGATCTTGGGCATCGTCGGTGTCTTAACACTTGGTGTCGCGGCGTACAACAAGGGTGCGGGTGCCGTGGGGGCCGTGACGGTGCTGATGTTGATCTTCGGTTTCGTGTGGTATCTCAGCGCGCACGCGAAGATCGACGTGCTCGACGGGTTGGGGGCGACGATCTTCGTCTACGTATGGGTTGGCGTCCTCGGTTCCTATGCGCTGCTTCTCATCTCGCCCAACACCTTTGCCAACAAACATGGTCTCGCCTACCTCATGGGCGCGATCATCTTGACGGTCGCGAACGACTCCGGCGCGCTCTTCGTCGGCAAGTGGCTCGGGCGCCATCCGCTCAACAAGGCGCTGTCGCCCAACAAAACCATCGAAGGTTCCCTCGGGGGAGCGTTGCTCACCTTCACGGTCGCGATCCTGGCATTGCCGCATATGTATCCCTGGACCGACAAGCGGGCCCTGGTCTTCGCCCTCGCCATCTGTATCGTCGTCCCCCTGGGCGACCTGTTCGAGTCGATGGTGAAGCGAACCCTCGGGGTCAAAGATCTCGGACACCTGTTACCCGGGCACGGGGGCATTCTCGATCGCGTCGACGGACTGCTCTTTGCGCTGCCCACGACGTACTACCTGGCACACTTCCTCAAACTGGGCTAGACGTGTCTCCCTCGCGCACTCGAGTCGCGCTGCTCGGAGCTACTGGCTCCATTGGTACCCAGACCCTTGAGGTCCTTCGCGAGGCGGGTGACGCTTTCGAACTCGTCGCGATCGCCGGTGGACAGCGACTCGCGGAATTGAGCGCCATCGCCAAAGAATTCAACGTCGCGCACGTGGGCGTCGTGAGTGATCGCGACGCGGAGGAACTTCGTGGTCTCATGGGACGCGACGAAACGATCGTCGTCGGTGCCCCAGGACTCAGCGAACTCGCGACCCTCGGTGACGTCGTCGTGAACGCGGTCGTTGGTTTTGCGGGGTTGCCCGTCACCTTGAGCGCGCTCAGTGCGGGCAAGCGCCTGGCGCTCGCCAACAAGGAGTCCTTAATCGCCGCGGCGCCACTCGTTCAACTGGTCCGTGACACGCCAGGCGCGAGCATCCTTCCGATTGACTCTGAGCATTGTGCAATTCACCAATGCCTCGCGGGCTCGACGCTGCCTGGTCATCCCGACGTGCGCACCATCCACCTCACGGCGTCCGGTGGGCCGTTTCGGGGGATGACGAGAGAGCAACTCGCGCACGTGAGCAAACACGACGCCCTGCGGCACCCGACCTGGTCCATGGGCCCCAAGATCACCGTCGATTCTTCGACATTGATGAACAAGGGTCTCGAAGTGCTCGAGGCGTCAGCGCTGTTTGGTATCGAAGCCCAGCGCGTCGACGTCGTCGTGCACCCCCAGTCCATCGTCCATTCAATGGTCGAGTACGTCGACGGCGCCGTGCTCGCGCAACTTTCGCTCCCCGACATGCGCCTGCCAATCGCCTACTGTCTCGGTGCGCCGGTGCGACTCGACCAGGGTTGGGGGCGAATGGACTTCACCTCAAATCTCCAACTGGACTTTGAGGCACCCGATCGTCTCGCGTTTCCCGCCCTCGACCTCGCCTACGAGGCGGCGCGTCTCGGAGGTGCCGCGCCCGCGTGGTTATCAGCGGCGAACGAAATCGCGGTCGAGGCGTTCCTCAACGATCAGATCTCGTGGTCGCGCATCGTCGAGGTCGTCGCGCGGGTCCTCGACCGCTACGTCGCGTGCGAGCTTTCGAGCATCGAGGAGCTGTTCGAGAACGACGCGACGGCGCGTCGACTCGCGCACGGTATGGTCACTGCTTGATGAACGATCGCGCGAATTCCGACGCTCGCTCACTGGTGTTTTTCCTCGTGGGCGTCGTGGCGGTGGTCGCACTATTGACGCTCTGGGGCGGCTGGGCGCTCCCGGTCGTGATCGCGGCGATCTTCGTGATGGTGATGGGCCACGAGTTCGGTCACTACATCACCGCCAAACGCGCGGGCATGAAAGTCACGGATTTCTTCGTCGGCTTCGGGCCCGTTATCTGGTCGACGACCCGCGGGGAAACCCGTTACGGCGTGCGTGCATTGTTGCTCGGCGGCTACGTGAAGGTGCCCGGGATGACGTGGGGCGAGTCGCTGCCCGCGGCACAAGAGAAGCGTACGTACCGCTCGGCGACCTACCCGCGCAAAGTACTTTTCGCGTCGGCGGGGTCCCTCATGCATCTCGTGATGGCGTTGATCCTCGCCTACGCGTCACTCGCGTTCATCGGTTCGTTCTCCTCGAGCGCGGTGGGCGTCTCGGCGTTCACCACGTGGCAGGGCCACAAGGAGAACGCGGCGCAACTCGCCGGACTAAAGATTGGCGACCAGATCGAGGCAATCGACGGCGAGCGCGTCACGAGTCCTGAAGAACTGGTGAACAAAGTGCACCACAGCGTGGGCGATCGGCTCACGCTCACGGTGTTGCGCGACGGTCGGACGCTCACGTTGCACGCGACGCCGGTCGCGGGTGGATCTCTCAAGGTCCAAGGTGGAGCGTTGTCGAAGAACGCGGGCTACATCGGCGTCGGCCTACAAGAGTTGAGCGTTCGCAAATCGTGGTACGCGGCGTTCCCCGACGCGTTCAGCCAAATCGGGTCAACCGTCTCGCTCGCGGTGCAAGCAATGGTGCACGTCTTTTCGCCCGGCGAGTTTTCGAGTCTCTTTCATCAAGTGGCGTCCACCTCAGCGGCGGAGAATACCCATAACCAGTTGAATCGCCCCGAGTCCATCGTCGGCGTCGTGCGTCTCGCCGTGCAGGGTTCCCAATCGGGACCGTCGGTGTTGCTCGAGATCTTGATGATCGTCAACATCTTCGTCGGCGTGCTCAACATGTTGCCGATGTTGCCGCTCGACGGCGGGTACGTGGCGATCGCGACCTACGAACGACTGCGCAGCCACCGCGGCACGAGCTACCACGCCAATCTCAATCTCATGGCGCCGTTCGTCTATATGTTCATGACCGTACTGCTCGTACTCTTTGCGAGCACGCTGTACTTGGACATCGTGCACCCCATCGCGAACCCTTTTCAGTAGGGGCGATTGTGGGGGTGCTCCCACACGGCAGAATGGTGGCGTGGACGTCACGGCAACCTCTCTCAGCCCTCGTAAGAAGACTCATCAAATAAGCGTGGGAACGGTGAAGGTGGGCGGCGACGCTCCCATCTCCGTCCAGTCCATGACGACGACCAAGACCGCCGACGTCGAGGGCACGCTCCAGCAGATTTACGCGCTCGCGGCGAACGGCGCCGACATCGTGCGATGTACCTGCAACGACCAAGCCGCCGCCGAGGGTCTCGCCCAAATCGTGCCTCGCTCCCCGGTACCGATCGTCGCGGACATCCATTTTCACGTGGAGATGGCCCTCGCCGCACTCGAGGCGGGCGTGCAGGGCCTTCGTCTCAACCCGGGCAATCTTCGAAAGCCCGAAGAGATCAAACTCGTCGCGAGCGAGGCGAAGGACCGAGGCGTACCGATTCGCATTGGCGTGAACGCCGGAAGTTTGCACCCGGCAATCTACGAGCAGTTCGGTGGCGCGACGCCCGAAGCGCTCGTCGAATCCGCACGGCTGGAGCTCGCGTACTTCGAGGAGGTCGACTTTCACGACGTGAAAATCTCCGTGAAGGCGTCCTCGGTCGCGACGATGATCGCGGCGTATCGACTGGCGTCAGAAACCTTCGATCACCCGCTGCACCTCGGCGTCACCGAAGCGGGACCGCTTCCCGGGGGACTCTTGAAGGGGACGGCCGGAATCGCGACGCTGCTCGCCGAAGGCATAGGTGACACCCTTCGTTACTCGCTCACCGCCGACCCGGTGGAAGAAGCGCGCGCGGGTCGACAGCTCCTCGAGGCGCTCGGACTTCGCGAGCGAAAGGGGCTTGACCTCATTGCGTGTCCCAGTTGCGGTCGTGCGGAAGTCGACGTCATCAAGGTCGCCAACGAGGCACAGACGGCGCTCGGCGAGCTCAACATCCCCATCCAGGTGGCGGTGATGGGGTGCGTCGTCAACGGACCCGGTGAGGCGCGCCACGCCGACTTAGGCATCGCCGCCGGCAAGAAGCGCGGACACCTCTTTATTCGCGGTGAAATCATCCGCGTCGTGCCCGAGGATGAAATGGTCGAGGCGCTCGTTGACGAAGCGAAGAAGATCGCGGCCGAGGGTGTCGATGCGCGACTCGCCGCGAAGGACCTCAGTGCCGAAGCCGAAGCCGCCGCCGACCGCGCACTGCTGCTCGACGAGAAGGGCCTCGACGCGAATCGCGCGAACGCACGTATCGAAAAGATCCGTCACCGCTCAGGGAGTTAACGCGGGCCTTCGATAGGCTGGCGCCACGCATCGAAGGAGAATCGTGGCACCACCAAGCGTCCTCACCCCGCAAGCAGAGGACTTTCCGCGTTGGTACCAGGACGTCGTCGCGAAAGCGGAGATGGCGGACAACGGTCCCGTGCGAGGCACGATGGTGATTCGACCCTACGGCTACGCGATCTGGGAGAGGATCCAATCCTCAATCGACGCGCGCATCAAGGAGGCGGGCGCCCAGAACGCGTATTTCCCGCTTTTCATCCCTGAGAGTTATCTCTCGAAAGAAGCCGAACACGTCGAAGGGTTCAGTCCCGAACTCGCAGTCGTGACGCACGCGGGGGGCGAAAAGCTCGCCGAACCAATCGTCTTGCGGCCAACGAGTGAGACGGTGATCGGCGAATTCATGGCGAAGTGGATCCAGAGTTACCGTGATCTGCCGTTGCTGCTCAATCAATGGGCGAACGTCGTGCGCTGGGAACTGCGCCCTCGTTTGTTCCTGCGTTCCTCGGAATTCTTGTGGCAGGAAGGTCACACCGCGCACGCGACGCAGGCTGATGCGTCGGCCTACGCGATGAAGATCCATCTCGAGGTCTACAACGATTTTCTCTTGTCGGTGCTCGGTGTCCCGACGTATCTCGGCATCAAGCCGCCGCGTGAACGTTTCGCGGGTGCGGTCAACACGATGACGTGCGAAGGCATGATGCGCGACGGCAAGGCACTGCAGATGGCGACGAGTCACGAGCTCGGTCAGAACTTCGCGCGCGCGTTCGACATCTTCTACCAAAGCGAAGAAGGACAAGCCGAGCTTTGCTTCACCACGTCGTGGGGCGCGTCGACGCGACTCGTCGGTGGACTGATCATGGCGCACGGCGACGATCGTGGACTGATTCTGCCGCCCGAAGTCGCGCCGTATCAAGTTGTCGTGATTGCCGTGCGCGATGAACCCGAGGTCAACAAGGCGTGTGCGACGATCCAACAACTACTAAAGGGCCATGGCGTTCGTTCGTTCGTCGACGTGGCGAGGGGTTCCTTCGGCCGTCGGGTAACGGACTGGGAGATCAAGGGTGTCCCCGTGCGCGTCGAAGTGGGACCTCGCGACCTGAAGGAGGGCGTCGTTACCGTGTCGAGGCGCGACCACGACGAAAAGCAGACCTGGCCGCTCGACGACGTGGCGACGAAGATCCCCGCCCTGCTCGCGATGATGCAACAAGACCTCTACGAGCGAGCTCTGGCGTGGCGCGACGCGAACACCTTGGACGTGGCGTCGGTCGTCGATGCCATTGAGGTCGCCCAATCGGGATTCGCGCGGCTGTCCTGGGACTTGGTGGGGGCGGGCGAGGAAGCCGAACTCAACAACCAGGCAGTCACGGTGCGCTGTTTGCAGCGCGCCGACGGTTCGATTCCCGAAAGTGAACTCGAGAACGATTTGGTGTGTATCGTGGCAAAGTCGTATTAGTTTTCACTGAGGTTTCGTTGAAAAAATAGACACTGAAGGTCAAATGACCCCGCACGCCCTTGGTGAGCGGCACGCGAAACTGCTATAATTGTCTGCGACAGTCCGCAAAGGACGTTTGGACTCGTTTAAGCGCGGGCCTCGGGCCCGCGCTTTCTCATTGTCTGGCGTCCCCTGGGACATAGAGAGGAGCGTGATGGCCATGGATTTCGAGACACCGCTCCGCTCGCTGTTATCTCCTCTTGGCCTCGCGCTCTATGACGTCGAGCTTGAGCGTGGCACGTTGAACGTGGTCGTGACCAAGGAAGGTGGCGTCGATCTCGAGAGTCTGACCAAGGCGAATCGGTCGATTTCTGAATGGCTCGACGAGACTGACCCGATTCCTGGACGTTTCACCTTGGACGTCTCGAGTCCCGGTTTGGAGCGCCGCCTTCGCGTCCCCGAACACTTCATCTCAGCGATTGGTGAATCCGTCACCTTGCGCGAGCGTCGCGACGGCGAGTCGACTCGCCGCCTCGAGGGCACGCTGCTCGAGGCCAACGACACGACGCTCACCATCAACGACGAACAGAGTGGACGCGTCGTCGTCGAGATTTCATCCATCGAACGTGCGCGCACCGTCTTTCGATGGGGTGCTGAAGCGAAGCCCACACCATCACGGGCAAAGACGAGCTCCTCGACGAGCAAGAAAGGCTAGACATGGCGAACTTCGAGTTTCTAGAGGCGCTGGGACAGATCGCCCGCGACCAGAACATCGACGAAGGTGAATTGCTGATCGCGCTGGCGAACGCGTTGCTCGCTGCCTACAAGCGTCGTCCCGACTCCGCCGAGGACGCGGAAGTTGAGATCAATCCCGAGACCGGCGAGATCAAGGTGTGGGGCCTCGAGCTCGACCTCGAGGGCAACGTGACGCGCGAGTGGGACGCGACGCCGGAGGACTTTGGGCGCATTGCCGCACAAACTGCCAAACAAGTGCTGATGCAACTCATCCGCGATATTCAACGTCGTCAGATGTACGAGGAGTTCGCGAATCGCGAGGGCGACATCGTTTCGGGAACCGTGCAGCAAAACGACAATCGTTACACATTGCTCGATCTCGGACGAGTCGAAGCGTTACTGCCCCAAGCCGAGCAGATTGCCTTCGAACGCTACGAGCACGGCGCGCGAATCAAGGTCTACATCGTTGAGGTGCGCAAGACCAATAAGGGTCCCCAGATCGTGGTGAGTCGCACACACCCCGCACTCGTCGCGAAACTCTTCGAGATTGAGGTACCCGAGATCGCCAACGGCATCGTTGAGATCAAGGCGCTCGCGCGCGAACCCGGTCACCGCTCCAAGATCGCGGTCGCGTCCAACGACACGATGGTCGACCCTGTGGGCGCCTGCGTGGGCGCGCGCGGAAGTCGTGTGCGCAACATCACGAACGAACTGCGCAGCGAGCGCATCGACGTCGTGCCCTACAGCGAGGACCCCATTGCGTTCATCCAAGCCGCCCTGCAGCCCGCTCGGGTCCGCGAGGTGCAATTGAATGAGGAAGAGGGCATCGCGACGGTCATCGTGCACGACCAGCAGCTTTCGCTCGCCATTGGTAAAGAGGGGCAGAACGCTCGATTGGCGGCCCGTCTCACCGGTTGGCGTATCGATATTCGCTCCGAGAACGAAGGCGAAGAGCCTGAGGTCGTCGAAGAGGTGTGGACCGAGGGTGACGTCGTGATCGACGAGAGCGCCGCACTCGTGAGCGACGCCGATGGCAACGTCGTGCTCGTCGAAGATGTCGTACTCAGCGACGCCGACGGTAACGTCGAAGAGGTCATCGAGGTCGTGAATCTCGCGGGCGCGCCAGAGTCGGAGGACCAGGCATAACCCCGGAACGCACGTGTGTCGTCTGTCGGAGTCGACGTGAGGACGCATTGTTGAGACGCGCAGGACTAGGTGCTGACGGACAGTGGTACAGGGGTCGCGGAGATGGACGAGGAGTGTGGTGGTGTGCGAATGGTGAGTGTGGAGACGCGTTACAGGTCGCGCACGTGGCGCGAGCCCTACGCCGGTCGGTGAGTGAGCTCGACGTGCAGACACTGCGAGTGATTGGTCGGGCCAGTAAATGGCCCGAGTTGTGAAAGAATACGTAACTGTGTTCGTGAAGGTGCGAGCACACAAAGTAAGGGAACGTTTTGGCGCAAAAGAAGATCCGGGTCCACGAGCTCTCCAAGGAGCTCGGGTTGACGAGCAAGGAGTTGCTCGCGCTCGCCCAAAAACTGGGTATCGGCGCCACCAGTCCTTCTGCGTCGATCGAGGACGCCCAGGCTGACCGCATCCGGCGTCGCGCGGACGCTGACGGCCTACGTCGCGAGGTACAACCTGAGGAGGCGACCAAAGTCGCCAAGGCTACCAAGGCCCCCGCGAAGGCCACGAGCACGGCGACGACGACGCCGAGCGCGGTGCGCGACGCTCCCGCAGCGAACCCGGTCGCCTCGGACGTCAGGGTCCCTTCCGCGCCCGCACCTAGTCGCGATCGCGCGCCTGAAATCGCGCCGGCACCGACGAGTGAACCGACCAAGGTCGTTCGTTCGCGTGTCGCTGCTCCCAAGCCAGTTCCCACGAGGGCGGCCTCACCTGATGGCCCCACCACCATTCGTCCCACGCAGCGCGGCACCGGCGCCGATGGTGACGGTGGGGCGGGCACTCGACCCCCCTTAAGTTCGTCGGGGCGTCCAATCCCGCCGCCTCCCGGTCGTCCAATGTCAGCGACCGGGCGTCCGATCCCACCGCCTCCCGGCGCGCGCCGGGCCATGCCGGGCGGCTCGACCAGTCGACCCCCGGGGGCGGGTACGTCGCGTCCCATGAGCGCTCGCCCCTCGTCGGGTGCACCGAGGACCGGGGCGCCGTCGCGACCCGGCGGTCCGACCAGTGGCTTTGGCGGACCACGGACCAGTGGTGGAGCGACGAGCGCGCCGGCTGGTGCGGGAAGAGGAGCGCCGTCAGGACGCGGCACCGGTGGACCTCGTGGGTCACAACGTAAGACCACTCGACGTCGGCGTCGCAACGTTGAAGAACTCGAACCGACCCAGATGACGACGTGGCAACCCAGTAGCGCGCCCGTACCCGACGGTGAAGTGATCATCGAGCGCGGTTCCACCGCGAAGGACGTCGGTCCCAAGCTCAACCGAAGCGCGGCGGACATTATTCGTTTCTTGTTCCTGCAAGGTGAGATCGTCACCGCCGTCCAAGGCCTCAGTGACGACATGATTGAGTTGTATGCCGCCGAAGTGGGCGCGTCGGTTCGACTCGTTGACCCCGGCGAGCAACAAGAGGCCGCATTGCTCGCCAAGTTCTTCGACGAAGAAGACGCCGATGACGATATCGAGGCGACGCCGCGCCCCCCCGTCGTGACCGTGATGGGTCACGTCGACCACGGCAAGACGTTGCTGCTCGACAAGATTCGAAAGGCCAACGTCGTCGCGGGCGAAGCGGGCGGCATTACCCAACACATTGGTGCCTATCAAGTCCAGTGGAAAGGAAAGCCAATTGCCTTCCTCGATACTCCCGGGCACGAAGCGTTCACCGCGATGCGTGCTCGTGGCGCCAAGGTCACTGACATCGTCATCCTCGTCGTCGCCGCCGACGACGGCGTCATGCCCCAGACGATTGAGGCGATCAATCACGCCAAAGCCGCCAACGTGCCGCTCGTCGTCGCGGTCAACAAGATGGACAAGGCGGACGCCAACCCTGACCGCGTCCTCCAACAGATCAGTGAGTACGGACTGGTTCCCGAAAAATGGGGCGGCGACACGATTGTCGTTGAGATCTCCGCTTTACAGGGCACCGGCATTGACGAACTACTCGAGCAGGTCCTCCTGGTCGCCGAGCTCGCCGAACTTAAGGCACGACCCACGGGTCGCGCCGTGGGCACCGTCCTCGAAGCGAACCTCGAGGTGGGACGCGGACCGGTCGCGACCGTCATGGTCCAACAAGGGATGCTCAACGTCGGCGACCCCGTGGTCGCAGGGGCCGCGTTCGGGAAGGTGAAGGCGCTCATCAACGACCAGGGACAGCAGATCAAGTCCGCGGGTCCTTCGACGCCGGTGCAAATCCTTGGCTTCAGCGAACCACCCTTCGCGGGCGACGAGATGCGCGTCGCGCACGACCTCGCCCACGCCCGTTCGCTCGCCGAAGCGCGCGCGCATCGAGCGCGACTCATTGGCCACCAACCCGTCGCCTCGACCAGTGGTGCTCGACTCGAGGACCTCTTCGAGCAGATTCAACGAGGCGAGACGGCGACGCTCAATGTCGTGCTCAAGGCCGACGTCCAGGGATCACTCGAAGCATGCACTGAATCGCTACGAAAGCTCGAACGCGACGACGTCAAGCTCGTCATCGTGCACCGAGGCGTGGGCGGCATCACCGAGAATGACGTGCAGTTAGCGAAGGCATCAAACGCAACAATTATTGGCTTCAACGTCCGCCCCGACAAGCGCGCGCGTGAACTCGCCGAAACCGAGGGCGTCGAGGTTCGAACCTACGAGATCATCTACAAGTTGATCGAGGAGATTGAGGCCGCGATGCTCGGTCTGTTGTCGCCGGTATTCGAAGAGATCGTCACGGGCGAGGCAGAAGTGCGAGAGGTCTTTCGCGTGCCCAAGATCGGTGCGATCGCGGGTTGCTTCGTGCGCGATGGCGTCATCACCCGCGGCTCAAAGGTTCGCTTCTTGCGCGAGGGCACCATCATCTGGAAGGGCTCGATCACGTCGCTTCGTCGTTTCAAGGACGACGCGCGCGAAGTGCAAGCGGGTTTCGAGTGCGGGATTGGTCTGTCGGACTACCAGGACCTCAAGGAAGGCGACATCATCGAAACGTTCGAAGAGCGCGAGATTCCACGAACGGCCTAGGACATGGCCCATTCGACCGGCGGTCGCCATCCCTATCCACGCAGCGCGCGAGTCAATCAGATCCTGCGCGAAGTGATCTCTGACGAACTCCTACGAATTTCGGACATCGACGAGCGACTGGGACTTCTCACGGTCACCGGCGTCGAGACGACGCCCGATATGCGCCAAGCCATGGTGTACCTAGATTCATTGAGCGAGGAATCGCGCGTCGTCCTTAGCGAGCGACGCGCACAGATTCAAGGTGCGGTCAACGCCCAGACGCGCCTGAAGCGAACTCCGATCCTCTCGTTCATGGCCGACCCCGCGGTGGCGAGCGGTACCGCGGTGGAGGACATCTTGCGCCGTCAACGCCATGATGACGAGTAACGGCCTCCTGCTCGTCGACAAACCAAAGGGCGTCACGAGCCATGACGTCGTCGCACGCGTGCGCGCACTGCTCAACGAACGTCGCGTGGGTCACGCCGGCACCCTCGATCCTATGGCGACGGGTCTGCTCGTGCTGGGCGTGGGTCCGAGCACGCGACTCTTGCGTTTCGCCCAGTCCCAGGTGAAGCGATACGTCGGGGCGGTCACGTTGGGGGTCGCGACCGATTCACTCGACGCCGACGGGGTGGTTGTCGAACGCTGCGCCGTACCCACGCTGACGTCCGCTGTCGTCAATGACGTCGCCCTTGCGATGACGGGTGACCAACAACAGATCCCACCGATGGTCTCTGCACTCAAGGTGGACGGCCGTCGACTGCACGCCATGGCGCGCCAGGGCATTGAAGTCGAACGCGACGCTCGTGCCGTGAACGTCCGCGTCTTTTCGTTGACGCCAAGTGAGGAGGAGAACGTCTGGCATTTCGACGTGACGTGCAGTGTCGGCACGTACGTGCGAGTGCTCTTGAGCGACCTCGCGAAACGACTCGGCACCGTCGGACACCTGTCCTCACTTCGGCGCCTCTCGAGCGGCGCCTATGACGTCTCGAACGCGTGGTCACTAGAGCAGATCGAGGCACGAGTCGCGCTCGCTCACAGCGTCCTGCTCGCGCCGCGCGAATTCGTCGTCGACCTCGAACACGTGACGCTTGGTCTCGATGAGGAGCGTCGAATGCGCATGGGCCAGCATTTGGTGATCAGCGAGAGTTTCAACCACGAGGAGATCGCGGCCCTTGACCATGAGGGCGCGTTGATTGGCGTGCTTCGTCGTCGGGGCGACAAATGGAAGCCGGAGATCGTGCTCGTGCGCGATGACGCGCAAGAACAACGCTAGGTTGTCGCCGATGCTGATTCTCGACGAGGAAAATCCGCGCTCGGAGCGAGCGACCGCGGTCGCAATCGGGGTCTTTGATGGTCTGCACCTCGGTCACCAGAAGGTGATTGAGAATCTCTGTGCGATTGCTCATCGCCATCACGTCGCCTCGACGGTGCTGACCTTTGATCCGCATCCCGCGCTCGTGCTCGCCCCCGAACGCGCGCCGCTTTTGATCGCGACGCTGTCCCAGCGCCTCGAAGGCCTCGAGCGTCTCGGCGTGCAGCAGGTGCGCGTGCTCCGATTCGATGAAGGACTCGCGAAGGAGAGCGCGCGGTCCTTCGTCGAGCGGGTCTTGTCGAACGAACTTCGAGCTGAGCACGTCGTGGTGGGTGAGGATTTCCATTTCGGCCACGATCGCAAGGGCAACGTCGCGTTACTCGAAGAAGAAGGGGAGCGGTGGAACTTCAAGGTGCACCCCGCCGCGATATTCGCCGAGCGAGAACGCTACAGCTCCACCCTGGTTCGCGAGGCACTGCAACGAGGCGACGTCGAACTGGCCGCGCACGTACTCGGGCGCGCGTTCTGTCTTCGGGCGCGCGTCGTGCACGGTGACGCCCGGGGACGCGAGCTCGGGTATCGCACGGCGAATCTGTCCTTCTCTGAGCGCCAGGTCGAACCCGCGCTCGGTATCTACGCGGGGGCGGTGATGTTGGGCGAGGCCGGCTGGTTGGCGGGAGCAATCTCGGTGGGTACCCGACCGCAGTTCTACGACCAAGGCGAGGTGCTCGTCGAGGTACATATTCCCGATTTCGACGCCGATATCTACGACGAGGAGCTCGACGTGGCGTTCTTACAACGCTTGCGCGCAGAGCAGACCTTCGCGACAGTGGAGGAACTGACGACGCAAATTGAGAGTGACGTCGAGCAAACCGTCGCCCTTTTCAAGGATTTTTCGCCAAATGCCTCAGTACTGCTAAGATAGGTACTCGGTCAGCGACGCTGATCACGTGGGTCGTCAAGTGGGCGGCTCGCTCCAAGACCCCCGATTCATAAGGCAACGACGTTATGGCTGAGAAGCAGCAGATCATCAAGGACTTTCAGACTCACGAGACGGACACGGGTTCGCCCGAAGTGCAAATCGCGATTCTGACGGACCGCATCTCGCATCTCACCGAGCACCTCAAGATCCACAAGGGTGATCATCACACCCGCCGCGGACTCATGAAGCTCATTGGCCAACGCCGCCGACTCCTCGACTACGTCCAGCGTGGCAACGTCGAGCGCTATCGCGCCCTCATCGGTCGTCTCGGCATTCGTCGCTAGCCGAAGCTGCGTCGACGCCGTCGACGCAGTCAACACATCCGAGGCCTCGGAGGCCAGTGGAGAACTTTCGCGAGACGCGAGGGTTGCCCACTGGGATCCGGGCGGAGTGTTGCTAAGCACAAGGAGTATTCCCATGACTGACGCAATCCGCGTAAGTAGCCCAATCACGGGCACCGACAAAACCATGAGTTTCGAAGCTGGCCATTTGGCCCAACTCGCCGACGGGGCAGTTCTTGCTCGCATTGGTGACACGGTCCTACTGGCGACGGTTGCCGCCGCACGATCCGTTCGCGAGGGCACCGACTTCTTTCCTCTCACCGTCGACATTGAAGAGCGGGCCTACGCCGCCGGAAAAATCCCCGGGGCGTTTTTTCGCCGCGAGGGCAAACTCTCGGACCAGGCGATCCTCATCTGTCGATTGATTGACCGTCCGCTTCGTCCTTCGTTCCCGAAGGGCTTTCGCAACGAGGTCCAGGTCGTTGGCACGATCTTCAGCGCCGACCAGGAGAACCCGCACGACATCCTCGCGATCAACGCGGCGTCCGCCGCACTGATGATTTCGGGTATTCCCTTCGACGGCCCCATTGGCGCCGTGCGCATGGCCTACACCACCGATGGTGAGTGGGCGCCGCACCCGACCTTCCAGGAAGGTGATGCCGCGACGTTCGAGCTCGTCGTCGCGGGGCGTGCGCTCAGCGACTCGGTCGAGTCAGAAATCGCGATCATGATGGTCGAAGCCGGAGGGACCGAAGGTTCATTCGAGAAGTACGCCGATGGTGCGCCCAAGGTGAGCGAAGACGTCCTCGCCGCGGGACTCGAAGCGTCGAAGCTGTGGATCCGTGAAGCGATCAACTTGCAGCGTGAACTCGTCAAGGAGTTCGTCAAGGCGCGCGGTCCGCTCAAGGCCCTCGCCTTCGAACCCCAACTCGACTACAAGGACGACGTGTACTCACGCGTCGAAGAACTCGGGACCGCGTCGCTCAGCGACGCGAACAAGCTCACGACCAAGACCGAGCGCAACAACGCCCTCGACGCCGCGACCGCGTCGCTCATCGAGCAACTCTCCGTCGAGTTCGAGGGACGCACCGGTGAGATCAAGGCGGCCGTCAAGTCAGTGACGAAGAAGTTGGTGCGTCGACGCATTGTCGACGATGGCGTGAGAATCGACGGTCGCGGGATCAGCGACATTCGTCCACTCTCCGCGGAGATCGACCTCTTTCCCATGACCCACGGCTCGGCCTTGTTCCAGCGCGGTGAGACCCAAGTCGTGAACGTGACAACGCTCGGCATGCCGCGAATGAAGCAGCAGATCGACTCGATCACACCCGACGAGTTCCGTCGCTACATGCACCACTACAACTTCCCTCCCTACTCAACGGGCGAGACAGGTCGCGTGGGTGCGCCCAAGCGTCGCGAAGTCGGTCACGGCATGCTCGCCGAGCGCGCGCTCGTGCCGGTGTTGCCGAGCGAGCAGGAATTTGCGTATACGCTGCGCGTCGTCTCGGACGTGATGGCGTCGAACGGTTCGACGTCAATGGCGTCAGTGTGTGGTTCGACGTTGTCACTGATGGCGGCGGGCGTGCCGATCAAGGCGCCAGTCGCGGGTATTGCGATGGGCCTCGTCTACGACGAAGGTACCTACGTGACCCTCACCGACATCCTCGGTGCCGAAGACGCCTTTGGCGACATGGACTTCAAGGTGGCCGGTACCGCCGACGCCGTCACGGCGTTGCAGTTGGACACGAAGATCGACGGGTTGCCCGCCGACGTGCTCTCCAAGGCCTTGCATCAAGCGAAGGAAGCGCGCCTGAGCATCTTGAACGTGATCACGAACACGATTGCCGAGCCGCGTAGCGAAGTCGCTGCGGTCGCTCCCAAGATCGTGTCGATGGAGATTCCGATCGACAAGATCGGCGAGGTCATCGGTCCGAAAGGCAAGGTCATCAATACCTTGCAGCAAGAGACCGGCGCGGACATCGCGGTCGACGACGATGGTGTCGTGGGCACGGTCACGATAGGTGCGAAGGACGGCCGAGCGGTCGAAGAGGCTCGTCGACGTATCTCGTTGATCCTCGATCCTCCGACAGCCGAAGTGGGCGCGACGTATCAGGGTCGTGTTGTCAACATCGCGAAGTTTGGTGCGTTCATCAGCATCATGCCGGGACGCGATGGACTCTTGCACATCTCGAAGATGTCACCTCTCAATGGCGGTAAGCGCATTGGTCAAGTCGAAGACGTCGTCGAACTCGGTCAAGCGCTCGAGGTGAAGGTCGACGACATCGATCCTCAGGGCAAAGTCTCGCTGTCACTCGCCGGCGAGTATGCCTCGGCCGCCAGCGACGACGAGGCGCCACGCCAGCGCCCCGCGCGCGATCATGCGGATCGTCCCGCACGCGAGCACACCGAGCGTCCTGATCGCGAGAGCGATCGACCACGTCGTGAGCGGGAGACCAACTCGCGAAGCACGCCCACCTCGAGTTTCGAAGCCGTGTTTGAGGCGGAACTGGCCGATGATCTCGGCGACCTCGGTCCCGGTGGCCCGTCGTTCAGCGATGGAGATGGAGGGCGTCGTAGTCCTCGACCGCGACGTCGCTAAGCGGTAGGTGCCGTGCCGCGCAGTCATCGCGACTGGGTGGCACGGGCTTGCCGTATTTCCTGGGCTAGAGCGGGGGCCCTGTTTCGTGGCCTCCGCGGGTTCAGCCCCGCTTGGATCTACCGGCCCTTCAGTAGAGGCCAGCGTTGCCCTGTTACATTCGTGAGTCAGTCACATCATTCTTAGCCTGGTGAAAATGGATACCCAGACGCGTTACCCCTCGACTCGCTGGTGGCGGTCCCTTTCCAAGGCTGACCGTTGGGCTCTGCTCATCATTCTCGGATTGCCGATCGTCATCTTTGCGATACCGGCGATGTTGGGTTATCCCGCGATTGCCCAGGACAACTTGATTCAAAACTTCCCGCTTCGCGTCTTGGTGGGCCGCGACATCGATAGTGGGCACTTGCCGTTGTTCAACGCCCTCGCCGATTCGGGTACGCCGTTGTTGGGTGGCATGAACGCGGGAGCCTTCTTTCCGCTGACGTGGCTCTTTGCGTTTCTGCCCGCGATTCTCTCGTGGGTGCTCAACTTGATCGCGGTGTACGCGAGCGCCGCACTGGGCGTGTTCGTGTTGCTTCGCTGGCACCGACTGGGAACGTTCGCGTCGTTGGTTCCCTCGCTGGTCTACGCGTGGTCGGGCGCGATGATTGGCCAGATGGTGCACCTGGGCGTCATCCAGGGATACGCGTTCTTGCCGTGGGCGTTGCTGTCGATGTTGTGCATGGCCACAGCAGTCGAGCGCACTCGCGATGATCCGTTTCGCACTCGCGTGCGCGCGCTCGCACCGAGCGTCCTCGGCTTGAGTTTCATGTGGGCCCTCGCCGACTTGAGCGGTGAACCCCGCGGAATCGCCGAGATGCAACTGTTGGTCCTGGTCGTTGGGCCGTCGGTCCTGTTGTTGCGCAGCGCGTGGCAACCTTCGACGTGGAAGAACCGCGCGATCTACGTAGGGGGGATCGTCAGCGCCACCGTGTGGGGGACGATTATTGGACTCGGTCAATTGCTGCCGGGCTATTCCTTCATCAAACAGTCCCAGAGGACCGACCTGACCTATCAGTGGTTCGGGGCGGGGTCGCTGTACGTGAAGTGGTCCAGTCTCCTGTTCATCCCCGACATTTTCGGCGGCAACGGTCTACTTCATCAACCGGGCTTCTACGTCAACTACAACTTGCCCGAGGTGACGGGGTACGTGGGTGTGCTCGCACTCGTCGCCCTCTTTGCCTACGTCAGTCAGTTGACGCGACGTGGATGGCGCGGCGAGGACCGCCAATGGATCCTGTACGTGGTGCTCCTGGTTGTCGGACTCTTCGCCGCGTGGGGCAGTTATACGCCTCTCGGTCACCTCTTTCGCGCCATTCCCCTCTACGGCAGCACGCGTCTGCAGAGTCGCAGCATCATCATTGTCGACTTGGCTCTCGTGGTGTTACTCGGATGGTTCCTCCAAAAGATCAAGGACCGTGACTTTGCCGGGGCCGGCTTGACGGGTGCGAAGAAATGGCTCACGCTCGCTCCCGCCATGCTTACCGGCGTGTTGTCGCTCTCCCTGCTCTTCTTCGGTCGAGAGATTGTCAATTGGATGGTGCACGGGAACTACGACACGAGTCTCGTCGACTATCAGCGCCCCACGTTTCTCGTGCACTTGGGAATCGCGTGCGCGTTCGTCGCGCTGCTGCTCTGGGGACTCAAGAGTCGCCAACTCCTTCGTTGGATCAGCGCCTTCGTCGCCCTTGACGTGTTGGTGTTCTTGTTGTTCTGCTCGACGGGATTCCTTCCGGGTCGGGTAAACACTGAACCGTCGCGACAATTCGCCGTGCACAACATCGATCCCAACGGCCGCTTCGCGATGGTCGATCCGACCGGCGAGAGCCACTATACGTTCGAGGACCTTGGTTCGACCAACATGAACGTCTTTACGCAATTGCCTAGCGTCCAAGGTTACGGGTCCCTGATCGACGAACTCTACGGCAACGTCACCGACACGCATCCGCTCTTTGGACTCGACGGCTGCCAATTGGCCCGCGGCGTGTATCACCAACTACGACTCTCGACGGTCATCGTCGCGCAGAACAAACTGTCGATACTGGTGAAACCTTCGATGGTCCCCCCACCACAGTGCGTTGCTCCCCAGTCACGGGCGACGGTGTCGCGATACTTTGGCACCATGATGCCCGTCGATCGGGTGAATGTGCGAGGCGTTGACGGGGCGACGATCGCGAGCGGTGACGTGAGCGCCCAGTTGCTCAACACCAAAGGTGCGCCGTTCGGCCAATCGATCAGCGAAGCCAGCGCTCCGTCGCTGACGTTTCACTTCACGGGAAAGAACATTGAAGCTGCGGGCGTGCGCATCAGTGCGAGCGGTGGCGCACTGGTGTCTTCGGTGCAAGTACGCGAACCCGGCAAGAACGCGCCGACCTACGCCCTCAATACCCAATTCCAGCAAGCGTTGTCCACGTCAGCGTGGGAACTCGTACAGACCAGGGGATTGCTGTCGTACTTCCGGGCTACGACGATCCGCGCGGGTGACTGGCTCGGGACGAACGCGAGGACGTCCAAGATCACCAACATCCGCAACTCCGTCTGGGGTGACTCGTGGGTCAGCGTGGTCGCGACCCATCCAACCATCCTCAAGCGCTCCATGTCGTGGATACCGGGATGGCACGCGACGGCTCGAAATGAGACGACGGGCAAGCTCGTGGACTTACACGTCGTGCGCTCGGGACTCATTCAACAGGTGATCGTCCCGCCGGGACACTGGACTGTGCACTTCCACTATCACGCCCCGTTCATCACGATTGGCCTCATCGCATCGCTCGGTGGCGGTATTGCGCTGTTGGGCGCCTTCGCGGTGCTGCGCGGCTGGGTACCGAAAAGACGAAAAGGTAAGGTGAACGCATGAAACGTGTCGTCATCGTCGGGGGAGCGGGCCGCATGGGCCAAGCGCTCGCGTCCGGGCTCGGTGCGATGGAGGACCTCAAGGTCGTCACGCTGATCGACGTGAAGGAACCCGAGAACCTCTTCGGTGCCTCCTACGCGAAATCACTCAGTGACAATGACGGACTCGGGGTCGACGTCGTCGTCGATTTCTCCGCGCCCGAGAACGTCGTGCAGACAGCCTCATGGTGCGCAACGCATCGAGTGGCCCTCGTCACTGGAACGACCGGACTGAGTGCCGAGCAACGAAGTGCGCTCGACGAAGCGAGCACGAAGACGGGCGTCGTGATGGCGTCGAATTTTGCGCTCGGGGCCGTGCTCTCGGAACGCTTCGCCGCGATGGCGGCGCCGTATTTCGATCGAGTCGAGATCATTGAACTGCATCACGATCGCAAGGCGGACGCCCCCTCGGGGACGTCACTCACGACGGCGCGCGCCATCATTGAGGCGAGAAAGCGCGCCGGCAAGGACCCGCTGGTCGATCCGACCACGCACCACAGCGTCGAGGGAGCACGCGGCGCTGACGCCGGTGACGGCGTGAAGATACATTCAGTGCGCCTCCCCGGACTCGTCTCGCACCAAGAAGTCCTCTTTGGCGCTCTCGGTGAAGGGCTCGCCATCCGTCACGACTCGTTCGATCGTCAGAGCTATGTCCAGGGCGTTGCCTTGGCGGTGCGCGCGGTGAGCAACGTGCCCAAGCTCACCATCGGTCTCGACGCGTTGCTCGCGTAATGAGAAAGCGAAGTCTGGAAAAGAAATTCCAGGAATCACTGGTAACTTCGTGGTATGGGTACCACGCGCTTTGGAACAGTTCTCACTGCCATGGTGACCCCTTTCGCTCCTGACGGCGCCGTCGATTTTGACGTGGCGGCCCAGGTCGCGCGATTTCTCGTTGACGAAGGGAGCGACGGACTTGTCGTTGCGGGTTCGACGGGTGAGGGTTCGTCACTGAGCGACGAGGAGAAGTTGGAGCTTTTTCGATGCGTGGTTGAGGCAGTCAACGTGCCGGTCATCGCGGGTACGACCAGCGCGAACACCTCGGAGTCCGTGGCGTTGACGAGTCGGGTTCACGAAACTGGCGTCGCGGGCGTGCTCGCGACGACGCCCGAATACTCGCGACCAAGTCAACGCGGCATCAGCGCGCACCTCGCCGCGATCGCGGGTTCGACGAAGCTACCCATCATGCTCTATGACATACCGGTGCGCACCGGTCGCAAGATCGCGAGCGCCACGACAATCGACCTCGTGCGGCACAACCCCAACATCGCCGCGCTGAAGGACGCGTCGGGCGACTTGGTCAGCGCCGCGCATACCAAGGCCGTGTTGGGCGATGACCTTGATCTCTACAGCGGGGACGACAGTCTCCTTCTTCCCTTCCTCAGCATCGGCGCGACGGGCATCGTCTCGGTGGCGGCGCACTGGGCGTGCCGTGAGTTCGTCGCCCTCGTGCGTTGCGTCGAGAAGGGCGACTTCGTGAAGGCCCAAATGTATAACGAGCGTCTCGCGCCGAGCTACACCTTCGAGAGCAGCGACGCGTATCCCAACCCTCTTCCCGCCAAAGCTGCGCTTCGAGCCCTGGGTCTGGGCGTTGGTCAGTGTCGCCTACCCCTTGGAGAGGCCGACGAGACACTCGATGCAGCCGCCGCGGAAGTAGTGGCGTCGCTGCGGGCACAGCGTGGCTAAGGAGTCGATTCGAGTCACGTTCCTCGGAGGTCTCGGCGAAATTGGCCGCAACTGTCTCGCGCTGGAGCAAAACGGTCGCATCGTCGTGGTCGATGCCGGTCTCATGTTCCCCGAACCCACGATGTATGGCGTCGACATCATCCTGCCCGACTTTCGCTGGCTGATTGAGCGTCGCGACCGCGTGGACGCAATCGTCTTAACCCACGGCCACGAGGACCACACCGGTGCTCTGCGCTACCTAGTGAAGGACGTCAATGTCCCCATCTACGGATCGGCGTTGACGCTCGGATTCGCTCGGCATCGTCTCAGCGAGGCGAAGGTCGCCCACGACCTCACCTTCATCGAGGTCGAGGACCACGAGCGGCGCCGCATCGGGCCCTTCGAAGTGGAGTTCATTCCGGTGACGCACTCGGTGCCCAGCGCGCACGCGCTCGCCTTTCACACGAGCGTCGGCATCGTACTTCACTCGGGCGATTTCAAACTCGACCTCACGCCAATCGATGGACGACGCACCGACGTCACCCGGCTCGCCGCGATTGGCGAGGAGGGTGTGGCGTTATTGCTGTGCGACTCGACCAACGCCGAGGAACCCGGCTTCACCGCGTCGGAGCGTTCAGTCGGCGCCGCGCTGCGTCGGCTCTTCCTCGAGCGACCCGAGCGACGGATGGTGGTGGCGTGTTTCGCAAGCCATATCCACCGCGTCCAACAGATCATTAACGTGGCGCTCGAACAGAAGCGAAAAGTGGTGCTCATGGGTCGCTCCATGGAGGCGAACGTGAAGCTCGCGCGAAAGTTGAATTTGCTGCACGTGAGCACGGCTGACATCGTCGACGTCGAGAACATCGACCGCTATCCACCGGGGGAGATCTGCGTGATCTGCACCGGTAGCCAAGGCGAACCGCTCGCGGCACTTTCCAAATTGTCGCGCGGTGACGCGCGCTTCTTGAAGGTCGGGCCCGACGATACCGTGATCCTCAGCTCGCACCCGATCCCCGGTAATGAGTGGTCGGTGGGTCGCGTCATCGACGACTTGCATCGCGCCGGCACCGAAGTGATTCATTCGGGCAACGAGCCCGTGCACGCGTCGGGTCACGCGCGCCAAGGCGAACTTCGCACGTATCACCAATTGGTGCGGCCTCGTAATTTCGTGCCGGTGCACGGCGAGTACCGTCACATGGTCCATCACGCGGACCTGGCGATCTCGATGGGATTGAAGCACAATCACGTGCTCATCTGCGAAGACGGTGACCAGGTCGAAGTGAGTGCGACCGGGATTCGCCGTTCGGGCCAAGTGCCAGCGGGTTTTCACTACATCGACGGCAGTGCGGGCGATCTGGACGAGCGTCCGCTCGAGGAACGACGCATGCTCGCTGAGTACGGTCTCTTGCTCATCACCGGGGGCATTGACAAGGACCGAGGCGTCATCGTCGAACCCGTTCGCGTGACCACGCGAGGATGGTTTGAGGGAGAGCGCGACTCTGAACTTTTGGAGCTCGTCACGTCCCAGGTGCGTGAGGCACTCGATAACTCGTTGCGCGACGGAGAACGCGATGCGTCGTCACTCAATAAAGTCGCTCAGCGAACGGCGGGCCGACTACTCGGCCAGAAATATCGTCGCCAGCCGGTCCTCCTCGCGGCTGTCTCGATCTTCTAGAGGTCCTTTTCGGGTTCGCCCATCTCGGCGTTGTGGCGTCCGGTCCTCCAGAACGCCTTGGTGCTGATCTGATGCTCGTCGAGCCCTCGGTCGCGCAAGGCGACCTCGATCGCCCTCATGACGTGAAATTCGCCGAACACGTAGGCGTGACCCACGTCGGGCGGAAGGGCGAAGGCGGACAATCCGTCGAGCAGGCCTGACGCGTCGTCGTGAGGGCGCGACGTGCGATCCACGAAGATGCCGGTCACGCCGAGGCCCTCGTCAAATGGTGCGGTGAGCGCGTCGTCCATCGTCGCCACTTCGACAATAAATATGGCGCGCCCGGGCGTTTCGATGCTTTGGGCCATTCGATAGAACGCCGCCAGTCCCGACGTATCACCAACAAAGAGGTGCCAGTCCGCGAGAGGGTCGAGGGTGATCTTCCCCCGTGGCCCGACGACGTCGACGAGGTCACCCGTGCGCGCGCTCGACGCCCAGGTCGAGCCCGGCCCCTCGTGCGACGTGACGATCCAGAGTGCAAAGGACTCGCTCGTTTCGTCGACGCGGCGCACGCTGTAGCGGCGACGGACGTACCTGCCCTTGGCGTCAACCACGCGGATCATGACGTCGCTTCCGGGCGGTCCGACGAGGTGGTGATCACCCTTGATGATGACTTCGGTAATGGACGGGCTCAGACGCGTTGTCGAGAGGATTGTCGCGAGTTCCGCGTGGGCGTTGAGTCGTGCGGCCAGTTCGATCGATGATTGGTCGGGTCCGCTTGGCACCGTGTAAGCCTACGGGATTGGCACCGAAACCGAACTCATGTTCGGTAAGTTTGATGGTTGTGAGTCCTGCTCAGCATCAAAAGAAGTCGAACCGAACATCGGCGAGGCGCGCGCCGGCGAAGAGCGACGCCTCAAGCGCGCCACCAAGTCTCTGGTCGCGCCACGAGAGAGATATCTGGATCGTCGTGCTCGTCGTTGCCGGGCTGTTCTGCACGCTCGCCGACTTCAAGGCGCTGGGTCCAGCCGGGCGCGTCGTCCTCGACGCACTCAAAGTGGCGATTGGTATTAGTCGATGGTTCTTACCGGTCATCCTTTTGGTAACGGCGGTGGCGTTGGTGTGGGGGAAATTGGCGGCGGACCGCGCGCGCTTCGCGTGGGGCATAGGCCTTTGCCTCGTGGGCATCTCGGGACTCGGTCACCTAGCGGGTGGTCGGCCCGGTTACCACGCGGGCACGAGTGCGCTCGGGCACGCGGGCGGATGGCTTGGTGTCATCGTCGGTGGGGGTCTCTATCGCACGATTGGGCTCGGGGGCGCCCTCGTGGTGTTGATCGCGGTGTTGGTCGTCGCGGCAATGGTGATCACGGGATTCGGACTGCGAGCGCTGGGCGCGGGACTGGTGCGAATGCTCCGCGCGCTCGGCCGATTTGTGGCGCACTGGTGGTCCGCGCGACCGAGGAGCAACGACGACTACGCCGACGAAGTCACGAGCGACGCCCAAGCCCCGCCAGCGCCCGCGCTCATCTCGCGGTTCGACGAGGTCCCGCTACCCGAATCAGTCGACGTTGACGAGGAGGACGATGAGGTGAGCCACGATTACGTGGGCGATTTTGTCGAACCGGAGCCCGTTGACGACGTCGATGATCCTCCGGCATCACGGCGCCAGGTGATCGTGAGTGACTGGGAGCTGCCTCCTTTGTCGCTCCTACAGCGCACGAAGGAACAACGACAAGACCGGGCCGCCGTCGATGCGTCGGGCGAACAACTGGTTGAAGCGCTCGCGGCTCACGGTGTCGAGACCACGCTGGTGGGCTACACGGTTGGGCCGACCGTCACTCGCTACGAGCTCGAACTTGGTCCAGGCGTCAAGGTCGCGCGTGTCACGTCACTGAATAAGGACATCGCCTACGCAATGGCGTCACCCGACGTACGAATCTTGGCGCCGATTCCCGGACGTTCGGCGATCGGCGTCGAGGTGCCCAATCGACAACGCACGCTGGTGGCGCTCGGTGACCTCCTCGCGTCCGACGAGGCACTGGTAGCGAACCACCCGCTTGACGTGCCCATTGGTCGCGACATCGCCGGGCGCACCGTCGTGGTCAATCTCGGTGAGATGCCTCACGTGCTGATCTCGGGCGCGACGGGTGCGGGAAAGAGTTCGTGCATTAACTCGTTGATCACGTCGCTCGTAATGCGGAGCACGCCCGAGCAAGTGCGACTTCTGCTCGTCGATCCAAAGCGTGTCGAGATGGGTCAATACAATGATCTTCCTCATCTCTTGGCTCCCGTGGTCGTCGATCCAAAGAAGGCCGCCAATATTCTCAACTGGGCCGTCAAGGAGATGGAACGGCGTTATGACCTCCTCGCCGAAAGCGGCGCGCGTGACATCACGAGCTACCAGCAAATGATTGCGCGAGGAGACGTACCAGCACCTTCCGACTCGCGTCACGACGTCGCCGACGCATTGCAGCGAGCGGTCGGGTTGGAAAGCGAGCTCGACATCGCGGGACCTGAGCAGCTTTCGTACATAGTCATCGTCGTCGATGAGCTCAACGACTTGATGATGGTCGCGGCACGTGACGTGGAAGAGTCTGTCGTGCGCATTGCGCAGATGGCTCGGGCGGTGGGTATCCACCTCGTGCTCGCGACGCAGCGCCCGAGCGTGGACGTCATCACTGGTGTCATCAAGGCGAACGTGCCAAGTCGGATGGCCTTCGCCGTCTCGTCGCTCGCGGACAGTCGCGTCATCTTGGACCAGGCCGGTGCTGAACGGTTGATTGGAAAAGGTGACATGTTGCTCGTCACCGCGTCGAGCAACATCGCCCGACGACTGCAATCACCGTGGGTCTCCGAAGAGGAAGTTCGTCGCGTTGTTGAATACTGGCGCGCGCAAGGTGGTCGTCCCGAGTCGGTCATCGCCCTCGATGTCACGTACATTCGATCTTCGGTATCGATGAATGGAAGCGACGATGACGACGACGAGATCCTTCGCCAAGCGCGAGAACTCGTGATCAAGAACCAGTCGGGATCGACGTCGATGCTGCAGCGCAAATTGCGAATCGGCTTCGCTCGAGCGGGGCGTATAATGGACCAACTCGAAGAGGAAGGCGTGGTCGCCGCTGGCGATGGTTCAAAAGCTCGAAAGGTGTTAATTCCACCCGACGACTACGATCAGCGGTCTTCTCTCTAGTCAGTGTCGTCAGATCGCTTCTCACAACCCGTTTCGCGCGGACTCTTTTTTCGGCTCTTGGCGCTCGTCCTCGGGGCCGTACTAGCCCTCGGAGTGATCGTGGTGATGCAGGAGCCGTTGTTGCATGAGCGTGCGAACGTCGAGGTCAACGTCTCATCCCTCGATCGTCGTAACCCCGTGTCGCCGGTCGTTTGGCCCAGCGAGGGAAGCGCCGCGATCCTGATTCCCTCGCTCGATATCACACGCAGTTGGCACGACCGCGTCGTGCCCATTGCGAGCCTCACCAAGATGATGACGGCGTACGTGGTGTTACACAAGTTGCCACTGGTGAGCGGCTCGAGCGGGCCGTGCGTCACGATCAGCAACAGCGACGTCGAACAATACGACCTCATGAAGGAGTCGGACCAATCGAGCGTGCTCGTATCGAGTGGAGAATCACTCTGCGAGTTCGATTTACTCAGTGGAATGTTGGTGCATTCGGCGAGCAACTACGCAGTCTTGCTCGCCGATATGGTCGCGGGCAACGTCACTCAGTTTGTCGCACTCATGAATGAGACTGCTGCGTCGCTAGGGCTTCGCGACACTCACTACGCCGACGTGTCGGGCTTTAGCAACGATTCGGTCTCGAACGCACTTGACCAGGGTCGACTCGCGGTCCTTCTCATGAAGTCACCACTCGTGCGAGGAATCGTCGATCAATCGCGCGTCACGCTCCCGGTCGCCGGTACGGTTGGCAGTTTCACTCCTTACGTCGGTAGTGACAATGTGATTGGCGTGAAATCAGGCCGCACGGCAGAGGCCGGCGGATGCGACGTGATGGCGATGACATTCATGGACGGTTCGCGTAGTGCGACGGCGTTCGCCGTGGTACTCGGTCAACAGGGGGGCGATCAACTCGGTCCCGCGGGCGATGCGGCGCTCGCGCTCGCCACTTCCGCCACCACCCAAGTTTCGGTGACATTGAAAAAGGGCACCGTCGTCGGGAGCATTCATTGGGCGCGACACGGGTCCGCCGTCGTCCTTGGTGAGAGTGCCCATTTTTCGTGGTGGGCGGCGAAGGGTTCGTGGCGCGCGAAGGTTCACATTGGGACGATCACGCGAGCGCTCCACGCGGGACAAGTGGTCGGCTACGTGTCGTTCGACACGACGTCGCGACGACGAATCCCGTTGGTCGTCACTCGTTCGGTTGCTCCGCCCTCGCTGTGGCAACGCCTAACCTGAAGCAGTGCGAGTTCGCGTCCCCGCCAGTTCTGCCAATCTCGGCCCCGGTTTTGACGCGATCGCGGTCGCGCTCAACCTCTATCTCGAAGTGAGTGTCGAACCAGCGGAGAAATTTTCCATCACGAGCGAGGGTTTCGGCGCGGGCATTCATGATGACGCGCGCCATCTTGGGGCCATGGTTGCGCATTCCGTCCTCGGTCACGATCGTTTCGCCATCCACGTCAAGTCCGCCATACCCCTTTCGCGAGGCCTAGGTTCGTCGGCCGCCCTCGCACTCGGTGCCGCGGCCGCGGCCGGCGCCCCGGATCCCCTCAAGGTCGCAGCCACAATGGATGGACACGCGGAGAACGCGGCCGCGTCGATGTTCGGGGGGCTCGTCGCGGGAACTGTGCGCCAGGGCGAAGTGATCGCCCGTCCGCTCGAACTTGACCCGCGCTGGCGTTTCGTCGTCGTCGTGCCCGCCCAAGAACTCGCCACGCCCGATGCACGAAGCGTGCTGCCCAGCCTCGTGCCCTTTCACGACGCCGTCTTCAATTTGAGCTCGCTCGCACTGCTTATCGCGGGTCTCGCACATCACGAGCTGTTCGAGCCGGCGTTCATGCAAGATGCGCTCCATCAGCCGTACCGTATGGATCTCTTGAAGTTCGCTCGGCCGCTCCTGCAAACGCTGTTGGACGCCGGTGCGAGCGGATCGTGTTGGTCGGGCGCAGGATCGACGATGCTCGGGCTTTGCCTGGAGGAACGCGCCGACCAGGTCGCCGAGGCGGCTCGTGACTTCATGTTGGCGCAGTCGCTCGACGGTCGGGTTCTGATTCTCGAGGCGGACCGGGCTGGTTTGGTCACTCTTTGAACCCGTCGTCGGCGACATCGCGTAACGCGCTCATCGGTGCGAGTCTGGTCGTGATCGGCGCAGCGTCAATCCAGTGGTCAGCCGCCCTCGTGCACCCAGCTTTCATCGCGATTGGCCCGTCGGCGTCGAGCGCGTGGCGCTTTCTACTCGGTGCGCTGATGTTGCTGGGCATCGCTCGCCCGCGCGTCGCACGATTCACGACGAACCAGTGGCTGAGCGCCTTCGTCTTCGGCACCGCGGTCGCGTTCATGAACTTGTGCTTTTACCAAGCGATCGCGAGGATTCCGCTCGGCACCGCGGTCGTTATCGAATTCCTCGGTCCACTGCTCGTCGCCGCGCTGGGCAAGCGAACCTGGCGACACTTCGTGTTCGTCGTACTCGCAGGTTTGGGCGTCCTCGCGCTCACGCGCCCGGGCGGGGGCGTCACATTCGTGGGCGCGCTCTTCGCGTTGGGCGCCGGAGCCGGATGGGCGCTGTATCTCTTTGCGATGCAGCGCGTCGGTGGGGCGAGCCGAGGGACTGACACGCTGGCGATCGGCGTGGGGGTCGCCGCGCTCTGGTCGCTGCCATTCGCGCTCGGTCGATCGCACGAGGTGTTCACGCACCCGTATTTATTAGGGCGCATCGCCCTCGTCGCCTTCCTCGCCCTCGTCATTGGCTTCGGAGCCGAGATCCGTGCGTTACGTCGATTGACGCCATCAGTCGTTGGCGTTCTCGTCGCCAGTGATCCGGCAATCGCCTTCGTCATTGGCTGGATGTTGCTCAATGAGCGGATCTCACCGTGGGACGTGGTGGGGCTTGTCTGCGTGATTTTGGCGAGCATTGGAGTAACGCGCGATGAGTCTCGAAGGACGCTCGAAGTGGCTCGGTAGGCTAGAGAGGTGCCAAAGCCAAGAACGTTCGCCATTCGCACCTTCGGATGCCAAATGAACGAACACGATACGGAACGCCTCGCCGGGATGTTGGTGGCCGACGGCATGAGCCCTGCCCCCAGCGAATTCGACGCGGACGTGGTCGTGCTCAACACGTGCACGATCCGAGAGAATGCGGATTTGAAACTCTATAGCGCGCTCGGGCATCTGAAGGCCCTGAAAGAGCAGCGCCCGGACATGCAAATCGCGGTCGGCGGTTGCATGGCCCAGAAGGACCGTGGTCAGATCCTGGAGCGGGCGAACTGGGTCGACGTCGTTTTCGGTACGCACAACCTCGCCGCCGCACCGTCCTTGTTGCGTCGCGCACGCAAGGAGGGTCCCCTTGTCGAAGTACTCGATGCGCCCGACCCCGAAGCCAACCGCGACATGGCACCTGCGCTGTACGCCGTTCGCGATTCGCCGTTCGCCGCATGGATGACCATCCAGACGGGGTGTGACAACTCGTGCGCCTACTGCATCGTGCCCGCCGTGCGAGGTCGCGAGATCAGCCGTCCTCTCGAGGACCTGGTGTGCGAAGCGACCATGCTCGCCGAGTCCGGTGTTGTCGAGATCACCTTGCTCGGCCAGAACGTAAACTCCTACGGTCGCGACATCACCAAACGCGGGCCGCTCTTCGCGCAACTGCTGTGCGCTCTCGGTGACGTGTCGGGCATCGAGCGTGTGCGATTTACGAGCCCTCATCCCAAAGACCTGCGCCCCGAGACGATTCGTGCCATGTCGGACACGCCCAACGTGTGTCCTCAATTGCACTTGCCACTCCAACACGGCGCCAATCGAGTGCTCAGTTCAATGCGTCGGGGCTACACCGCCGAGCGCTATATGGAGAAGTTGGCGCGAGCGCGCGAGGCGATCGACGACCTCGCCGTGACTACAGACCTCATCGTGGGATTTCCGGGCGAGAGCGATGAGGAGTTCGACGCGTCGCTCGAGATCATAAGTGCGGCGAACTTCGATTCGGCCTACACATTCATCTTCTCGCCTCGCGAGGGAACTCGTGCAGCGCTCATGAACGATGAGTTCATCCACGACGACGTTATCAAGGAGCGATTCTCGCGTCTGAAGCACGTACTCGACCGCTCAGCGCTCGCGAAGCACGACGCTCGTGTTGGTCTCGTCGAGGAGGTGCTCGTGGAGGGCCCTTCTCGTCGGAACGATCAGATGTGGTCCGGTCGGACGCGCCAAGGGAAGTTGATTCATTTTCCGGCGAACGACTCCACTGTGCGCGCAGGTTCGCTGGTGAGCGTGCGCGTGCGTCACGGCGCACCTTATTTCTTGCTCGGTGACATGGAGACGGTGCTTCGCGCCCCTCGTCACAAGGTTCGTATTCCGCTACTGACCTCGTGAGCGAAATCGGCGGCCTGGCCGTCGCGCTCGTGGGAACAACGGCGTCGGGAAAGTCGGCGTTCGCGCACCAGTTTTGCCTCGAGTATCCGGAAATCGAGATTGTCGCCGTTGACGCAATGACGGTGTATCGCGGCATGGACATTGGCACCGCGAAACCCAACGCCCGTGAGAGGGCCGAAGTGCCCTACCACCTGCTCGACCTCGTCGAGCCAAGCGAGGACTTCACGCTCTACGAGTACCAACGTCGTGCACGCGAAGCGACGAAGGAGATCTGGGGACGAAACGCCGCCGCGTTCTACGTCGGGGGTACGGGACTGCACGCACGCGCGATTCTCGACGATCTGGACATCCCGCGCCAGTACCCGCAGGTGCGCTCCGACGTGGAAGAGAAGTCTCGCGTCGATCTGGGCGCGGCCTATGAGCAACTCGTTCGACTCGACCCGTTGGCGGCGAGCCGGATGGAGCCAACCAATGAGCGACGGATCGTGCGCGCGCTCGAAGTGACGATTGGTAGTGGGCGACCCTTCTCCTCCTACGGTCCAGGTCTAGGACACTACGGACCCGCGCGCGTTCGTCAAGTGGGACTGCGAGTCGACGTGGAAGAGATTGATCGGCGCATCGAGCAACGGTTCCGAGTCTGGATGGAAGCAGGTCTCCTCGAAGAGGTCGCCTCGCTCGTACAGCCACCTCGATCTCTTAGTCGCAGCGCCCGTCAGGCGGTGGGGTACCGCGAGCTTCTGCGCCACGTCGAACAGGGCGACGACCTCGAGACATGCGTGAAGGACGCCATCGCCCAGAGTCGGCGTCTCGCTCGTCGCCAACGTTCTTGGTTCCAACGCGACCCGCGCATCGAATGGTTCGACGACCCGAACGATGCCGCGACCCGCATCCGCGAGATACTGAATGGTCCCGACGGCTTCGTGCGAGACTAGAGAATAATGACACTTCGTTCACTCCAGAAATGGCACGGTGCGGGCAACGATTTTCTTATCGACGTCGTCGACGAACCGAGCGTGCCGTGGTGGAATGCGCCGCGAGCCCGCGCGGTGTGTCACCGCGCCTTCGGTGTCGGGGCCGACGGATTGCTCGTCGCTTCAATGGGTGAACGTGTCTCGATGGTGTTGTACAACGCCGATGGTTCAATCGCCGAGATGTCTGGTAACGGGATACGCTGCCTCGCCGCAGCGGTACGACGTCGAACGAATGGCGCTTGGGACGACCTGCTCGTCGAGACGGACGCGGGATCGCGCTCGGTGAGCCTTCGCATGCAAAGTGATGATGCGGGTTATGGCAGCGTGTCGATGGGGACTGTCGCCATCCTCGAACCGCTGGCGGGTGCACTCGGTGTCGTGAACGTCGGCAACCCTCACGTCGTGGTGCTCGATGATTCGAAGTGGTCGGTGTCAAAGTGCGAGGAGATTGCGGCGGGCTTTACTGACAAAGTTGGCGACGCGAACGTCGAATTCGTCACAGTGATTGATGAGACTCGCGTACGGATTCGCGTGCTCGAACGCGGCGTGGGATGGACCCTGGCGTGCGGCACCGGCTCGGTCGCGACGGCCGCCATCTGTCATCGTGAAGGCCTAACTGGCAATGAAGTCACCGTCGAGAATCCCGGTGGTGACTTGATGGTCAAGATTGCGGCGGACGGAGCGTCCTTGGCGGGGCCC
>CAJCJA010000015.1 GCA_903970515.1 Candidatus Saccharibacteria bacterium CG_4_10_14_0_2_um_filter_52_9
ATGGCTAGTGCGGTAATTACTCGTGATGTCTTCTTCATAGGTTCTCCTTTCAAAGGAACATCGATAAGACTATGAAGACCGATTGTGAAAAAGATGTGAGAGGGATGTCGGAAGACTGAGAGTTCGAAGTGTCGGTTACCCCTTTTTGCGTTAGGAGACTGCGTGTGAATGACTGTGGGTACCAGGAATTATCTGTGATGGGCTTCGCCCGATGAGTTTTCAAACACGCCGATTTCAAAGCTTCTCCCGTAACCCACGACACTGATTGAACGATGACACCGATATCGGTACCCAAACAGTTGCGTTAGCTCACCTCAGGTGCGTCACTTCAAAGCGTCACCACAGTTTCGAAAGCTGTTGATCGACGATGCTGCGGCCGTCTACGGGAGGACCGACCTCTTCGAGCGATGACTTCGCGGGCATGGTGACTGGCGACTCGACGCAGAGATTGGCGCGCACCTGTTCGCTTAGAAATCTTGAAGGTTGCACCCACGAATGATTGTCGCCGCCCCGGTGATGGTGATATCGAAGTGGTACATAGATCGAGAGATTTCGTCGGGCCCTCGTGAGCGCCACGTAGAACAATCGCCGCTCTTCTTCGAGACCCTCGCGAGAGCCGAGCGCCATGTCGGAGGGAAAATTCCCGTCAGCGGCGTGGATCACGTGGACGGCGTCAAACTCAAGACCCTTGGCCGAATGAACAGTCGAGAGGACCAGCCAATCTTCGTCCACCAACGGGGGTCCCGCGAGATCGCCAGTTGACAGGGGAGGTTCAAGCACTTGCTCGGCCGCCACGGTGCTCAATCGCGTTGATTCCTGGCACGCGAGTACGAGGGCACCCAGGTCCTCGAGGCGGGCGGACGAGTCGTCGTAACTTGCAACGATGAAGGGAGCGAGGGCGTCACGAATTCGCTGTGCGTGGGCCATGACGGGTTCGTGCTGCTTGATCGACAGTGCGTCACACAGCGTTGCGGCGGCGGCGCGAACTTCGAGAGGCAAGATGGATTCGACATCGCTCCAGCGCGGCCTTATTGCGTCGAACGAAAGGGGAAGGAGTCGCTTCTCGTCGCGCAGTGCGTCAATAGCTCGGCGCGTCCTCGCCGGACCGACGCCCGGCATCAACTGGAAGACGCGAAACCACGCCATTTCGTCGCGGGGGTTATCGGCGAGGCGGAACGCCGCGAGAAGGTCCTTGACGTGCGCCGCTTCGAGGTAGCGGAGCCCTCCGTATTTGACGAAGGGAATCCGGCGACGCGAAAGTTCGATCTCTAGGTCTGCACTGTGGTGCACCGCACGGAAAAGTACGGCTTGTTGCTGCAGCAAGATCCCTTCTTCGTAGAGTTCGAGGATGCGATTGGCGACTACTTCCGATTGCTGTCGCTCGTCATCGCAGTGCACGAGCAGTGGCGTACTCGCTCCGAGCACGGGCGCGTGTTCGCTCAGGATTGCATTAAATCCCTCCGGTGCGTCCTTCGCCACGGCATTGACGACGTCGAGAATGGCCCCTGACGAGCGATAGTTCACCTCGAGCGTGATCGTCGAGAGATCGGCGAAGTACTCCGATGCGTCGAGCAAGAAGCGCGGTGAGGCGCCGCGAAAGCCGTAGATTGCCTGCGCGTCGTCGCCAACGAGGGTGATTCGCGGATCATCGTGGCGCAGCGCCATCAAGATCTCCAGTTGCAACTGATTGACGTCTTGGAACTCGTCGACGAGGATGTGATCAAAGGAGCGCGCGAGTTTTGGTCCGATGTGCTCGTCTTTCGCCGCTGCTCGCCAGAAGAGTAAGAGGTCGTCGAAATCGAGCAGCCCGAGTTTGTTCTTACGCGCCACGTAGGCGCTGAAGATGCTGCCGACCTGTTCATGGCTCTCGGCGCACCACGGCGTGTGCTCGCTCATCACGTCGCGAAGGACAGAACCGGTGTTGACGGACCGCGAATAGAGCGCGGCGAGCGTGTTCTTCTTCGGGAGTCGTCGTTCGTTGCTGACGACGCGAAGGTCACTTCGTACGAGGTCCATCAGGTCGGCGGCGTCACCTTGATCGAGTACACCGAAGGTCTCACTCAAGCCCACGCTCGCGTGCACTCGCCGGAGCGTCTGGTGTGCCACGGAATGAAACGTGCCACCTACGACTCTGCGCGCGTGTGACGCGTTGCGAAGGGCATGGACTCGACCGACAATTTCCCTCGCGGAGCGACGCGTGAAGGTGAGCAGCATGATTCGTTCGGGTGCAATGCCCTGGTCGAGGAGAAATTCGACGCGAGCGGTGAGGGTCGTGGTCTTTCCGGTGCCGGGGCCAGCAATCACTCGCAGCGCGGTATCACCAAATGACGCCGCTTCGCGTTGTCGCTCGTTGAGATCGTTGCGATTGGCGAACACGAGACCGAACGTACTGGGGGCCTGTGACGTCGCCACTGTTCACAATTGCGGGAGTCACTGCAGAGGAGCAAATAGCTTCGTCGAAACGTTCGATGTAGAGCAATTGCACCGCGTTGAGGGCCGGGGCTTCTACTCTTAATTGACTGACCAGCGATAATGCTCCCGGATGAATACGGTCAATTCGGCGGCCCTCATCGGTCGAGCGAAATAGTACCCTTGAGCTTCTCGGCAGTGAAGTCCTTTGAGCAGCGTCATTTGTTCTCTCGTTTCGATACCTTCCGCAGTGACGTTCAGGGCTAAAGCTTCGGACATCGCGATGATGGTGGCAACCAGTGCGGAATCGTGCTCATTCTTTCCCAGTCCGTTGACGAATGCCCGGTCGATCTTCACCTCGTCGAAGGGGAAGAGACTTAGATAGCTGAGAGAGGAGTATCCGGTGCCGAAGTCGTCAACGACGAGCCGCACCCCTACGTTCTTGAGCTCCGTGAGCACTTTCACGCAGTAGTTCACATCCTCCATTAACAGACTCTCGGTGAGTTCGAGGGAGAGGCTGGCGGCGGGGATCCTCGCGCGAGAAAGTGTGTCGCGCACCGTGGCGAGAATGTCCTGGTGCAGAAGCTGACGTACCGAAATGTTGACGGCAATTGTCAAGTCGGGTTGGAGCTCGCGCCAGGAGGCGAGTTGTTGACACGCCTCTCGAAGCATCCACGCACCCATCGGAATGATCAGACCCGAATGCTCGGCGAGCGGAATGAATTCATCAGGGTTGACCAGCATGCCACTTGGATGTTCCCAACGAAGCAGCGCCTCTACGGAGATTAGACCTCCAGAATCAAGGTCCACTACTGGCTGGTAGTAGGCCTTGAATTCGTGGTTGTCGATTGCCTTTCGTAGCGCCGCCGTCGTTGCCAGATTTCGCTCCACTTTGTCGTGCAATTCCTCGTCGTACATCGCGAGGCTGGCAGCTCCGGCATTCTTCGCTCGATACATCGCAAATTCAGCATTCTGCAACATCGTCTCGGGCGTAGATTGGGAATCAGACACCGCGATTCCAATGCTCGCCGACAAGTTAACGTGTTTGTCACCTACTGCCACAGGCTCTTCGATCGCCTCGAGCATTCGGTTAGCAATGACCTTGATCTCGCTGTCGGTGGCGGCGTCGCACATAACGACGAACTCGTCACTACCGAATCGTGCGACGGTGTCACCAGGACGAACGGCCTTCTTAATTTTTCCGGCAACATTGGTGAGTAGTTCGTCGCCGCAGGAGTGCCCGAAGGCGTCATTTACTTCCTTGAAGTTATCGATGTCGAGAAACATCACGGACACGCGAGAATTGCCACGCTGGGATCGTGCCAGACTTTGAGCCATTCGGTCAGCGAGCAACGCACGATTGGGAAGTCCGGTCAGGGCGTCGTGCATCGCCATGTGAGCGAGTTCTTCGCTCATTCGTCGATATTCGGTCACGTCAAAGAGGTGACAGAAGTAATAAAGTGGCATTCCCTGTTCATCGCGGACGATACTCACGTGCACGTCGGCCCAGACAATGGAGCCGTCGGGACGCAGGTAGCGACGCCGTCCTGTGAAGCCGGCTTTACCCTCCTGGGCGCTGGTTTGGAGGATTTGCCAGAGCGGGACGTCGTCGGGATGGGTAAATTCCGTCCACGCTCGCCCCAGGAGTTGCTCTTCGGGGCGAGCCATTAGATCGCAGACCGCCTGGTTGATGCGCAACGGAAATCCGTTGAGGTCCGAGAGTACCGTGCCGACTCCCGACTGTTGGAATCCAATCTCGAAACGAAGTTCCGTGTCGCGAGCGATCTTTTCCGCCTCAACCTGCCTGGTTTCGTCGCTGAGCGTTCCCGTCACTCGGATTGGCACGTGCTCGTCACTGAACTCAACCTCGGCTCGGGCATTGACGTCTCGCTGTTGGAGGTCACCTCGGATGATGCGAAAATCAATCTCGAAAGCCACGCCATGGAGCGCGGCCCCAAACCATGCCTCGCGCACTCTGGCAACGTCATCGGGATGAGTGTGAGAAATGATGAGGTTTGGACTAGGCGTCACGTCGCCATCTATGTCGAGAATTCGGTAAGTCTCGTCAGTCCACGTCATCGTTTCATTGGCGATGTCGTATTGAACGCCACCGAGATGCGCGATTCGTTGTGTGTCGATGAGTTGGCGTTGGCTCTCGATCAGTGAGCGCTCCGCGCGGCGTCGCTCGGTGACGTCGTGGGCGATTCTTGAGACACCAATCACCGTGCCGGCCGCGTCCAAGAGCGGCGAGACCGTGACCTGCATGTCCAAGTCGAGACCATCCTTGGTGCGCCGAAACGTATTGAGGTGCTCAGCCTGCCTGGTCGAAATCACTCGAGATTGGGTGGCGCGACTCTCGTCGATAAGGTCTGGTGGCACACAGAACATCATCGACTGACCCACTGCTTCTTCTGTGCTGTAGCCGAAGAGGATCTCCGCGGCGCAGTTCCAACTCGTCACGATTCCCTCCAGCGAAGTTCCGAAAATCGCATCGCCAGAACCGTCGACGATCGTGGCGAGGAGGAGGCGCTGCTTTTCACTTTCGAGTTGCGCAGTAATGTCAATGACGATCACGCCAATACCAATGATCTCGTCGCGAAGTCGAACTGGATAGAAGTTCGCCATCCAATGGTGCAGCAACGAAGGGTCGTCGGTTGACGGCACGGTGACCTCAAAGTCCAGAACTGGCTGACCGCTCTTGAGGACGTGTTGGAATATTGGTTGGATCTGCGACCAGGCCACGGGAAGCGCGTCTTGCACTAACTGATTCGTCCGTATCTCCACGGAGGAGCGAGTGATCGCGGCAAGTTCTTGATTGACGCGCACGACACGGAAATGTCGGTCGAGGTACGCAATACCGACGGGGGCGTCGCAGAGAATGGTGTCAAGTAGCGCCGACGTCTCTTCGTATTCTTGTGTGAGAATCTCCAGGGATGTCTCGAGGGCGACGCGATTGTCGACGTCGCTGGCGATTCCCACCCAGTTCTGCACTTTGCCTCGAGCATCACGCAACGCCAGCGCGCTCACGTCGTGCCAACGATAGAGACCATCGAATTGAAGGAGTCGGCAGCGTCCCGAAAAGAGGGAAACGGTTCGAACCGCGCCCTTCCATTCGTGACGGATCTTGCTCACGTCTTCGGGGTGCGCGAAGGAGAAAATGTCGAACTCGAGGTCTTCGTCGATGGAGAGTCCCGTGTACTGGTGACCACGTCGATTGAGCCACGCGTGCACGCCGTTGGGAGGCGCCAGCCAAATGATGTCGGGTACGGCATCGAGGACACGGTGAAGCAGCTCGTCAGGTATCGACGGGTCGATGATAGCGGGAGAACCTTTCACGTAGCCAAGAACGTTCGAGCGAAACAGCGCGCGACGAGCAACGTCAATTGCGAAAAGCCGTACACCATCACCGTCTCCTTCGGCAATGGCCTCAAAGGCCTATGGGGGGGAGTGGAGTAACGTCTTCCACTAAGTCATCGCCTCTTAGAACCTTACGTGTGGCGTTGACGCGACGAGCAAGGTCGTCCATCATCGATTGATAAGAGTGGACAATGGATCGTCATCGTTCTTTTGCACCAACGTGGAAACGTGGGTGCGCGTTGGGCTGTAGCAACTCGTCGCGTTTAGTGTCAAAATCGCTGTCCGTCGCGACGTCAGAGTACGGCGAGGTGAAATGCGATGATCGTTTACGAGGGTGCGATGTCGGGCGCGTCGCTCTGAGGAACCGTTGCGTCGTCGGTTGGCTTCGCGCGCTCGTTGGATAATCGCTCGAGCACACTTCGGGTGGGGTTGGTGCGCGAATTGAGTTGCCACAATTTGAGTACGCCAATGTTCTCGCGAACCGGTGCGTCGATGTTCGAGGAGTCGTTGGACTCTTCATTCGCAGAATCAATCGGGAGATCGTTCTTGCCAATGGCGGATTTTCGTGATCGCATGTCGAGTCCCTCTTACAGCGTGTGTCCTAATTGGACCCACCGGTTTGCCTTGACCAACTCAACCGAATGGCTCAGCGGTGCTTGCTCACCGTCCGACGTCCCAGACAATCATTCGTCTGAGTACTCGGTTCCGACCCAGGGCCCTCATCACGTTGTCGTGATGGTCGTGCGGGTGACAATCGGCTCTTCCCGCGTGCTTCGCGGTGCAGACCCAGTGGGGTCAGGCTGTGGAGGGAAGCAAAGCGGGCGTTGGGTCC
>CAJCJA010000016.1 GCA_903970515.1 Candidatus Saccharibacteria bacterium CG_4_10_14_0_2_um_filter_52_9
AGGAATTGTTCGTGACATTTGGATGAGCGCACTTCGCGAACCAGAGGAAGATTCGCCTCCCGTGTGGATTCACGGGGACCTGCATCCGGCGAACGTGGTTATCGACGACGACTCGATTTCCGCCGTGATTGATTTCGGTGACCTCTGTGCGGGAGATCCGGCGACGGACTTGGCCGGAGCGTTGATGTTGTTGCCCGACGGCTTCGACGAGAACTTCGTGGCGAGCTATGGCACGTTGGAATCGGCGCTCACGGCTCGCTCGCTCGGATGGGCGGTGCTCTTCTCGTTGATGTTCATCGAACTAGGGATGAGCCGTCGATCCAGTTACTACGATGCCGGTCGTGCGACACTTGAACGCATTACCAGTCGATATTGCTGAGCATGTCATGATGATCCCAATACCGGCGAATGAATGCTTGAGGAAGGACTAACGAGTGGGACAGCGTTTCGAAGTGGGGACACTCTCGGGACGTCGCGTTCGTCTCGAGCCACTATCGCTCGCCCACTGTAACGATTTAGTACGCGCAAGTAGTGGTGATCGATCGACCTTCACGTACACCATCGTCCCCGAGGGCGTCACCCACGTGACGAAGTACGTCGAGGACTTGTTGCTTGCGTGGGACGTCGGCGAGGTCGTCCCCTTCGCGCAAGTCGACACCAGTACCAACAAGGCGGTGGGCGCAACACGCTACATGACCCTTCGCGAGGCGCCGGGACGTGCGTTTCCCTTCGCGCTCGAGATTGGCGGCACGTGGCTCGGACCAGGAGCGCAGCGCACGGGCATCAATATCGAGGCCAAGTTCCTTCTGCTCGAGCAGGCGTTTGAAAGTTGGGACGTCGCGAGGGTCGATCTGAAGACGGACGCTCGAAACGAACGCTCGAGGGCGGCCATAGCTCGCGTCGGTGCACACTTCGAAGGTGTGATGCGTCAATGGCAGCCATCGCTCGTGCGAGGAGAAGAGGGTCTCTTTCGCGACACGGCGATGTTCTCGATCGTGCGAGACGAGTGGCCTCGCGTGCGCGATCACCTCGCCACGCTCTTGGCCTAGATCCTCTCGAGCGTCGAATTACGCGCTGTCACCAGGACGAACTTGCTACCAGGTGAGACCGATGGTGGTGCGCATGAGCGACTCGAACTCCGCATCGCCCAATTGTGAGCGGGTCGCCAAAATGAGTTCGGCGTCGGCGCCGACGGGTACGCGCAGTGGCGTGAGCTCGTCTTCGAGAGCTCGGCGAATGGCGCGCGCGACCACGTCGGGTCCGGTTCGACCGTCTGGTCCCGTCACCTTGGAGTCGAGTCCTTCGAGTTCCTTTCTGAGTTGCTGATAGGCAGGGTTCGAATCGTCTTTCGCGATTGATTTCATTCCCGGGGCGATGTAACCCGGTTCGATGATGACGGTGCGAATGTTGAAGTGACCAAGTTCGTAGTGCAACACCTCCGAGAGTGCCTCGAGGGCGTGTTTGGATGCCGAGTAGGGACCGTCAAGCGGTGACGACACTCGGCCCGACACCGAACTGACGTTGATGATCACGCCGCTGCGTCGCTCTCGCCACGCGGGAAGCATGTGCTGCAAAAGACGCACTGGTCCGACCGTATTGGTGTCGATGATGCGATGGAGCTCATCGATCGAGAAATTCTCGAGCGGCCCACCGCCGTTGATCGCGGCGTTGTTGACCACGGCATCAATGTCGCCCGCGTGACGAAGTGCCTCGGCGATTGACTCGTCGCTCGTCACGTCGAGGGCTAGTCGCTGTGCCACGTCGAGGGGATCGAGAAGTCGCACGTCCCTGGCGGTGGCGATGACGTAATGTCCCGCCGCGGCGAGTTCGCTGGCCGTGGCTGCCCCGATGGCCCGGCCGGCGCCCGTGATTAAGACGCGCATGGTGTCCTTTCGTTCGAAGATTTCCTCACTTCCAATAATGACACCCTTCGCAGGTCGACGTTCTCGTCATCGCCGTGAACAAGTGACGCGGAGAGTTCCCTTTACGATGTGGGAGTGAACATCGAGGAACTCGACGAGCTCGTCGTCAATGAGACAATTGCGCTGTGGCGCGAAGCGGAACTCACCCGACCGTGGAACGATCCCGTGGAGGATTTTCGACGCGCCGTGCGCGGTACGACGTCGACGGTGCTCGGCGTTCTCGAGGCGGGTCGCGTCGTCGGTTCGGTGATGGTGGGCGTCGACGGACACCGCGGATGGGTGTACTACCTCGCCGTCGATACGCATCATCGACGCCAGGGGTTGGGTACCGCCCTTATGCACGCGGCGGAATCGTGGCTTGCGCAACACGACGCCCCCAAGGTGCAACTCATGGTGCGCGCGACCAATCTGGGGGTCGTTGCGTTCTACGAGAACTTGGGCTACGAGAACGCCGACACAATAGTGCTTAGTCGCTGGCTGCCGGGGACGTCGTGACGAGCGACCAGTACACGCACGGTCATCATGAGTCAGTGTTGCGAAGCCACACGTGGCGTACGGCGCAAAACTCGGCGGCCTTCATGTTGGCAGATCTCGCCGTGGGTGCCGACGTACTTGACGTGGGCTGTGGACCCGGCACGATAAGCGCCGACCTCGCTCGTCTCGTGTCGCCGGGGCGCGTGCACGCGATCGACGTCGCCGAAGAAGTCATCGCGTTGGCTCGCCGATTGCACGAGCCAGCGGAATTGTCCAACCTTCACTTTTCGGTCGACAACGTCTACGACCTTTCCTTCGAGGACGAGGGATTTGACGTCGTCTACGCTCATCAGGTACTCCAACACCTGAGCGATCCGGTTGCCGCGCTGCTCGAGATGCGACGGGTGTTGCGCGGCGATGGGGTTCTCGCGGTGCGAGACGCCGACTACGGGGCGTTCGTCTGGTGGCCGCTAGATCCGCGACTGGACGAATGGATGGACTTGTACCAGCGCGTGACGTCGGCCAATTTCGCCGAGGCGAACGCCGGACGATGCCTCGCCGCCTGGGTTCGAGCGGCGGGATTCGCCGAATTGAAGGTCAGCTCGTCGAACTGGACGTTTCATGACGAACAGGAGCGTCAATGGTGGGGGAAGTTGTGGGCGGATCGAGTGCGACAAAGTGACTTCGCGGTCCAAGCGATCGAGTACGGATTCGCCACGAGTGCGACACTCGAGCGGATATCCCTGGCGTTCCTCGAGTGGTCGAGGCAACAAGACGGCGTCTTCATCGTGGTCAATGGCGAGGTCCTTGCGCGAAAGTGACCAGTTGCCCGCGGAGGCGATGTGCACCACAAGTCTGTAGACGCCGCGTGCGCGGCCGTGGGAGCGGTCGTGTGCCGAGTCCACGAGCAGCCACAATGGAGGGGTGAGTTCGCCCCCCACCCACATTGTCTTTGATCTCGACGGGACGATTGCCGACTCCCAAGAAGGCATCATGAATTGTCTCCGGATGACCCTCGACGACGTAGGCGTGCACCCGAGCGATGAGGAGTTGCGCGCTCACATTGGTCCGCCCCTCGAAGAGACGTTTCGTGATTTTGGCATCGAGGAGGCGAACCTCTGGCCCGTCATCGATCGGTATCGCGACCTCTACGCCGCGACCGGCGTGCGAGAAACGCGACTGTACGACGGCGTCCAAGAGACGCTCCAGACGCTGCACGAAATCGGCGTTCGACTTGGACTCGCGACCGCGAAGCGAGTCGATTTCGCCAAGGAGATGTTGACACTGCTCGGGGTCGATCAATTTTTTGAAAAGGTCGAGGGCGTGAGTTTTGACGACTCCTTGACCACGAAGAAGCAAGTACTGAACCTCGTGCTCGACTACTTCCAACCTGTGGATCGTCGGTGGGTCTGGATGGTGGGAGACCGAGAACAGGACATTCTCGCCGCGTTGTTTCACGGTGTGGTGCCAATCGGTGTCCTTTGGGGGTATGGTTCGCGCCACGAACTCGA
>CAJCJA010000017.1 GCA_903970515.1 Candidatus Saccharibacteria bacterium CG_4_10_14_0_2_um_filter_52_9
TTCTACAAGGCGTTTCCCGACAATCCTCCCTACGGGGGGCGCTTCGACGACGTCATCCCGCACCTCACCGTCGCCGACGACGCCCCCCGAAGCGTCCTCGACGACGCGCAACGCGAAGTCGTCCAAGCTCTACCCATTCAATGCTTCGCTTTCGAGTTGCTCTTGATGACGGGCAGCACCGACGTTGATTCCTGGCGGGTGCGCAACCGCTTCACCCTTGGCGAGTAATTCGAGCGATGAGGACCGCAGTGGCACGAATAGCAGTGCGTCGAGTAGAACGGCATTGAAAAAAGAGAGCAGGACGAAGCATCCGAAATGCTTCGCCATCGTGGAGGCGCCGTGAACGTCGCAACATTTGTAGCATCAATCTTCGACCACCAACTCCCCTTTCGCGTTGAGGCATTCGACGGCAGTAGCGCTGAGCCAAGCATCGAGTCCTCCGCGAACGCAATCACCCTGAAGATTTTGAACAAGAACGCGCTGCAACGCTTCATCACACGACCCGGCGAACTGGGTCTCGCTCGCGCCTTCGTCGCGGGCGACATCGACATCGACGGCGACCTCGACGCCTTGTTCGAGCTCAGCGTGCCAACACTTCGTCGGGTGCTCACGGCAGAGAATCTTCGAGGCCTCGCCTCGATCATCGGATCAACCGGATTTCAACGTATCGCCCCGCCACGCATCGAGGCGCGTCAGCGAGGCGCGCTGCACAGCCGAGCTCGCGACAAGGACGCGATCTCGCATCACTACGACGTGTCCAATCGCTTCTACGAGATGGTGCTCGGACCTTCCATGACGTATTCGTGCGCCGTCTTTTCTTCTTCCGAGGACACGTTGGAGATCGCTCAAAAGCGCAAGGTCGACCTCGTCGCGCGAAAGCTGGCACTCGAACCAGGCATGCGCCTCTTGGACGTTGGTTGTGGGTGGGGCGCAATGGCGATTCACGCGGCGAAGAACTACGGCGTGCACGTCGTGGGCGTCACATTATCCGAGCCCCAACGCCACTACGCGAGTGAACAAGCTCGCCTCGCCGGCGTGTCGGACCTCGTCGAGTTCCGACTCCAGGACTATCGCGACGTGCACGACGGCCCCTACGACGCCATCAGTTCGATTGGCATGTCCGAACATGTGGGTCGTCGCTCTCTCGCCCCCTACGCGCAAGGCCTTTATGACCTGTTGGCCCCCGGTGGCCGCTTCCTCAATCACGCGATTGGACGACCCGTCTCGTTCGAGGAGGATCCTCAGCCAACGAAACTGTCCGAGATCAACCGGCAGACGCAAATCGCGGTGGGGATGCGCGGACCTTCAAAGATCGGGAGCCCCTTCATCGCGCGCTACGTCTTTCCTGATGGCGAGCTCCATGAGGTCGGCACCATGGTGTCGTTGTTCCAGGCGCACGGCTTTGAAGTGCGCCACCTCGAGAGTCTGCGCGAGCACTACGCGCTGACCCTTCGTCACTGGGTCGACAACTTGCTCAAGCGCTTCGATGAGGCCGTCGAAGAAGTGGGTCTCGAACGAGCTCGAGTCTGGCGGCTCTACATGGCGGGTTCCGCGGTGGGCTTCGAGCGCCACCACTTAGAGATCCACCAAGTACTTTGCGCGAAACCAGTTCGGGGCAAGAGCGGCATTCCCCTCCGAACCAACTTCGAACCTGACTTCTAGGGTCGCACGTCGCCCCAGTCAATGGGCGACGTCGCGTTAGCGTGGGCGGATGACGCTTCACCTGCGACCGTTGGACGTCGACGACGAAGTCGCAGCGACGGCGGCGCACGTCGCGATGCAACCCGATGACTTCACGTTCCTTCTCTGGCGCGAGCACGCAGCCGAGTGGCATGACTACGTGCATCTACTGAGCGAACAACGACGTGGCCTTAGTCTCTCGGTCGCGATGGTTCCCGCCGCCTTTCTCGTCGCCGACGTCGACGGCGAGATCGTCGGTCGCGTGTCGGTACGCTTTCGCCTGAACCGTTTCCTCATGGACTTCGGAGGACATATTGGCTACGGGGTGCTACCGCAGTTTCGTCGACGCGGTTACGCCACCGAAATCCTTCGTCAAGCACTGATCATCGCACGCAGCGAAGGTCTCACTTCGATACTCATCACGTGCGACGACGACAACGTCGCCTCGCGAGGCGTCATCGAAGCGAACGGCGGCGTCTTCGAAGCCCTCGGGCCTTCGCATGACGGCACGCACCAGCTACGTCGTTACTGGATCACCTAGCGACGTCTAGGCGAGCAGCGTCGACATGAACGAATCGGCGTCGGCGCCGGATTCGATCTTGATCACCGTGAGCGAAGACGCGTATCGAGCGAGTGCCTCGTCGATCTTGGGTTTCACGTCCCTCGGGAACTGAAAGATGAAACGAATGAACGTCGGATCGAAACGCTCGGGGCAACCATCGGCTTGGACGTCGCGTCCGAAGTTACTGAGACTTCGAAAAATAGCTCGGCAGAGGCAACGCCACCGCGATATCTCAAAGACGATGACCGTGTCCGCGCGTTCGAAACGCAGGTCGAGCGTGTGAAGGTACGTGCCGTCCACGATCCAGGTCTCGCCGGACAAAAGTTCGCTTTGTCGCTTAACCCACTCGTCCTGGGGTGTCTCGATCCAGCCCGGCTGCCAGTAATGACGGTCGAGATGTATCACCGGCTTCCCCGTTCGTCGGCCCAACTCCTTGGCCATGGTGGTCTTGCCTGAGCCGGGCGAACCAACGATTGCGACCCGGTCCATATGCACGAATGTCTAGCATTCTGGATCTTGATCGACTTGTGTTCGCAGCGTCTGGCTGACAGGCTTTTGACATGAAGAACGAACGTCTCGAGGTGCAGCGCACCATTCATGCCAGTCCCGCCAGAATCTTCTCCATTCTGCGTAGCCCTTCGGGGCACGTCGCCATCGACAGCTCGGGGATGTTGATGGCGGCCGAAGGCGAGGACGTCACCAAAGTGGGTGATGAGTTCATCGTGCACATGGATCGAGAGGCCCTCAACGACTACCCACTCGGAAAGTACGACGTGAAGATCACGTTCACCACCTACGAGGAGAACCGCGCCATCGCGTGGAACGTGGCGGGCGTCACGCGCGGGACCATGGGACACGTGTACGGCTACACACTCGAGCCCGTTTCCGAAGGCACGCTCGTCACTTCATACTACGACTGGTCTGGCGCGGAACAGAAGTGGAAGGACGCCGACATCTTTCCCATCATTCCCGAATCCTCCCTTCGCGCGACGCTCGGTATCCTGGCGCGCACCGTCGAGGCGAGCGCGCCAACGTCGTAACGAAACTCGCTCAGGGACGTCGCGCGCAGTACGTCGTCGTCACGTAGGGCAGCTCGAACGATTCGTCAAAGTCCTTGATGATCTCGTCGACGCCTCGAAGGATGCGATCTTGCTCACTTTCGTCCAACACGGCGATATAACTCGTGCTGAGCACTCGTTGGTGTAATGACGCGCGGTCCATCATTTGTGAGTGCTTGAAAACTTTTCTTTCGACGTCGAGGAAACCACCCGACGCGACGACTGGAGCGAAATCCGTCGCCATGTCGTAGGGCCTTTGTTGATGCCAGAGGATGGCGTGGCTCAATTCGTCGACCCAGCTGACCGATTCGTCGCGCTCATTCCAGAGGAGGCCAAGACCGCCGCCCGGAGCCAACACGCGCGCGAACTCGGCCAGTGCCACTCCGGCGTCGAACCAATGAAAGGCCTGCGCGACGGTGAGGGCGTCGAAAGAGCCGTCCTCGAATGCGAGGTGCTCGGCAACGCCCTCGACGACTCGCAGCGACGGGAGTTGCCTCGCGAATTCCTCTCGCATGCCCTCGCTAGGTTCGACTGCGAGGACGTGACTCGTGAACGCGAGCAGCTCTTTGGTGAAGAGTCCGGTACCGGCGGCGACGTCCAATACCCGTGACGCCGCGTTGATTCTGAGACGCTCGACGAGGTAGGCGACTGCGTCGAAGGGATACCCGGGACGGGCCGACTGGTAGCGACTCCCGTCGGCGAACCCTCTGATGCCAATCTCGCCCTCTCGGTCATCGACCACGACGACGTCGTTTCTCGCCCACGGTGCCTCAGCATAGAGTCGCTCTTCGACGTGAGATCGGGGCTTCATCGCGCGAAGCGTGCTCGGTAGTCTTGGCGACATGGACCGACGTCTCAAAGCGAATCGTGAGAACTGGAACGACCGCGTCAGCATCCACACGCAAAGCGATTTCTACGACGTCGAGGGTTGGTTGCGGCGCTCTCCCGGTCCCGCGCCCAGAGAGGTGGCACTCATTGGTGACGTAAAGGGAAAGACACTCGTGCAGTTGCAGTGCCACTTCGGCCAAGAGACGCTGCAGTGGGTGAGGGCAGGCGCTCGGGTCACGGGTGTCGACTTCTCGCCCGCGGCGATTGAGGCCGCGACGGAGTTGTCCAAGAGCGCCGGACTCGATGATCGCTCGCGATTCGTGTGTTCGAACGTCTATGACGCCGGCGAAAACCTAGGAGGCGAGCAGTTCGACGTCGTCTACGTGACGATCGGGTCACTGTGTTGGCTTCCCGAACTGCGCCCGTGGGCGAAGGTCGTCGCTGAATTGCTCGCGCCGGGAGGCCAGTTCTATCTCTTCGAGGTGCATCCGTTCACGAATAGCTTCGACTCAGACGGCGTGCACCTGTTGTACGACTACTTCGAGGAGCCCAGCGCACCGCAGATCTGGGATAGCGACACCACCTACACCGACGGCGGCGCGGTGGCGCACCCGCGCAGTTATCAATGGAATCACTCGTTGTCCGAGATCGTCCAGTCACTTATCGACGAGGGTCTTCGCATCGACACGCTCATCGAACACGACTGGACGGTGTTCCAGCAGTTCCCCTGGCTCGAGAAAGACGGCGAGGGTCTCTTCCAGATCCCGCTCGGCTATCCCCGCCTACCCCTCATGTTCACGTTGCATGCGCGCATCTAATTCGACACGCTGCGCGGGCGCCGCCTCGCTGAGGACACGTGCGCAACGCGGACTACGAGCGAGTGTCGGGAGTGGCGTCGGTGAGTTCTGCCGCGACGCCGGTGCCGGCAGCACCCACGCCCGCTTCGGCCATCGCGACGTCACTCACGCTGGCGAGACCCTCCTCGTCCTCGGCGCTGGTCGTAAGCACGTGACGTTGGACACCGGCGCCACGCATCCAACTAAAGATCGCCGCTAAGAAGCACATTCCCGCCGCGGCCAGGAAGGCGAGGTGCAGGCCCTTCGCGAACGGCTGGGCGATCAGCCCGGGGAAGAAACCCCGACCGAGCAACACGCTCGCGTGCACGCCTGGTTGCGCGAGGATGTGCGCGCCGAGCAAGGTCTGGATGGGGTTGATACCGAGGAACGCGGAGAACAGACTGCCGATCGCGGGGATGTGCGAGATCGCGGTCGCCTGGGCGAGGGGAACGCCCTGCGACGTAAGACCGTGTAGCAACGAATGTGGGAGCGACGACGCGAGGCCCAGGGTGATGACCGTGAAGAAGAACCCAATCGACAACACGCTCGCGGAATTCTGGAACGTGTTGAGCATCGCGCCGCCGGCGCCTCGCTGGTTCGCGGGTAGCGAGTTCATGACCGCGCTCGTGTTGGGAGCGGCGAACAGTCCCATCGAGAGACCGACGAGCAGCAGCAGCAGCGCGAAGATCGCGTAGGGGAAGTTAATGGGAATCGCCTGGAGGCCTATGAAACTTATGCCGGTCAACACGAGTCCGAGCGTCGCGAAGTTTCGAGCGCCGTGACGGTCGGCTAACCGACCGGCGACGGGGCCCGCGATGAAGAAGCCAATCGTGAGCGGGACCATATAGATACCGGCCCACAAGGGCGTTCGAGCGAAGGAATAGCCGTGCTCGGGAAGCCAAATTCCCTGCAGCCAAATGATCAACATGAATTGCAGCCCACCGCGGGCGAGACCTAGCAGCAGACCCGCAATGTTGCCCATGGCGAAGCCTCGGCTATGGAAGAGGTGCAGTTGAAACATCGGTTCTTCCACGTGAAACTCGATCGCGACGAACGCTCCGAGTATGGCGATCCCCCCGAAGATGCACGACAACACGAACGGACTGGTCCAACCCATGGCGTGACCCCCGTAGGGCTGGAGTCCGTAGACAATGCCGGTGAGCACCGCGATGAGACCAATCGCGAAGCTGAAGTTGCCGAGCCAGTCAATCGACGCCTTGGTGCGAATACCGTTGTCGCGCAATTTCAATGCGGCCCACACGGTACCGAACAACCCCACGGGCACCGACACAAGAAAGACCAAACGCCACTCAATCGGTGCGAGCAACCCACCAAGGATCAAACCAATGAACGCCCCTCCAATGGCCGCGACACCGTTGATTCCAAGTGCGAAGCCTCGCTCATCGGGTGGAAAGGCGTCGGTGATGATGGCGTTCGAATTCGCGAAGAGGAACGCTCCTCCCACGCCTTGACCCACGCGCATGATGATGATCCACAGCGCCGCACCCGGTCCGGTCATCCAAGTCACGGCGAGAAGGATTGAGAACACGGTGAAGACGGCGAAGCCCAACGTATACATACGCACACGCCCGAAGATGTCCCCCACACGGCCCAGACTCACGACGAGGACCGAGGTGACGAGGAGGAATCCCATCAAGATCCATAGGAAGTAGGGCTCGTTTTGCGACGACAGCGGATTCAGGTGGATGCCGCGAAAAATATTGGGCAGCGCAATCAGAAGGATCGATCCGTTAATCGTCGCCATCAAGATGCCCATCGTGGTGTTCGAGAGGGCAATCCATTTGTATCGTTCGGGGTGCAAGGTGGTGGGCATGAAATCTCCGAGAGGAACGTAAGAATCGAGGACAATTATTACTTAGTTGATACTAACTAAGTATAATGGCAACGTGGCCAGCGCGCGGACCAAAAATGAGAGGACGGAAACGTCGGACTACGCCCACGCCGCCGCGCTTCGCCTCGCGGTCGTGCGGATCTACCGGGCCCTTCGTATCCACGCGGACCGCAAGATCACGCCGTCGCAAGTATCGGCCCTCGCCCGGATCGAGAGAGAAGGCACCGTGCGAGTAGGCGTCCTCGCCCAATTGGAAGGCATCTCGCCCGCGTCGATGAGCAAAATCGTCGACAGCCTCGAACAGCTCGAACTCGTCGACCGGGTACCCGACTCTCTTGATGGTCGCGCGAGCGTGATCCAGCTCAGTACCGGCGGACTCGAGTTCTTCTTCGAGATCCGTTCGGCGAGTACCGAGGCGCTCGAGGTGGTCATTTCGTCGTTGAGCGACGACGAGCGACTGCTGCTAGAACAATCGCTTCCAATTCTCGAGAAGATTTCAGAGACGTTGCAAGTGAAGTGACGCTCACGACAACTCTTTGCTTGTCGTGAGATCGCGCAGCGCATGGATGAGCGAAGCAACGAATTCTCTGTTGAAGGTGCGTGCCTTCGTTCAACTATTTGCTTGGCGGCGAAAGCGATGCGTCGGTGCGATACGGACCAGCGCGTTGTAGGTGACGAGCGCGATCGCGAGGTGCATGCACATCAAGACAGCAACCCCCTTCGCAGGTTGTCCCTGGTGCAAGATATATATGTCGGGTGCGAGTAACACGATCGTGACCACGATGGCCATGCGCAAGAACAACCAACGAGGCAGCGATGAGACGCGCGTCACGACGGGCCACGCGATGCAGGCAATGACGACGCCGATCAGCGTCAGTTTCGAGTAATCAGAAAACCGAAAGTGGCCGTAGTGCTTCACTGACGGAAACACCCGCATCCCAATCGCCACGAGCACGATATCGGCGACGAGCGATCCCACGATCGCGACCAAGGAGGCGAGCACGACTTCACCGTTATGCGGCGGCCGAGGCGGCTCAAAAACCACGTGGAAATAACGCAAGATCGGCCGGAGGAACTTCGGGAAGCCCTCAATTTTCAAATTCATTCCAAGGTTCCTCGAGCAACAATTGTTTCGACAGTAAATATATTTTAGTTACTCGAACGATCCGATTAGATTCGCGTCATTCCTCCAGCAACGTGTCTTCGAGGAAGGTGCGAAGTTGACGCCCCATCTCACGCGGATTCCCCGATATCTCGCCAATCACTTCGCCCTCGATGTCGGTGTTGTCACCCGGTCGGTAGAGCGACACGCGCATACCTTTGCCTGCCCGAATTGCGCTGATCACCCACGGCGAGCCAATTGAGCCGGAGTCCTTCGTGGCCATGATCTGACCGGAGCGTCCAAGGCCAATGCTCCAACCTGGTGAGCGAGCAGCATCCATCACCCGTTGCGTTTCGCCGCCGCTTGAGAATCCAGAAGATTTTGCGATACCTGAGCCTACGACCGCGCTGTCACATCTATCGCGTCACGTTCGCGACGATTCACACATGCTCTTGAGTCGCTCGAGGGTTGTTCGAATCGACACTTTGGTGAAATCGGCACGATCGAAACCCTTTTTCTTGTCGGGACGACGAACGAGCCAATTACGGCGATCCTTCCAGGTTTCAACGACCCGACACCCCGAGGGCGTCGACTCGATCTCGTAGCGCCAATGCGCGACGCGGAACGGACCATAGGTCACCTCGAATGAGAAATACGCGGGCGGCTCGAAACGAGTGATGCGCGCCGTCGTCGCCCACCGGTCAGCACCGCGAGCATTCGTGCCCTTGAATTTCGCCCCGATGCCGGGCCCGCGCACCGAACCCAACCACTCGCCACCCGTGTTCTCGAGTGAAAGCCGTCCCATCGCGGGCAAGTCCGTCACGACGTCAAAGACGCGTTGCGCTGGTGCTTCAATGTCGATCGAGTCCGAGTACGTCAACGCTCGGTAACGCCTACGCCTGGAAACGCGCGCGCGACGCCTCAAGTTCCTTGAGCGCAGCGTCGCGACCCACCCAGTCCTCGACCTTCATCCACTTTCCTTCGTCTAGGTCCTTGTAGACGGTGAAGAAATGCGCGATACGATCGAGGACGCTCTTGGGCACGTCGCCAATATCGCTCGCCTCCTTCCACGCGGGGTCGTAGGAAGGTACCGCGAGCAGTTTCTCGTCCTTGCCCTTCTCATCTTCCATGACGCACATGCCAAGGATCTTTGCCTCGATCAAGCATCCAGGAAACGTCGGAAACTCAGTCAGGACCAGGGCATCGAGTGGGTCGCCGTCGCCCCCCAAAGTGTCGGGGACGAATCCGTACTCGGCCGGATAGCCCATCGACACGATCAAGTGTCGATCGAGCTTGATGGTGTGATTCGCGTGGTCGTACTCGTATTTGTTCTGACTTCCGCGAGGAATCTCGACGATGATATTGACGGTGTCCATACTCTCTGCCTTCTCGAACGATGTCAGATGAACTGCGCAGGTCAATCGTATCGAGAACACGCCACCCGCGACGAGTCCGGTCATTAGCGACCGCGGGCTTCTCCGTTCGTGCTAAGCACTAGGAAGAATCGACTCGCGTCACAGAAAGGACTGGCCATGGCACCTTCGGAACGCCTGTTGTCGAACTTGCGAGGAATGCGATATGGCGAAGTGCTGCTCGCCTATCTCGGCGACGAGACTCGCGTCGAGGTATACAACTCGTTCCCCTTGAACGACTGTCCCGATGAACTCTGGCGCGCCCTCGACGCGGAACTCATCGCCAAGGAATTCGACGCCACCTTCGCGCTCTTGAACGGACCTCGCTACTGGCTCATGGACGGCATTGGCAAGATCCAGAACGTCGATCCTTTACTGCGCAGTTTCGGAGGGATCGAGATGCGTTTGGTCGCGACGCTCGAACTCGATGGCGATTCCGCGCGCGTGTTCTATAAGGAACGTCACGTGAATCGCGGTGCGGTGTGGTATTTCGACGAGGGCAGCACCATCCACGAACTGACGAGCCCCGAGCACAAGACCTACGTGATGCAGGCCTACTGCACCGGCGTCGACGCGACGTTACGCGAGGACACACTCGATACGCTCGCGACGACGCTGCAGTTACCGGCGGGTTGGCGCTACACGACACGAGTATTGACGAGCGAGCTCGTCGTCGATACCACCGCACACGTCGCGACGGTCCTGCAAGACGAACTCGAGAACACCTACACGCTCGTCGACTGAGGAAAATACGCCGAGCGTCGGCTCTAGACTTTCGGCGAACGACGTGACGTCGTGGGCGAAGAGGAGTTGCTATGGATCGCGTGGGTGTCGTCGGGTGCGGACTGATGGGTTCAGGAATCGCCGAGATCGTTGCCCGCTCAGGTTCGAGCGTGGTCGTCATCGAACGCAACGCCGATGCGCTCAATCTTGGCCGTGACCGCATCGAGAAATCGTTCGCCCGAGCGGTCTCGTCGGGAAAGCTCCCCGAGGACGAGGCCGATCGTGCGCGAGCGAATCTGACCTACAGCGAAGATTTCAAGAAACTCGCCGACGCCGAACTGGTGATCGAAGCCGTCGCCGAGGACGAGAGGACCAAGGTCGAGGTCTTTAAGACCCTCGACGCCGTCGTCCAGGATCCCTCGGCGATCCTCGCAACGAACACGTCCTCAATCCCCATCATCAAACTCGCCATGGCGACGCGACGACCCGAGCAAGTGATCGGGCTGCACTTCTTCAATCCGGTGCCAGTTTTGCGGCTGGTGGAGTTGATTTCGTCGCTCCTCACGAGTCCCGACACAACGGCGCGGGCGAGTGACTTCGCGAGTACGGCGCTCAAGAAGAAGGTCATCACCTCACCAGACCGTGCGGGATTCGTCGTCAACGCACTGTTGATCCCATATCTATTGAGTGCCGTGCGAATGCTCGAATCAGGATTCGCGAGCGCTGAAGACATCGACACCGGCATGGTGGTGGGTTGTGCGCACCCACTCGGGCCGCTCGCCCTCACCGACCTCATTGGACTCGACACGACGCTCGCTGTCGCTGAGTCGTTGTACGAAGAGTTCAAGGAACCCCACATGGCACCGCCTCCACTACTTTCTCGCATGACCCAAGCCGGACTCCTCGGACGCAAATCGGGTCAGGGCTTTTATTCGTATAAGCACTAGCGCGACGGCACCCGAGCCTGCGCGTCGTCACCGTGCTCCTACGCTTGTGAAGAAGGAGGTTCTATGTTCACCTACGTCATGACGCTGCAGTGCGTCGATCGCCCGGGCATCGTGCGCGCGACCAGTTCGTCCATTGTCGAAGTGGGCGGCAACATCCTCGAGAACGACCAGTTCACCGATCCGGTCACCCAACAATTCTGCATGCGCACCCGTTTCGAGACTGAACAAGGTGACATCGACGCGGTGCGTGATCTCCTCGCACGCGAGTTGGCGCCATTCACTCCGCAACTCGGCATTCGCAATGAGCAAGTCGAACGGCGCGCGATCATCATGGTCTCGCAGTTCGACCACTGTCTCGCGGACCTGCTCTATCGACGCGAGCAGGGCGACCTTCCACTCGACATTGTGGCAATAGTTTCCAACCACGACGTGTGTGCGCCATTAGCCGCTCGCTACGAAGTCCCCTATTTCGAGATTCCCGTCTCGAGCACCACCAAGCAAGCGGCCGAGGACGAACTTCGCGTGTTGCTCACGAAGTTCCACGTGGACGTCGTCATCCTCGCTCGCTACATGCAAGTGCTCTCGGCGTCGCTCTGCGCGGACCTGAGTGGACGAGCCATCAACATCCATCACTCGTTCTTGCCGGGATTCAGGGGCGCCAAGCCCTACCACCAGGCCTACGAACGCGGGGTCAAACTCATTGGCGCGACGGCCCACTTCGTCACGCCCGAACTCGACGAGGGTCCCATCATCGAACAAGACGTCGTGCGCGTTAGCCACGCACGCCGACCAAGCGATCTGGTCTCGCTCGGTCGCGACATCGAGCGCAACGTGCTCGCTCGTGCCGTGCGCTTAATAGCGGAGGACCGCGTCGCGCTCGTGGGCAATCGCACGATCGTCTTCTCGCAATGAATTAGGTGACGGGGTTTCGCACTCGAAAGCGAGGATCCAAGTACAACCCAGAATCGAAGACCTCAACCAAGCGCTCGACGGCGTCGTAGACGTCAACGAATCGTAAGTACAGGGGTGTGAACCCGAATCGACAGATATCGGGATCGCGAAAGTCGCCGATGACGTCTCGTTCGATGAGCGCTTGGACGATGCCGTAGCCATCCTCGTGCCGCAGGGCGACTTGACTACCTCGTTGGTCGTGCGCCCGCGGCGTCACAATCTCGAAGACACCAGGTAACCGGTCCTCGACGAGCGCCATGAAGAGGTCAGTCAGGGCAAGACTCTTGCGTCGAATCTGGCTCATCGGAGCGCGGTCGAACACCTCGAGAGCCCCGTCGAGAGACGCGAGGGCGATGATCGACGGCGAGGAGGTGACGAACGCCTGCATCCCTTGGGCCGGTTCATAAGTCCGCTCGAAGTCAAAGGGCCGCGCGTGACCCAACCAACCCGGTAGCGGATTCTCAATCACGCCCTGGAACTCGCGTCGAATGTAGACAAAGCCCGGAGATCCCGGCCCGGCGTTGAGGTACTTGTACGTACAACCCGCGGCGAAGTCAACCTCGCACCCACTCACGTCGACGGGGACGGCGCCCGTCGAGTGCGCGAGGTCCCAGAGCATCAGGGCGCCCGCGGCGTGCGCCTTCTCAGTGATTGTCTTCATATCGAGCATCTCGCCGGTACGAAAGTCCACGTGCGTCAGCATCACGAGTGCGACGTCATCGTCGAGATGCTGCTCGAGAGCTTCGCGCTCGATGGCCTTCACCGACACGTGCCGACCCGCTCGGCGCGCCATGGCTTCGACGATGTAGAGATCCGAATGGAAGTTCGCGGCGTCAGTGATGATCACGTGACGCTCGGGGCGTAACGCGAGCGCGCCGCCAATCAACTTCGCGAGCAAAAACGTGAGGGTGTCGGCGACGAGGACCTCGCCGGGCTCTGCCCCGATCAACGGCGCGACCTTGTCGCCGAGACGAGTTGGCTCGCCCATCCATCCCGCGGCGTTCCAGCTGCGTACGAGCCCTAACGCCCACTCCTCGCTCACGACGTGGCGCATCCGACGACTCGACGGCTCACAGAGGGGACCCAGTGAGTTGCCGTCGAGATAGATCTCACCTTCGTTGAGGTGGAACTCACCACGCAACGAGCCCAACTCGTCGTTCTCGTCCATTACTTCGCAATCCGCGCGACGAATCACAGCACGGACCTCACTTCCCACAACATCGGGTACAGACGCTGCGTGATGGTCGTATCCAGATACGCCATCCCCTCGCTGCCTCCCGTACCAGGGCGCCGGCCAATCTGACGTCCCGCCATCATCATGTGCTGGTGACGCCACATCGCGAGACGTTCGTCGTGGTCCATCAAGAGTTCCGCGACCGCGTGTAGCGATGAGGTTTGCGGCGTCGTGTGTTCCCAGTAGAGCGCGCGAAGCACGTCGAGTAGGTCGTCGTGGTCGCTCGCCGCGAGCGTGCGTCGCAACGAATGCTCGAAACCCGTCCATACGTTGGGGGCTTCACTGATCTCTCGCAACCAACGACGCTGTTCGTCGTCGAACAATTCGAAGGTCAACATTGCCTTCTTGCCCGCACCACTCAAGAACTCGATGGCGCGAAACTGGCAGGACTGAAATCCCGACGCCGGGTTGAGGGGGTCGCGAAACTTGAGGAACCCTTCGGGCGACATCGTCTCGAGAACGCGAAGGTGCTCGATCAGCAAATCCTCTATGGCGACCATGCGACGCAACGCTGGCGTCGCCGACCAGGGCTCGTTCTCGTGCAGCGCCGAACTCGCCTTGCGCAACTCGTCGATGATGACCTTGAACCAGAGCTCGTAGGACTGGTGCACGACGATGAACAACAGTTCGTCGGGCGCGTCCGGTGTGAGGGGGATTTGCAATTCCAGCAGATCATTGATGCGCAAATACGCGGAATAATCCGTGCCGTTGTCCATCTCTCGCACCTTAGTTCTAGCGAAAACTTAACTTTTCGAAACGGGCGCTGACGCTAGGGGCGTGTGAGTGGTTTGTAGCGGAAACGTTGCGGCTGATCCGCGTCGGTACCAAGTCGTTTGTGACGCTCGGCCTCGTAGTCCGAAAAATTCCCCTCGAACCAACGCACCACGGCGTCGCCTTCGAAGGCCATCACGTGCGTCGCGATGCGGTCGAGGAACCAACGGTCGTGGCTGATGACAACGGCGCAACCCGGGAAGTTGAGGAGTCCGTCTTCGAGCGCGCGCAGGGTGTCGACGTCGAGGTCATTGGTCGGTTCGTCAAGGAGCAGCACGTTGCCTCCGCTTCGTAAGACCTTCGCGAGCTGCACGCGATTTCGCTCGCCGCCCGAGATCTCACCAACTTTCTTTTGTTGGTCGCTGCCCTTGAAGCCGAAACTCGCGACGTACGCGCGTGCGTGGATCTCGCGATTCCCGACCACCATGTGTTCTTGACCTTCGCTTATCTCGTCGTAGACGCTCTTGTCGGGATCGAGATTGTCCCGGCTCTGATCGACGTAGGCGAACGCGACGGTGCTGCCCACTTCGATGGTGCCCGCGTCGGGTGCTTCAAGCCCCAGAATCATTTTGAAGAGGGTCGTCTTGCCTGCACCGTTCGGGCCGATCACACCAACGATCCCTCCGGGCGGCAGAAGGAACGTGAGATCTTCGATAAGCAAACCTTCGTCGAAGCCCTTGTCGAGTGACGTGGCGTTGACGACCACGTCACCGAGTCGAGGCCCGGGTGGAATCGCGATCTCGAACTTGTCCGCGCGTCGCTCGGCGGATTCGGACTCGGCTTGAAGTTCGTGGAACGCCGTGAGTCGAGCCTTGCCCTTGCTTTGGCGAGCGCGCGGTGACATGCGGATCCACTCGAGTTCGCGCTCGAGCGCAGCTTGGCGCACCTTGTCAGCCCTCTCCTCCGATGCGAGTCGCGCCTGCTTTTGTTCAAGCCAACTCGAATAGTTCCCTTCCCACGGGATACCGTGACCCCGGTCCAGCTCCAAGATCCACGACGCGGCGTTGTCCAAAAAGTAGCGGTCGTGCGTTATCGCGACGACGGTACCGGCGTACTCCTGCAACGTACGCTCCAGCCACGCGACGGACTCGGCGTCGAGGTGGTTCGTCGGCTCGTCGAGCAGCAACAAGTCGGGTTGGGAGAGCAGCAGTCGACACAGTGCGACGCGACGTCGCTCCCCACCCGAGAGCTTGATCACGTCGGCGTCGGGCGCCGGCAGGCGCAGCGCGTCCATCGCGATCTCGAGGGTTCGCTCGAGGTCCCACGCACCGGCGGCGTCGATCTTGGTCTGAAGGTCCGCTTGCTCGTTGAGCAACGCGTCGAAATCGGCGTCGGGATCAGCGAACGCGGCGCACACCTCATTGAAGCGAGACAACAGTTCGCGCTGGGCCCCCACGCCGTCGGCGACGTTGCCCACGACGTCCTTGGTCGGGTCGAGTTGAGGCTCCTGGGAGAGATAGCCCACGCTGAAGCCGGGGGTGAGACGCGCCTCACCCGTGAATCCGTCGTCGATGCCGGCCATGATGCGAAGCAACGAGGACTTTCCCGAACCGTTCGCGCCGATGACCCCGATCTTCGCCCCCGGATAAAAGGAAAGATTGATGCCCTTCAACACCTCGCGGTCCGGGGGATAGAAACGACGAAGGTCGCGCATCGTGAATATGAACTGTGCGGCCATCACCTCTAGTGTTACCGAAATCTCACCAGGTGATCGCGCGGCGACGATGTAAATGGCTTGACGCCATTACAATCGTGCCATGTCAACGACCACAAAAACGCCCGTTCGCCACGCCCCGGACTGGATCATCCTCTCGATCGCGTGCTTGGCGCAGTTCATGGTCGTGCTCGACGTCTCCATCGTCAACGTCGCGCTGCCTCGAATGGGTCACGACCTGCACTTCAGCGTTTCCTCAGCGCAATGGGTGGTGAACGCCTACGTGCTGACCTTCGCAGGATTCCTGCTGCTCGGGGGAAGAGCGGCCGACATCTTTGGACGTCGTCGGGTCTACATGACGGGCATCTTCATCTTCACGCTCGCGAGCATTGGCGCGGGCTTCGCGCAGACCGGCTCGCAGATGGTGGCGATCCGCGCGGTCCAGGGCATCGGCGGCGCGATTCTGTCGCCCGCAACTCTTACGATCATTGTCACGACGTTCCATGGCCCTCGATTGCCCAAGGCCATCGGCGCGTGGAGCGCGGTCGCGGGAGCCGGCGGCGCGGTGGGTGGTCTGCTCGGTGGCATCTTGACTGGTCTCGCGTCATGGCGCTGGGTGTTCTTTATCAACGTGCCCTTTGGCATCGTCGCGGCGGTCGCGGCGGGCTTGTACCTTCGCGAAATGCGCAATCGTGATGCCAACGTCAAGCTCGACGTCACCGGCGCGGTGCTCGTAACAGGGTCGCTCGCCTCGATCATCTACGGGGTCGTGAATACCACGACGCACGGCTGGGGCTCATCGTTCACGCTTTCGTGGTTCATTGGTGGTGCGATTGGAATAATTGCCTTTTTGTTCTGGGAGTCCAACGTCGCGTCACATCCCCTGGTGCCCTTTCGGATTTTCAAGTCGAGGGCGCTCTCGTCGGCGAACATCGTCATGTTCTTGGTCGGTGGCGCCTTTTTTGCCATGTGGTACTTCCTCACCTATTACTTTCAAACGATCCTTCACTATGGGCCCGTGAAGGCCGGTTTCGCTTTTCTGCCGATGGCGCTAGGAATCATCGCGGGCGCCCAGATAAGTTCGCGCATTATGGCGAAAACTGGTGCTCGTCCCATACTTTTGACCGGCACCTCAATAGCCACGCTGGGTTTTCTTTGGATCTCGCTTATCAAAGTGGGTAGTTCCTATTGGGGAGCGGTATTCGTGCCCGCAATACTCTGCTCGTTCGCGATGGGTCTGTTGTTCTCTCCCCTCGCCAATGCCGCCACGTCAGGCGTTGACCGAGCAGACGCGGGACTCGCCTCGGGTGTGCTTAACACCTCTCGTCAGGTAGGGGGCTCGCTCGCCCTGGCCATTCTCGCGACCGTCGCGGCGGACCGCAGCCGAACCTTCGTCGGCCCGCATTCGGGCATCGCTCTGGTCGGCGGTTACGAACGCGCCTTCCAGATATCCGCTCTCATCACGCTTCTTGCGCTCGCCGGAAGTTTTTTCGTACCCAAGAAAGTGGCCCCCGCCCCCAAACCTTGACCGCTTTGGTCGTATTTTCACTTAGAACAAGTTTGAGGAAACACTTAACGCTGACGTAATCAGGGCCCACTTCGCGTGGTGATGGTTCGGCTATTGTCCAAATCACAAACTGTCCGGCAAGTGAAAAAGCGTCATAGCTACTTCACAAGCCGGCAAATCAATTTTCCGGAGGGAAGAATGAATAGAGGCATCAAGTTCCGAGGCGTTCGTCGTCTTGCTCCAACCATGGGTCTCGTCGTGCTCGCACTTTCGTGCACGGCGGTCAGCGCGGGTGCAACGACAAGAGTGGCGCACACGACCTACGCCAATACTCTTGCGTGTGAAGTCACTGACACCGGCGGTATCAACGACAAGTCGTTCAACGCTTCAGCGTTCGCGGGTCTGACTGCGGCTGGTGACGTGAGTAAGAACATCTCGACCTCGGTCATCTCGACGCCCCCGAACGGCACCGAGTCGAACTACGACTCCGAGATCGCCTCGTTCGTTTCAGAAAAGTGCGACATCATCATTACGGTCGGCTTCTTGATGTCCGACGCGACCTGGAACGCCGCGGTCGCTAACCCGACGATCCACTTCGCTCAAGTTGACAATGGCGACACCAGTCCCGGCAACGACGGCATCGCCGTGGCGCCGTACACGGGAACGGCCCCGGGGAACAACATCTTGGGACTCACCTATGAGACCCAGCAGGACGCCTTCCTCGGCGGTTTCGAGGCCGCGGCCTACGCCGTCTTGAAGAACCCGAAGGCACCCAAGGTCGCGACCTACGGTGGCGAGCAGTTCTCATCGGTCACTGACTACATGGACGGCTACTGGGACGGTGTTCAGTTCTACAACAACGAAGCGAAGCCCAAGCACAAGGTAGTAGTCCTCGGTTGGAGCGAAGTCACCCAGAAGGGTACGTTCATCGGTAGCTTTGACGACACGGCCACCGCGCGTGCCGACACGAACGCATTCCTTTCACAGGGTGCGACGACGATCTTCCCGGTCGCGGGTAGTGACGGCCTCGGCACCACGTCGGCGGTACGTACGTGGAACGCCGCACACAAGTTGAAGGCCAATGTTGAGTGGGTCGACACGGACGGCTGTGTCTCGGATCACCCAGACTGCAACCTCTTCCTCAACTCAGTCACCAAGGGTGTCACCGCGTCGGTAAAGACGGCGGTGCTGGAGCAGGCGAGCGGGACCTTCGCGGGAGGCGACTACGTCGGTACGCTCGCTAACGGCGGCGCCGCGTTCGTCCAGGACCCAGAGAGTGCGATGGCCAAGCAATTGCCCAAGGCCGTTGTGGCTGGTGTTGCCCAGATTGCCAAGGGTATCGAAGCCGGCGAAATCAAAGTACCCGTTGGCGGCGCGAGCAGCTAACGCCTCCGAGTTGTAATTCGAACTACGAGGGGCTGGGCCACACGGCTCAGCCCCTCGTAGTTTCTAAATGACTGACAACGGATTGAACGATGAAACTTGAGCTGCGCGGCATCACCAAGAGATTCGGTTCGCTCACCGCAAACAGCAACGTAAGCCTGGTCGTCAATCCCGGCGAGATTCATTGCTTGCTGGGAGAGAATGGCGCCGGGAAATCGACGCTGATGAACATCCTCTATGGGCTCATCACCCCCGACGAGGGACAGATCCTGATTGACGACGAAGTCGTCACGATTGCCGATCCGAAGGACGCCGTAAACCACGGAATCGGCATGGTGCATCAGCACTTCATGCTCATTCCAGTCTTTAGTGTCGCCGACAACGTGATCCTCGGTTCTGAGCCCGTTAAGCCCTGGCCAGTGATCGACTACAAGGCGGCGACTACTCGGCTGCTCGAACTCGCCAAGGAATACGGTTTCGAAATCGATGATCCAAACGCGACGGTGGAGAATCTCCCTATCGGTGCTCAGCAGCGCGTCGAGATCCTCAAGGCGCTAAGCCACGACGCGTCGGTGCTGATCCTGGATGAACCAACCGCAGTATTGACGCCTCAAGAGACTGACGCCTTCATGGTCATCTTGCGTTCGCTCAAGGCGAGCGGCAAGTCCATCATCTTCATCACTCACAAACTCCGCGAAGTCCTCGCGCTGGCTGACGTCATCACCGTCATGCGCCTCGGCGAAGTCGTCGGCGTCACCACACCCGCTCAGACTGACGAGCGCGGACTCGCCACGATGATGGTGGGGCGCACCGTCAACTTCGTGGTCGAGAAAGTCCCCGCTACGCCGGGCGACGTGGTGTTAGAAGTGCGCGACCTCTACGTCGAAGACGCCCGTGGACTCACGAGCGTCAAGAACGTGTCGTTCGAAGTCCGAGCCGGCGAGATACTGGCCGTCGCTGGTGTCCAGGGCAATGGACAGACTGAACTCGTCGAAGCACTGACGGGTATGCGCCATCCATCGTCGGGGAGCATCATGCTCAACGACGTCAATCTCGCTGGACAGAGCGTGCGTCACTTCTTGAACGCGGGCGTCGGACACGTGCCCGAAGACCGTCAGCGTTACGGTCTCATTCCGAGTCTGTCGATATCGGACAATTTGGTGCTCGACCAACTCGACGACGCTCGTTTCCTGCGTCGATTCGGAAGGAATTTGAAAGCAATCAAAGCCAACGGTGCCAAACTTCGCGAGTCCTTCGACATCCGCTCCCAAAGCGAGGAAGCACCCGTCGGCGCTCTATCGGGGGGCAATCAACAAAAGGTAGTGATGGCGCGCGAACTCTCGCGTGAACTCAAGATCTTGATCTGCTCGCAACCAACGCGCGGTCTCGACGTTGGGTCGATCGAATTCATGCACCGCCAGATTGTCGATATCCGCGACTCCGGTGTGGCGGTCATTATCGTCTCGAGCGAACTCGACGAAGTGGTCGCTCTAGGTGATCGCGTCGCGGTTCTCTACGATGGCGAGATCCAAGCCATCGTTCCTCCCACGACGAGCCGCGAGGAGTTCGGCCTCTTGATGGCCGGTGCCGGTGCGGCGAAGGTAACGCTGTGACCACAACGGAATTTCAAGATCCTCAATTTGGTACGATCTTGCGCTTCGCGATGCGCGCTCGACAGGCCAACATGTTCATCGTGCTGGTCCTGGCGCTCTTCGTCGGGCTCGCATTTGGCGCCATCATGATTATCGTCACCCAGCCCACCCTGCTCACTTCGTGGTCGCACTTCTTTCACCATCCGGGAGGGACGATCGCGAGCAGTTTCAATACCGTCTGGTTCGCGTACGAACAGCTCTTTCAAGGAGCCGTGGTCAACTTCCACGCGTTGCGAATGCTGATCGACGACCCGAGCAAGGCCAACCTCGGAATTGTTCTCGGTCCGTTGTCGGCAACGTTGACGTACGCGACACCACTGATCGTCGCTGGACTCGGGCTCGCCATTGGATTTCGCAGTTCGCTATTCAACATCGGAGGACAAGGTCAAGTTATTCTCGGCGGCGTTCTGGCACTGCTCGTGGGATTCTCTTTTCACATGACCCCCGTGTTGCAAGTAGCTCTCGAGATGCTTGCCGCGATGGCGGGCGGGGCTCTGCTCGCGGGATTTGCGGGCGTGCTGAAGGCCTACACCGGTGCCCACGAGGTGATTGTCACGATGATGAGCAATTACACGATGATCGCAGTCCTCGGGTACTTACTGATCCAGCCCCTCTTCGCTCGCCCGGGCGTACTCGATGGTGCCTCCAAAGCGGTCGGCGTGACCGGCCAGCTCCCGTATTTTTTCTCGCGCATCAATTCGTCGCTGCTACTCAACTTCGGATTCGTCATCGCCCTCGTTGCGGTCTTCGGCGTGCAGTGGTTCTTTGACCGCTCGAAGACCGGCTTCGAACTCCTCATGGTTGGCCAGAATCCCGATGCCGCGCGGGTCGCAGGAATTAACTCACGACGCTCGATCATTATCTGCCTGGCGTTCGCGGGATGCTTGCTCGGACTCGCGGGGATGCTGGAGCTCACCGGCGTCGACCATTTCGTCACCCCGAACTTTGGTGGCTCCTATGGTTTCGACGCGATCACCGTCGCGTTGCTGGGTCGAAACAAGCCCTGGGGCGTTTTTTTCGCGGCGATCTTCTTTGGTGCGATGTTCTCAGGCGGCGAAGCGATGCAAGCATTCACGCCCACGAACATTCAATTCTCCTTGGCCGATGTCATCCAAGCCGTGGTCGTCTTCTGTGTGGCGACGCCCGCACTGCTTGTCGAGGTCTTTCATCTTCGCGGCGGCGCTCGACTTGTGAGTAACAACAACACCGGAGGTTGGGTCTGATGAGCACCGCATCACGCGAAATCGTCACGCTGAACAATCTGCGAGTTGTATCACGTACGCGATCACTGGCCTACGGCATCACGCTCATGGGGATGGGCCTCCTCGAAATTGTCTGGTACGGATCGACCGATTCGAAGCTGCATACCGTCATTCAGTTCGGCTACAACACCGCGACGGTTTGGCCCGTCGTCTCGAGCATATGGAAGTTCATCCTCGTGTTCGCGGGAGTCGGCATCATTGCGGCCGTGGTGCGCGTGAGGGCGTTTCCGCGTCTCGCTCGCATCTTCGCGACGGTGCGAGGCACGCGAACGATCGCCCTACTCATCGGTGCGTATTTGCTGATCTGGCCCGTGCTGCTGTGGTTGGGTATCAATCACGGTGGTCAACTGCGCACCATGAGTGTTGACGTTGCCTACACCGGATACCTATTTGGATGTGCGAGCATCATTGTCGGTGGGCTCACGGCGTGGAAGCGTTTCGACCGTAGCTCCTCGGGCATCTTGTATGGCGGCCTGTTAGTCTTTCTCCTCGGCTTTTTAATCTGGGTCGCGCGCGGCAGCCTCGACCTGCAACTGACGAGCATCCTGGCGAGCGCCGTTGCCGCATCCACGTTCTTGATGTTCGGCTCCCTGTCAGGAACATTGTGCGAGCGTTCGGGCGTGGTGAACATCGCCATTGAGGGACAGTTCATGGCGGGCGCCCTCTCGTCGATCGTCTTCGCGAGCGCGTTTCACGGAACGGGCATCTCGATGACCTTCGCGCTGCTCTTCGCGGGCCTCTTCGGCGCCTTCTTCGGTTGGATCCTCGCCGTAATGGCCCTTCGCTACCAGGCGAACCAGATCATCGTAGGTGTCGTCATCGTCGCCTTTTGCACTGCGATGACGCAATTCCTCACGACCCAGGTCCTCGACATCCACCAGAATCTCGATGGTTCCTATGGTCTGCCGGTCTGGGCAATTCCGGGGCTCTCACACATCCCACTCATCGGGCCAATTCTCTTTGATCAGAACGTACTCGTCTTCATTGGATTCGCCGCCGTGATCATCGCCAACTTCGCCCTGTTTCGTACGCGCTGGGGACTTCGCGTGCGCTCAGTCGGCGAAAAGCCGATCGCCTCGGAGACGGTCGGTATCAACGTCGTCCACGTGCGCTACGGGGCCGTCATCCTCGGGGGCTTCATCGCGGGCGTTGGTGGCGCCGGTTTCACGCTAGGGCCGGGATCACCCTTCACGTTCGGCATGACGGCGGGTTACGGCTACATCGCACTCGCCATCATGATCTTTGGACGCTGGCGCCCGTATGGCGCGTTGATGGCGTCGCTACTCTTCGGTTTCACGATCGCACTTAGCGCCAATCTCAATCTCTATCTAACTCAGTTGGTCATACCCCAACAGTTCATCACCGCACTGCCGTATCTCATAACGATCGCCGTGGTGTCAGGTCTCGTGGGACGCATTCGACCACCCGCCGCGGACGGCGTACCCTTCCAGCGTCACTAGGGGCGAGAGCCCATTCGTCGCACCACTTGCGCCGCGCGGCTCATCGCGAGTTCGAGCGACTGGTTACAACTTCGACCACTCAAGCGACGTGACAAGTACACCCCGGTCGCCGCATCGCCGGCGCCGGTCGTGTCGACGACCTCGACATTACGTGACGGCTTTCGCACGACCTCGCCCTCGCACGACGCGATTGCCCCGCCTTTGCCGAGCGTGATCACGACCTCTCTCGATCGCTCCTGGAGGAACTTCAGTGCGTTGCGAATATCGTTCTCGCCCGACAACTCCTTCGCCTCCTCCTGATTCGCGAACAACATCGTCACCGGGCCGATTGCCTTCAGGAATTTCTTCGCCCCGACCTGGCGCAATGGTCCCACCGAGCAGACGTCGACCGACGTGCTTGCTCCGTGCTCATGAGCGATCCAGAGCGCTTCGGTCGCCAATTTTCGCGTGCGCTGGTCGAGCACCGTGTAACCCGAGACGTGCAGGTGATCGAAATGACTCGCGAGACCGCTACGAACCACTTCGGACGTGAGACGGGGATTGACGCCCCGATCAGTCAACATGGCGCGCTGACCCTTGTCGTTCACGAACGCCACGACGACGCCGGTCGAGCCCGGCAGCACGTGCAACAGCGGTGTCACGTCGGCGTCGCGAAGGTCGCGCGCGAACACCTCGCCCGCCGAGTCGTCGCCGATGACGCCCACGAAGGCCACCTGATGGTTGAGGGCCACCTCGACCCCGATGTTTGCCGCCGATCCGCCACGTGCGAGACGGACCTTTGATGACGTGTCACTCGTCAGATGCACGGGCTCGAGCGCGCGCACCACGACGTCGAGCATCGCGTCACCGAGTATGACGACGTGTTTTTGATTCATGATCGCGATCTCGCGATCTCCACGGCGATCTGTGAGGCGACGGTGGCATTCGCGACGACCAATTCGCGATTTACCTGGACACTCTTTCCACCGGTGTAGTTCGCGAACTCCGACAAGAGAACTGGCGTCACTTCTTTACCCGTGGCGCCGAGCTCGCTCGCCTTACGTAGCGCGCTGGCTAGGGCGTCGTCGTGCAGCGTGGCGTCCAATTGGGCACTTGCGTCGACCGGATTGGCGACGAGCATGCCCGTAGGTGAGAACAAGCGATGGGCCAAGAATGCCTTCGCGGCGTCGCGGGGACTCTCTACGGACCAGTCAAGGCTCAATCCACTATCGCTGCGATAAAACCCGGGAAACTTCAACGTGCGATATCCAACGACCGGCACGCCGAGTGAATCGAGCCGCTCGAGGGTTGCCGCGATGTCGAGGATGGACTTGACGCCCGACGCGACGACCGCGACCGAGGTTCGCGACAACGCAGTCAGATCGGCGGACTCGTCAAAACTCTGTTGCGCCGCACGATGCACACCGCCGAGCCCGCCGGTCGCCATGACGGCGATGTTGAGTGCTCGCGCGACGGCGATGGTGCCCGCGACCGTTGTCGCACCGTCGACCTCATTGGCAAGAGCAAGCCCGAGGTCGCGCGCCGACAACTTCGCGGCGCGTCGACGGGGCGACGCGAGTTCCTCGAGTTCGTCGTCGCGAAGTCCCACCACGATCTTTCCGTTGAGGACGCCAATCGTCGCGGGCACGCTCCCCGCGTTACGCACGGCCTTGTCACATTCGCTGGCGACTTCGAGATTGATCGGCGCGGGAAGTCCGTGCACGACGATTGTCGTCTCGAGGGCGACGACGCCGCGACCTTCGAAGAGAGCCGTCGCGACCTCATCGCTCAACGTCACATGTTGTTCCAAGAATTTGTCCACGCACTGCGAAGTGTACTGTTTGACCGTGAGTTCCTTGAATGAGATTCCGTGGAATGAATTGCGTGCACGCGCCGTACACGCGAGCACCACTTCCTACAGTCCCTATTCCAACGTCAGGGTGGGAGCAGCTGGTTACACGACCGACGGCCGCATCGTCGAGGGCGCCAACGTGGAGAACGCCAGTTATGGTCTGACGCTCTGCGCGGAGTGCTCGCTCGTGAGCGATCTGATCCGCCAAGGTGGTGGTCGCCTCGCCGGGGTTGCCGTGGTGGCGGGTGACCACCAGCCCATCGCCCCTTGTGGTCGATGCCGCCAACTTCTCTTCGAACACGGCGGCAACGGGCTCTTGATCGACGCGGGCGAGGGACTCGACGCCAAACACCTTCACGAACTTCTCCCAGATGCCTTCGGGCCCGAGGACCTGGGAACTCGCAAGGATCGATGAGCACGTTCTCCGCCGTCGACGTCATTGGTGCCAAGCGAAACGGTGACGAGCTCAGCGATGAGGCGATTTCGTGGGTCCTGGGCGCGTATCAGCGCGGCGAGGTCGCCGAAGAGCAGATGTCCGCGTTGCTGATGGCGATCTACTTTCAAGGTCTGGGGGAAAGAGAACTAGGGACCTGGACCGATCAAATGATCGCGTCGGGCGAGAGGCTCGATTTGCGCGGACTGTCACGCCCAACCGTCGACAAGCATTCGACCGGGGGCGTAGGCGACAAGATTTCCTTGATCCTCGCTCCCCTCGTCGCCGCGTGCGGAGCCGCGGTGCCACAACTCTCTGGACGCGGTCTCGGCCACACCGGAGGGACGCTCGACAAACTCGAGTCCATTCCGGGTTGGCGCGCCGCGCTCAGCAATGACGAGATCCGCGCACAACTCGAGTCAGTAGGTGCAGTGATCTGCGCGGCCGGGCAAGGACTGGCGCCCGTCGACCGACGACTGTACGCACTGCGTGACGTCACCAGCACGGTCGAGTCGATTCCACTCATCTCGTCGTCGATCATGTCAAAGAAAATCGCTGAGGGAACTCAGGCGCTCGTACTCGACGTCAAGGTCGGACGTGGCGCGTTCATCAAGACAATCGAGCGCGCGCAGGAATTGGCGACGACGATGGTGGGGCTCGGTACGAACCACGGTGTCGCGACCGTCGCGCAACTTACGGCGATGAATCAGCCGCTCGGCGAAGCGGTGGGCAATGCGCTCGAAGTGATCGAATCAGTGCAGGTCTTGCAGGGTGGCGGCCCCCGAGACGTGCGAGAACTCACGTTGGCGCTCGCTACGACCATGCTCGAGCTCGTGGACATCGAGCAAGATCCCGCCACCAAGCTCGACGATGGTTCTGCCTACGAGGTCTACCGCGCGATGATCGAAGCTCAAGGCGGTGACGCGGACGTCGTGCTCGCCGCATCAAAGTTGCACGAAGTGATTGAGGCGGACGACGAGGGAGTCGTCACGCGCGTCGATGCACTGCGCGTCGGCGTGTGCGCGTGGCGACTGGGCGCGGGTCGAGCGCGCAAGGAAGACGCCGTGAGTGCCGGCGCGGGCGTGATGTGTCGAGTACGAGAAGGCGATCACGTCGCGAAGGGACAGCCCCTCTTCGAGATCTACGCCGACGACGAGTCACACCTGCGCCAAGGTCGCGAAACGATTCGCGACGCCTTCACTCTCAACGGCGAACCCAGTAACGTCATGCCTCTTCTGCTCGAGACGATCACATCGTAATTTCCACGCGCGACAACTAGCCTTGAGGCATGTCCGCGCCGGCACTCACGAGAGATGTGATCGTAGAAGCGCCCAAGGTGCTACTGCACGATCACCTCGACGGCGGACTTCGACCAGCGACCGTGCTCGAGCTGGCGAAGGACGTTGGTTACGGTGAACTGCCCACCGACGATCCCGCCCAACTTCGCGAGTGGTTCATTGCCGATGCGCCCGGGAGTGACCTCGTTCGCTACCTCGATGGCTTTCGCCACACCACCGCTCTCATGCAGACGAGAGACCAACTCGAGCGCGTGGCGAGCGAGAGCGCGCTGGACCTCGCGCGCGACGGTGTCGTCTACGCCGAGGTGCGTTTCGCGCCCGAACTTCACCTGCACCGTGGCCTCAAGCTCGACGAGGTGGTCGAATCCGTGTTGGCCGGGTTCGCTCACGGGACTCGCCAGGCCGCTCTCGAAGGCAAAGTGATCATTGTGCGCGCCATCCTCTCGGCGATGCGCCAAGCCAACGTGAGCGAGGAAATCGCCGCCCTCGCCGTTTCGTTCCGCGACCACGGCGTGTGCGGTTTTGACATCGCGGGGCCCGAGGACGGCTTTCCCCCGACCGAACACCTGCGAGCGTTCCATCTCATCCAACGCGAGAACTTCCACATGACGATCCACGCGGGCGAAGCATTCGGGTTGCCCTCCATATGGGAAGCGGTGCAGTTCTGCAATGCGGAGCGTCTCGGCCACGGGGTGCGAATCGTCGACGATATCAAGCACGTGGGCGACCACTACGAGCTAGGCCGCCTCGCCAATTACGTGCGCGACCGACGAATACCGCTGGAGGTGTGTCCGACCTCGAACGTCCACACGGGCGCGGCGAAGTCCATCGCGACCCACCCGATCGAGTTGCTGCGAGCGCTGCGCTTCCGCGTAACGCTCAATACGGATAACCGCTTGATGAGTGGCATCACCTTGTCGAGCGAATTCGAAATCTGCGCGAGTACGTTCAACTGGACCCTCGCCGACATGGAATGGCTCACGCTCAACGCCGCGAAGAGCGCGTTCTCTCCATTCGATCAGCGACTCGCCTTGATCAACACCATCATCAAACCTGGCTACGCCGCCCTTCGTTCGCCCTAGAGAGCGAGCAATCCGTCGAGGTCGTTTCGAACGAGGTCCAACGTTCGCTGACATTGTTCTCGCAGTGGCGCGAGTTGCCTCGTCGCATCGGGCGGCGCCGTAATCTCCACGTAGGCCTTCAACTTCGCCTCCGTGCCCGAAGGCCGCACGACCACTCGGCCCCGCGACCCCAGTTCCAGCACAACGCCGTCGGTGGGTGCGAGCCCCTCGTAACCCTTGGCGAGGTCCGCGACCGAACTCACCGCGACGCCTCCGAGCACTGCTGGTGGCGACGTGCGAAGACGTTGCACCGCGTCGCGAATCGCGTCCAGCCCGTCGGGTCCCTCCGCGCGGAGGGACAATTGCGTGCCGGCGTGCACGCCAAAGGTCGTTTCGATCTCGTCAAGTCGGTCGAGTAGCGTGGCCCCGCGCTCAGCAAGATCGTGCGCTAAGCGAGCAATCGCGAGCGCCGCCGACATGCCGTCCTTATCGGCGACCAGAGGATCGACCGCGAAACCGAGTGCTTCCTCGTAACCGAATCCCAGAGCGAGCGATCCGGCCGCGCGCGAGATCCACTTGAAACCCGTCAGGGTGACGACGAAGTGTACGTTGGCTGTCGCGGCCATCTTCTCGAGCATCGTCGACGAGACGATGCTCGTCGCGACGACGTTGTCGTGGGACATCGAAGGCAACAACGCCGACGCGAGCAACCAACCAATCTCGTCACCGCGCAATGTCCGCCAACGCTCGTGGTCCTTCACCGCGACGCCCAGGCGGTCGGCGTCCGGATCGTTCGCGATGACGAGTGAGGATCCGGCGTCCTGCGCGGTTCGTATCGCGAGGTCGAGCGCCCCCGGTTCTTCGGGATTGGGAAACGCCAACGTGGGAAAGCGACCGTCGGGTTCGAACTGACTCGCCACGACCGTGACGCGAGAGAATCCTGCTTCTTCGAAGAGCTCGGTCATCAGCCGTCCCCCCACACCGTGCATCGGGGTATAGGTGATCGCGAGTTCACTGCGTGCGACGCCGAATCGTGCGACGAAATGGTTCCGGTACGCGGCGATGGTGGCGTCATCGACGTAGTGGTGCAAGTCGCTCCGTCGATCCTCAAGCAGCGGTGTGAGCGGCTCCGCCATCAAACCCTCGACGATGCCATCACTAGGCGGAATGATCTGTGACCCGCTGTGGTCGTAGAGTTTGTAGCCATTGTCGCGCGCGGGATTGTGACTCGCCGTGATCATGATGCCCGCGCCGAGTCCGAGAGCCTTGACGACGAAGGGTACGAGTGGCGTGGGCAACGGAGCCGGCAATTCAACGACGCGCACGCCCGCGCCAAGAAGCACCATCACGACTTCATCATTGAACTTCTCCGAGCCGCGCCGAGCGTCACGACCCACCACGACGCCCGTCTCGCGCGCGACCCCGGTCGCGTCTAACCAACCCACCACTCCCTGCGTGGCGCGCCGTACGGTGTGGCGGTTCATGCCCGAGGGCCCCGGCATCTCAGGACCACGAAGCCCCGCGGTTCCGAACCGCAAGGGAGCGCCGAAGAGTCGTCGTAACTCTTCCTCGTTGTCGGCGTCAAGCAGGTCTTGGAGCGTCGCGCGGTCGCGTTGGTCGGGTTCCACCGCGATCCACGCCCTCACCGTGGCGTCCAATTCTTGGTTCACAAGACGGGTACGACGCGTGCGAGCAACGCACCGAGTGAACTCGCGGCCTGTTGTCCGGCTTCGAGCACTTCGAGGTGATTGAGCGCGCCCGCAGCGACTCCGGCCGCGTAATTCGTGATCAAGCTGAGGCCCAGGACCTCGGCACCGAGGTGACGAGCGGCAATCGCTTCAAGGACCGTCGACATGCCGACGAGCGAAGCTCCCATCGTGCGAGCCATAGCGATTTCTGCGGGCGTTTCGTAGTGAGGGCCTCGAAAACCGGCGTAGACGCCCTCGGTGATGTCGGGCACCGTCGCGTTCACGAGCGCCCGAAGCCGCTTGCTGTAGAGGTCGCTGAGATCAACGAAACGAGCACCGTACCCTGCGGGCGGCGCGGCGCCTTCGAGAGGTGATGTCGACGTCAGATTGATGTGGTCACTGATCATGACGACGGTGCCCGGACCCTTCGCGGGATCGATGCCGCCGCAGGCGTTGGTCAACACGACCGACGTGGCGCCCGCCGCGATCACGGTGCGGACCGGATGGACGACTTGGTCGGGCGAGTTGCCCTCGTAGAGATGCACGCGCCCCGCCACCAGGGCAACGTTCTTATCGTTGACGCGCACGCTCAGTATCTGGCCGCTATGACCCGCTACCGTCGGGGCGACGAATCCGCTCAGTGAACTCGACAGGATCTCGCTACTCGGTACGCCGAGCGCCGTCGCCCCTTCGCGCCATCCCGAACCGAGGATGATCGCCACGTCGTAGCTACCGACGCCGGTCATTTCGCGAAGTTCGTCCGCTGCCCGGTGACTGAGTTCATAAGGATTCATGTTCACTGTCCGATCGTGTGCCACACCGTCGAGGTCTCAACGAACGCGCGAATGCGTCGCAGCGCATCGTCGTCCACGTCCCTCAGGCGAAACACCCGCTTGATGGACCCCGCGGCGACCACGTTGAGCTCGTCGACGTCTTCGGGCGCCACACCAGTGAGGTCGACGCCGTCGACGTCCTCGTGCGCGCACAGCACGGGCGCCAGCTCACTCGTGACGCCGGTGATGACGTTCAGCACGCCCGGAGGAAAGTCCGAGGTCGCGGTCATCTCGCCCAGCAACACGGCCGGCGTCGGTCGGCGTTCGCTCGCGAGCGCGACCACCGTATTGCCCGCCGCAATGGGTGCCAACGCCGCGTCGACGAAGCCCTCGAAGGAGGAGTCCTGTGACGACACGATACCGATGACGCCGGAGGGCACCGGCAAGGAGAAATTGAAGAAGGGACCCGCGACGGGATTGGCGCCCCCTAGTACCTGAGTGATTTTGTCGGTCCAACCCGCGTACCAGATCATCGTGTCGATCGTCCGACTCACGAGTCGATCAGCCACTTCGAGCTCGAGACCTTCGCAGAGCATCACGTGCTCGCGCAACTCAGCGCGCCGCGACTCGGCCATCTCGGCGAGACGATAAATGACTTGACCTCGGTTGTACGGCGTGGCGCCCCACCACTTTTGTTGGACGCCTCGCGCCGCAACGACCGCATCGCGGACATCTTTGCGTGAACCTTGGGCGACGTTGGCAAGGAATTCCCCCGTAGCGGTCTCGACCTTGTAACTACGACCGGACTCCGAACGTGGAAAGGCCCCATTGATCAAGAGCTTGTACGTCTTTCTCACGTCGAGACGTTCTTCAGACATCGAGGTACCCCTCCAATCCGTGCCGCCCGCCTTCGCGCCCGAAACCCGATTCGCGCATGCCCCCGAAGGGGCTGGTGGGGTCGAAGCGGTTATAGGTGTTCGCCCAGATCACGCCCGCACGAAGTCGCTGCGCGACCCAGAGCGTGCGACTTCCCTTCTCGCTCCACACCCCGCACGCGAGTCCGTACTTCGTGTTGTTCGCCTTGACGACCGCTTCCTCGGGTGTTCGAAACGTGAGGACCGAGAGCACGGGCCCGAAGATCTCTTCTCGAGCGATGCGGTGCGACTGGGCGACGTCGGCGAAGATCGTCGGAGCGAACCAGTAGCCCTTCTCGGGTAGGACGCAACTGCTCGTGTAGCGCGTCGCTCCCTCGCGCTCTCCATACGCCGTCAACTCCTCGATGCGTGAAAGCTGTGCCGCGGAGTTGATCGCACCGATGTCGGTGTTCTTGTCCATCGGATCTCCGACGCGCAGTTGATCGACGCGACGGACCAATCGCCGCAACACCTCGTCGGCAATCGACTCTTGGACGAGTAGACGTGAACCGGCACAGCACACGTGACCCTGATTGAAGAAGATACCGTCGATGATTCCCTCGATCATTTCGTCGATCGGCGCGTCCTCGAAGACGATGTTGGCACCCTTCCCCCCGAGCTCCAATGTCAAGTGCTTCTGGCTCGAGGCGGTGCGTTGTTGGATGAGTCGTCCGACTTCGGTGGAACCGGTAAAGGCGATCTTGTCGACGCCGTCATGTTCGACGAGCGCACTGCCACTCGCACCGTCACCCGTCACGATGTTGACGACGCCAGGGGGCAAGTCAGCTTGTTGCAGGATTTCTGCCAACGCCAAGGCGCTCAAGGACGTGCTCTCGGCGGGCTTGAGAACGCACGTGTTCCCGGCGGCGAGTGCCGGAGCGAGTTTCCACGCCGCCATGAGTAGCGGGAAGTTCCAAGGGATGATCTGTCCCGCGACCCCAAGTGGTCGTGGATTGACCCCAAATCCGGCGTAGTCGAGCTTGTCCGCCCAGCCCGCGTAGTAGAAGAAGTGTGCCGCGGCGAGGGGAATATCGACGTCGCGTGACTCTCGTATGGGTTTGCCGTTGTCGAGAGTCTCGAGCACGGCCAACTCGCGAGAGCGTTCTTGGATGAGACGAGCGATGCGAAAGAGGTACTTCGCGCGCTCGGCGCCACTCGTCTTCGACCACACCGTGTCGTAGGCACGCCGAGCACTCCTGACCGCTCGATCGATGTCCGCCTCACTCGACTGAGCGATTGTTGCGAGCAACTCCTCGTTCGCCGGATTCAACGTGACGAAGTGCTCGTGCGACGAGGGCTCAGTGAATTCGCCGTCGATGAAGAGTCCATAGCTGGCGTGCAGATTCACGACACTGGTCGACTCCGGCGCAGGGTCGTAGGCGAATGCCCCGAGTTGTGAATTGGCGAGGCTCTCACCCATCAGTCGCCACTGAATTCATCGGGACGCACGTACGCGCCGCGTTGTTGCTTGAGTCGTTGCATCAGCAGGTCGTTCAACAATGACGACGCGCCGAATCTGAACAGCTCGGGGGTGAGCCACAACGAACCAGCCGTCTCATTGACGATGACCAGATACGAGATTGCCTGCTTGGTCGTGCGAATACCCCCCGCGACCTTGACGCCGACGATTCGTCCGGTGGACTCAGCGAAGTCGCGCGCGGCTTCGAGCATGACGAGCGCCGCCGGCGGCGTGGCATTGACCGTCACCTTGCCGGTCGAGGTCTTGATGAAGTCCGCACCCGCGAGCATGGCGAGCCAACTCGCGCGGCGAACATTGTCGTAGGTGACGAGCTCGCCGGTCTCGAGGATCACCTTGAGGTGCGCCTCGCCACACGCCGCCTTCACGGCGACGATCTCTTCGAACACCTGACCGAGTCGACCGGAGAGAAACGCGCCTCTATCGATCACCATGTCCACTTCGTCGGCGCCCGCGCTGACGGCGTCAGCGACGTCCAATAACTTCACCTTGAGTGACGCGCGCCCGGAGGGGAAGGCCGTCGCCACCGACGCCACCGCCACTCGGGAATTGCCTAGCACCGATCGGGCGTGGGCGACCAGGTCGGGATAGACGCACACCGCAGCGCACGAAGGCACCGTCAGGTCACTCGGGTCGGGCCGCAACGCTTTCGTGCACAGCGACGTGACCCGGCCGGGGGTGTCCGCTCCTTCGAGCGTCGTCAGATCCACCATCGAGATCGCCAAGTCGATCGCCGACATCTTGGACGACTTTTTGATGGAGCGAGTCGCCAATTTGGCGCAACGTCCCTCGACGCCTACGGCGTCAACGCCCGACATCCCCGAGAGCAACGCTTTTAGCTGCGATTCGGAATCAATATTAGGCACCGCGCTCGTCGTGGCGATTCGAACGCCGCGATCTTCTGGCGTCACCAGTCGAAGAGGTGCAGTGCTCACGATGACAACGCTACCAACCGAGGAAGATACGAAAAGGCGGAGGACCTCAACGAAACGTAGGAAGGACCCCCGCGTCGCGTCGCGATGCGAACGATGGCGCGGCGGCGTCCTTCGCGCTCAAAATCGCCTCCCCGGTGAGGGGCCACGGCACGTTCAGTTCACTATCGAGAGGCTGAATCTCGAACTCGGTCGAGGGATTGAAGGGCGACGAGATGAGATACGCGAGCGCCGCCTGATCACTCGTCGCACAGTAACCGTGTGCGACGTCGCGCGGTACCAGCACCGAACGCCCCTCGCCGGCACCGAGGTGAACGACTTCGACGCGACCAAACGTTGGCGAGCCCACCCGGATGTCGACAATGACGTCATCGAGTTCGCCCAACACGCACGTGACGACCTTCGCTTGACCTTCGGGCGCAGTGGAGTAGTGCAAACCACGCACCACGTTGCGACTCGAGAGCGACACGTTGGCTTGCTCGGCGCGAAAGTCGACGCCGGATTCTTCGAAGTCTCGAAGTTTGAACCATTCGCGAAAGAATCCTCGCTCGTCGCCGTGAACGGGCGAGTCGAGCAAGAACACTCCCGGAATCGACAGTTCGATCAGTTTCACGACGCGAGGATCTTCAGCGGACGCCACCACGCTTCGTTGTCGTGATACCACTGGACAGTTTGCTTAAGACCTTGCTCGAAGGGGACCTGCGGGTGATAACCCAACTCTTGGCGGATCTTTGTCCAGTCCACCGAGTAGCGACGATCGTGACCGAGTCGATCGGGGACGTGCTGGATCATCGACGCATCACTCGCGCACAGTTCCAAGAGCCGATCGACAATGTCTCGATTGGTGAGTTCGGTGCCGCCACCGATGTTGTAGATCTCGCCCACTCGACCTTTCTCCAGCACGAGCAAGATGCCCCGACAGTGGTCGTCCACGTGAAGCCAGTCGCGGACATTCAGACCATCGCCGTAGAGCGGCACCTTCTTCGACTCACTTAGATTCGTGACGAACAACGGAACGAGTTTCTCGGGGAACTGTCGCGGTCCGTAATTGTTCGAACATCGCGTGACCATCACTCCTAGGTCGAAAGTACGGTGGTACGCCAACGCCGCGAGATCCGAACCCGCCTTGCTCGATGAATAGGGAGAGTTCGGTGCGAGTACGTGGTCCTCGCGCCACGAGCCTTCACTGATCGATCCGTACACTTCGTCCGTCGAGACATGGACGAAACGCTCCACGCCCCCTCGACGCGCACTCTCGAGGAGTTGTTGGGTCCCGAGCACGTTCGTCTCGAAGAACACCCGAGGACCGCTGATTGAGTTATCGACGTGACTCTCCGCGGCGAAGTGCACGACCGCGTGCGCACCATTCAAGAGTTCGTCGGTCAACGACGCATCGAGTATTGAACCTTCGACGAAACGAACTCGCGCGTCGCGAAGAACGTCGACGAGATTCTCTCGCCGTCCGGAGTACGTCAACGCATCGAGGATGACGACGTCGTCGTAATCGAAACGCTCGGCATTCTCAACGAGGAGTTCGGCGAAACGTGATCCAATGAAGCCAGCGGCCCCAGTAATTACCACGCGCATAGAAGTACCTCGCCTTTAAGAAGGGGTTAGTGGACTTCTATACTAATGGAGTGAAGGGAATCATTCTGGCCGGCGGCAGCGGTACACGTCTCTATCCCATTACACGAGCAATCTCAAAGCAGTTACTGCCGATTTATGACAAGCCAATGGTTTACTATCCGCTCAGCACGTTGATGTTGACGGGACTACGCGACGTTCTTCTCATCACGACACCGCACGATCAAGAATCGTTTCGTCGATTGCTCGGCAATGGTGAGCAGCTCGGGATGCAAATCTCCTACGTCGTGCAAGAACAACCCAACGGACTCGCCGAAGCGCTCATCCTGGGCGAAGACTTCCTCGACGGCGACAAGTGTGCGCTGATCCTCGGCGACAATCTCTTTTATGGTCCCGGCCTCGGGACCCACCTGCAGCAGAATACCAACGTCGAGGGCGCGCTCATTTTCGCCTACCAGGTGAGTGATCCCTCCGCCTACGGCGTCGTGGAGTTCGGCATCGATGGTCGCGTGATCTCCATCGAGGAGAAGCCCGCCCGACCCAAGAGCACCTACGCCGTGCCGGGTATCTACTTCTACGACGAGCGGGCGTCCAAACTCGCGCGCGAACTCACGCCGAGTGCGCGCGGGGAACTCGAGATCACCGCACTCAACAACGCCTATTTAGAAATGGGTGAACTGCGCGCCGAGATACTCTCGCGAGCGACGACCTGGCTCGACACGGGGACGCACGAATCGCTCTACGAAGCGGGCGGACTCATTCGAACACTGCAGAGTCGTACCGGTCTGCGCATTGGTGACGTCGACCAGATCAGTCGCGACCAGGGCTGGATCTAAGCCCGCGTCCCTAGGGCGCCACCTCACAGATCATCTCGATCTCGACGGCGATGTCAAAGGGCAACTCCGCCATGCCCACGGCCGAGCGTGCGTGCGCTCCCACGTCGCGACCAAAGACTTCAATGAGTAAATCAGAACAACCGTCGATCACCGCAGGGATTGAGGTGAATCCCGGTGCGGCGTTGACCATGCCGAGCAACTTGACGACTCTGGTCACGTCATCGAGCGTGCCAAGGTGTTGGCGAATGGTGGACAACAAATTAAGTCCCACGAGTCGCGCCGCGCCATAGACAAGCGACTCGTTCAACGTCGCGCCCACCTTTCCCACGATGAAGGTTCCGTCGCTTCGATACGGTCCGTGACCCGCCACAAAAAGCAGCGAACCCGTTCGCACGCACGACACGTAGTTCGCGCGCGGCGCGGGCGCCGCGGGAAGTTCGATGCCTAATTCACGAAGTCGAGCCTCAGCGCCCACGTCACCCCTTCCGCACGTTCTCGATAACGTAGTGGGCGCTTTCGCCTCGAAATTGGCCTTTTTCAACTCGACCATGATGTGGCTAGCATCGAAAGAGGGCGAAAGGGCGTGTTCGTCCTGCGAGGAAGCGGGTGCCGAGTCAATGAGCAATTTCGAGGAGTGGGCGAGCGCGACCTTTCGTCACGAAGAAATCAACTTTGACGCGACCGACCTGGCGTTAGTGGAGTTGATTTACTCAGGTGCCCTTCAACAATTAGAAATGCTTGATCACATCGACCTCGATGCCTTCCCGGCGCGCGGCATCGACCTGCGCCACGCTCCGAAAGCAACATGACCCACCCACAAGATCTCAGCCTTCGCCAGCAGGCCGACGCCATTCGCCACGGCGACATCAGCGCACGCGAGATGCTCGACGCGACCCTGCTGCGACTGAAGGAACGCGACAACGACATCAATTCGACGCCCGTCGTCTTCGACGAGCTCAGTCAGGCGCAGATTAGTCAAGCGCCGGCGGGACCGCTGTTCGGCGTGCCCATCACGGTAAAGGACATGTACGCGCTTCCGTGGCGCGCCGCACGAAATGGCACGACGTTCAATCTCATTCCCGCCTCGGCGTCGGGCGCCTACCGAAACTTGCGCGATGCGGGCGTCATCGTGGTCGGCGTCGCCAACCAACACGAACTCGGTATCGGCACGACGGGCGTGTACTCCGCATACGGACCCACGGCAAATCCGTGGAACCCCCTTCATTGCGCAGGAGGCTCCTCGGGCGGCAGCGCCGCGGGCGTCGCTGCGCGGATCGTCGCGGGAAGTCTCGCGAGTGACAGTGGCGGATCGACCCGACTCCCCTCGTCATTCTGCGGTGTCGTCGGCATCAAGCTCACCTACGGCGCGGTTCCCTACGACGGCTATTTCGGCGCCGCGACGACGTTCAGCGCACCGGGCATCGTGACCCGCGACGGCGGCGACGCGCGACTTCTCACCGCTGCGTTGCTGCAGCGACCGCTCCCTCAGCAGAGCGGCAGCGGCCTTCGTGTCGGGATCGTGCGCGATCCGTTCTGGAGCGACGTTCAACCCGACGTGCACGAGGCGTGCGAGAAGGCTCTCACGCTCGCGGGCTGGAAGGTGGTGGAGTTGAAGATCGAGAACCTCGAGCTCGCGGGCGCGGCATTCCTCGGTCGCCTCATCGCCGAGGCGGGTATCCCGTCGCGCGAGGTGTTGAGCTCAGTGAGCGCACCCACGCGAGCGCTCCTGCTCGCGGGTCTGCTCACGTCGGCGCGCTTCGTTCCCCGCGCTGACCGCGTCCGTGCTGCAGTGCGCTCCTCGCTCGCGACGGCGTTCGAGACGGTGGATTTTCTCGCGTGGCCCACGTCGCCGGCGAGCGCGCCGAGCTTGCAGGAGCCGTGGGTGACGCTGCCGTCGGGGAACATGCCCGTCGACGTCCCCAATGTTCGCCAAGCCTCGCTCGCCAACTTGACTGGCGTGCCCGGCGTGTCGATTCCCGTGGGGCTTGACGCGTCGCAGTTGCCGGTTGGTCTGCAGTTGATTGGACCGTGGGGAAGTGAGGCGCGTCTGCTCGACGCGGTCGAACATATGGAGCGCGCCAGCGATCGTCGCTTCGTCGACCTGATACCTCCCCTCGCGCGCTGACCTCAATTTTCGTTGTCTAACTCGCGAGTAACGAGAACGGTCTCGACATCTCGATAAAGTGTCGTGAGCATTTCGCGAAGGAGCAATTCATGTCAACCATTACTGTCGACCCTCAACGTCGCGTTCTCGCTGACCTCTTGCCGAGAACGTTCATCATCGACACCTTGCTGGTCGTCGGTGCCGCCGGACTCGTCGGGACTCTCGCGCAGATATCAATTCACCTCTCCTTCACTCCCGTACCCATCACCGGTCAGACCCTCGGCGTACTGCTCGCGGGTTGCGCACTTGGTTGGCGCAGAGCCGGACTCTCGATGGCGTTGTACATGTTGGCCGGTCTCGCCGGTGTGCCATGGTTCGCGAGCCACGCGAGTGGTTACGCCGCAGTGACCTTCGGTTATTTGATTGGCTTCATCGCGGCCGGCGCCTTGATGGGCTGGATCGCGTCACGCGGTGGCGACCGCACCATCGTGCGCGCCGCGATGACGATGCTCATTGGCGAGGTTGCCATTTACGTCATTGGCGTACCCTGGCTCGCCGTCGATCTGCACGTATCGCTCGCGAAGGCCTTCTCCTTGGGCATGTGGCCCTTCGTCGCGGGTGACCTTATTAAGGCGGGTGTGGCCGGCGTCGCCCTTCCTTCGACGTGGCGTCTGGTCGATCACGCCACCCAGCATTAGTTCGCAACGGCCCGCGGGAATCAGTTCGTCGTGTAGCCCAGCAGCGCCGCCACCTCGCCCTGGATGAGGCGCTTGTGTTCGCCCAGGATCTTGCGGTCAAGCGACGCGTACTTCGTCGCTACGTCGATCGCGTGCGAGAGCAGCTCGTCCTCACTGGCGACCGCTTCGACGATGCCGAAGGCGAGCGCGTCAGGCCCGGGGAATCGACGCGCCGTCGTCGCGGCGATGATCGCGCTTTGTCGCGGCAACCGGTTCGACAAAATCGTCCAGAGCCGTCGATCGAGCGCGAGGCCAATCTCCGCCTCGTTCATGCACCAAAAGCCGCGGTCCTCACGCATGACGCGATAGTCGAAGGAGCACGATATGAGCGCTCCCGCGGCGAACGTGTGACCGTTGAGCGCTGCGACGCTATAGGCGGGATAAACCAGTAGGCGGCCAATGGTGCGGTTGAGTTCTTGCAACGTCGCGCCGAACTCGGCCGGGTTTTTCCCAAAACGCTCGAGGTCGAGACCGTTGCTGAAAAACTTGCCACTCCCCGTAAGCACCAGCGCCAGAGGTCCCTCAATCGCCTCGAGTTCATCGAGGACCTCGTTGATTCGCTGCAAGGAGTCAAGGTTGACCCGGTTCTCAACCTCATTCCACGTGGTCACGGCCACTGGGCCTTCGAACTGCACGGAGATGTCCATCACGCGATCATAGGTTCGCCGGTGAGGAGCACTAGTAAGTTGGCGACATGAGTGATGCCACGTTGATCCCGGAACCCGACGTTTCTGAAGAGCATCCATTGTCCGAACACTGGGTGTGGGTGGGTCCGCATCGCCCGCCGTGTCCCCGAGCCCTGTTCGAACACATGACGAGTTACTGGGACGTCGCCGCACCGTCGTCCGACGTGCATCCCGCCGCCGCCTTCACGAAACTTCGGCGCGCGGCGATTGGCGAGCGATTCGAGGGAAAGACACTCGTGATCCCGACGGGCAATCCCAAGGTCCGCGCGAACGACACCGACTACCGATTCCGCGCGGGGACCGACTTCTTTTATCTCACGGGTTGCGCGGAACCCGACGCCGTGCTCGTCATCGCACCCAGTCCCACCGGTCCACGATCGACGCTCTACGTCCCGCACCGGCGCGATCACCATACCCACGAATTCTTCACCGACGCCCGCTACGGCGAACTCTGGGTCGGAGCTCGACGCGGCGTCGAAGAATCGGCCACGTATTACGACATCGAGACCGCTCCCCTCGAGTATCTCGAAAAGGACCTCGCGTCGCTCAAGACCAAAGAAGCGCTCACCTTACGAGGTTTCGACGCCGACGTCGACACACTGCTGAAGGAGAACACCGACGACGAGCAGCTCGCCGTCGCCTTGAGCGAACAGCGACTGGTGAAGGACGACTTCGAAATCGCCCAACTTCAACTCGCCATTCACTACACCGTCAAGGGATTTGAGGACGTGGTTCGCTCCCTCCCGAGCGCCGTCGGACGTGGCGAACGAGTGATCGAGGGTATTTTCAATCTGCGCGCGCGCGTCGAGGGTAACGACGTTGGCTACGACACCATCGCCGCCAGCGGGTCACACGCGACGACGCTTCACTGGACCCGCAATGACGGCGACGTCCGCGAGGGCGAGTTGTTACTGCTCGACGCCGGGGTCGAGTGCCACAATCTCTATACCGCTGACGTCACGCGCACCATGCCGATCAACGGTTCCTTCACCCCAGCGCAACGCAGCATCTACGAACTTGTCCTCAAGGCCCAAAAGGCGGGCATCGCCGCGGTGAAACCGGGCGTCCCCTTCATGGCGGCGAACGATGCCGCGATGAAGGTCCTCGCGGAAGGTCTCTTCGAACTGGGTATCTTGTCCGAAGAGCCATCGACGGCACTGCGCAAGGACCGCCAACTACATCGTCGCTACACGCTGCACGGCGTGAGCCACATGCTGGGTATCGACGTGCACGACTGCTCGAACGCACGCAACGAGGTCTATCTCGGCGAGTTACACGAGGGCTACGTCTTGACGGTGGAGCCGGGTCTCTATTTCCAGCCCAACGACTTGACCGTACCCGTCGAATACCGCGGGATCGGCGTGCGCATCGAAGACGACATCCTCGTCACCGCGACCGGCGCGAAGAACCTTTCGGCGGCGCTGCCTCGCGAGCCCAAGGCGCTCGAGGACTGGATGACGGAGATCTGGTCGCGCGGCACGCCCGACCTCGGACTCTGACGTTCGTCCACGAGAGAAGTAACGGAGGAAAGTAGATATGGCGACGGACAAGCCAATGCAGCTAGCCATGGTGGGACTGGGACGGATGGGGGCCAACCTCGTCCAGCGTGTCGTGCGCGACGGGCATCGTTGCGTCGTGTTCGATACCAATGCCGACGCGGTGAAGAAGCTCGAGGGTGACGCCGTCACGGGCGCGACTTCTTTGGCAGACCTCGTCTCCAAACTCAGCGGGCCGCGCGCCATCTGGTTGATGCTCCCCGCCGCCATCACCCAAGCAGTCCTCGATGAACTCACGCCGTTGCTGTCGCCCGGCGACATCGTGATCGACGGCGGCAATTCGTTCTACCAAGACGACATCACGAGGAGCGCCCAACTCGCCACGAAGAGCATTCACTACGTCGACTGCGGCACGAGTGGCGGCATCTGGGGTTTGGAGCGTGGTTACAGCTTGATGATTGGTGGCGAGGACGAGGTCGTCAAGCATCTCGACCCAATCTTTCATTCCATCGCGCCCGGCGGCGAACCCAGTCCCGGGCGTGTCGCGGACCACGCATCATTCGGTTACTTGCACTGTGGGCCCAATGGCGCTGGTCACTTCGTCAAGATGGTGCACAATGGCGTCGAGTACGGCATGATGGCGTCGATCGCCGAAGGACTCAGCATCATCAAGCACGCCAACGCCGGAAAGCAAAAGGTCGTCGCCGACGCCGAGACCTCGCCCATTGCGCATCCCGAGTTCTACTCCTTTGACATCAACGTCGCCGACGTCGCGGAGGTGTGGCGACACGGTTCCGTCGTGAGTTCCTGGCTCGTCGACCTGACCGCCCAAGCACTCGCGAGCTCTCCGGAATTGGCGGAGTACAGCGGGCGCGTCTCTGACTCGGGCGAGGGCCGATGGACCGTGCAGGCGGCGATCGAAGAATCGGTGCCCGCGCCCGTCATCAGTGCCGCCCTCTGGCAACGATACGAATCGCGTGCGCAAGGTGACTTCACTGGAAAGATACTCTCCGCCATGCGCGCCGAGTTCGGTGGACACGTGGAGAAACCCTCTTAAGGTGCCCGCAACGTCGTCGGTCGTCGTCATGGGTGTGTCCGGATCGGGAAAGACCACCATCGGCGAAGCACTCGCTCACGAGTTGCACGTCGAGTTCCTCGACGCCGACTGGCTGCACTCGCACGACAATCGCGAAATGATGGCGTCGGGTCATGCGCTTGACGACGAGCAACGTCTTCCCTGGCTCCACGCAGTGGGCGAGCATTTGCGCGACGCCCGAGCACGTGGCGTCGGTCTCATCTGCGCATGCTCGGCACTGAAGAAGGCGTACCGCGACGTACTTCGCGATTACGTCAGCGACGTGTTTTTTCTGTTCCTCGATGGTTCACCCGAATTACTCGAGGAACGTCTTAACGCCCGCCACCACGAATTCATGCCGGCGTCGCTCCTCGCCTCGCAGCTCGCCACGCTGGAACCGCTCGGTCCCGACGAGTTGGGGATGCGCGTCGACGTCAGCGCGACGCCGGACGATATTGTCGCACGAGCGCTGCTCGCTCTGGGGACTGGCTAGGCGACGCGAAGCGGGACGTGACGAGGTCCGCGCACTTGTCCCGGCGCCCACGTGACGCCACTCGACTCATCGAGTTCGAACTTCTGATAGCGCTTCGTGAATTCCTCCAGCGCGACGCGAAGTTCCAATCGAGCGAGATTCGATCCCACGCAGCGGTGTATGCCTAAGCCGAACGCGGCGTGTCGATTCACGGCGCGGTCGATGATGAACGTGTCAGCGTCATCAAACGCTTCGGGGTCGCGATTCGCCGCGGGAAAGCCAAGGAGAATCCAATCGTCCTTCTTCATCGGACAACCATCGAATTCGTAGTCCTCGCGCACCAGACGAGCCATCGTCACCGGTGCGTAGAAACGGAGGAACTCCTCGACCGCGAGGGGCATCAGGTCGGGTTCGTTCACCAAGCGAGCGAGGTCATCGGGATGTGTCGCCAAATGCCAGATGGACGAGCCAATCGCCGACCACGTGGTGTCGATTCCCGCCACCAAGATGAGCACCATGGAACCTCGTACGTGCTCGGGAGCGAGCTTGCTCCCGTTGACCTCGACGTTCAAGAGGAAACTCGTAAGGTCGTCGCGAGGATTCGCGATGTGATCCTCGATCTGCTTCGTGAAGTACTCGGCCATGGGTTCGAACATGGGTCCACGAATTTCGGGTTCCAGGTCGATGAGGTCAAGGACGAGGTGCACGAACTCACGAAACTTTTCATCGTCCTCTGGCGGGAAGCCGAGCATGTGGGCAATGACGCCCGGCGGAATGAATTGGGCGTAGTCGCTGCCGGCGTCGATGACGTCGCGACCACGCTGGGCGTCGAGATGTTTATTGCAAAGCGCGCGAATCTGGGGCTCAAGTGCGTTGATTGGGCCCGGCGCGAAGGCGGGTAACAGCAGTCGTCGCGCGATCTGGTGAAACGGCGGGTCCGAGGTGATCGGTGGCGCCGGACCAACCGGAGCGGGTGGCGAGTTGGGCGGAAACTTGTTCTTCGTCACCACCACCAAGCGACTCGTAAAGTGATCGGTGTCGTTCGCGATTCGTGACACCGCGTCGTGCGTCGTCGGGAACCAGCCGCCTCCGTAGCGCTCGGTGTGCGCGACGGGACAGCGTTCGCGAAGGTCCTCCCATATGGGATAAGGGTTGTTCACCCATTGGGGATCGGTGTGGTCCCAATCGGTCGCGAAATCGACTACTGGTTCTCCGTCAGGCATGTCTCCCTCTCGGGGCCCTAGGCCCTTGCATCGTCAACGCAAGATTCGAATCGGCAGGTTGCGCGGACCGCGGACTTGTCCCGGCGCCCACGTGACGTCGGACGGATCAGCCAACTCGAAGCGCGGGTGACGCGCGATGAATTCCTCAATCGCGACGCGCAACTCCATGCGCGCGAGGTTCGACCCGGCGCAGCGATGGATGCCGAGTCCGAAGGCAACGTGACGGTTCTCCACGCGGTCGATGATGAACTTATCCGCGTCCTTGAACACCGCGGGGTCGCGGTTGGCCGCGGGAAAGCCCAAGAGCAGCCAGTCGTCCTCCTTCATGGGACAACCCAAATACTCCATGTCGTGCTTGACCAATCGGGCCATCGTCACCGGCGCGTAGAAGCGCAAGAACTCCTCGATCGCGACGGGCATGAGGTCGGGCTCGTTGACGAGTCGCGCGAGGTCATCGGGATGTGACGCGAGATGCCACAGCGCCGCACCGATCGCCGACCACGTCGTGTCGATACCCGCCACCAACGTCAGGATGATGGTGCCCGCGATGTGCTCGTCTTGGAGCTTGTTGCCCTCGATCTCGGCGTTCAAGAGGTAGTTGGTGAAGTCGTCACGGGGATGCTCGCGGTGATCCTCGATCTGGACGCGAAGGTATTCCTCAATAGGAGCGAATTCTTCAATTCGCTCTTCTTCGGGGTGATCGACACCCTCCATGATCACGTGGACGAACTCACGAAACGTCTCTTCGTCCTCTGCGGGGAAACCGAGGAGTTGTTGGATGACCGTGGGTGGGATGTACTGCGCGTAGTCCATGCCACCGTTGATGATCTCGTGGTCGCCGAGGTTGTCCAACAGGCGACGACAGAGGGCGCGTACTTGCGGTTCAAGTTCGTTCACGGGTCCCGGCGCAAGTGCGGGCAGCATGATGCGCCGAGCGATCGCGTGGAATGGTGGGTCCGACGTGATGGGCGGCGCGACGCCAATGGGCGCGGGCAGCGCGTCGTCATCGGGTCGCCCGTTACCAACGACGACCGTGCGGCTCGTGAAGTTCTCGGTGTCCTTCGCCACCATCGAGACACCTTCGTGCGTCGCGGGGAACCATCCGCCACCGAAGCGCTCAGTGTGCGCAACGGGGCAGCGTTGGCGCAGGTCTTCCCAGATGGGGTAGGGGTCCTGCACCCACTGGGGGTCGGTGTGGTCCCAGTCAGTCGCGAAGTCTTCCACGGGCGGCTTGATGGTCATCGGTCCTCCTCAATGAATATGGCGTGCTCGGGACAGTTCGATTGGGCGAGTCGCGCCTGCTCCAGGGTCCCTTCGGTGAGTATCCCGTCGCCAATCACTACACCGTTACCCAACTCGTCAAACCCAAAGAGATTGGGGGCGATAGAAAAACAGCGTCCTTGACCCTGGCAGAGATCTGCGTCGATCGTTACCTTCACGACCCCTCCTTCGTGTTGTTATCGAGACCTTACTACCGGGTAATTACCCGATAGTAAATGGGTACTTGTCACTACCGAGCGCGTCTTTGCCGGGAAACTTCGGCACGCGACGATGCCCGCAGGTCGAATCGTCGCCAGTGGCAAGCAAATTCTTCCCACCAGGAATTACTGGGTTTCGATCTCCTCGCGGCTAATGCCTAGGAAGTACAAGACGGCATCTAGATACGGCACCGACAACGCGGTGTCGGCGTGCTCCTGGACGACCGGTTTGGCGTTAAAGGCAATGCCGAGTCCCGCGACCGAGATCATGTCGATGTCGTTGGCGCCGTCGCCCACGGCGACGGTCTGCTCGAGTGGCACGCCCACTTCTTGGGCGAAGCGTTCCAGTGCGCGCGCCTTGCCCGCTCGATCGACGATCGGTGCCGCGAGTTTGCCCGTCAAGACGCCATTTCGTATTTCGAGTCGATTGGCCTCGAGATAGTCCACGTGCAGCTCCGCCATCAATGGGGCGAGCACCTCGACGAACCCTCCCGACACGACGGCGGGCACGTACCCGAGTCGATGCAGGGTGCGCAGAAGGGTGCGCGCGCCCGGGGTGAGTCGCAGTTTGGCCCGCACGTCATCGATGACCGATTCCGGCAGACCCGCCAGCAGCGCGACGCGACGTCGCAGCGACTCCGCGAAGTCGATCGCGCCCGACATCGCGGCGTCAGTGATCTTGGCCACCTCCTCGGCGCACCCGCACGCGTCGGCAAGCAAGTCAATGACCTCGTCTTGCAAGAGCGTCGAGTCGGCGTCCATGACGACCAGGTGTTTGGCGCGGCGATGCAGTCCCGCACGCTGCACCGCGAGATCGAGACCCCACTGCTTCGCGACGGTGGCGAGATCTTCTCGCAACTCCGCTTGACTTGTCCCTTGCACGACGAGTTCATAGCAATCAACGGGATAGCTCGCTAAGTGGACGATGCGTTCACACGTCGAGTCGTGCTTGGCGAACGTCGAGAAGATTGCATCGAGTTGTCGCGCGCTTATCGAAAGAGCGAGCAGCGTCACGAGGAGACGTCCTCCGTGCACGACATCACTCGGTGTCACGGGCTCTACACTGACCGTGATGCCCCCGTCGACAATGTGATACTTAGCGATGACGTCGTGAACTTTCGTGGACGTCACCGAATCGTCGACGTTGATCTCGGCGCACAACACCAGCGCGCCACGAATCGTGATCTGGGCGACGTCGGTGATTTTCGCGCGATGCTCTTCAAGGGCGGCGAGTGCGGCGAACAACTCCGCGCCCACGCCAACACGGTCCGGTCCGCTCACGGTCACGAGAAAAGTGGACGAACTCATTGATAGAAGCGTAGAGGGTTACTTCACGGCACTCACGTTTCGCCGCAACGCAGGACGCCAACGTGTTCCTAGGGCGCTTCCTGCGCTCGCAATTGGCGAACCTCCTCGACGTGGACGTCGCTTCGCAGGTCAAAGCGCCAGAGCGAAGGGAGCGCCGCGCCCACAACTCCGACCGAACCGGTTGCGGCGAGACCGCCAAAGGTCAAGGAGAAGCGAAGTGACGTCCAGGCCGCCATGGCCCCGGCTCGGAATTGTCCGGCCATGGGTCCAATGGCGTAGGAGATCATCTCGAGTCCGCCCATTCGACCGCGGACGTCGGGCGGAATCGACTGATTCCACATGGTCTGGCGAAAGGTCGCGCTGTACGCGTCCGACGCCCCGGCGAAGGCCAAACCGAGAAACACCAGCCATAGCGACGTTTCGTAACCGAAGACCGCGATGCCGATCCCCCAGCCGGCTGCCGCAAAGACCAGACCTCGGCCCAAGCGTTGGACCCGTCGAGTCCACGAGGACATCAGCGTGGCGAGCAAGGTGCCTCCGGGCAACGCGCAGTAGAGGAGCGAAAGCGCGTAGGTCTCGTGGAAGTGAGCTGCCACGAAGGGCAACATCACTACCGGATACGCCATGATCATCGCAATGATGTCGATCACGTACGTACCCATGATGTCGGGGCGACTCCTCGCGTAACGCACACCCTCGCGCATGAGCGCCGTCTGGCTGAGTGGACGCACGAACGGCACACGTACCGACGAAAGCGTGAACAAGAGACTGATCGAGAAAACGAACGTCACGAGATTGAAGAAGTACGACCAGCCGGGTCCCACGAGCACGGAGAGCAGACCGCCGATCGCGGGGCCAATGATAGACATCGACGCGCCACGCAGGACGTTCAGTTGCGAGGCCGAACGCTGCATGTCGTGGCTCACGAGTAATTGATTCATCGCCGAGATGCTCGGCGTCTGCACGCTGCCCGAAGAAATGATGAACGCGTCGAAGACGAAGATCGCCCAGACTCGAGGATGACCGACGAAGGAATTGAGAAAGAGCATCAGCGTCGCCGCCATCAACACGGCTTCGCTCAGTATGATGACGCGTCGACGATCCCATCGATCCGCGATGACGCCGCCGTAGAGGCCGAAGAAGAGCAGCGGGGCGAGTTCGACGAGTCCGAGGGCACCCACGTCCAGCGTCGAATGCGTCAGGTCGCGTAGTTGAAAGGCCGTTGCCACGTAGGTCGCTTGACCACCGAGCGCCGAGAAGAGACCGGCGATGTAGAGCCGCCGATACTGAGTGGACGCGCGCAGGGGCGTGAGGTCAAGTCCGAACAATGAGTTCAAGACGGCGGGCCCGACTGCCAACCACCCGCGGGACTGTAATGACGCAGCACCTTGGCGGGGACACCCCCCAGGACGACGTGATCGGGAAACGTGCCACGCACGACCGCACCGGCCGCGACGACGGTGTTGCGACCAAGGGTGGTTCCGGGCAGTATCACGACGTTCGCTCCGAGCCAACTCCCCGAGCCAATCGCGACGGCGAGTTCATTGGGCGTCTGCCATCCCACGGGCTCATCGGGATCGTCGTAGGAATGATTCTGATCAGTGATGTAGACGTAGGGACCAGTTTGGATCTCGTCGCCTAAGACAATGGACCAGTGCCCGATAATGTGCGATCCACGACCGATGATGCATTTTCTCCCGATACTGACGACGGGTGAGGACAACATCTCCTGATCGGCACTGATGCCTGCGGTGAGACACACGTTGGGCCCGATGAGCGTGTCGTCGCCAATAGAGAGGTATCGCTCGTTGTAAATCACGCCCTGGGGAGCCATCAGCGCCGCGTGGCGCCCGAAATAATGAAATTTGTTGGCGTACGCGTCGGAGGCCCCTACCGTCGCGACTTCGTTCGCGTAGGCGCGCGCCCGGCGGATCCACTGACCCAAGAGGCGTCGATAGAAAAGGCGGGACGTCACTCGAGTCACGCTACTTCTCGACGCCGGGCAACCCCGTAGCGACTGTGTAACGTCTGGTCATGATTCTTAATGTCGCGATAGTGGGATCAGGGTTCGGGGGCCTTGGCGCCGCCATACAACTCAAGCGAGAGGGCGTGGGCAACCTCGCGATCTTTGAGCGCGCGAACGATCTCGGTGGCACGTGGCGCGACAACACCTATCCGGGATGCCGCTGTGACGTCGCAAGCAACCTCTACTCATTCTCCTTCGCCCCCAATCCGAGGTGGTCGAATACTTACAGCTACCAACCAGAGATCTGGTCCTACCTTCAAGACGTCGCGACGAAGCACAACCTGCGTCCACTGATTCACTTCAATCACGACGTCACCGACATCTCCTACGACCGCGCCGATCGTCTCTGGAAGATCACGACCAGCCAAGGGGACTTCCAGGCCCGCAGCGTGATCCTCGCGGCCGGCGGTCTCGCCGAACCACGCATGCCCGACATCGACGGCCTTGCGAGTTTCAAGGGTCCCGTCATGCACACCGCCAAATGGGACTCGACGATTGACCTCACCGGTAAGCGCGTGGGCGTCATTGGCACCGGCGCGAGCGCGATTCAAACCGTCCCACAGATCGCACCGTTCGTGGGCACATTGGAGGTCTTCCAGAGAACGCCGTCGTGGATCTTGCCTCATCTCGGTCACGACGTGAAGCGACGCTCGATGCGGTTGTTCTCCATTGCCCCGCTGCTCCAAAGAGTTGTTCGAGCTTTCGGTTACTGGCAACGCGAACTAATGGTGCTTGGATTCGTGAAGGACCCTTCACGCATGACGAAGGGCGAGACGATGTCACGCGAGCACCTCGAACGTCAGGTGCCTGACGAAGAACTCCGTGCCCGCATGACACCGAACTATCGCCTCGGATGCAAGCGAGTCTTGATTAGCAACGACTACTACCCCACCTTCTCACGCGATAACGTCACCCTCGTCACTGACGCGATCATGCGCATCGAACCTCAAGGGATTCGCACCGTTGACGATGTGCTCCACGAATTTGACGTGTTGATTACCGCCACGGGCTTCTACGTCACCGACAATCCAATCGGCACCAAGGTGCATGGGGCCAAGGGCGAGCAGCTCGCCGAGGCGTTCCGCGGTGACATGGCCAACTACAAGGGCACGATGTTCCCGGACTTCCCCAATCTCTTCATGTTGGGGGGCCCGAACACCGCACTCGGGCATTCCTCGATCATCTTCATGCACGAGAGTCAACTCAACTACATCGTCAAAACCATCAAGGTGGCACTACTCAGCGACGCGCGCATCGAACCCACGCTTGACGCCGCTCGTACCTGGACGCAAGGTCTTCAAGAGAAACTGCCCGGCACGGTCTGGGGAACCGGCTGTTCGAGTTGGTACTTGAATGATCAAGGCAAGAACACCACCATCTGGCCCGATTTCACGTTCAAATTCCGTAAAGAGACGCGACACTTCGAACCCAAGGACCATGAAATCTCGGTCTAATCTCGAACAGCGACTCAGTACTGGGCGAATACTCGACGTTGCGGACCATCGATCGTCATGAGTCCCCCGTAGGGAAGGATCCACTGAGGATCGGTATGTCCGAAGTCGAGACCGATGACGACAATTGCATCGGGGTTGTAGGTGGAAAGCGCAAGTAGTACCGCGTCGTGTTGATCGGACCGAAACTGTTGTCGCTCCCGCTCCGACAGCGGCGCGTGCGTGTGCCACGCCTTCGCCTTGGCGAACACCACTGCAGCGAACTGCTCGAGGAGTCCGCGTTCTCCAAAATTTCGAAGCATCCGAAACACTTCGTCCGCTGACGGCATCTCCTCCGAAGTCTCAAGTAGGAGGATGCAGTCGCGGTACGTCTCGTTCGGCTCGATCCAGCGATTCGCCGCGAGGTTCCAGTGCAGCACCTCCAGATTTCCGCCCCACGTCGGGCCCGTCACGACGCGATCCGCGTTGTGCCACTGCCAACCTGGCTCTGGTGTCGTCGCGAGGGGCTGTTCGAGTGTCGTCAAGTCATCCCAGTCCGCTTGAAGGTCTGTGAACGAGTCGACCGGCGTGATCTCGACGTTCTCGTGATCGAACAACGAGTGGCGCAGCGACGACAGAAACACGTCGTGCACGCCTCCCGGTCTCGCC
>CAJCJA010000018.1 GCA_903970515.1 Candidatus Saccharibacteria bacterium CG_4_10_14_0_2_um_filter_52_9
AGGAATTCCTTTCATCTAAAGACTTTTCGGCTTTTTCGAACTCGGCCAAAATGTCGCGCGACCGTTGTGTCAGCGTTTATGTCAGCGTTTAATTTTGCGAGTTCAAAATGACGAGTCGTCGGGGCAACCACGAGGGCTCGATCTATCGACGCGCGTCGGACCAGAGATGGGTCGGCCAACTCCTTCTCGGTTACGACGGCCTCGGACGACCGATCCGAAGGTTCGTGACGGCCAAGACTCGCAGCGAAGTCGCCCAGAAGCTGAAGCAACTCCGTCGACAGTTCGACGACGGTCTCACCGTGCCTGACGCGGGTCTGAAGCTGGAAGCGCTGTCCGAGCGATGGTTCGAAAACGTCCTTCGCCACCAAGTGGCCCCGAGCACGTTTAGCAACTACCAAGCCGTAACGGTCAAACACATCGTGCCGGCATTGGGCAAAAAGAAGATCTCAGCCCTCATGGTGACCGACGTGGATCGCCTTCTCTCATCGAAGATCGACTCCGGCCTTTCCACTTCGACGGTGCGCAGGATCCGAGCGGTTCTCTCGCAATGCCTCGATCAAGGGATCCGCTGGGGCGTCGTCTCGCGCAACGTGGCGTCGCACTCGAGGGCCCCTCGTGAGACGAGAAAGGAAGGCCGGACCCTTTCACCGGAGCAGGCCAAGCAGTTCCTGGCGTACCTCAAGGGACACCGCAACGAGGCGCTCTACGCCGTCATGCTCTCGACGGGGCTGCGCCGAGGTGAGGCATTGGGGCTCATGTGGAAGGACCTCGACCGAGATTCGGGTGTCTTGCAGATTCGTAGACAACTAAAGCGAGAGGGCGGCACTCTGGTGACCGCGGACACCAAGACCTCAAGAAGCCGCAGGTCGGTCAATCTGCCGCCACCGATGCTCAAGGCATTGCTCTGGCACGAACGACGACAAGAGACGGAAAGGACCGCACTAGGCACCTCGTGGATTAAAACGGACTTCATCTTCACCAGCGCCGTGGGAACGCCGATCGACCCGAGGAACTTCTACCGCGAGTTCACGAAGATCTGTCGAGACGCCGGCATGGGTGATTGGCACCCCCATGAGCTTCGTCATTCGGCGGCCAGTTTGATGCTGGCCCAAGGTGTCAAGTTGCAAGTCGTGAGCCAGGTACTTGGGCACGCATCGATACGCATGACCGCCGACGTTTACGGCCACATCCTTGATCCTGACCGTCAGGAGGCGGCCGATGCCATGGGGACGCTGCTCTGGGACGAGGACAGCTAACACGCAGACTCACATTGCGCTTGAAGGAGATCGTCGACGTAGCGCTGGATGGCGTCGCGCAGGACGAGACGCCGTCGACCAATCTTCACGCTCTGGAGTTGTCCACGCATTACAAGTTCGTACGTCGTGGTACGCCCGAGTCCGAGCATGATCGCCGCCCGCTCAACCGTAAGTAGTAGCGGCGTCACCGCGGGCGAATCGTTCGTATTGCCGATGTCAAAGGAAAGACTCATTGTGCTCCCTCGCAGAGGAGCGACGTTTTCGCCCTCTACTTAGGTAGCCACACTTTTCGCGATTTTCGGGACACGACTTTTTGCAATAAAACCGAAATTTCGTATTTCTGCTTCGTATATGGATTTTGATGATCACACAGTGGGCCCGTCCGGACGTCCTGGCGCTACGCGCCCGCCGTCCGCGGGCACTAGGACTTGCTCGAAAAGGCCTGAAAAGACGAGGCGGGGATTAACTGTTCTTTACGTATTAATAAAGGAGCGATGACGGACTGCGCCATGTTGACCGCATGCAAAAACGTTCAAGAAATCGAATATAGGAAATGATTTGAATCGCTCCTCCACACGTAAGGTCGGAGAGCGTCGTAAATACACTCAAAAGTTTGCGACTGCTGAGAGAAGAGTGAAATGAAGAAATCTAAACTAATTAATATTGCCCCTTGTGTTGTCGATCACTGGATTGATGCCACTGGTGGGTAGCGCTGCCTTTGCATCTGGCTCAAGTGGTACTGCTGTAGTTGCGAACGGAGTTTTGACTGGCACTATCAACGGCGTTAGTTTTATCGATCAAGACATCACCGTTGTGCCTTCGCAGACGAGTGCCAACTCGATTACGCCTACAGTTGGCCCTAATGGCATTGACATTGCGGGGACTTGCTACGCGGGCTACTCCTGCATGTGGGTGAGCGCCGATCAGGTTGGCGGTCAAGGTCAGTTTCAAGGAACCAATGGATGGTGGGGCGTATGGGCTCAATCGCAATGCACGGGTTCGAACGCTGCGCCAGATGCAAGTAGCACTTGGAATGACTGCGCGTCTTCATTAGAAAATGGCCAAACAATTTCACAGACTTTCTTCAAAAACATCAATTACGGTGGAGCGTCACTGGCGTTAGCTCCGGATCAATACCAGGAGGAACTGACTACGACATCGGGCGGAAACCTCAACGATGCAATTAGTTCGAATCAAGCTTCCTAACAATGGTGGTGCCTGAGAGTGTGGCCACAGGAAAAGCATCCTCTTTCCTGTGCCACACCTTTAGGGTCTTTGCGTCCGCCACAGTCCTGATTTCTTCAGTGGCCCTTTGGCCAGTCGTTGGAGCAGACTCCACTACTTTGAACAGTTCGAAGTTACCGATGGAAATTGTGGTGGATGCAGAGTCGACTTCAGCCATTACGGCAATCTCAAATGCACAGCAGATTTTGGTTTCACGGTGCATGACTATTAAGGGGATGAAGTTCTTCCTGTCAATTCTCAAGAGCAACCAAGTCTCGCCCTATTTGACCATTCCGGAACCTGGAAACGCTGTCGAGCGCTCCAAAGAAGGGTACGGTTACTACTCCGTTGTAAATAGTTCGTTGGCCCGTAATAGCAGTTCGAACGAAGACACCTACATCAGGGGATTATCAAAGCAAGGACAATTGAAATACCAAGAACTACTGTTTGGTCGACCGAATGACAAGGTTCTCAACCATTTAATCGACGGGTCAACTGTGTACACCGGTGCTGGCGGGTGTTTTGGCGAAGCATATCGTGAGATTTTCGGCTCAATATCGAATCTTGTATGGAGCGTCAACGATTTAATTCCGGCGATAAATGAAATATCAACTATCGTCTCGACGCAGACCAACTATAAGCGAGCCCTCGTTAACTATGGCATATGCATGGCTAAGAGCGGATTTAGTGTTAAATCACCAGAGGAAGCCAGAATCTACGCTGGAAATCTCTACACAAGAAACACCGTGAATATCGCAACTCGGGCAAAAGAAGTCAAGGTCGCGGTTGCAGACTATCGATGTGGTACTGCTACAAGACTCAACGAGTCGTTTAAATTGGCAGTTGGGAATGTTTGGCCCTTAACTCCACAGCGACTACAAACCGCGCTTGTGAAGATTGCTGAGGAACGTGGTCACGCCGTCGCCGTTTCGAAGTTGATTGTCGAGAATGCCGCGAAATGATCTTGTCGGCGCTTCCATCAGCGTTCTGGAAGGATCCCTCAGTTCAGGGGGATCTTTCCAACCTGACCAGCGTCGTTGTAGAGATACGAAACCGTCTTGTTGTTAGCGTCGGTCGTACTCGCGAGTTGGCCATTCACGTAGGAGAAGGAACTCGTCTGGCTCAAGGAACCAGTGACGCTTACGTCACCGACGTTGTCGCTCATCGAAATCAGATCACCCGCGAGGTTGTAGGAGTATTGACTTACGCCGGGCGCCGCGGGCCCCTCCCCGCAGGGGTGGCTCGAAGCGCTTGCTACCGAAGCAGTGATGTGAGGACAATTCCGTGCCCACTGGGCTAGGTGGCGTTGCGCGCCCGTAGCCCAGTGGCGAAAGGCCGTGGAGCCGCTAGTCCTGTCCAAGAGCAGATCGATTGGTAGAGACCCATTACGTCTTTCGGCAAAACATTCACCGCCTCGAGGTGGTGAATGTTTCAGCGCCGATGCAATATGGAGAAATCGGTATCAGTGACTAATAAGCAGCGCAGACGGTTCCTAAATTCGTATAACCGCTTCCGTTGTAATGCCATCCCGTACCGCTCCACGTATTCGAACCGCTGCGTGGTCCCCAAAGTATCTCTACGTATTGGTTATCTGACAATGAGGAGTCCGAACGATTTGCAACCAACGTCCCGACGGAGCAACCACTGGAAACCGTTCCCAATTCAGCATGTGCGGTATAGCCACTTCCACTCGACGTATTGGTGTACGCGGCGCCCATGTAATTAGCGTTCCCGCCGACGGTCGCCGTACCAACGGCAACTTCACCATTCGTCGCACTTTGGTAGGTGCAATTGGTCATATTCGGACAGTACGACGACAGGAGTGGACGTATCCCGTTTCCACCGAGAGGAGCACCCGCCGCGCCGCCACATGAGCCGACGATTTGGATGGCATCAGTGACGATGCCCGCAGGAATGCCTGCTGTCCCCGTAGACACAACGGGTACCAGCATCACCGAAGAATTCGTGCATCCTGCGCTTGGGGCTACCAACGACTGCGGAGTTACACTCTGCAAAGCTGCCTGCTGCGCGCTCGCCCACGACTGCCATGTTGCGAGCGATGAACCGGCAACTGGTAATGCGGGTACTGACACCGTCGTGGTTGGTGACGTTGAAGCCGATGCAATGCCGGTCTGCGGTAGGAATACAAATCCCATCATCAATATTGCTGCTGGTATCGTGACTTTTAGATCCAATCTGTTTTTCAGCACTCTCATTCTCGCTGCCCACTTTCTTTTCTTTTTTGCGCACGCCACCATGGCGTGCACCCCCTCACCGATCAACGATTGATCGAGTCAGAACTATTACCTCCTAAGAGTTACTTGCAGAAGACTGAGTGGATCCTTCTCCCTGAACCACTTGCACCGTTCCGTAACTCACAGATCCTTCTGATGTCGTTGTGCCGTTTTGCGTCAGGAGTTCGGAGCAGGATACGAGTGCCCCGCTCATGGGGTTAAGTGCCGCCTCAAAGGTTTCGTTAGAACCTTGGGGTACTTCGACAATTGCCTCACCCGCACCATTCAGCGATGCGACAGAACTCACTAACTCTGCGCCGGGAAGTTCTGCGAGCACTTGGTATAGGACAGCTCCAAGCTTCGCTGACGCATCCGGAAGCTGAATCAACTGCTCGATAATGTCGAGCTGTTCGCTCGGTGTGCAACCCGCCGCCGCTCCGTTCGAACCGTCGAGGATCGGGCAAACCTGTGGCGTGGTTGTTTCAGACCCGTCAGTGCCAATCTGGCCGTTCGCCAGAAGGCTTGAAATTGCGGCGGGACTCGCGGGAAGATTGTTCACGTTCGTTGTTGCACTCAAGAGGTTCGTCCGTGACGCCAGCGCGAGTGAAAGTCCGAACCCTCCGTAGCCGCTGACGCTTGACGAGTAGCCGCCGAGTGAGCCCTCGTTGTTGAGGTTCGCCGAATTGCCGCTGAGTTGGTTCGTCGAACTAACAAGTGCGCACGGAATGAAGGGTTTGCCGAGCGCCACCCAACGCGCTTCATCATTGGGGGTGGCGAAATGACTTCCACCACCGTCCACCGAGGACGGTGTGATGACCACCTCTCCGGTTCCCTGCGTGGTCGTCCAACTCTGCATCGTTCCATAGGCGATAAAGGTAAGAGGTGCTTCGCCCGCTGGCATTAGGGGACTCGAGACTTCGCACGTCAGCGAGATTTCGGACTCTTGGTAGTAGTACTCGCCAGCGGACAGGGTCGGTAACGAAGCGGCGTTCGAGTCTGCGACTGTAGCGGCTTTGAGCGTTGCGCCAACAGCGTTCGTCGGTGCGCTACCCAACGAAGTGAGAACTATCGCGACCGCAGTCACACTTGCCACGAGCGCACCAGCTATCTCAAAGCGACGCGTGCGGATTCGCCTTCCTGGTCTCCGCGAAATAGCAATAGATCCCCAAATCTCATCCTCGTGTGTGCGATTGATCGAGGCGGATTCGGTTAATCCTGGATCAACGGAACGAAACAATTCCTCGACGTAGTCGCTATTCATGATTCCTCTTCCTTGTTTTCCTGGTGGTTCTTGATATTCCCCTTTGTCGACTCAGTCCGGGAAATCGCCCCACGAAGGTGCTCTAGCGCTCGGTGAACTCGAACATTTAGTGTGTTGACGGAGCAGTCCAGCACCTCGGCGGCTTCAATCCTCGTGAGGTCCTCCCAGAACACGAGACGAAGGACCTCCTGGTCTCCTTCACTGAGCTGGGCGAAACCCGTGGACATGTCCATCACGTCAGTAAGTGGATACCTGTCCGTCGAACCGATATCCGACAATGCGACTAATGAGAGCTCCCTGCCAAGGCGGCGGCGTTCGTGAGAAACCTCGAAACTCGCGATGCAATAGAGCCAGGGCAGCGACGGACTATCGACATCGGAGAATTTTTTCCACGCAACCACGAACGCCGCCGCGACCACTTCGTCGTGCGAGTTAGGGGGAAGACGACGAGCGACGTAGCGTGACACCGCGACGAAGTGACGACGATAGAACGCCTCGAAATCGCGAATGAACTCCTCGCTGGAACTATCACGTGGGGGGCGATGTAACTTCATGGTTTCAACCTGTATACGCCCTGTGCAACGCCCTTTCTTACAAGAAAGTGGGTTACGCCGGAAAAACGATAATTACGTTCTCGGGCTTCAAAGCCTTGCTCGATTTTTCGCGTTGATCCCGACCGCACTCGTCACTCGGTGACGCTACTCCCGACGAGTGAACGAAGGTGCTTCAAGATTGAGTTATGAGACAAAAAATTGGTAGCACCCTCGTCCTCGTCCACCCTACCGAGATTCAGCTCAGCCTTGCATTCCTAGCGAATCCGTCGCGTTGAGGGGATCACCATTCACGAAAGAATACGGCTGGTCCGTCGACTCCACCTCAGGGTCGATCGAGAAGAAAGAATCAGTCGTCGGGTCGTAGTAGCGATTTAAGAGGTAAATCCTCCGAGTGCTTCTTTCTAAGGTGTCAACCTTGCAATCGCGCGGGAACTCCTTGTCACTTACCAGTAGTTCCCCTCGCACTGATCGCGTCATACTTGCAGACTAAAACGCCATATTTCGCAAATCTGTGATTTAATCAACCGGCTCAATCGAGACCATCACGATTCGGTCATTGAAAACTTCGGGGTCAGGTTCCACCTTGGCCTCAAAGCGCGTTGTGTTCAATTGCAGCATCGCATGATTTCTTCGGTCGACCAGCGAGACCGTCGGTCCAACTAGACCTCGATCCGCCATATCCCGCATCGCGGCGATCTTTAGCGAAGTCCCTATTCCTCGCCGGCGATAGTCTCGGCGAATTCCCAGTGCTGCAATAAATGGTCGAACGATACTCTCGCCCGTCACACCAAAAACTTGGCCGTGGTACACCACGACACCTACTATCCCGACCCGGGGAATCGTTGCCAAACCTATCCACACTTCATCATCCGCCACCTCACCCACCAAGTCAGGGGCTGAACGAATAACACGCTGTGCGTCACGAGTGAAATTGAGTCCCGGAGTAGTGCACGAGAAACTCAGGACTGCATCGCGGTCACCCTCTCGATATGGGCGAAGCTCGGCAACGCTACCGAGTGATGACCAGTCCAATTACTTTTGGAACCGAAGGCGAGAGGGTACCTTTACGACCTTCGTCGTTGCGACCATTCCGTCCACTACCGCTTTACGGGCGTCAGAGAATGCGGCGTCGGACTTCTTCTTGGCTTTGCTCGACGTCGCTTTCATGATTTCTCCTTGTCACTCATTCTAAGGTTTCTCGAAGCGTGACACAACCACATGTCCCTCTCGCCAACTGCCCGCGTGCCAAGTATGGTCAAAAAGTGTCAGCGTTTCCGTCAGCGTTTCAATCAATTGGAGGTGAATATACGTGAACAACCGCGGACTCGGAGGCTTGATATTGAACAGGAACTGAATACAAATGGACTTGCAAAAACCAGCCTTGAGTCGATGGCATGCAAGGGGTCCGCGGTTCGAATCCCCGTCCTCCACCAGTAGAAACCCCTCATCTAAAGACTGATGGTGGAGATACCTGAGAGAGACGTTCTTGAATATCTCGCCGCTGGAATGACCGAAGAGCAGATTGTCGGCAACTTTCCTGGTTTAACGAAAGAGAGCATCCGCGCTGCTCTTCAGTTCGCCGACGATGTGCCTCGTGAACGAAACGAGCATTGATTAATTCGACATCAGACGGCAGACTGAAACTTGCGCCGCCACACTTCGAAGTGAAACGTAATATCACTTTCGGCGTGTGGTCCATCGTCACTCGAAAGTTCAAACGCTTCAGAGAATGTCGGAAAGAACTTCGTGCAATGAAAGTCGCGATCGATTTGGGTGAGATACAGCTCATCAGCGCTCCCCACGGTCTTTTCGAAAAGTGCGGCGCCTCCAATTACCCACACGAGGTCGCCCTCGTGCTCTTGGATGAAACTCGTCACATCTGTCACGCCGACAAATCCCTGCCGTAATTCGCCGGTATCGGGCCGGGAGACGACGAAGTTCTCTCGATCGTGAAGCGGACTTTTGAACTCCTGGTACGTGCCGAAGCCCATGACGATGATGCCGTTGGTTGTCTGTTCTCGAAAATACTGCGCGTCCGTAGGGATCTTTCCCTGCCAGGGAATCCCCTTGTCGTCGGCGACACCTAACGCGTTGTCGACTGCGGCAATCAAGCGGAGCATGTGGGCAGCGTAACTGGAGTTCCCACTGATGATTCATAGGTCATCGAGCAATCTGCTGACTTGATCGACAACTTCTATCCGAGGGAGTGATCCATATACGCCCTCGATGTGGCGAACGTTCACTCGCTAGAGAGACGGCATAACTGTGGTTGTCGTCGCGCAACCTTACTCCTCGTCGAGAATGGATTGAATTAAAGGAACGACGCTCGTCAGTGCGACGACGCCGCCATACTCGGCACGAAGTCTCGCTGGCGTACGAGTGCGAACGCCAAGATCGAGCCAACGAAGGCAATGATCGCGGCAATGAAGACGATGGTATTGAGCGACGATGAGAATCCCGAGCGATACGCGTGAAGGATCACGGTTCGAACTGACTTGGGTAACTTCGCCACCAGTTGATGGACATCACCACCCAGAACTGCGGCGCGTAGTTGCGCACCGCCGCGCTGCGCGATAGCGGCGCCCGCGTGCGTCGCTTGAAGAGCGCTGGCAGTCTTTTTCTCTAACTGGGATTGAAAGACCGAACCCAGTCCAGCGATACCCGTGGCGATGCCAACTTGTCGAAAGGTGCTGTTCGCGCCCGACGCCATGCCACTTCGCTCGGGAGGTACGACCGAGATTGCCGATGAAGCCAAAACCGGATTGACGGTCCCGATGCCAAAGCCCGCGAGGAGAAAGCCCGGCAACAGTACGGTCCACGTCGAATTCGCATGGGTAAAGCCGGTGGCGAATAGACCAGCCGCGATCAACAGCAAACCCACTCCGAGCATGTAGCGCGCGTGCACGTGCACGGTCAACTTTCCTGCTACCGGAGCGACGACGAAGGCAAGCGCCGTGAGTGGAAGGAACCGTACGCCCGCGGCGAGCGCGCCGTAGCCCAGATCGTCTTGGATGTAGAGAGTGAAGTACAAGAACATCGCAAAGATGGATGCGGAAATGGCGAACGCGGCAAACGACACCCCCGTCATCGCGGGCCGCTTGAACAACATCAAGTCCAACATTGGTTCCGATTGCTTCAGCTCAGCGACGATAAAGATTGCCATCAACACCGACGCCGCGACGAGCAGGCCCACGATGAGCGAACTTGACCACCCGTCATCGTTACCTCGGATGAGCGCGAAAACCAACAAGAAGAGTGACGTGGAGAACGTGACGAACCCAATCCAATCGACTCGGCGCTTGTTCGGATCACGTGATTCTTGAATCTGGGTCAGGGTGAGGATAATCGCGACCGCACCGATGGGAACGTTTATGAAGAAGATCCATCGCCACCCGATGCCCGTCGTAATGGCGCCGCCCACCAAAGGACCAACCGCAACGGCGCCGCCGAGCACCGCACCGTAGATGCCAAAGGCGGTACCGCGCTCCTTGCCACTAAAGGCGGACGCGATAAGGGCAAGGGACGTGGCGAACATGATGGCGCCACCAATTCCTTGCACCGCCCTTGCGAGATTGAGCATCAACGAGGAAGTTGATAATCCGCACACCAGTGACGCGACACTGAAGACGCCCAATCCGACCGCGAAAACCTCGCGTCGACCGAACATGTCCCCAAACACGCCCGCCGTCAATAAGAAGGCGGCGAGGGTCAGCGAGTACGCGTCCACGACCCACTGGATGTCACTGAATGACGAATGTAGCGAACCTTGAATGTTCGGTAGGGCCACATTGACGACGGTGATGTCGAGCAAGAGCATGAACGTCGCGGTGCAAACAGCGATCAGCGTCCACCACTTTCGATCAAGTGCGGCCATGGCGTCCCCATTCCTCGTCAAATTGGACGCTGCGAAACTCGACGGCGCCAGTGGCAAGTCTTAGTGAATGGTAATTGCCCTACTTTCGATTAGTGACACCGCCTGGCGGCGCAATCTCGTCTCGAGCCTCGACCCCGACTTCCCGACACCGCGTTGGAGGAATCCAGCGGTCGTCGAGAATTGGCAACGACACTGAATTCAAGTGATTACCTTTAAAAACGTCCATTTTCTCTCGCACATGTACCTGGACGTCACACACCGCGATGGGTTCGACGTCGATGGTAGACACCAGGTCGATCATTGGTATGTTTTGCTATGGCTGAGACGGCTCGCATCAGTCTCCCTGAGGCTGCAGAGCGCCTTGGCGTTCACTACATGACGGTCTATCGCTACGTGCGGACGGGACAACTGCCCGCGGTTCGAGTGGGTGCAAAATGGAGCGTTGATGTCGCCGACTTGGGGCTCACGCACAGGACCGTCGACGTGCGCTCCGAGCGATCCCATAACCAGTCACAGCGCGCCGCCCGCCTCCTCGATCGCATGACCGCGGGCGACGGTGCGGGCGCGTGGACCATCGTCGACGGAGCTCTCGCGTCCGGATCCGATCCGAAAGACATCTATATCAACTTGCTTGCGCCCGTTCTCACGTTGATCGGTGACGGCTGGAGCAGGAACGAGATTTCCATCGCGCAGGAACATCGAGCAAGCGTGGTCGCGACGCAGATCGTTGGCCGGTTAGGTCCGCGCTTCGCACGCCGAGGTCGATCTCGCGGTGCGGTCGTTCTCGGTTTGGTGCCCAGTGAACAACACGCACTGCCAGCACTCATGCTCGCCGACCTCATTCGCCTCGCTGGCTTTGAACCGCTCAACCTCGGTGCTAATACGCCAGCCCACTCGTTCGTTGAGACGGCCCTCGGCGCCGATCGACTCGTTGCCATTCTCGTCGGCGCAACGAACTACTTGCCCGACGACACCGTGAGCGGACTAGTAAGTGAAATGCGAATCGATGGCGTCACGTCACCAATTCTCCTAGGAGGTAGGGCCATCACGAGCAAGGATCACGCGATTCGACTCGGAGCCAGTGGCTGGACCGGCCAAGACGCCGCGTCAGCGTTGGAGGCCCTCGAAAATCTTGTCGCACGAGTCCACTGATTCCACTCGACGGCGGTGCCGCTGATTCGATCTTCGTTGCTGGCAGAATCGCGACGAAATACCGCCGAACTCGCCCTCATGAATGATGTATCCATCAACACGACGAGCCAGCTTTCACTTGAGCAATGGCCGTCATCTGACGTCGCGACACAACGTAAATATTTAATTTTTTTCTAGCTTCGGGGAATTTAGCAGTAAGGTCGCACCCAAGGACGTCCGGCCCCCGCATCCTTCTTGAGCGACAACTCGTCGCGAACTTGAGAAGGAGGACGGATGCAATCTGTCACGAGAAGAGGATTCTTCAAACAAGTCGGGACGGTGGCCGCAATTGCAACCGTCGCCGGCGCTACGGGCCCGGTTCCCCTGGGTCTCGGCACAGCGGTTGCAGGAGCTGCGGGAACGAGTTCGAGCTTGAAAGAGTCAGACCTCACCAGCGCGGAACATCTGAAGTCACACGAAGACCTCGTCGCGCACGTGAAGAACTCGCGAACCGGCGAGATCAGCCTCTTCATTGGTGAGCGCGAAGTCACTTTCCACGACCGCAAGGTGGCTGCTCGCCTTGTCCGCGCGACTCGATAGGAGAAGAACCTATGTCATCTCATCGCGAAGCCCCAGAAATTGCCAAGGACCCCGTAGCGGACAGCACTGACCTCTACGCGTTCATCAGCCCTGACAATCCCGACACCGTCACCCTGATTGCCAATTACATCCCCCTACAAGCTCCCGCCGCCGGACCGAACTTCTATGAATTCGGCGACGACATCTTGTACGAGATCCACATTGACAACAACGGCGACGGTCTCGCGGACGTGACCTACCAATTCACGTTCCATAGCGAGAACACGATTCCCACGACCTTCCTCTACAACGATGGGCCAATCGAATCGCTCACGAGCGCCAATTGGAATCGACGCCAGCTCTACAGCGTTGCTCGAGTCGACGGGAGGAAGTCGACGTTGCTCGGCGAGAATTTAGTATGTCCGCCTTGCAACATCGGACCCCTCTCCACGCCCGACTACGCGACGCTGGCGGCGTCGGCAGTCTACGGCCTCGGCAGCGGGCGATCGGTGTTCGTGGGGCAACGTGCCGAAGCGTTCTTCGTCGACCTCGGCGCGATCTTCGACCTCGGTGACCTGCGTCCCATCGCGAACCTGCATGCCACTTTTGGACTGCCGGCACTCGCGGCGTCGCCAGGCGTGAACTCGACGGCCCAAGTGAACGTCTCGAGCATCTGCATCCAGGTGCCGATCAGTGACCTTGGTGCCAACGGCAGCGTGCCCACTAGCACGTCGGCGGCGAGTTCCAGCGTCGGCATTTGGACCGCCGCGAGTCGTCGCCGAGCGCGCGTGCTCAACACCGACGGTGGCACCGGCGTCGAGACCGGACCGTACGTCCAGGTTTCGCGGATGGGTAACCCGCTGTTCAACGAAGTCCTCGTACCGCTGTCGAAGAAGGACGAGTGGAACGCGCAGCCGCCGGTAAAGGACAGCGCCTACGCGAGCGGCGTGGCTCACCCGGAGTTCGCGAGTCTCTTGAACGTGCTCTATCCGGGCGCGTTCCCTAACCTCGCCGCCTATACGAAGCCCCGGGCTGACCTCGAAGCGATCCTGCTGACGGGAATCCCTGCGGGCGTCGTGTCATCCACGTTCTCGACGTTGACCGGCGCGATACAGGCCGACATGCTCCGGCTCAATCTGGCGATCCCGCCCGCGACGACGCCCAACGCCCTCGGGGTCATTGGCGGCGACGTGGCCGGCTTTCCCAACGGGCGACGGATCATCGACGACGTGGTGACGATCGAGCTGATGGCGCTGGCGGGAGCGACGATTCCACTCGTGGACAAGACCTTCACGCCCGACGCCGCGGTGGCGGACGCCAAGGATGGGGTGACGGGATCAGGACTCACGTTCTTGCCGACGTTCCCCTACTTGGGCACCCCATACAGCGGCTACGCCGTTCCGGCCTAAGTGTCCCAATGACCGAACAGCTACTTCCCCCCAGCTGGGACGGCAGTGTCGTCCTCGACATTGGCGGGGACGTCGGAGCATTAATGCTTCGCGTCCCTGCCGATCTCAACGGTCACGAGGTCGACATCCAGCCCGACGACCCGGGCGCGCCCAGGACGCATAGCGCGGTGCGGGAACGCCGACTCAAATCGGGTGCCTTGTACGCGGCGATTTACCCAAGTCTCGCCCAAGGTTCCTACACGGTTGTCGCGTCGGGACAGCGATTTCAAATCACTGGCGGAAAGATTACCGAGCTCGACTACGAGACGCTCTAGAAGTCGGAAGCGGACGGACGTGCCTGCGCGAGCACCGCGTTGAACTGCGTCGCCCACGCGAAGCCAGCCTGATGCGCCGAGTAAGAGCGCTAGGGAGGGTTCAATTGATTCAACAATGCATGAAGAGAACATCAAACGAAGGAAGAAACTATGGACAAGCACACTGATGCAGTGGGAACTGGAACCGACGAAGAGAGCGACGTCATGGGTGATGGTGACGAGATGGACGTTGATGACGTCATGGGTGATGGTGACGAGATGGACGTTGACGACGTCATGGGTGACGACACTTCGCTTCACAACCATGGCCACATGCACGACGCTGATCACCAGCACTAAGAACCCGTGACGTGTACACGTCATAAGCGAGTGGCCGTCAGCGAACGCGACGGCCACTCGCTATTACGAGTCGTCCGTTGAAGCGAAGATCGACGTCGATCCTTAGCGCTTCAATGCCTTCGCGATATAGGACTCGAACGTGTCGAGTTGCCATGAACCGTCGTAACGCGCGCCATTGACAAAGAACGTTGGCGTGCCGTTCGCGCCACTTCGTATGGCACCCTCGAAGTCCGCTTCGACTCGCTCGCGGGGCCGACCTGAGGCGAGATCGCGGTGGACTTGGACTGTGTCAAGTCCGATGTCTTTGGCGTAGCCCAGCAATGAGTCATCGCGAAGATCATCTTGTTTCTCGAACAAGACGTCGTGCATTTCCCAGAATTTTCCCTGCAATCCAGCCGCTTCGGCGATTTCTGCCGCCGCTTGCGCATGTTGGTGCACGTCGACCAGTGGGAAGTTGCGGAACACAAAACGAACCTCGGAACCGAAGGTCTTTAGAAGTGCTTCGACGATCGGGTTCGCTTCGGCGCAATACGGACACTGATAATCGCCGAACTCCACGAGCGTGAGGGGTGCTTGGGATGAGCCTCGGGCGTGGTCCTCTGGTCCGACCGAGACGGCAAGTTTTGCGTGCTCACTCACGACAGCGCCTCCACCTCTCGCAGGGCTTCGTCGGCGCCTGGGTTTTCGCCAATGGGAAATACCTGGCGCCACCTCACTCGCTTCGTCGCGCCAATCACGAAGAGCGCTCGCTCCGTCATCCCATCGTCCTCGCGATACACACCAAATGAACGCGCAACAGCGCCCTTCGGTTCGAAGTCCGCCAGGAGCGGAAACGCAAGATTCCTTTGCGAATGGAATGCTTGGTGACACCACTTGCCGTCGACCGACACGCCAAGCAGCTGCGCGCCTCGCGCTTCGAAGAGTCGTTGTGCCGCACTGAACACCGACAGTTCGTCACTGCAGACCGGACTCCAGTCAGCCGGATAGAAAATCATGACGACCGGTTCCTTGATTTGCGACAGTGTGACCTTTGAACCCTCGTGGTCCGTGAGCGTGAAATCAGGTGCCTGCGCTCCAATATCTAAGACCATGGATCCTCTTTTCGACATTCACAATGACGTCCGTGATTCGCGCGTCTTGCACAGACTATGAGTGCGAAGGGGGCACCAGGGCGAAATTTTTCTCGTGGCGGCGTGCTGACATCCTTGCTCTGGCTACCGTGATCCTGCCTACACTGTCGGCACGTCGTCGACACCGACGTGGAGCCCAGTCGCGCGAGGAGATCTTTCCCAATGGACCTACGAATCTTCTGTGAACCACAACAAGGGGCGACCTACGATCAAATGCTCGCGCTGGCGCTCGCATCCGAAGAGGGCGGCTTCAGCGCGTTCTTTCGCTCGGATCACTTCCTCAAGATGGGTTCCGTGAGTGGTCTTCCGGGACCAAGCGATGCGTGGGTCACGCTCGCGGCACTCGCGCGCGACACGACGCGCATACGACTCGGTACGTTGCTCACGTCGGCCACGTTTCGACTTCCCGGGCCCCTCGCCATCAGCGTCGCCGAGGTTGACGCGCTCAGCGCCGGTCGAGTTGAGCTCGGTCTCGGCGCAGGTTGGTACGAGGACGAGCACCTTGCCTACGGCATCCCCTTTCCCAGTGTCGCGGAGCGCTTCGACAAGCTTGAAGAACAACTCTCCATCATCACTGGTTTGTGGGAGACCTCACTTGACAGCACCTTTAGCTTCGCTGGTGCGCACTACACGTTGCACCAAAGCCCCGCACTCCCCAAGCCGGTGCAGACACCTCACCCGCCCATCATCATCGGCGGCCACGGCGCAAAGCGAACGCCACGTCTGGCGGCTCGATTCGCGGACGAGTACAACATACCCTTCGCGCCTTTGGACTTTTGCAAAACCCAGTTTGCGCGCGTCGATGAAGCGTGCCGTGCGGCGCAGCGTGAACCATCGTCGCTGCTTCGTTCGGTGGCTCTGGTCGCCTGCTGTGGTCGCGACGACGAAGAAGTCGCACGTCGAGCCGCGACAATTGGTCGCGACGTCGACGACCTCAAAGCAAACGGTCTCGCGGGGAGCCCCACTGCGGTCATCGATAAGATAGGAGCGTTCGCGCAGCTAGGCGTCACGAGGATCTACTTGCAGATTCTCGACATGGACGATCTCGATCACGTGGGACTCTTATCGTCGGAAGTTCAAACGGCTCTTCGTTAGACGCGACGTAGACGTTCGTCCACGTCAACGTGTGGAAAGCCCCTTACGCCCTCTTCAGTGCGGGCCAAAGAAGTCCGGAGAGCTCGCTCGCCGTCAGGGCAACGCCAAAAGCGAAGCCCTCGGGCTGAAGTGCGACACCGTCCTCGAGCGAGCCCACGGGGAGGGGATCAAACCCGAGTTCGTCAACCAATCGCATCACGGTGCTGACGGCCGTCTCGTCGTTACCGGCGACCGCGACGGCCACGCGCTTCGCGTCACCCGAAGGTCGGCGCATCTCTTCGATCTCGTGATATCCCAATTGATTGAAGGCCTTAACGACTCGCGCTGAGGAGAACCACTCCTGGACGAGTGCGCTCGTGCCGTGTGGCGCGTGCGCGAATTCGTCGTTGAAACCATCAATCGGCTCCCAATAATTCATCGCGTCAATAAGGATCTTTCCGTGAAAAAGGTCACGCGAGAGCTCACGGAATCGGTGCGCCGGGACTGCCAGCACGATGATGTCGGCCCGCTCGACGACGTCGACGCTCGTCATGACGTGCGCGCCGGGCGCGAGCTCGTCGACAATCAGCGCGATTCGTTCCGGAGAACCCGAACCTGAAATTGCGACGTCGTATCCGACCTCGAGTGCCGCACGCGAGATTGTGGTGCCGAGTTTCCCCGCTCCCACCACGCCCAATCGACGCTCTGCGATGTGGTCGAGATTCATCCCCTAGCCAACCTTGACCTCAGAATTGGCCTCGACACGCACGTCCGGGTCGTACTTCGAATCTTCGAGGATTTGGCGCACCCGCGGGATTACCTCGCGACCGAATAAGTCAATGGTCGAGAGACGTTGTTCGAAGGGCACTCGTCCAGTCGCGTAGGAGAGGTCAAAGCGACTGAGCCCGAGTTGACGAATCGTCGACGCCATCTTGTTCGCCACCGTTTCAGGCGAGCCGACGTAGAGGGCACCGCTCCGGCGTTCCAATTGAAACTTCTCGAGCGTCGGCTTGGTCCAACCACGTTCGTCTGAAAGTCGCTGCCACGTGTGGGCCCAGTGGGGATACTGAATCTCCACCGCCTCGTCGTCGGTGCGCGCTACGTAACCGTGTGAGTGCATACCCACCGGTCGTGTCGTAAACCCAAACTCATCGAGCGCTCGATGATAGAGGTCGACGTAGGGCTTGAATCGAAGAGGATTCCCGCCAATGACGGCCAGCATCAACGGCAAGCCGTAGCGAGCCGCGCGCACGACCGACTGAGGACTGCCGCCCACGCCGACCCAAGTGGGAAGGTGTCCTTCGGGAAGCGGCGGGCTCAAATACTGATCCTTGAGCGCGGGGCGAAATTTTCCCGACCACGTGACGGGTTGATGGCGCAGCAACCGTGTCAGTAATTCAAGCTTCTCCTCGAAGAGTTCCTCGTACTCACTCAGGTCGAAACCGAAGAGACCGAAAGACTCCGTCAACGATCCACGACCAACTATGAGTTGTGCTCGACCGTTCGAGACCGCGTCGAGCGTGGCGAACTGGTTATAGATGCGAACGGGGTCTTGAGTGCTCAGTACGGTGACCGCGGTGCCAAGTCGGATCTTCGTGGTTCGACCGGCGATCGCCGCCAGAATCACGTCGCCCGCCGAATCCATCATGTCTTGTCGATAGTGCTCGGCGATATTGTAGGAGTCGATACCCACCTTGTCCGCGAGCACCGCTTCTTCGACGGTGTTGCGGATCGTCACGTCGCCACGCTGCTCCTCACCGTTCTGATCGAGACTGGGCACGACGAAGGAATCCAACCCAAACTCAAAGGCGTTCATATCCATGTCCCAGACCCCATCTCGCGTCGTCGGCGGGCGCCGATGTTTCCCCGCACCCAACTACGAGTATACCAAGATAATCTTAAACACAGAACGTCTAATTTACCGCACTTTTTTCGTTTTTCCCCTATGATGGACCCATGGCGAGTGCAACCCGCGACGAGGGGACAAATCTGGTCCCGTGCGACGAACTACTCGTAGACGATCTCGGCTGGGGTCTCGGAGCGATCTTCCGCTCCTACGTGGTCGCCGCAAATGCCGCGATGCAAGACCTCCCCGGGGGACCACGCGGATATCAGATCCTGACGGCGGCGACGCACGGCGACGTCGCCAGTCAACTCGCTCTGGCCCAGCTGTTAGGTGTTGATCGCACCGTGATGACGTATCTCCTCGATGATCTCGAATCGGCAAAATTGATCGAACGCTGTCCCGATCCGACTGATCGGCGCGCACGAAAGATCGTCGCGACCCGCGAGGGCAGGGACAAACTCATCGCCGTCGGCCAAACGCTCGCGGCGATGGAAGATCGTCTCCTTGCTCCGCTCGAAGCATCGGCTCGGGCATCGTTTCGCGCAATGGTCCAAACCGTGGCGACGCAGATCGACATTCAAAGTCTCGCGCTCGATCCGTGTGACGTGGATCCCGCTGGGACCATGAATCGGCCACCCGAATAGTCTGGGGTCGCCAGCGAAGGTCGACGTGACGCCACGTGAGTGGTCGAGGCGTTGCAGTGATGGCACCGAGCAGTGGCTCTGAACCGAGACCAACAGGTGTCTTAGGCTCTCATCACGACGAGAAGGAGACGGAAACGATGGCACAACTCACGTTGGCGGGCGGAACTTATTCGATGGCGAAGGATCTAACGGTGACTCGCATGGGTTATGGCGCCATGCAGTTAGCGGGACCCGGAGTCTTCGGACCCCCCAAGGACCGCGACGAGGCAATAGCTGTCCTGCGCGAAGCGGTCAATCTCGGCATAACGCATATCGACACCAGTGACTACTACGGACCCTTCGTCACTAACCAACTCATCAAGGAGGCCCTCTACCCGTACCCGGAGGCGCTGCACATCGTCACCAAAGTGGGCGCCTATCGCGATGCCAAGGGTGGATGGCCGCACGCGGATTCCCCAGCTGAACTTCGACGGGCGATCCACGACAATCTCATCAATCTAGGTTTGGACGTCCTTGACGTCGTCAATCTACGAGTGATGGGAGGAGGCGACGGGCACTCGGTGCAACCGGGCTCGATCGCGGAGTCCTTCGAGGCCCTGGTGCAACTCCAACAAGAGGGATGGATCAAGCACCTTGGAATCAGTACGGTCTCGGCGGAACAGATTGCCGAGGCCCAATCAATCGCTCCCCTTGTCTGCGTGCAGAATTTCTTCAACATCGCCCACCGCGACGACGACGAATTGATCACGTCACTAGCGAAGCAAGGCATCGCCTACGTACCCTATTTCCCCCTCGGTGGTTTCTCCCCCCTACAGTCAAGCGAACTAGAAGCGGTCGCCCAGCGTCATGACGCCAAACCCATGGCCGTCGCCCTCGCCTGGCTGTTGCAACACTCGCCCAACATCTTGCTGATTCCCGGAACGTCATCGGTCGCGCACCTCCACGACAACGTCTCAGGCGCAGCCCTAGAACTCTCCGACGACGACCTCCGGGTGCTCAACGCCATCGCGGCCGGTTAGCACGACTGGCGTGTTCGAAAAAGTACGGAAACTTGCCTTGGGAACACGTTTGCTCACGTGGCGTCGGGCCCCGGAGAAATCGCCGGCGAGGATTCAACGCGGCAATTCGACCTTTAGGGTATTTTGACGACTCTCCCCTCCTTTTGTAACGCACGAGTCGCCTAAAGGAACAATAACTTCGTCCCTACCAGCACCTTGCAAAGGAGTTGTCATGCAACAGGATTTCAAGAAGGACCCCGAGGCGGTATCCAAACTTACGCCTCGTCAATACAACGTCACCCAGGAACAAGGGACTGAACCCGCCTTCGACAACGAATTCTGGGACAAAAAGGACGCTGGAATCTATGTCGACATCGTCTCGGGAGAGCCGCTGTTCGCGTCGACCAAGAAGTTCGACAGTGGATGTGGTTGGCCGAGTTTCACGGCACCCATCGAGCCCGACAATGTCGTGGAGAACACCGACCGCAGTTTTGGGATGTCTAGGACTGAAGTGCGATCGACGCACGCCAACAGTCACCTGGGCCACGTCTTTAACGACGGCCCCAAGAGCGAGGGGGGCCTGCGCTATTGCATCAATTCAGCCGCCCTACGTTTCGTCCCTTACGAGGAGATGGAGTCAGAAGGATACGGAAAGTACCTCGCCCTGTTCGACGTCGCACCCAGCGAAGGAGGAATGACACGATGAACGAGACGACCGAGAAAGCAATTTTGGCTGGTGGTTGTTTTTGGGGAATGCAGGATCTCATCCGCAAACGAAAAGGTGTCGTATCAACGCGAGTTGGATACAGCGGAGGCGACGTCGCCAATGCAACGTATCGCCATCACGGAACGCACGCCGAATCGATTGAGATCATCTTTGATCCATCGGTCACCTCGTATCGAGAGATCCTTGAGTTCTTTTTCCAGATTCACGACCCAACCACGCCAAATCGACAAGGAAATGATCGGGGCGCTAGTTATCGGTCGGCAATTTTCTACATCGACGAGTCACAGCGCCTGACCGCCGAAGACACGATTGCCGATGTCAACGCTTCGGGGCTATGGCCAGGAAAGGTCGTAACCGAGTTAAGTCCTGCGGGAGCATTCTGGGAAGCGGAACCCGAGCACCAGGATTACCTCGAGAAATATCCAAATGGCTACACGTGTCACTTTCCGCGACCAAACTGGGTACTCCCACATCGGACAACGAACGTGACGAGCGAGTTGTCATAGGTTTTCGACGAGGGAATCTTCACTCGCCGCGTTGTCGTTGACAACAGAATGATGTCCCCCTTCAGCATGATGCCCAACTCATCTTTTCTTCGATGAGTTGGGCATCGTCCGTCGTGCGGAGCAAACGAAAGTCGTTTCGTCCGCTCGCTACATAGCGCCACCGGAGTGCTCTTCCGCAACTCGATTGCGGAATATGGAAAAGAGGTCAAACTTCTCAGGTTCGGCTTTTTTGGCGGGAGCTTTCGCGGGAGATGCCTTCGCGACGGCCTTCTTCGCAGGAGCCTTCTTCTTCG
>CAJCJA010000019.1 GCA_903970515.1 Candidatus Saccharibacteria bacterium CG_4_10_14_0_2_um_filter_52_9
GGGAATTCCGGGCCTGGCATTTCGAATCCGGGACGTGACGTGCAGCGCGTCGGGACGGCCAACTTCCTTGGTGAAGACGTGGAAAAGATCCACGGACCGGTGTGGGCGGTGCTGGGCAACCTGGGCGATAGCCAGTGTTACCTCGGCGTCCAACAAAAGGTCGAGGCGGTCCAAGTGGCGATGTCGCGTCGAATCGCGCACGATGACCGAGATAACCGCCTCATTGCGCCCGCTTTCACCATTGGTGTCTCCGACGGTCAACTCAACGGTACGCCCGAGATGCGTTTCTCACTCATCGGGCGAGAACTCGTCAACGACGCCGCGTCAACACACCTCGCGGCGAACCAGATCGAGGGACTGATCGCGGTCGTCGCATGCGACAAACCACCCGTGGGAACGGTCGCGGCCCTGCTCGAGCACAATGTACCTTCGGTCATTCTTTCCGACGGTTCGATCAAACCGGGCGTCAATCCGCGCACCGGCGAACGCATCGACTTAGTCACCGCATTTCAATTCGCCACGGAGCCTGACGAGAAGCTTCGCGCCGAGGTCACGCTCCACGCGTGCCCGGGCCAGGGTAGTTGTGGCGGCATGTTCACCTACAACACAATGCAATCCTTCATCGGCGTATTGGGTCTCGAGCCGCTGCACATGGTCGCGCCAACGTCGGACGATCCTCGTCGCCTGAAGCAATTTCCCGACGAACTGGTCGACTGCCTCGTGACGATGACTGATCGAGGCATTCGTCCGCGCGACATCGTCACGCCTTCATCGTTGCGCAACGCTCTGGTCGTGTCGATGGCGATGGGTGGCTCGACCAACGTTATGTTGCACAGCGTCGAGATCGCGCGTGCCGCGGGCATCGACTTGTGGAACGACGTCCTCAGTCAAAACGAATTCAATGCGTTGTCGCACCGACTTCCGGTGATCGTCAACATGCGTCCCTTCGGGGCGTATTCTATGGTCGACGTTGAAGGCGCCGGAGGACTTCCCGCTGTCGTCAACGAACTACTTCACGCTGGTTTCCTCGACGGCAGCACCATGACCTGCACTGGCGAGACGCTCGCGGAACAGGTCGATCGCTTGGCTCCTCCGCTCGCTGATCACGAAGTGATCTATTCGGTGGCGACACCGTTCAAGAGCACCGGAGGCCTTCGCCTCCTTCGCGGAAATCTCGCACCCGAGGGAGGCGCGATTTTGAAACTCGCCGGCGTTGAAAGTGGCATCATCGACGGTGTCTTCACCGGCAGAGCTCGGGTGTTCAACAGCGAGCGATCATTGATCGAGGCACTGAACAAGCGACCCGACGAGTTTCGCGATAACGACATGGTCGTGATCCGTTACGAGGGTCCGCGCGGAGCCCCGGGCATGCCCGAGATGCTCGACCCCACGTCGAAGATCACCTCACTGTGTCGAAAGCGAGGGATCACCATCGCCCTCATGACGGACGCGCGTTTCTCGGGCGGTTCCGTGGGACTGGTCATTGGTCACGTCGCTCCCGAAGCACTGCTCGGTGGACCTATTGCCCTCGTAGAAGATGGCGACACCATAGTCGTCGACGTCAATCAAGACCGTCTTGACTGTCGCGATCTCGATGATTCAATGACCTTTGCGCATCGCACTGAGGAGTGGCAGTCACGAGTGAGCGCGAACGGCGGGCTTCACCCGGATGCTGTATCGGTCACTCATCGAGTTCTCAAGCGAATGCGCAACACCGCGCTTCCCGCTCTACGTGGCGGAGGCATGTCGGCGGGCTAGTCCTACACTGACGTCGGTCGAACGAGTTCTGGTTGTTGCAAGCGCGTCGCGCCTCCTTGTTGGCCACAACATCACGAGTCTCCAATTTGCGACTCACGTATCAGTTGGATGCTCGTAGCCGATCAGCCAGTGGAGCCCGTGACGGTCCCGCACCTGTCCGTCCGACGCATTCCAGGCTCGCTCTTGCAAATCGTCGATGATTTCGCCGCCTTCGCCCAGACGCGCGAACCACTGATGCAACGTTGAAGGGTCCGCGGTTCCAAGGAGTGAGAGCATCAAACCCTGTGCGTGAAACACTGGTTCTGCGCCTCCTACATCAGCGGCGTACATCGAAATCGCCGAGTCGACCAGCAATCCGTGGGCTATGGCGTCTGGCGGACCGTCGGTGCGGCCAAATTCTGCGAAGGTGTGCAGTCGCGTCGATCCGCCAAACACGCTCGCATAAAACGACAACGCGTCGCGGGCATGACCGTCGAAGTGAATATATGGCGTCAGACCCGTCACGCCCCTGATCGTATCTCGCGTGCACGAACGTTTCTAGGCGCTCAAAGTCGCCACTTGATCGCTCAACTGCGTCGCCAAGTGTTTGATCCCACCGACGTTCACTCTGACGACAATGTCCTTGACGTGTTCCCTGCGAAGCGTCTGTTGAATGAACCGTGCCACCGATGCTGCACGCTGGACGATAAGAGTGGCATTTTCGGAACTGGAGCCTTCAGGTGATGCGAAGCCGCTCACCGTCACCACGTGAAGCCGCTCGCGAACCATCGTCGAAAGAAATTTCTGAATAGTGATTTCGTCGCCTTTGCTGAGTATCGCACCGCCGGTGGGGAACCCAACGGTGGCACCGAGTGAAGGAGGTTTCGTGGGGGTGACGTGCAACGTCGTAGTGGTCGTCGGGGCAATCGTGGTCGTCGTTGAAGTCGTTGACGTCGTTGACGTCGAGTGACTTGACCCGGTTGTGGTGGTGGACGTTGACGGTCCAAGAAAATCGTAGAAGGGTTCATTGGTACCCTCGTCGTAGCCAACGGCCATGCAATGTGTCGCGTCGTGGCAACTAACGCCGTAAAACAACCCGGTCGTTCCCGGACTCGTCACTTCGACGGCGGAGGACCACACGCCCCCAGTTTCCTGGTCGTAAAAAGCCTTGTTGGTTCCGTAATCCCCTCCCGCGACAGTGCAGTCGGTGGCGTCCGAACAACTGACCGCCCACGCGCCACCCGTCGTTCCGGGCAACACGATTTCCGTAGGTGATCCCCAGACCCCCGACGTCTCGGTGACGTAGAAAGGTTTGGACGCCGCGTCAACACCCGCGGCGGTGCAATTCGTCGCGCTCGAACAACTAATCGCGGTGAAGATCGCACCAGACCCGCTCGCACCTACATCAGTGGCGAGGGGGGCCCATACACCTCCAGTTTCGACTTCGTACATTGGCTCGTCACTCGCATCTTGGCCAACAGCAGTGCAGTCGGAGGCGTCCGAACAACTGATGGCAGTAAACGATCCCGTACCGCTTGACGTGTTGACATACGTCGCGGCTCCCCAACTACCCGATGACTCGGTGATGTAGTAGGGCTCAAGCGTTGTCGCGTCCTCGCCCACGACCGTGCAGTCGGAGGCGTCCGAACAACTGATGCCGTTGAGTTCGCCATTGTAACTTGGTGAATAGAGATCCTGGATCGTTGTCCAGGTCCCCGACGAGTACACCGAGACGAAGCCCGAAGGACTTATCGGATTGTTTGGATCATCGCCGACACCGGTGCAATCGTTGACGTCCACGCAGCTGATCCCGTCTAAATACCCCTGTTCAGGACTCGCGAGATCTGTCGCACTCGCCCAGGTGCCCGATGACTCGGTGGTCGTGAAAGGAAGGTTGTTAACGTAGTCGTCGCCCACGCCAACGCAGTCCGCGTCGCTCTCGCAACTCACCGCATCAAATTCCCCTCCAGTACTTGGGCCGGGGACCTCAACGGCGCTCGCCCACGTGCCCGACGACTCCGTGGCGTAGAGGCCGCCGGCGTTGCCCTCTATCTGACCGACCGCCGTGCAGTCGTTGTCGCCCGTGCAGCTAATCGCGTTGAAGAGAGCGTCGCCGCCGGGCACCGAGTAGTCGGTGGGCGTTCCCCACGATCCACTGACGTCGCTGACGTAGAAGGGTTCAGTGCTCGCGTCATCTTCGCCGACCGCGGTGCAGTGCGTCGCGTCGACACAACTCACGCCAAGGAGGGTGCCGGAGGTCACGGGTGCTGAGACGAAGCTGGAAACTCCCCACGTTCCGGCGCTTTCAACGGCGTACATGGGTTGACTGGCGGCGGTGTCGCCGACGGCGACGCAATCGGTGGCGTCGGCACAACTCACCGCGTTGAAAATCCCGGTGGTCGCAGGACTCGGAAGATCGACGGCCGCGCTCCAAACCCCCGACGTCTCGGAAACATGGAGGGGCTCGGAGTTACTGGCGTCTGCACCGACCGCCGTGCAGTGCGTCGCGTCGGCACAGCTCACGCCCCAGAAACTTCCGATCGTGTTCGGTGACGGCACATCAGTGGGCGTGCCCCACGTCCCTGATGTTTCTGCAACGTACAGTGGCTCGTTGTTGACGGTGTCGTAACCGACAGCGAGGCAGTTTGAGGCGCTCGCGCAACTAACGGCATTGAACACTCCTGAGATAGCGATGTCATGTGCCGCAGCCCACGAACCTGCGGTTTCAATCACGTAGAACGGCTCGTTGGTTGACAAATTGACGCCCACGGCGGTGCAGTCTGTCGGGTCCACGCAACTGACACCCAACATCTCGCCCGTCGTGCCAGGAATCGAGACGTCAGTTTCGCTCCCCGACGGTTCGCTCACGTACATGGGCACGGTGACCGCATTGTCAACGCCCACCGCGGTGCAATTTGAGCCACTCGCACAGCTGATCCCCGTGAAATAGTTATTTGAATTTGGAGGCGCCAGGTCGGTAGGCACGTTTGGCGACACCGCGCTCGCCGCGTTGAGCGCATTGGGGACAACGGCGAGAACGACGCTCACGAACAGCACGAAGGCGACAACGAGTCGAACGTACTTCGCCGGGCGTCGACCGCTCGAACGTTCGCTCATGATGTTCAGGCCTTCCACAGGTGACCCAAATTGCTCGACATCATCGCGTCACGAATGCATCACTCGATGTCCTATTTTCGATGTCCAATCGGAGTGGTATTGACGGACTTTTAATGTTGACACCACAGTCTGTTAGACGCGACGTCCTAGGTCCCTTGGCCTTACTCGCCAACGCACGAGTCCGAGACGCAGATAGCGTCGCGCGCCCATCAAAGGGACGCCGAGCGAAAATCCTGGCGCGATCGGCGTGACTATCCATGCGCCGCAATTGACAAAGGCTCCCATTCGCGCCAGAGAGCCAGACGTGATTCGTAGTCGGCGCTCGCCAGTGCGAGCGGGCCATCGCCAAAGAAAACGCGAAGGGGTGGCGCATCGGCATCGACAATCGTAAGTATCGCCGCGCGAGTCGCCTTCGGGTCGCCGGGTTTGGCCATGCGGCGCGCTCGCCACGCATTCGTGCGAGCGCGAAGTTCGTCGTAGGCCGGGTTCGCCGTGGTGTGACGAGCAGAGGACCCACCCCAGTCCGTGGCGTACCCACCAGGCTCCACCAACGTCACGTGAACGCCAAACTCAGCCACCTCTTGTGCGAGTGCCTGGGTCAAGCCTTCGAGCGCCCATTTGGACGCGTGATACATCCCGATGCCGCCGAACGCAGTGATACCTCCGATTGAGGTGACCTGGATGATGTGCCCGCTCCCTTGCGCCCGTAGGAACGGAAGCGCCGCCTGAGTGATCCATAGGGCGCCGAAGAGGTTCGTCTCGATCTGATCTCGCGCTTCGGCTTCGCTCAATTCCTCGATCATGCCGAACTGTCCATAGCCAGCGTTATTGATGACCACATCGAGTCGTCCAAAATGTTCATGCGCAGTCGCCACGGCCGCGAAATCCGACGCGTGGTCATTGACGTCGAGCTCAAGTGGCAGAATCAAATCGCCATAGTGAGCGACAAGATCCTCAAGCGTCGAGGCGTCACGTGCGGTGGCGGCGACCTGGTCACCTCGTTCGAGGGCGGCGATCGCCCACTCGCGACCGAAGCCGCGTGACGTGCCGGTGATGAACCAAACCTTTGGAGCCATTGCTTCCCTCTTCCGAGCCTCGTCAGCCTCGACGCGCGTTGACGTTCCACAGCGTATGGGTCTCACGAAAGGGGCCGGCGAATTAATCAATATGAGCTTGAAGAGTCAGCTCCGTGTGGCCTAGTCCGCGCGAACATTTTGGCCTCGAATCTTGGCCCACATGCAAGAGCCAGTGCTGGCAGGTCCTACGCTTCTTGACTGAGTCTAAATTTTGATATAGTCAATATCAATGAGATCCGACGCGGCGAAGTTGCTGAGGGAACACGGCGTCCACGCGACGGGACAACGATTGGCCGTTCTTCAAGCGGTGTCGAGTTCTCCTCACATCACTGCCGAGCACGTCATTTCTTTGGCGCAAACCCAACTCGGCGCGATTTCGCGTCAGGCGGTCTATGACGCCCTCGGAGTCCTTGTTAGCCGAGGCATCATTCGACGAATACAACCGGTGGGCCTACCCGCCCTTTACGAAGATCGCGTCGCCGACAATCATCATCACGTCGTATGTCGCATTTGTGGTGCGGTCGCCGACGTCGACTGCGCTGTTGGCTCGACACCTTGTCTCACGGCGGCGAACGACATGGGTTACGAGATCGACGAGGCCGAAGTCGCCTACTGGGGTCGCTGCCCTACGTGCCAAGCACAAGGTCGAACCGCCACCGTCTTTGACACACCGACGCCCCGTCGTCGCGATTATCACCGTGCAGTGGCAAAGCAATCGCAACCAACCCATCAGAGTAACTAGAGGAGATGTACCGTGCCATTTGAAGATTTTGTCGACAACGAAAACAGCGCAACCCACGAGAACAAGTGTCCGTTCCCTAGTGGCGGGTACACGCGACTTGGATCGAGCCAGCCGAATGCCCAGTGGTGGCCCGACCAGCTCAACGTGAATATGCTCCACCAGCACCCCAAAGCGTCAGATCCCATGGACAAGGATTTTGATTACGCCAACGAGTTCAACTCTTTGGACCTAAGTGCCCTGAAGAAGGACATCGAGGCGGTACTGACGAACTCCCAATCCTGGTGGCCCGCTGACTATGGTCACTACGGACCATTCTTCGTGCGCATGGCGTGGCACAGCGCCGGCACGTATCGGATCGGCGACGGACGTGGGGGCGCCGGATCTGGCGCGCAGCGATTCGCCCCTCTCGACAGTTGGCCCGACAACGTCAACTTGGACAAGGCTCGACGTCTCCTCTGGCCCGTCAAGCAAAAGTACGGACGCAAGATCTCCTGGGCTGACCTCATAGTCCTCGCTGGCAATTGTGCCCTCGAGTCGATGGGATTTGCGACCTTCGGATTCGCGGGTGGTCGAGAGGACATTTGGGAACCCGAGGACGATGTCTACTGGGGACCCGAAACGAAATGGCTTGACGATCAGCGCTACAGCGGCGACCGCCAGCTCGACGAGCCGCTGGGCGCCGTACAGATGGGTCTCATCTACGTGAATCCCGAAGGCCCCAACGGCAATCCCGATCCGCTGTTAGCGGCCCGCGACATCCGTGAAACCTTCCGACGCATGGCCATGAATGACGAAGAGACCGTCGCCCTCATCGCGGGCGGTCACACTTTCGGAAAGACCCACGGTGCCGCCGATGGCAACCAGTACAACGGTCGCGAACCCGGGGCCGCCGATCTGACCGAACAAGGACTCGGCTGGAAGAACAGTTTCGGATCGGGCAGTGGCGTCGACACCATCTCGAGTGGTCTCGAAGGAGCCTGGACCACCCAACCCGCGAAGTGGGACAACAATTTCTTCGACAACCTTTTCGGTTTCGAATGGGAGCTCACGAAGAGTCCCGGCGGGGCGTCCCAGTGGAAGCCCAAGGGAGGCGCTGGTGCCGACACCGTGCCCGACGCGCACGACCCCTCGAGGAGACACGCGCCGACCATGCTCACGACGGACCTGGCGTTACGATTCGACCCGGTCTACGAGCCAATCTCGCGCCGGTTCCACGAGAACCCCGCTGAGTTCGCCGACGCGTTCGCGAAGGCGTGGTACAAACTCACGCATCGCGACATGGGACCCCACGTGCGAGGTCTCGGTCCACTCGTCCCCGCGGAACCACAGATCTGGCAGGACCCAATCCCTACGCCGTCGGCGCCGCTGATTGACGCGAGCGACATCGCCGCGCTCAAGGCGAAGATTCTGGCGTCGGGACTCAGCACGAAACAATTAGTCAGTACCGCGTGGGCGTCAGCCTCGACATTTCGAGGCACCGACAAGCGAGGAGGCGCCAACGGCGCACGTATTCGCCTCGCCCCCCAAAAAGACTGGACGGTCAATGAACCTAGCGAACTCGCCGCCGTCCTCAAGGTCCTCGAGGGCATCCAGAGTGAATTCAATGCGTCGCAGTCGGGTGCCAAGGCGGTCTCACTCGCCGACCTCATAGTGCTCGGCGGATGCGCCGCGGTGGAGCACGCCGCAAAGAGTGCGGGCCATGACGCGACGGTCCCCTTTGCTCCCGGACGAGGTGACGCGAGTCTGGAGCACACCGACGTCGAATCCTTTGCGGTGCTCGAACCTATTGCTGATGGATTCCGCAACTACGCGAGCGACGCACTGCCCATCTCGGCTGAGGAATTGTTGATAAACCGCGCGCACCTCTTGACGCTTAGCGCTCCAGAGATGACGGTCCTCATGGGCGGTATGCGCGTTCTCGGTACGAATTTCAAAAAGACGTCACTCGGTGAGCTCACGACGCGTCCGGGTTCGTTGACGAATGATTTCTTCGTCAATCTGCTCGACATGGGAACAGAATGGAAGGTATCGCCTAACGGTGATGGGACCTTCGAGGGGCGGAGTCGTGTGACCGGTGAGCTGCGATGGACGGCGAGTCGCGTCGATTTGGTCTTCGGATCGAACGCACAACTTCGAGCGGTTGCCGAGGTGTACGGATCCGACGACGCGCAGGCAAAGTTCGTCCGTGACTTCGTGGCGGCGTGGGACAAGGTCATGAGGCTGGATCGATTCGACCTCAACTGATCGAGATACTGGCGCGTCGACGGCGCTGAGATTCTTTCTCGACTCTTAGACGACGTGCACGTCATTCTCATCTTCGCCCACCAATGTGTAGTGATCAACGACGACGTTGACCACTTAGCAGTGAAAGGCAAGGTACGTCAGCCTTAAAGGTTGGCTCGAACTATGACAATCTTCTACCTCACCATCCCGCTCATGATCCTTGGCATCGCGATCGCCACGGTGCCACTGATGTGGGCGATGAAACATCACGACGAATGGGAAGAGCACGCGGCACCAGCACCGTTGCACTTCGATGACGAGGAAGAGCTGATTGCGGCCTGAATTTCACCCCACGCGGTTCCCCTGAAAAGCGACGCGAGCAACCATCCCCTTCGACGGTAGCTCGCGTCCTCTTTTGTGGTGACAATGTTTTCGAACGCAACATCATCGGGAACGCCAGCACTGTGTCGAAGTTCCGCCATTTCCGCGATGTCACCGTTCGCCTCTGGCGCGGCAATCCCAAACGACCTGCGGCGAATCGACGACACTGAAACGAGGTGCCCACGCGCCACTGGTCAAGAGGCTGGTCTTCGCGATACTGTTCGGCATTGAGATTTGAGATGACGCGAACGAGAATTGTCGCGCGTTGGACGCACGAAAAATAGGACCCGACGAAAAAAGGAGATGCAACATGGCACTGATTGACAAGGTCAAGGCGCAGGCCTCGCAATTGGCCCAAAAGGCGCAAGAAGCCGGCAAAGCAGGGCAGGCGAAGTTAGAGGACGTCCAGGCACGTCGACGCGCCGACGGCGTTCTGCGCGAACTCGGCGCCGCCTTCTACGCGCAAAAGTCAGGAACCGCAGCCGCCGACAACGCCAGCGAGATCGATCGACTCATCGGTGAGCTCAAGACCTACGAGGCGCAATACGGTCCGCTCGGCTCCGCCGGCGCGTCGGAATCTGGTGACGACGGGTCACCCGACGAGGCATAAACACGTAGGACTACACGTCGAGCGCCTTCACGTCCGAGGCGTGATTCAGTCATGACTTCGAGAAAACAGCCAGCTCGGTTGTTGGGCCTTGTTAGTGAAGCGTTTTCTTCGCGGCTTCAGATGCGTGCACTTGTGCCAAGTAGTCGTTCCACGCTTGGAGTTGTGGATCATCGGGCTCTTCGGGCACAGGTTCGAGCGGGGCGCCGCGTTCGGCGGCGTCGCTCGCGAGAAGTTTCCTCCACATGTAGACGGCGTAACCCCCTAGGAGGGGCCACTCGAACACGTAGGCCCAGGAGAGGCCGTTGCCACCGAGGGCACGAAGGAGTTCGACGATGAACGCCGAGACACAGATGGTCTCGGCGAACACCAGACCCGTGTGAATCCTGCGTCGCTCACTTTTCTCGCTGCGCACAATAACCACTGTAATCCCCCGAATTTCAAAACCCCGGGGCGACGTTCATGTGAGCACAGGTACTCACCAACGCGCACGACCTCACTCATCGTCGTCACCAGAATTTCTGGAACACTCGAGAGGTGACAAGTTCCTCCTCCAACGGTGTCGGCGCCTACGTGCTGCTGGCGTTCCTCGTCGTGATGAGTGTCTTGCGGCGACGCGGCGTGCGCCAGAGCAAGACCGGATCATTGAACAAGGGCGAACGGCAACGCCCGATTTTGATGACGTGGCTGGACCCGTTGCTCAGTGTCGTCTTCGTGGGCAGCGTGCTGTGGGGGCTGATGTCGCGCGACGTTGGTCACGTTGCTATCGCGCTCGTTGGGGCGGCCGCGGGCATTCCCCTCGGCGTTGCCCGCGCTCGCACGATGTACGTTCGCGCGGTGCCCGACGCCAAGAGCGTTATCTTTCGAAGGAGCACCCTCGAATACGGTCTCCTCGCGGTACTGCTGGCGCTTCGCATCGTCGAGAGTTCGATCGCGAAGTTACACAATTCTCCAGCGACCTACGCCCTTACGGCCCTGATCGCGTTGGCGGTCGCGGAAAGTTTGACGAGGACCCTCGCCATTGGACTGCGTTACCACCGTGAGGTCCAGATGTTGTCGCCCTAGAGGAGCGAGTTTCCGGAGTCGGCCGCGGTGGCGCCGGAGTGTCACGAGGTTCGCGTCGGAGGCATTTCGAGGACAAATTTTAAGACCTTCTTATTGACGCTAAATTCCGTCTTCATTTTGTCCCCTAATACTGCAGTGGTAGTTAAGTCGATTTCGAAAGGAGAAATACAGTGGAACCGACCTTTGAGAACGACACGAACGTTGAGGACCGCGAAGTGCCCATCATCGAGGTGTCGCGGCGCGGACACGTGCGACTCCACATCTTCGCCGCAATTGTCCTGGTCGTCGCGATTGCCGGATTCGGCTTCATTTTTGGGCACTACGTCGTCACGACGCACTCGTCCCAGAGCACCCACCCCAGTGCCTCGAACAGCAACTTCCCGTTCGAAGGTTTTGGCAACTTCTTCACCAATCCGTCCTCGCCGTCGAGCGGATCCTCCTCGGGAGGCGCTTCGTCGAAGGCTGACGCCGCAGCGGCGGCGACCGCCAAATTAGTGGACCCGGGGCTCGTTGATATCAACACCAGCCTCTCGTACCAAGACAGTGCCGCGGCGGGGACGGGCATGGTACTCACGTCCAACGGTCTGGTATTGACGAACAACCACGTCATCGAGGGAGCGACGTCCATCACCGCACGCGACGTGGGCAACGGCAAGGTGTACACCGCCACCGTCGTTGGCTACGACGTGAATCGAGACGTCGCCCTATTGAAACTCAAGGACGCTTCAGGTTTGAAGACAGTCTCGACGAGCGCCACGACAGTGCTCACGAAGGGCGAAGCAGTCGTGGGCATTGGTAACGCGGGTGGCAGCGGAGGCACGCCGAGCGTCGCCGCGGGCACTGTCACCGCCCTTGATCAATCCCTCACCGCGAGCGATGAACAAAGCGCGACCGGCTCAGAGAATTTAAGCGGCATGATTGAAACGAACGCGAACATCCAGCCGGGTGACTCCGGTGGTCCCTTAGTTACCACCAGCGGCAAGGTCGTTGGCATGGACACCGCTGCATCCGAAGCGGGAGGTGGCTTTGGATTCGAGAACTTCACTTCTAACCATACGCAGGCTTACAGCATTCCCATCAACACTGCGTTACGGATTGCCAAGTCCATCGAAGCGGGCGACTCGTCCACGGCCATTCACATCGGGGCGACCGCCTTCATGGGCGTCGAAATAGAACCAACGAGCAGCGCGGGCCAATTCAACGGCGGTGCACCGAGCGCCACTGGTGTGGAGATCGTCGGACTTATCTCCGGCACTCCCGCTGCTTCAACGTCACTGGTGTCGGGCGACGTCATCACCTCGATCAACGGTCAAAGTGTGACCACGTCGCTCGACGTCGAAAACATCCTGCAAGCGTTAAAGCCCGGCGATTCAGTGCAGATTGATTACGTCACGACGAGCGGCACCTCGGCGACGTTGTCACTCCAATTGGCATCCGGTCCCGCACAGTAGGTTCGCTGCGCCTGACGGTTTCTCCCTGCGTCAGGCGCAGCGAGCGGGTGTCGTCGTACTTCGTGTTCGACGCCAAATCGGCAGATCTACCCACGTTGACACCAACGTGAGTAAAGCCGATCAGCGTGCCGCGGCTTCTAGATCGGCGATGTCAAGCTTCGCCATCTTTAATAGCGCCTGCATCACCCGATTCGCAGCCTCGGGATCAGACTCGCTCATTAACTCCCCGAGTCGAGTGGGTACGATCTGCCAGGACAATCCGAATCGGTCGGTTAACCAACCACACTGCCCGGGTGCACCGCCGTCAACCAGTCGATCCCAGTAGTAGTCGATCTCTTCTTGCGATTCACAATTGATCACCAACGAGATCGCAGGGTTGAAGTGATATTGAGGTCCGCCGTTCAGCGCCATGAAGGGTCGGCCGTCGATCTCGAAGTTGACAACCATCGTTGAGCCTTCTTCACCCGGGGTATCGGGTCCATAGTCTGCCCCCGCTTCTCGCTTCGAATTGGGAAAGATCGAGGTATAGAACGCAACCGCCTGATCTGCTTGTCCGTCGAACCAGAGACACGTGGAGAGCGCCAGCATCGCCACATCATAGAGTCGACACACGGGCGCCTAAGAAGATATCTCTTCACTGTCGTACCTAGCGCCTTGACAACGCAATGACTTCAATGGCTCGAAGATAGTCAGGCCCCTATGCTGCAAAAGTAAAAGTCTCGGCGACGCACAACAAAAGAGGTGTCATGAAGCGTTCCTGTCTCGCGGCGCGAACGGCTCGAGTGGCCCAACGTCGACTCGCGGTGGTGATGGTCGTCACCGCGCTCGGAGCATTTTCCTTCGTCCCACCGACAAGTGGCGTCGCCACATCGTTCACGAGCGCCGGCTCGGCGAGAAGCGCTCGTACGGTCGTCGCGCCCCACAGCCCCGTCGGCAAACAGCTTGAGTGGCTGCTCGGCATCTCATCGCTTCTGCCTCTCTCGGCGAAAGAAGAGTCTGCCCACTTCGACGCGACGTTTGTCAATGAGGAACCCGTCAACAAACTCAATCAAGCCTTCGATAGTCTCGGGTCAACCGGCTCGACGATCACGCTGCTGAGTCTTTCCAGCGTGACGAGCAACTCGCTGAAGGCCGTCGTCAAGATCGGGTTGATCAAGTACGCCGTTCAGTTGTCCGTCGACACCAAGGGCCTCATCGCAGGCCTGTTTTTCTCATTGGCGGCACCAATTCCGATACCCAAGGTGTCGTCCTGGTCACAAGTCAACACGGATCTCAAGAACGCTGCTCCCGACGTCAGCTTCCTCGCCGCGCAACTCGACGCACATGGCACGTGCAGTGACGTTCACCAAGTTGATGGCGACACCCCGCGACCTCTCGGATCAATGTTCAAGTTGTTCATCCTGGGCGCGCTCGCGAACGCCATTAAGAATCACACCGTGCGCTGGAATCAGAAACTCACGCTCACTGACGCGATCAAAGTCCCCGGGAGCGGCGTCGTACAAGACGATCCCGCCGGGACGGTGCTCAGCGTCGAGCAAACCGCCATCGACATGATCTCGGTGAGTGACAACACCGCAGCCGACATGTTGCTCCAGCTCGTCGGTCGCAGCGCCGTCGAAGCACAGGTGCGCACGTGGTCCGCGCACGCGGACCTCGACGTGCCATTTCTCAGTGCCGCAGAGTTCTTCGTGCTGAAATGGCACGATTTCCCTACGCTGGCCAATCACTATCTCTCGCTGAGTGCGACCCAGCGCGCGGCGTACCTCACGACGAGCGTGGACACAGTTTCTGACGCTGCCATCTCGTCATCGACCACACCTCGCGACGTCAACAGCATTGAATGGTTTGCGTCACCTCACGACATCTGCCATGCATTTTCGGGACTTTCGGCGCTCGAAACCGAGCAAGACCTGAGCCCGCTCAACACGATCCTCGACACCAACAACGGTGGCATCGCCCTCAGCGCCACCACGTGGAGTCGGGTGTGGTTCAAGGGGGGATCGGAACCCGGCGTACTCACGCTCGGGTACCTCGCGCGCGACAACGCTGGTAAGACGTTCGTCGTCGTCGTAATGCTCGAGAACCCGTCAAAGCCAATTGCGTCATCGACCACCCTGCTCGGACTCGGCGTCGTCACCGGGGCTTTGAACCTACTTCACCGGGGTTGATCAACATCCGCATTGAACCTGATGGACGTCACCGTCACAGCCACGCGCCGCGGGTCACGATACTTAGTCAATTGTTATCTTCAGTCGCATCAACATTCGTCGTCGGCGTCTATAACTGAAATAGCTAACAAGTGAGGCGCAGCATGCCACCCAGATTTCAACATCCAGGCTTCGGAGGCCATCCAGGTTTTGGTGCCGGAGGTGCCATCTTCATGATTCTCTTACTTATCCTCGTCGTGCTCGCCATCATATGGATCTTCAACACGTTTACGCATCGTCACCACCACCTGCACCACGATCCCGGGCCACAAGGAATCGCTCGCACGGGGCATCCGCCCTTCAACCCGGAGGCCCAACGAATCCTTGAAGAACGATTTGCCCGTGGTGAAATCGACGCCGACGAATTCAAGTTGAAGCGTGACCTACTACGAGATAACTCGTAATACCATCCCGGTGCGAATCTCGCGCACGACTCGCTCGATACTGTTGTCCCGATTGATTGACGAAAACGAACCACACTCGCGTTGAGACGAATCGTGGGGACTCTGTTGAGTATTAGGCGAGCGCCGCGTCCAAGGTGATGGTCGTGCCGGTAAGTGCCTTACTCACCGGGCACTGTGCCTTCGCTTCGCCGGCAACCTTCTTGAAGCCCGCGTCGTCGAGACCTTCGACGTCGCCACGAACTAGCAGCGCGATGTTCGAAATGCGAAATCCGCCCGCGGGATCTGGCTCCAAGGTCACGGTGGCGTCAACCTCGAGACCCTTGGGCGTCGCGTCGGCGCGCGCCACCAGCGCAGAAAGTTGCATTGCGTAGCACGAAGCGTGCGCGGCCGCAATCAATTCCTCCGGGCTCGTCGTGCCGTCAGCGTCTTCCGCCGTTCGCTTCGGGAACGACACGTCATAGGACCCCGCCCCGCTACTCGTCAACGTCACGCGTCCTGATCCATCTTGTAGTCCGCCAGTCCAACTGGTGTGTGCACTTCTCTTTGGCATTGCCCCTCCAACATTTGTTGTCCGTAGTGTAAGTCGCTGCGGCGACGCGCGGCGAGTACGCCACGCATCACGGGCGAACCACCCAGAATCTCCCAAAATCACGATGAAACGAAGCGTCGCAGCCTTTCCCCTAAACTTGTTGGTCGAACCGGTGCGACTCTCTCGGGAATCATCGTGCCCGACTTCCCATCGCCATGCGAAGGGAAGTCCTCAAGGAGAAGCAGCGTGGCATCCAAAAACTCCAAGGACAATCGGCTCGCCAATGGCGAGCGCCTTGAGGCCTTGGGCGCCGCAATCGAGCAGCGCAGCAACGCGAACGGCGCTCGACGTTCTCGCCGACCAGGCACGCGCCATCGAGTTCGATGGGGGCGACTCATTGCGTTTTCGGTGCTCGGACTCGTCGTAGTCCTCATACTCGGCGTCGCCGCCGATTACTTGTACCTCGGTTCAAAGATTCACCACACTCACGTGAATTATCTGCAATCCGCGAATGGACCCGAGAACATCTTGCTCGTGGGTTCGACTGACCGCTGCGCCCTCAAGGTCCAGAACAAGGCGTACGGACTCTGTCAAGACGGCGTCAACGGCATCAACAGCGACATCGTAATGATCGTGCACGTGAATCCCGCGACCCGTCAATTGGGGCTCCTGTCGATTCCGCGCGACCTCTTTATACCGAACGCTCGCATCGAGGGGCCGAACAAGATCGACGCCGCTCTCTACGAAGGTCCGAGCCAACTCGCGACGGCCATCGAAGAGGACTTCGCCATTCCGATCAATCACTACGTCGAACTCAACTTCGACACGTTCGCGAGCGTGGTGGACGCCCTCGGCGGTGTCTACATGTACTTCCCCGTCCCCATCTTTGACGCCGAGTCGGGTCTCAACATCCCTCATCCGGGCTGTCGTTTGTTGGACGGTTATCACGCGTTGCAGGTCGTTCGAGCTCGACACCTGCAGATTCAACCAACCCCGACGAACCACGACTTTCACACCTGGCCTCAAGAAGGTGAGAGCGACATCGCTCGAATCCGACGCACGCACGAGTTCTTGCGCGTCCTCGCGGCGAAGGTCGCCTCTCGAGGACTCGGTGACCCGTTCACCGATCAATCGATTGTCTCCTCAGTGATTGGCTCCATACAGGTGGACCAGAATTTCTCCGAGCGCCACATGATCTCGTTGGCCCGTGACTTTGCATCAACCAACATCAACTCCGTCCCGCAATTGACGTATCCCGTCGTCGAAGTGGAGACGGGTAGTTACCTCTACCAGGGTTACCACTACGGCGACGTCGAATTCCCAGTCCAGCCCACCGGACAGTCCACCTTGGACACAATCTTTCAGGTGAGCCCGGGAGAAAATTCGTTCAACTACGAATCGCTCCCCAAGGCCCATAGTTTCGCTGTCAGCGTAGAGAACGGCTCGAACATCAGTGGTCAAGCGGCCACGATCGCGAACGCACTCACCAAGAAGGGATTCACAATCCAGTCGAAAGGAACGCGCACGCCTGACGGACCGGTCGATGAGACAATTGTCTGGTACGGAGGTAAGCAACCTCCCGCCAACGCCAACTGGAAGAGTCCGGGTCTCGCCGCGGCGCAAGAGGTCCTCGACCAACTGCGCGGTCCGGCGATCCTCGGCTATGACCCGAGCGAGGTGACGCCGGGCGCTCTCGTCACGGTCCAAACCGGTGACAACTTAAGCGTCGTCGTCGCTGCGCCAAAGACAACGGGCCCCACGACGAAGAAAGCGACATCAACCACCACTACCACCATCGGCGCCACCAGCGAGTTTTCCGCCCCAACCCCCACCAACCAAGCCCTCGAGCCCTACGACCCACGAGCCTGCAACGCGGCCCACGACGGTCCCGCGAACTAGCGTCGGAACTTCAACACGAAAATTCGCAAGGTCGGTGGTTAGTGTTGGCTCACATGACACGACGAGGACTCGACTTGAAGGCGCCACTGCGTGCGCGCGACGTCGTCGTAGGACTCGTCGCCCTTGGGCTCAGCATCGCTCTCGTCGTCCTCGGCACGACGTTGGGTCGAATTCACAGTTCGAAGACTCACCTCGTGATCATCGCGTGGGCATGCGCGATTCTCCTTCTCCTTACCGGCACCATCGCGATACGACGTATCACCGCCGACCTAGGAAGATTGGTCACCCATCGTTCGTACGTCGGCGCGGGAGCGATTGTGCGACTGGTGACTACCGGCGCAAGTTACGTCGTACTCTTGTTCGCGCTGTTTGGCGTCCTTGGCGTTTCAGTGTCGCACTTGCTCATTGGTGCGGGCGTCGCGGGCGTGGTGATTGGCATCGCGGCCCAGCAAAGCCTCGCCAACGTCTTCGCATCTCTCGTCTTACTCTTCGCGCGTCCCTTCGTCGTCGGCGAGAACATACGAATACGCTCGGGCGTGCTTGGCGTCATCGACGTCGAGGTGCTGGGTATCGGTCTCACCTACGTGACCGTTCGTACCGAAGACGGCATACTCAAGGTTCCTAATTCAGTGCTTCTCGCCTCCGGCATCGGTCAAACCGATCCAAAGAGTCACGCACCCCACGCTGCGACGAATCCCTCGCCATCAACCTCGTCCGACGAGCAACCTGGAACCTCCAGCGTCAATGGGTAAAACAATGCTGACGACGAAGGTTGCGCACGTAAGAATGTTCTACACGGCGAACTCCAGCTCCGCTCGACTCAGTGAGTTCAATTGATACCCACTTACTTATACTGAGTTGGCAGGCGTACCGATCACGATCGTCGTCTTTGAGCGACTAGTTCAAGCCAAGCAACCAACAACGAGGAGTCCATGAAGTTCCAACGTGCAACACTCCTCGTGGCCGTCTTGGTCATCCTGGGCGTAAGTGCTCCGGCGGGAGCCGCCGGCACTCCAACGTGGCAGAGTGCGAAGAACGCGGCGCTACCGAGCGGCGCAGCGGGTCTCTATAACGGGAACCTCTCAACGCTCTCGTGTCCCGCCGCCGGCTACTGCGCCGCTGGAGGTATCTACCAAGACTCCAGTGGCAATGCCTACGGTTTGTTGTTGAATGAGGTCGACGGGGTCTGGCGCGCACCGACGTCACTCGTCCCTCCCGCGAACGCGGTGATCAGTAGCGGCGTCACGCTCTACGACGTGTCGTGCGGCGCACCTGAAGATTGCGTGGCGGTGGGCTCGTATTCGAACACAGCGTCGGATCAACTAAGTTTCGTCGACGTCGAAACAAGTGGCGTCTGGGCGAGGGCTGCACAAATTACGTTGCCCGCGAATGCGTCGAGTAGTGCCCAGGTATCCGACCTTCATTCCGTCGTATGTGCGTCCGCGGGAAACTGCAGCGCGGTCGGAACGTATAACGCCACGGCGAGCCGCAGTCCCCTACAAGAGGCGTACGTCGTCAATGACGTTCGCGGCCACTGGTCAAGTGGCATTGAAGTGCGTCTCCCCGCGGGAACCAACTACAACCCCTTCGCTACCTTGAGTCAGATCTCGTGCGCATCGGCCGGCAACTGCAGCGCCGCGGGATCCTTCATCGACGCGAATAACGTGACCCACGCGCTCGTCGTCGACGAGGTCGCGGGGACGTGGCGACCGGGCCTCGCCCTCGCAACGCCAGACAACGCGAGCAGTTATGCGGGCGCCCAACTCAGCGAAGTATCGTGTTCGACAGCGAGCAATTGCAGCGCGTTCGGTACGTACAACACGTCGAGTGGTGATGTCGAGACACTGGTCGCCAACGAAGTCCAAGGCACCTGGTCGCGAGCGAGTGAGATTCAGCTTCCCTCGACGGCCGCGTCCAATCCTCACGTCGTGCTCTACGGATTTCGAGGCATTGCGTGTCCCTCAAACGCCAACTGCACCTCGGGCGGTCAATACGTCGATAAGTCAGGTGACGTGCAAGGTTTTCTCGTGAACGAAGTGAATGGGAAGTGGCAAGTCGCAACTGAACTGACGTTGCCCGCGGGCGCGACACAAGCGGGGAAGAATGGCGGCGTCGTCGCCATCACGTGCAGTAGCACCGGGGACTGCAGCGCTGGCGCCGCGTACGAGGACTCCGCGGGACAGTACCAAGCTCTCGTCGCGAGCGAAGTCAACCGTACGTGGGACAACGAGACCACTCTTTCCTTACCTAACAACGCAGCGACGGTCGGAATGGCCGGCGGCGTCTACGCGGTCGAGTGCCAGCCATCAGGGTCCTGCACCGCGGTGGGGAGTTACGAGACCGCATCGGACAACTACCTCGGCTTCACCGATCAAGCCTCGTGAACGCGGGTTTCGACAAGTGGTATATCAATCCAGGCGAAGAACCGGCACAAGGTTTCATGTGATGACCACCGTTCGATAGCGCGCCTTTCACCTTGCGATAACCCTGTCTCCCTACGTTGGTTGCATGGAACGTCCTTCCACACGCGCGCCCGACGCTCACGTGCGCGATGACGGCGCCGCGAAATGGACTCGGTCATGATGGTCGATCCCGAGGGGCGAAGTGTCGTCATGGTTGTCGAAGACGAGGAGAGTTACCAAGATGCCCTCAACATTGGCCTGACGGTCGAGGGATTCGTTGTCATGGCGGCGAGCACCATCAACCAAGCACGCCAACTCATGACGACGACCAAGCCGGACTTGATCCTGCTCGACGTGATGCTCCCCGATGGATCGGGCATCGACTACTGCCGCGAAATCTACGACACGTCACGAGTTCCGGTGATCATGGTCTCCGCGCGCACGAGTGAGGTTGACATTGTGCTCGGTTTGGAGATCGGCGCGGCCGACTATGTCACCAAGCCGTATCGCCTCCGCGAATTGGTCGCACGAATGAGAGCAGTCCTTCGTCGCCCCCTCGTAGGAAACGAAGAAGAAGTCATCACGTTCGCGGAGCTTCGAATCGACTTCGTGCGTCGAACTGTCAGCCGACGTGGCATCGAGATCGAACTAAGTCGCAAGGAGTTCGACTTGCTGGCACTCTTCGCAACGCGCCTCGCTCAAGTGGTGACGCGAGAAGTGTGTCTCGACACGCTCTGGTGGGGCTTGGAACTGTCCGACACTCGCACGCTCGACACGCACGTGAAACGTTTGCGCCAAAAGATTGAGGACGATCCTTCAAATCCCCGCCACCTCATCACGATTCGCGGCGTGGGTTTTCGTCTCGACCCCTAGTCTTGGCGTATGCAAAAAGGCGACCTCGTACCGAACTTCACTCTTCTCGATCAACAAGGTGAGGAGCAGAATCTCTATTCATTCTTGGAGAAGGGACCCGTGGTGCTCTTCTTCTATCCCGCCGCCATGACGAGCGGATGCACGAAGGAGTCGTGTCATTTCAGGGATCTCGCGGGGGAGTTCGCCGCAAGCGGTGCGCAACGTATTGGCATCTCGATGGACAGCGTTGATAAGCAGGCGCAGTTCACGGCAAAGAACTCGCTTGACTACCCACTACTCGCCGACGTGAAGGGCGACGTCGCAAAGATCTTTGGCGTGAAGCGGCCGTTTGACTTCCTCAAAGTGAAGCGCACCACGTTCGTGATCAGCCAAGACCGTCGCGTCATCGACGTGATCACGAGTGAGATGAACATGAACGTGCATGCCGAGCGTGCGCTCGTTGCCTTAGCGGGAAATACGGGACAATAAGACGAGAAATTCGCCGGTCTTCGAAAGGCGCTAGCCCGCGAGCAAATACACGCCAGGGTTGTTGAGAAAGTTCCCGACGTGTGCGAGCACTCGCGACGCCAAGGCGCCGTCGATCTGTCGATGATCGAACGCCAAGGCGAGTTCCACCACGTGACGAACGACAATTTCATCGTCGTGCACCCACGGAGCCTTCGCAATCTTTCCGATGGCGAGGATGGCACCCGTACCTGGAGGAAGGATGGGCATCGCCGCGTCGACACCGAAGGGGCCGACATTGGTGATCGTCAGCGTCGTACCGATCATCTCGTTGGGAGTCGTCGTGCCCTGGCGAGCCTTCTCCACAAGTACGTTCAAGGCCTTCGCCATATCGATCAGATTCAACGCATCAGCACCCTTGATGTTCGGCACGATCAGTCCACGAGGAGTGTCGGCCGCAATACCAAGATTCACACTTCGCCGAACGATCACCTCGCCCGCCGCGGCGTCGAAACTCGAATTGATGCCCGGGAAATTCCGAGCCGCGTCACACAAGCCCAGGGCAACGATCACGAGCGGCGACAATCGAAGGCCTTGCGTGTGGGGACGCGTCTTCAAACCTGCGACCAACTCCATCGTGGCGCTGGCGTCAACGCGCATCCATACAACGGCGTGGGGTGCGCTAAAGGCACTTTGCACCATCGCTTCGGACATCGAGCGAAGGACACCCTTGACGGGGATTCGCTCCTCGGCGGGACCCGTCGCCCACGACTCGATGTCGCGTCCAACGAAGCGCGACGTGTTGAGAGCACCCCTCGACCCAACGCTGGCCGTTACCGACACATCTTGTGGTGCGTCGGCACGCAACGCACGCTCGACGTCATCTCGAGTGATGAGTCCGTCGCGCCCCGATCCGGTCAACGATTCGATGTCGACGCCATGTTGTTTGGCGTACAGACGAACCGGCGGCGTGCTTCGAGGCGCGAGCGACGTTGGTGGCGTTGACACTGGCGTCGAGGCGGAGCTAATCGTCGCCAACGGCGTTGACGTCACACCCCTACGACGATGCGTTCTTGTAGCCAGTCCGTCCTCGTTGGCGACACCGTAACCCACTAGCACGGCTTCGCGACCTTCGCCCGCCGGTGCTTCGGTGTCGGACGCCACGATTGCCGTGTGCTGCGAAGTCGCAGGCGTCGCGTCACCCGATGCGGTACCGACGTCGAACGTGATCAACGGTTCGTGCACGTGCATCACGTCGCCGACGTCGCCGTGCAACTTGGTGACCGTACCCGCATAGGGACTCGGCAGCTCGACCGTCGCCTTTGCCGTCTCGATGTCGACGAGGGGCTGGTTGAGAGTGACGACGTCGCCCTCGCGCACTTTCCACGTGACGATCTCCGCTTCGACGAGTCCTTCGCCGACGTCGGGCAGCAAGAAGATCTCTTGACTCAACCTTCGAATCCCATCACTCGGTCGACGGCGTCCAATATCCGATCGACGCTCGGTCGATAATCTTCCTCCAACCGCGTCGGTGGATACGGCACGTGGTAACCGCTCACGCGAACACCCGGGGCACGCAACGAGTAGAAACAGCGCTGAGTGAGTTCGGCAACCAGTTCTGAACCAATGGACGCCATGTGCGGCGCCTCTTGGACCGTGACGAAACGTCCCGTCTTTTGAATTGACGTGACCATCGGGTCCAGATCGAGTGGCGAGAGCGAACGAGCGTCGATGACCTCGAGCGAGACGCCTTCGCTCGCCGCGGTGTCGGCGGCGCGAAGGATTGTCTTCATGCTCGCTCCGTAGCCAATCACCGTCACGTCCGTACCCTCGCGACGACGCGCCGTCTCGAAGAGTCCGTGCGAAGGACGATCGAGATCAACCTCGCCCTTCTCCCAGTAGCGACTCTTCGGTTCGCAGAAGATGATGGGGTCGTCGTGCGCGATCGCCTGTTGAATCATCCAGTACGCGTCGTTGGGTGTCGAACACGCGACGACGCGAAGCCCGGCGGTGTGGGCGAAATAGGCCTCGGGACTTTCCGAGTGATGTTCAATGGCGCCGATGCCACCTTGAAACGGGAGTCGAATGACGAGTCCCATGACGTAGGCGCCATCGGAACGCTTATGGAGCTTCGCGACCTGCGAGACGATCTGGTCGAAGGCGGGATAGACGAAGCCGTCGAACTGCATCTCGCAGACCGTTCGATAACCCCGAATGGCGAGTCCGACGGCGGTTCCTACGATGGCCGACTCGGCAAGCGGGGAATCGATGACGCGATCCTCGCCGAAATCTTTCTGGAGACCATCAGTGATCCGAAAGACACCACCAAGTTTTCCGATGTCCTCACCCATCAAGAGGACCTTCTTGTCCTCCTCCAACGCTCGACGGAGACCCTCGTTAAGTGCCTTCGCCATCGTCATGGTGGTCGTCGCCATCAGTGGACGCCCCCCGAGATTCCCAGCTCAAGCATTTCGCGGCGCCCTTCTTCAATCAAGGCGTGTTCACTCGCGTAGGCGTGATCGAACATCGTGATGGGGTCCGGTCGACCCATCGCGAGCACGTCCTCGCGCAACTGAAGCGCCATCGTCTCGGCCTCGTGAGCCACGGCATCGAATGCGGCGCCCTTCGCCTGGTACTCGTGGACGAGCAGCGCCTTGACTCGCTCGACGGGGTCACGGTGCTTCCATACCTCGACCTCCGCGTCGATCCGGTAGCGCGTCGGGTCATCGGACGTGGTGTGCGCACCCATTCGATACGTGTACGCCTCAATCAAGGTGGGTCCTCCGCCCACGCGCGCATTGTCAAGTGCCTTCTTCGTGACCTCGTAGACCGCGAGCACGTCGTTGCCGTCGACGCGCACTCCCGAGAAGCCGAAACCCTGCGCCCGACGATACAGCGGAACCTTTGACTGCAGCGACGAGGGCGTCGAGATCCCCCATTGGTTGTTCTGGCAGAAGAAAACCACCGGCGCATTGAATGACGCCGCCCACACGAAGGACTCGAGCGTGTCGCCCTGACTCGAGGCGCCGTCGCCGAAGAACGTCATCACCGCTTCCTCGGCCCCGTCGCGCTGGATGCCCATGGCGTAGCCCACGGCGTGAAGTGCCTGGTTGCCAAGGACAACGGTCGGCACCGAATGACGATACTTCTGCGGGTCCCATCCGCCGTTGCTGACGGCGCGAAACATCCGCAACACGTCCTGGGCGGGGACGCCGCGGCACCAGGCGATCCCGTGTTCACGGTACGTAGGGAAGGTGAAGTCCATTGGCTGCAGTGCCCGACCGGCACCGATCTGCGCGGCCTCTTGGCCCTGGATCGGAGCCCACAGTGCCAACTGACCTTGACGCTGCAGTGACGTCGATTCGTTGCAGAGACGACGAACGATGACCATGTCGCGATACAACGCGAAGATCGCCTCACCGTCTAAGGTGCTCTCGTAGTCGGGGTGCGCTACACGCTGCCCTTCGGGGGTAAGCAACTGAACAAGTTCTTCGTCGATCATCGACTCTCCTTTGACCACGAACCCCCACGTCACTTTATCCTCCTACGATAAACGAGTGCCAAGACTGCTCGTCGACGTGCGACCTCTGCGCGAGAATCGCAACTTCCGATTGTTGTTCATCGGCCAACTCGTCTCAGTACTCGGCAGTAACCTCACGTTGGTCGCGATCCCTTTCGAGGTATATCAAAAGACACACTCGAGTCTTTGGGTCGGGCTCGCGAGTTTGTTTCAGTTGCCGTGCCTCATCGCGGGAGCGTTGTGGGGCGGCGCGATGGGCGACCGCTTCGATAGACGAACGCTGCTCGTAGTCGGATCGCTCGTGTCGGCGACGTTCAGCGGCGCACTCGCTTTGAACGCGAGTGTCTTGCATGGCAATGTCCCTCTACTCTTCGTGTTCGCCGCGATCTCTGCGGGCGCGGGCGGCTTCACGGGACCTATCCGAAGCGCCGCCATCCCCAAGATGGTCGGTGGCGAACAACTGATAGCTGCGTACTCGCTCAATCAAATCATCATGAACCTGGGACCGTTCCTCGGCGCCGCCCTCGCAGGTGAATTAATCGCCACCGTCGGTATCGCCTCGTGTTACAGCATCGACGCCTTCTCATTCGTCGCGCTGGGCTTCTTCACGTTTCTGATGTCGCCGATGAAACCCGAAGGCGAACACGCCGGTACGGCGATGTTGCGCGCGATCGGCGACGGTTTCCGATACGTGCGACGCAATGCCATTGCCCAGGCGGTCTACCTGGTCGACTTGAACGCAATGGTCTTCGGACTTCCCCGAGCGCTCTTTCCCGCCATGGCGTTGACGGTCTATCACGGAGGCCCGCGGACGTTCGGCCTGCTCGCGGCCGCCCCCGGCGCCGGTGCCTTGGTGATGGCGGTGCTGACGGGCTGGATCGACCGCGTGCGACGTCAAGGCCGACTGATCGCGCTCGTGGTGATTGGTTGGGGAGCCGCGATGACGTTGCTCGGCATCGTGCACGTCCTGTGGTTTGGATTACTCTGCCTCGCCGTCGCGGGCGCGACGGACGTGATTTCGACGATCTTGCGCAATACGGTGCTACAAAACGCGATCACCGACGAGTTCCGCAGTCGGATCTCCTCGGTGCAAATGGCGGTCGTCACCGGAGGACCGCGTCTCGGTGACGCCGAGTCCGGCGTCGTCGCCAGTCTCACGTCCACGGAGATCTCGATCGTCTCGGGTGGGCTCGCGTGCATCGTTGGCGTGCTCGTCTTGTTGTGGCGCCGGCCGAGTTTCTGGAAACACGACGTCGCTTAGATCGAACGCACCGGAATGGAGCGCCGCTTCGCGTTCGTCACGCTCGCCAATTGACCACACGCCGCGTCAATGGAGCGACCCCGCGTATTTCGCACCGTGACGTTGACGCCCGCGCGCAGTAGGCCATCACGGAATTCGTTGACGCGTTGCGTGGATGATCCACGCACCAGGTAGCCCGGGGTCGGATTAAGCGGAATCAAATTGACGTGCGCGTGCAGCGGGTACGCGAAGTTGGCGAGCTCTTCGACAGCCTTCTCCGTGTCGTTCACCCCGTCGATCAACGCCCACTCAAGACTCAAACGGCGTGACGTCGTGGCATTCCACACCTCACACGCCTCGCGCAACCGCGACAAGGGATAGCGACGATTGAGCGGGATGAGTTCGTTGCGAGTCTCGTCGTTTGCCGCGTGCAAACTCAGCGCGAGGGTCAGCGCCAGTCCTTCGCGGGCGAGTCGCTCTATCGCCGGCGCCACGCCCACGGTCGACACCGTCAGGTGTCGTGCCGACAGACCGAGATAGTCGTGGAGTCGGCGCACGGCGCTGACCGTGACCGGGTAATTGGCGAGTGGCTCACCCATCCCCATGAAGACCACGTTGGTGAGGCGTCGCGGCCGCGCGGCTCGGGCCGCGACGATCACCTGCTCGAGCACCTCGCCCACGCTCAATTGGCGAGTGAATCCCGCTTGGCCCGTCGCGCAGAACGTGCAACCCATCGCGCACCCGGCTTGTGAGGAAACGCAGACGGTGACCCGGTCGGCATAACCCATGAGCACGGTCTCGATGGTGGCGCCGTCGTGCAACGCGAACACCCACTTGCGAGTCGCGCCGCGGTCACTCTGCACGTCCTCGACCACCTTCAAGCTCGAAGGGAACTGTTCGATCAAACGTGCGCGCAGCGCCTTGGGAATCGTCGTGATCGACTCGACGTCATCTAACTCGTCCCACACCCCATGCCAGATCTGGTCCACCCGAAACCGAGGTTCATCGACCAGGTGCTCGGCCAACTGCGCTTTGGTGAACTCGAGGAGCGACGCCATCTTCTTACGCTAGAGCGCATTGAAGAAGCGTCCGCGCGAACGAGCATCGGTGGCGTTTCCTCCTTCGAGCAGTTCTTAGGCGGTCCTTCATGACGACTTGCGTTCGCCTTCAAATCGACCGGCAGAGTGGGTACACGAACGAAAGAAGGCCATCATGTTTGCCACCATCTCATCACTCACCCTTATCCCACTGGTGCTTTGCGTGGGAGTGTTCGTCCCGCTCCTCGGATTGCACCTCGAACTCGTCCACCGTCGCGACGCTCGTCACCAGGCCAAACTCGACGAGCGCGCGAGGGTGATCGAGGACCACGAGGCAACAATTCAGGCGTACCGCCAGGTGATGGCCCTCGAAATGAACGGTCTCGAATCCTCACCGATCAGGGTGGATTCCTAAGCAATTCTTGGCGTCACGGTCCTTCCATTTGAGAGGACGCAGTTGTCTGCTTGACTCTGTACCGTCGCACAGAACGTTGCGGACCTAACGAACAGGAGTGAGTCGTGGAATTGAAGAACACATCGGCCGTCGTCACCGGCGGCGCATCAGGTCTCGGCGAAGCCACCGCCCGTGCTCTCGCGCAACGAGGTGTCAAGGTGGTACTCGCCGACCTCAACGACGAGCGTGGCGCAGCAATCGCGAAGGAAATAGACGGCGCCTACGTGCACTGTGACGTGACGAACACCGAGCAAGTCATCGCCGCGATCGAAGCGGCCAAGGCAATGGCCCCCCTCTGGAGCGCGGTCAATTGCGCAGGTATTGGTTGGGCGACGCGCACGATTGGTAAGGACGGCGAGTACGCCTCCGCGCACGACCTCGACGTCTATAAGAAGGTCATCGAGATCAACCTCGTCGGAACCTTCAACGTCTGTCGTCTCGCCGCGACCGCGATGAGCCACAACACTCCCGACGTTGACGGGATGCGAGGCGCGATCGTCAACACCGCGTCCGTCGCCGCCGAGGACGGCCAGATCGGACAAGTCGCCTACTCGTCGTCAAAGGGCGGCATCGTTGGTCTCACTCTGCCGCTCGCGCGCGACATCGCCCCAATAGGCGTGCGCGCGAACTGTATCCTGCCCGGGCTCATTGACACCCCGATCTACGGCACCGGTCCCCAGTCCGACGAGTTCAAGGCTCGGCTGGGAGCGGGCGTACTGTTCCCCAAGCGACTTGGCTACAGCGAGGAGTTCGCGTCACTCGCCCTCGAGCTACTCACCAACAGTTACATGAACGCCGAGTCAATTCGCATCGACGCGGGCATCCGCATGCAACCCAAATAGGCGCGTAGCCCGCAGCGTCCTGGAGGATGTTGCGGGCTAATCCTGAAGGGCCGTCGTTGCTTCGGGCTTTTCGAGCATGGCGGCGAGTTGTTGATCGCGACCATCGTTCACGAATCGCGAGCCCCTCGACCACGACGCGCCCGCCGCGATCACCGAAACGACTGCGGAGAAGATGAACGCGGTCTTGATGCCAGAATGAAACGGCGCCGAGATCAATCTCGAGAAAAATCCGTGACCCGTGAGTGCCGCCTGGTTCGCCGCCGACACGTGACCCAAGACCTTCGAGCCGACCAGGGTCTTAATGGGGTTGTAACCCAGGAACGCGGCGAAGAGCACCGAAACCGGCGGCAGTGCACCGATCCGGTGAGCCACCGTCGCGGGTACGCCGTGGCTTATGAGACCCGCCGTCAGCGTCGATGACAACGTCGCCGAAAGACCGATGATCATTAGCGAGAAGAAGATACCAATGGAGAGCACTTGGGCCGAACTCTGGAAGGTCGCGTTCATCCCACCGCCCGCGCCTCGGTCGCGCGCGGGAAGACTATTCATGACGGCGGCACGGTTGGGCGCGGCGAAGGCCCCCATTGATGAACCAAAGAGCAGGAGGATGAGAGCGAACGCTACGTAATTGAAATTGACGGGCAAGAAAATAAGCAGCACGAAGCTCGTCGCCGCCACGAGCATGCCACCCGTCGCGAGATAGCGGGCGCCGAATTGATCGGAGAGATATCCCGAGATCGGACCCGCGAGTAGGAATCCCAAGGTGAGTGGCAACATCAAGATGCCCGCCCAGAGTGGAGTGCGCGCGAAGCTGTAACCGTGCTCGGGTAACCAGATGCCCTGAAGCCAGATGATGAGCATGAACATCAACCCGCCTCGACCAATCGCCGCGAGAAACGTCGCGATGGTGCCGGACGCGAAGGCCCGAATCCTAAAGAGCGGCAGGCGGAACATGGGTTCGTCGACGTACGCCTCGATGATGACGAACGCGACGAGCGTGAGGGCGCCAATGATCAGTTCGCTCAGTACCGGCACACTGGTCCAACCAGTGCTGTGACCGTCCGCGGGTTCGATCCCGTACGTGATACCCACCATGATCAGGATTAATCCGATCGCGAAGGTCAGGTTACCCGCCCAGTCGATCCTCGCTTTGTGGCGTTCGCCAAGTTCGCGCAAGTTGACGTAGGACCACACGGTGCCGAGGAGTCCGAAAGGCACCGACACCAAGAACACGAGGCGCCAGTCAATTGCGCCGAGCACACCACCGAGGATCAAACCAATGAACGAACCGCTGATGCCCGCGATGTTGTTGATACCGAGGGCGAGTCCGCGCTGGTTGGAGGGAAAGGCGTCGGTAAGTATCGCCGCGGAGTTGGCGACGAGGAACGCGGCGCCAATACCCTGGAACACGCGACCCACGATCAGCCACGTGGCGCCCTCGGTGCCCTTCAGGGGATCGAGCGTCAACACCAACGACGCCGCGGTGTAGATCACGAAGCCCAGGTTGTACATCTTCACTCGACCGTAGATGTCACCGAGACGGCCGAGACTCACGACGAGCACACTGCTCACGACCAAGAATCCGAGGATCATCCACAGGAGATAGAAGGTGTTACCGGGCGCGAGGGGGTTGAGTTTGATGCCGCGAAAGATGTCGGGCATCGCGATCAACATGATCGACGAGTCGATCGTCGCGAGCAGTACACCGATGGTGGTGTTGGTCAACACCAGCCACTTATAACGCGGTGAGAGATCACTCTCTCGCGAAGTCAATGCGGCGGAGCTCACGAGTCGGCGATCCTTCCGATCAATGCCGCCGCGTCACCGAGAAGGTCTCGTTCGTCTTCGCTCAAAGTGCTGAGCGCACCTTGAAGCCACTCGTAGAGTCGTCGTCGCGATTCGTCAATGAGTAGACGTCCGGTCTCGGTCGCGATAAGGATGACCTTTCGTCCGTCGTTCGGGTCGTCTTGGCGCTCGACGTAACCGAGTTCGACGAGAGAGTTGATGGTTTGATTCATTGAGGGTGGCTTTACTCGCTCTCGTTCACTCAACTCGCCCAACGTGTGGGGACCTTCTCGCACGAGTCGCACGAGCACGAGGCGCTGGGTTTCACCGATCTGGTCAACCGCTTTTTCAGATCGCAGACGACGCTGAAGTCGTGAGATCGCCGACACGAGATTTTCATCCAAGTCCTTCACGGCCGGACCAGTCCCAAGAGGCTCGCAATAGGTCATCGACACCCCTTCCGTTCACCACTGCGGGATTCATTAGGCAACCTAATTAGTTTACCTAAACACCTCGTCGTGTGCAACGCCACTCTCCGACGGATATTGGTCGAAACAACTTTCGGGCAGGAACGTCCTACGATGAGCGAACGCAGCACTGGTGATTTCCTTGCCGCAACGAACAGCAACTCATTCCGACGAAACCGCCAAGGTGGCCGAGCATGCCTACGGAATTTGACCAATTCAGCGTCGTGGTCTTGACCACGAAGGCCGACGCCGCCACGAAAAGTGACGACGGTGACACTATTCAGAATGCACACATGGCGCACTTGGCAGACCTCCATGACAACGATCACCTTCTCGCCGCGGGCCCTCTCCTCGATAGCCACTACCGAGGGATGTTGCTACTTAACACCGACGCTGAAACAGCGCGAAGTCTGATGCTCGCCGATCCGGCGGTGCGCGCAGGCTGGTTCGACGTCACGGTCATTCCATGGGTGGTGCCGAGCGGCGCCATGCATTTCACGCGAACAACGTTTCCGCGATCCATGAAGGATGTTGACGACAACTAGAAAGAGGCGTGAATTAGATCTCGCGAGCCTCGGTGACATTGTCGAAGCGCGCGAACTCGCCGCGCCACGTGAGGTACGCAGTGCGAGTGGGGCCGTTTCGATTCTTACCAACGATTATCTCCGCTTCAGACTTCTTGTCGTTGGCGACCTCGCCGTACTGTTCGGGTCGGTACAAGAACAGGACCACGTCCGCGTCCTGCTCCAAGGCACCCGACTCGCGTAAGTCGCTCATCATCGGACGCTTGTCACTTCGCTCTTCGAGTTTTCTCGAAAGCTGGGAGAGCGCGATGATGGGGCAGCTCAACTCTCGGGCGAGGATCTTGAGCGAACGACTCATCTCGGACACCTCTACTTGTCGGTTCTCGGCGCGACCCCGCGAACTCATCAATTGCAGGTAATCGACGATGACGACGCCCAGATCACCTTGCTGCTGCTTGATTCGCCGGGCGCGAGCGCGTACGTCCATCACCGTCAGCGCAGGATTGTCGTCGATGAACACCTTGGCCGACTGCAAGAAACCGAAGGCGTCGTGCGCTCGATTCCAGTCCGCGTCCGACAGGTCACCGGTACGGAGCTTCGACGAGTCGATGCGCGCGGTCGAGGCGAGGATGCGTTCTGCCAATTCCTGGCGGCTCATCTCGAGGGAGAAATACAGCGCCGGCCGCTGCACCACGGCGCCCACGTGTACCGCGATGCCCAAGCCGAAGGCGGTCTTTCCCATGGCCGGGCGCGCGCCCACGATGGTCAAGCTGTTGGGTTGTAGTCCCTGGAGCACGACGTCGACCGATTTGTACCCGGTCTCGAGTCCGTTGAATTGACCCCTCGTCTCTCCGCGCTGCTCGAGGATGTCGGCCTCGTTCAACAAGAGACGCTGAAGGGGCGAGACACTGTCGATCTTGCGCTCGTCGCCGATTTGATTGATCTTTCGTTCGGCCTCGTCGATCAATCCAACGACGTCATCAGTCGCGATGTACGCGTCGTCAACAATCTCTCCTGCGACGGCGATGAGACGACGCTGCTGCGCCTTCTCACGCACGAGTTCGGCGTAGTGCTGCGCGTTCGCCGCCGAGGGTGTGTTCATCTGTAACGACGAGAGCACCGCGAGCTCCACTGCAATCGCACCGCGCTCTTGAAGTTTCGCCTGCACCGTGACGTAGTCGACCGGCTCGGCCGCGTTCGCGAGCGCGATGATGGCACTGAAGATTTGCCCGTGCAGTGGTCGATAAAAATCTTCGGGCTGCACCGTCTCGTAGGCGATGCTCACCGCCTCTTGCGAAAGCAACATTGCGCCAATCAACGATTCCTCAACTTCGATAGCGCTGGGTGGGACTCGACCCCCGCCCGGGGCACTGCGACTTCTCTCTATATCCATCTGTGTCATAAGACCTCAACGGTTGTCGATAATGGTTGTGTGACGCAATAACAACAACATGGGGATTACGTGTGTCTAAGTCCTCACGTACCAGTGTGCCGACTGTGTGTGACATCGCGGCGGATGCGCAAATGGCCGGGGCACCAGGCCCCGGCCACCGCGTCCAAGAAAAACGGCGCTACTTCGCGACGACGTCCACGTTCACGGTTGCAACGACACCGTCGAAGAGCGTCGCCTGCACACTCGCGGTACCCAATTCCTTCAAGTGCTCGTCCATGTGGATCGCGTGACGATCGAGGGAGATATTGGTCGCCGTGCGAATCGCGTTCACCACGTCGGCTTCAGTCACTGAACCAAAGAGTCGACCGTTCGCACCCGCGCGAGCGCCAATCTGAATCGTCGCTTGTTCAATGATGCTGCGCTGCGCCTCAGCCGCTTCGCGGCTCTTCGCATCACGAACGTCGCGACCCTTGCGCATCGACGCGGCCTGAATCTCCATCGTCTCATTGGCGAGCAACCCAGCGCCCGTGGGGAGCAAGAAGTTACGGGCGTAACCTGCCTTCACCTCAACGATGTCACCGCGGCGTCCCACACCGCGGACGTCACTTCGCAGAAGAACTTTCATTCGGCTACCTCCTCGGCGTAGGGCGTGACGCCTGCTTCTTCGAAGACCTCGACCGCCTCACTGGCGTCCTCGAGCATCACGTCAGTATCCGCCAACGTCGCCGACTCACCGTCACGGTCAGGGCGAGGGGTTCGCGGGCCGCGATCATCGCGCGATCCGCGACCGCCGCGACGTTCGGTCACGGTGCGCTGCGTGTAGGGCAGCAGTGCGAGTTCGCGGGCCGTTTTGATGGCGTCGGTGACGTCGCGCTGGTGCTGTTGGCAGTTGCCAGAGACCTTGCGACCCCGGATCTTGCCACGGTCCGAGATGTACTTGCGCAACTGGGCCAGGTCCTTGTAGTCGACGGTGCCCACACCGTGCTGGCAGAACGAGCACGGCTTCTTCTTCGCACCGCGACGGGTGTCAATCTTCGGGGCACGCTTGGGCGGCTTGGGGTTATTGATACGTGGCATTAGAAAGGCTCCTCATCAAAGGCATACGTGGTTGGTTCGTTCTGGCGCGGGGCGGCTGCGGGACGGTCGCTTGATTGGAAGTTGCCCCCTTCGGCACGGGGTGTGCGAGTGACGACGGCGGTGGCGAATCGAAGCGACGGAGCAATCTCGTCGGCGTTTATCTCGACGATTGAACGCTTGTCGCCGTTCTCGGTCTCCCAACTTCGCTGTTCGAGACGCCCCGTCACGACGACGCGGTTTCCCTTCTGCAACGAGTTGGCGGCATTCTCCGCCATGGTGCCATAGCCGGTGACTTCGAAATACGAGACCCGCTCTTCCCATTCTTGGGTTTGTCGATTCTGCCATCGTCGGTTCACGGCGATCGAAAGTCGAATCGCGGCTTGTCCGCTGTTCAAGAACTTGAGTTCCGGGTCGCGGGTGACGTTTCCTACGACGGTGATTGTGTTGTCAGGCATGGTTCTCTCCTTGGATCGCTCTGCGTCCGAACTTAGGCTTGGGTCGTGACACGAGCCGCTTTAGTTCGTTCGTTGCGACGAAGAATCTTGAAGCGAAGGACCTCGTCCGAGAGGAGAAGAATACGGTCGAGTTCGACGACCGTCGCCGACTCGCCGGCAAACTCCACCAGGACGTAGTAACCCTCTTTTCGCTTGTTGATTTCGTACGCTAAGGGACGCTTGCCCCAACGGTCGATAGCTCCGGGAGTTCCGCCATTACTTCTAATTGTTTCGAGCGCTCGGTCGAGAGCGATCTGGATTGATTGCGCGTCGACGGCGGTGTCGAACACGATCATGGTTTCATAGGGCCTCATGGCCATTTTCCTTTCCCTCTGGTCCGGCTAGGCCGGGCTCTGCGGAAAACAGAGCAGGGTTCTTGTGCTGTGTCCCACGTATGCGGGAAAGACAACTCTACTGCACCAGGCTGATTTTGGCTACTCGGAGAGTTCGTCGGGGTTGTCGTAGGACTCCGAAAGGTCCGGAAACAACCCGTGTCGCACGTCAAAGGCGTACTGGCCCACCGCTTCAGTGATCAAGGCACCCAGATCGGCGTAACGGCGAACGAACTTCGCGGGCGAGCGCTTGGTCATGCCGAGCAGGTCGTGGAACACCAGGACCTGGCCGTCGGTGTCGGGTCCGGCACCGATGCCGATCGTGGGGATCTCGAGTGCTTCGGTGATTCGTGTGCCCACCAGATTGGGTACGCCCTCGATCACGATCGCGTACACGCCCTCGTCCTGGAGCAACGTGGCGTCCTTGGTCAGCCACTCGGCGGCTTCTCGGGTCTTCGCCTGGACCTTGAATCCCCCGAGGGCAAGCACGCTTTGGGGCGTGAGACCGAGGTGGCCCATCACGGGGATCTCGGCGTCAAGAATCGCGCGAACGACGTCGCGTCGAACCCGGCCCCCTTCGAGTTTGACGCTGTGCGCGCCCGCGCGCACCAGCGCTGCGGCGTTTCGTACGCTGCTCGCGACGTCGACGTGATAGCTCATCCAGGGCATGTCCGCGACGATGTGCGCCTTGGGTTTCGCCGCGGCGACGGCGCGCACGTGATGGAGCATGTCCTGCATCGTCACGTGCAGCGTGTCCTCGTCTCCCATCACGACGTTCGCCAATGAATCGCCCACGAGCAAGATTTCCACGCCCGCCGCGTCGCAGTAGCGCGCGCTGGGCTCGTCGTAGGCCGTGACCATGACGATCGGTTCGCTCCCGTGGCGCCGCTTGCGCGCGCGGATAGACGGAGCGCTCAGGGTCATTCGCCGACTTTTCGCTGTTGACGAAGAGGCGCTCGTCGAACTTGGCGTCCCCCCGCCGACCACTTTCGAACCAGGTGATGGAACGAACACGCGACACAGACTTCCACGGCGTAACACTGGACCGGGTCTTCGCGTCGCTCAAGTTTCAACAACTCAGCCCGCGAGGTCGGACACGTGCCACCCGAGGGCAGTCGCGACCCAAAGACGTAGGTCACTTCGACCAGTTCGGCGTCGGAGCACACGGGACAGGTCTCGCCGGTCGCACGACCGATGTTCTTTGCCGCGCGCAAAAGCTCAGGATGTGCGTCGCAGACGTCCTCGTGGCGTAACGTCCCCTGGGCGAGCTTCGCGAGCAGGGCGTGACGTACCAGTCCGAACTCGACGACTGCCCCATCCGCAGTACTTGTGCGAAAGCTCTTTTCCATTAGGGCTGACATTACCGCCAAGTATTAATCGCGGTGTTTCGCCAACAAAAAGGGCGCAAATGGGGTCATTCCGAGTCTGCGTCGCCCCGGTCACGCTGCGACGAGTTCGTCACGAGTTCGCTCTCGGCCGATATTGACTGATCCGGGGGCAACGCCACCAGGATCGGGCGAAGTAAGCAACACTCCAGTGGCGTTCGATATATCGAAGTGATATGATGATTCGCGTGTTAGACATCGCCATCCTAGGTCTCTTGATGGACCGGGATCATCACGGCTACGAGATCCGAACCCAGTTGCGCGATCGCCTGGGTGTCGCGGCGAATGTCTCCTTTGGTTCGATCTACCCCGCACTCGCCCGCCTGGAACGCCACGGCTGTGTCGAAGCGGTGACGTCTCACGAGCCTCGTACCAGCACCCTTTCGACGGGCTCGCTCTCGGGCGAGCGCGCGTCGCTGCGCTCATTGCGGGCGAATCAGGGACTCGGACGCCGGGGACGCAAGGTGTATCGCATTACCGATCGCGGTCGCGAGGAGTTCGTCGCACTACTCGCCGACCCAGCCACCCTCGACGACAGCAAGAACTTCTCCTTGCGCATGGCCCTCGCCAAATACCTCACTCCGAATCTTCGCGTCGGGCTCCTGGAGCGACGCAAGAACGATCTCGTAGGACGCCTCGCCGAAGTGCGAACCGGCGCCAACAACCAGCAGCTCGACACCTATGCCCGCAGCGTCATGGAGCACGCGGCGCACGGCGTCGAGTTGGATCTCGCGTGGATTGACAGCCTGTTGGCCACCGAACGAAATAATCAGGACACCTTCGCTCGAGAAGCGAAGTAGGAAAGGAAAGCCATGGAAAAGATTCGCGTGGCCATAGCGGGCGTCGGCAACTGCGCCAGTTCACTCATTCAAGGCGTCACCTATTACAAGGACGCCAAACAGGGCGAAAACGTCCCCGGTTTGATGCACGTCGAGCTCGGTGGTTATCACGTCAGTGATCTGGAGTTCGTCGCGGCCTTTGACGTCGACGCCTCGAAAGTCGGAAGCGACCTCGGCAAGGCGATCGAGGGAGGAATGAACAACACGATCAAGTTTGCCGACGTTCCCACCCTTGGCGTCACCGTGCAACGTGGTCCCACGATGGACGGACTCAACAAGTACTACCGCGCCGTGATCGAGGAGTCGCCCTACGAACCCACCGACGTCGTCCAGGTGTTGCGAGACTCGAGGGCCGAGGTCCTCGTTTCGTATCTTCCGGTCGGTTCGGAGGAGGCCCAGAAGTTCTACGCCCAAGCGGCGATCGACGCGGGAGTCGCCTTCGTCAACGCCATCCCAGTCTTTATCGCTTCGGATCCCGTCTGGGCGAAGAAGTTCGCCGACGCGGGCGTACCCATCATTGGCGACGACATCAAGAGCCAAGTGGGCGCGACGATCGTGCACCGCGTGCTCGCTCGCCTCTTCGAGGACCGCGGTCTGACCCTCGATCACACGTACCAACTCAACGTCGGCGGCAACATGGACTTCAAGAACATGCTCGACCGTGATCGACTGGAGTCCAAGAAGATCTCCAAGACCCAAGCCGTGACGTCACAACTCGAGATCAGCAACATGAGTCCCGACGACGTCCACATCGGTCCGAGCGACCACGTCCCGTGGCTGCAGGATCGCAAATGGGCCTACATCCGCATGGAGGGACGAAACTTCGGTGACGTGCCTTTGAATGTCGAACTCAAGCTCGAGGTGTGGGACTCACCCAATTCCGCTGGTGTCATCATCGACGCCGTTCGTTGCGCCAAGGCGGCACTCGACCGCGGCATCGGTGGCCCCATCATCGGACCTTCGGCGTACTTCATGAAGTCGCCCCCCGTCCAGTTCCACGACGACGTCGCCCACGATATGGTCGAGGACTTCGCCAACAACGGGGCCCAGAACCTCGTGTGGCCCTGATCGACGGTCGAGTCCTTTAACGACCCTTCGATCAGGTCACTTGGCCTGCTGGTCGAACCATTCGCGCAGACGTTGTGCGGCGTCCTCATGACTGATTTCGCCCTCGTCGAGTCGAATCTCCATTAAGAAGTCCAACGCCCGTCCCACGGTGGGACCCGGCGCGATACCCAAGAGTTCCATCACTTCGACGCCGTCGAGCGCCGGTCGTAGGCGACTCAGGTCTTCTTGTTCTCGAAGTTCACCAATGCGAATCTCGAGCTCATCCATGCGCTGGGCCAGCACGGTCGCCTTACGTACGTTTCGCGTGGTGCAATCGCATCGCGTAAGTTCGTTCAACTCGTCAAGGAGTGGACCCGCGTCGCGAACGTAGCGACGAACTGCGCGATCGCTCCAACCCATTTTGTACGTGTGGAAACGCAGATGAAGCTCCACCAACATTGACACGTCGTCGATGACGTCTTGTGAGTACTTGAGCGCCGCCATGCGTCGCTTGGTCATCTTCGCACCCACGACTTCGTGGAAGCGAAAGGTGACCCCTTCGTCGGTGATGGCCCTGGTCTGTGGTTTGCCAATGTCGTGGAAGAGCGCAGCGAGGCGCAGCACGAGCGAGGGTGAGGTCTTGTCGACGACCGCCCACGTGTGTTTGAGCACGTCCTTGTGGTGATGAATCGGGTCTTGTTCCAACTGCAGCATCGGCAGCTCGGGGAAGAAGTACTCGGCGAGCCCCGTACGCACGATGAAGTCGAGGCCAATCGACGGTTTCGGGGTCATCATCAAAAGATCGAGTTCACCTCGGATTCTTTCGGGCGAGACGATTTCCAACTTGTTCTTGATGGCTCGGGCCGCGACTTCAATTGATGGATCGATCGCTAGGTCGAATCGGGCGGCGAATCGGGCGGCCCGAAGCATGCGCAGCGGATCATCACTGAACAAGATCTCTGGATCGATAGGCGTTCGGAGTCGTTTTTCGTGGAGATCGTCGAAACCGTTGTAGAAGTCGAACAAGGTTTGCACGTCGGGCGTCGCCGCGTCGAGCGCCACGACGTCGAGTGCGAGCGCGTTGATCGTGAAGTCACGCCGGCTCAAATCCGCTTCGAGCGAATCACCCCACGTCACCGATGGCTTGCGCGAATGGTCGACATATTCTTCGGATCGAAACGTGGTCACCTCGGCCTTGACGCCGCTGTCACGCAGTGTTCCCCCGATAGTGCCGAATGACCTTCCCTGCTCCCACATCGACACGCACAAAGGCTTCATGAGGCGAACGATGTCCTCGGGTCGAGCATTGGTCGTGAAGTCAATCTCATAGTCGTCTCCACCCACGCTTCCGAGAATTGCGTCGCGCACCGAACCGCCCACCGCGTAGAGCGAGAAGCCCTCTGACGCGAACGCGTGCGCGAGAGGTCGCGACAAGCGAGCTATCTCACTCAATCGTTCGGGAACGTGTTGTAACGAAGTCATAGCGATTGCAAGGGTAGCGGGCGACCGACTTCGCGCGGAAGCGAAGGTAGCCTGTACCAGCATGTTCCACCGACTTTCGACCTGGTGGCGGGCGCTCAGCGTCGTACTCCTCGGCCTCGCAACGGTGACGTGGCCGTCGGCCGCGCAGGCTGCGACGACGGCAACGATGCTGCTGCACCAGGGCGTGGTCGTGAATCTCGCAGGCGACGGATCAGGCCGCTTCAGCACGTCACTGCGCCTCGCCCCCTCGGCCAATTCCGCCGCCGTGCAGGTATCGATCTTCCCGCGGATCATCGAACGAGTGCAATTGACGCCAATAATTGATGGCGATGGTGATACGAGTTCGCCCATCGCGTCCACGAGCCCGTTCGAGCTCTCCTGCGTCGCGCACGATAAAGCCACGTTCGTCGTTTCAATCGTCACCGTTTCTCCCAGTGTTGCGAGCACTCGTTGCGAGAGTCACGGCGCGAGGTTGCGTCTCGCGTGTGCGGGCGCCGCGTGCAATGGCGTCTATCCGCTACGTTTCACGGTAGCGAGCGCGCAATCAACGTCGACGCTCTGGTCACTCGTCAGCGTGGAGTCGGGCGCAGTGTTGCACCCACTGCACGTCGACGTCATTGAAAATCTCTCGCCCGCGGTCCTTAGCGACACGTCGTTGACTTCTTCAGTACTCGACGTCATTGCCGAGCATTCTCGATTTCCGCTCGCGCTCGACGCCGACTATCGGACGCTCAGCGCACTGCAGTCCACGACGATTGATGCCGACATTGGTTTACGCGTGGCACTCGTTAAGGCACTGCAAAGCCCACTGCACCAAGCGGAGATCGCTCCTCCCGCGAACATCGACTACGGAGGACTCGTCGCGAATGGACTAAGCACCCAGGTCCAACAACAACTCTCGCTCTCGAGCAGCCTCCTCCAGCAAGTCACGGGTCGCTTCGCCGATAGCCCACTCGTGCTCACCGGCTCACCCACCGAGCAAAGTGTGCGAGCACTCGCGAGCGTGCACGTCCAAGACGTCGTCATCAACGACGGCTCACTCGCCCCGGAACCCTCCACCACACTCGAATGGGGTGCGCCGTTTCATCTTGCGTCCGTTCCCTCACTCACGTTCCTCGCCACCGATAGTGCCTTGGACGAGCTACTCAACAATCCGTCTCTTTCGCCGGGCGAGCGATCGGTGCTTGCGTTCGGCACGCTTGCTCTCCTTCACTTCGAAGCACCCGACGCGCCTTCGATTCGTACCATCGTCCTCGAACTGACCCCCACTCGAACGTCGGCTGCGCTCGAAAGCGACTTCTTCAACGGCTTCAATTCGAATCCCTTCGTTGTCGCCTCGAGCCTCGCCCCATCATTCGAGTCCTCGCTCATTGGCACCAATGGGGCGCCGATCAATCGCACGCTCGCGGCGCCGCCCGTGACCGCGTGGACGGCACGTAACGTGAGCGATCTCCTGACGACAATTGGACAAATCAACTCGTTTAATCAAGCCGTGACGTCCGCCCCAGTGTCCAACGCTCTCCGAGTGGCCGTCGCACAGTCCGAGATCACGGGCTCGCCGGCGGCACGCGAGGACGCCATCGCGAACGCTCACGACGCACTGAACGCGCAACTGAAGAACTTCTCGGTAAATCAAAGCCCCGTCACACTCGCGGGCACGGGTGCCGCACTGCCCATCACGCTCTTGAGCAGCGCAAACTATTCGGTCACCGCCGTGGTACACCTCGTTACCCAACGCCTTGTCTTCCCCAAGGGCAGCACCGTCGTCGTGACACTCGATTCGCCCACGAAATCAATTCGCGTACCCACGTCGAGTCAGGGCGGTGACCTCACCTTGCAGGTCGTCGTCACCACCCCCAACGATCAGCTCGTGCTGGCGCGCACGGCGATACAGGTGCGCGTCGCCGGAAATTCGATCGTGGGCTACCTACTCAGCATTGGCTCGCTCCTCGTCCTCGCCTACTGGTGGCTGCGCACGCATCGTCGTCGCTCCAAGGGGCGCCACGCACGATGAGTGAGACGACCAGTCACGGTTCGCGCGCCCTCGCTATGGCGGGTGGCACACTCGCGTCGCGTCTTACCGGACTCTTTCGAGTCCTCGTGCTCGCGTGGGTCCTGGGTTTCACGCCGCTCGCGGACTCCTTCAACCTCGCGAACACCGTGCCCAACATGTTGTTCGATCTGGTCCTCGGGGGGATCGCGAGTGCCACGTTCATCCCCGTGTTCGTCGAACGACTCGCCCTCGACGGTGAGCGACGAGCGTGGAAATCAATCTCGAGCGTCATTACCGGTGCGCTTGTCGTACTGCTGATCGCGTCTGGCATCGCGTGGATTTGCTCGCCGTGGATCATCGATGGTTTCACGTTGCTCCAACACCCATCGAACGTCCGATCGATCAGCACCTTGCACCACCAACGAATTGTCGCGACGTCGTTACTACGATGGTTCGTGCCGCAGATTTTCTTCTACGGCGTCATCGGAATCGCCACCGCGCTCTTGAACGTTCGTCACAAGTTCGGCACGCCCGCGTGGGTGCCCGTCGCCAACAACGCGGTCTGTATTGGCGTGCTGGTGTGGTTCCACATTGTCGATCCACACCCGACGCTCAATGCGGTCCAGGGATCCCACGACCTCCTCTGGTTGGGACTGGGAACCACCTGCGGCGTGGCGCTGCAGTTCCTCTGCCTCGTTCCGTCGTTGCTGCGAAGCGATCTGTTTCGAGTGTCGTTTCGTTTCGATCGCCGTGACCCCGCGGTGCGAGCGGTATCGCGACTTGGTAGTTGGACGCTCTTGGTCGTGCTCGCCAACCAACTGTCGCTGTACGTCGTGCTGGCCTTCGCCTTCGGAATTGGTGGCAACGGTCCCGTGAGCGCCTACACCTACGGCTGGTCATTCATGCAGATGCCTTACGCCGTCGTCGTCGTGTCCGTGCTCGGTTCGTTGACGCCCCAACTCGCGAGACTCGCGACCGCGCAAGATTTCGCCGGTCTCAGCGAACGTCTTCGTTTCGGACTTCGCCAATCCTTGGTGATCATCATTCCCTGCACGCTCGTACTGGTGATCCTCGCCCAGCCAATCGTCGGCGTTCTCCTCAATCACGTGAATGCGTCGCACCGCCTCTCCGCGGGTACGGTGCTCGCCATCCTCGCGGCGGGACTGCCCGGCTTCACGATCTTTCAATTGTGCGTGCGCGGACTGCAGTCCATGCAGCGCGCCTCGGAAGTCTTCGTCCTCTACGCCATTCAAAACGGACTCACCATTGGGTTGTGTGTCGCGCTCGGACGCCATTCACTCGCGGGTCTGACCGCGAGCGTCTCGATTGCCTACACGGCAGCGTCGATGTTGGCCGTCATCGCACTCGCTCGTCATCACGTCCACATCGCCTCGACCGTATGGTCCTTGCACGTGCGGCGAAGCCTGCGCGCATCGTTGGCTGCGGCACTGGTAATGGCGCTGGTCTATTCGGCGCCGACGTGGGACCAGGGAATCCGTCTCATCGCGCGACTCTTGCTGTCGCTGGTACTTGGCTTCGTCACCTACGTCGCCTTCGTGATGGTTTCCCATTACGGCATTTCGCGCAGGAGCTCAAAAGATGCAAGGCTGAGGCAGTACTAGGGAGGGCTGTGACTCAAATCCGTGTGGTAACCGACAGTGCGTGCGATCTACCCGATGACATCGCGAAGCGACTTGGTATCGACATCGTGTCCTTGAGCATCCGCTTCGGCGAGGAAGAATTCTTCGATCGCGTCGACCTCACACCGAGCGCGTTCTGGGCCAAGTGCAAGAACTCCAAGACCTTGCCCGAGACCTCCGCTCCTTCGCCCGGCGCGTTCCAAGCCGCCTACGAACGCGCAAAGGCGGATGGATGTGATGGCGTGATCGTGCTCACCTTGTCGGCCGGACTCTCCGCCACCCACCAGTCCGCCACACTTGCCGCCGAAGCCGTCGCCACCACGATCGACGTGAGGGTGATCGACACGAAGGCGGTGTCGATGGCACAGGGCTTGGTGTGCATCGACGTCGCCGAGCAGGCGCATGCGGGAGCGACCCTGGACGAACTCGTCGCCAGCGCCGAGACGCTCACGACCAGGACCGGCGTCATCGCCATGCTCGACACACTCGAGCACCTCGTGAAGGGTGGCCGCATTGGCGGCGCGCGCGCGCTCATGGGCCAAGTGCTCTCCATCAAACCTCTCTTGGAACTCAAGGACGGCATCGTCGCCGAGGCGGGACGTCAACGCACGAAGGCGAAGGCTTTGGTCGCGATCGCCGACATCGCGCGCTCGCACGCGCCGCTGCATCGCCTCGCCATCGTCCACGGTGATTCACCCGACGTGCAGCAACTGGAATCGCTCGCCGCCAACATCCAGGTCGAGACCGAACTCATCGTCACCGACATGGGTCCCGTCGTAGGAACCCACGGGGGGCCGGGAATCATCGCGCTGTGTTGGATAACGGCGTGACCAGCGCCACTAAGTTCTAGGTGTGACTGAACGGGACGAGCAACGCGAATCGGATTTTGTTGACAAGGCATTCGCTCAGTTGGACCACGCTCTCGACATTTTCCACGACAAGGTCCTGCGACCGATTTTCATCGCCGGGCGGGCTATTGCGTACAGCTTCGTAATCTTCTTGATGGTCATCGTGCTCGTCGTGGCACTAGTGATTGGCGTAATTCGCTTATTCAACGTCTACGTTTTTTCAACTCATCAGTGGATCACGTATATGAGCATCGGGGCGTTGTTGGTCGTAGGCGGCCTTTTCCTATGGCGCAAGCGGCGACCCATAAAACTGAGGAAGTAATGCCCCAGCACACGCGTGTTCTCATCATCGGCTCCGGACCCGCTGGATTGACCGCCGCCATCTACACCGCGCGAGCCCAGTTGCATCCCATCGTGATCGAGGGCGAACCCTCGTCGACCACCGACCAGCCGGGCGGACAACTCATGCTCACCACCGACGTCGAGAACTTCCCGGGTTTCCCCCAGGGCATCACGGGTCCAGAATTGATGGCCAACATGCGCGCCCAGGCCGATCGTTTCGGTGCCGACTTGCGTGTCACCAAGGTGCAACGACTCGACGTCATGTCGCGACCCTTTCGGGCGTGGCTCACCGACGACGTTGAACCGAGCATCACCGCCGAAGCGGTGATCCTCGCGACGGGCGCGCGATCGCTCATGATGGGCGTACCCGGTGAGGAGCGACTTCTCAGCCACGGTCTCTCCACGTGCGCGACCTGTGACGGTTTCTTCTTTCGCGGCCAAGACATCGCCGTCGTTGGCGGTGGCGACTCGGCAATGGAGGAAGCGATGTTCCTCACTCGATTCGCGTCGAGCGTCACGATCGTGCATCGTCGCGATTCGCTTCGCGCCTCAAAAATCATGCAGGAGCGAGCTTTTAACAACGAAAAGATTCGCTTCGCCTGGAACACTCAGGTGCGCGAAGTGCTGGGCGACCACAAAGTCACCGGCCTCACGGTCGTGGACACCGTGACCGGCGACGAGCGAATAATGGACGTGACCGGGGTTTTTGTGGCGATTGGTCACGTACCCAATACCACGCTCGTCGCCCACGCGATCGAGCTGGAGGACAACGGGTACGTGCGAACCGGGCTTGGCTCCTTTACCACCGTCGACGGTCTTTTCGCGGCGGGCGACGTGCAAGACCACGTCTATCGCCAGGCGATCACTTCGGCGGGATCAGGCTGCATCGCCGCCATTGATGCCGAGCGATGGCTTGAAGCACAAGGTATGTGACTCGGTCGCTAAGGTGGAGCCTGCACACCGCGACGACGACGTGCAGTGGAGGTTTCTATGAGCGATCAGATCACAACCCTTACGGACGCTACCTTTGACGAGGTCGTGGGGGCGTCGGACAAGCCCATCCTGGTTGACTTTTGGGCCGAATGGTGCGGTCCATGTAAGATGATCGCTCCCATCCTCGAAGAGCTCGCCGTCGAGCAATCGGAGAAGTTCTCGATCGGGAAACTCGACGTCGACGTCAACGTCGCCACCGCCACCAAGTTCTCAGTGATGAGCATCCCCACCCTCTTGTTGTTCAAGAACGGCGAGGTGATTGCCCGACTCGTTGGAGCAAAACCCAAGGGCGCGTTGCTTCAAGAGATCACCGCCAACCTCTAGCGGCTCCTGTCCTTCGACACGATTTCGCGCGGCGCGAGTGGCGAACGCGTTCGCGATCTTCATGAACGATTAAGTCACATCGGTCACGTCTCGATGACTGATGCCCCCTCGACGTATGGCGATGAAACCGTGGCGCTGGTCGAATCTTTTCAGCGCGCCAAGGGACTCGCTATCACCGGCGTGGTCGACGAGAACACCTGGAATCGCCTCATTGAGGCCGGATTTCAGCTAGGTGAACGTCTCTTGTTTCTGTCGCACCCGAACCTTCGAGGCGATGACGTCGCCGAGCTTCAAGTTCGTTTAGCGCAACTGGGCTTCAATCCAGGAAGAATCGATGGCATTTTTGGACCGCTGCTCGATGAAGCGCTGTCAGATTTTCAGCGAAACTGCGGTCTGGAGGTGAGTGCGACGCTCACCCGACAAACGCTCCATGAGCTAACCCGACTTACTCCCTCAACGTCAACCTCAAGTCGACACCTCGTCAACGAAGCGCGCGATGTCGCAGGATTCAGTGAAGAAGCGACCGGTCCGATCGTCCTCTGCGGCTCGAGTCCCCTGCGAAAAATGCTGGAGCAATCGCTTGAAGCACAACGAAGCGTGATCTCCTTTAATGAATCATCCGCGCTCGAAGTCGCTGCGTTCGCTAATGACAACCAGGCAATTGTCGTCCTCTCACTCGAGCACGTCCACGAGATCGACGGGCTCCGGCTCCACTATTGGGCGAGTTATCGGTCTCATTCGCGTCGTGGAGAAATGCTCGCGAGCGCGATCGCCTCGGCACTTTCGAAGAGCCAATCGGCGTCCAGAGTTGAAATAACGGGAATGGCGTTGCCGATTCTGCGCGAAACCAGGATGACGACGCTGCACATCGAACACGGCGGTCACGACCAGCTCGATTTGCGAACCATCAGCGACGCGATTACGTCAGTATTAATTGAAGTTTTCCACAGATAAGTAGTAAAATTACGACTGGTTTTGCCTTCGAAATATGAAAGAATGCTTTATTTTTCAAGGAATATTGAAGTAACCCACAACTTCTTCCACAACTTGGGGATAACTTCAACTTGAACGTTAGATTGAAGGTTCAAGGCTACTTGTGAGACTTCGAGATAGCGATGTAAATGCGCTCCAGATCGTCAAGATCCGCAAAATCTATGATGATTCGGCCATTCCTTCCCTTGAGGTCCACGTGAACCCTCGTGTCGAGATAGTCCTCGAGAAGCTGTTCGAGTTCTGCGACACTGGCGTCAGGCACGGGACGTAATCGAGGCTTCTCGTTCAGAATCCTGTGCGTTGGCTCTCCCGTTGTGACCGGTTTTGGTTCCAAAAAGGCTCGTACGGCGTCCTCGGTCGCTCGTACTGACATTTCGTTCTTGATGATCCGAGCGACCATCGTGGTTTGCGCGTTGGGGTCACTGATGGCGAGCAACGAACGCGCGTGCCCCGCGGTTATCTGCGAACTCGCGAGCGCCGCTTGCGCCGTCTCACCGAGTTGCAGTAATCGTAATGTGTTCGTAATATTTGCCCGACTCTTACCGACGCGCTGGGAAACCTGCTCGTGTGTGAGGTCAAACTCCTCGATCAACTGTTGGTACGCCGCCGCTTCCTCCAGAGGGTGCAGATCCACACGATGCAAATTCTCAACAACGGCTTGCTCGAGCGAAAGGCGATCATTGACGTCGTCTTGGACGAGGACAGGCACGAACTCCAATCCCGCGATGCCGGCAGCTCGCCAGCGCCGCTCCCCCGCGATGAGCTCAAACTCCCCTGGGGCACCTTCGACGGGGCGGACGATGATCGGTTGGAGCACGCCTAGTTCTTTGACCGAGGACGCTAGAGCTTGCAGGCTGTCGTTATTAAACGCCTTTCGCGGCTGAAATTGATTCGGGCGAATCGCACTCACAGAAACTCTGCGAAGCGGACCGCTTTCTACGAACACTTCATTGACCGTCAAAGACGGATTTCCTTCTGGAATAAGGGCTCCAAGTCCTTTACCAAGTCCGGGTTTCCTAGCCATGGGTGATCTCCTCTGCGAGAGCTCGATACGCCTTTGCTCCCTTGGATGTCGGGTCAAAGACGGTGATTGGTTGGCCAAATGAAGGAGCTTCTGCCAAACGCACCGTGCGAGG
>CAJCJA010000020.1 GCA_903970515.1 Candidatus Saccharibacteria bacterium CG_4_10_14_0_2_um_filter_52_9
CTGGTGCTCGCGGCAAAGCAAGCGGTTGACGAGACGTCGCACGTGGGTTCACCTCGAATGAGCGTCAATATTGCTCTTTGCTACGGAGGACGCCAAGAGGTCGTCGACGCGTGTCGTTCGCTCGTGGCCGATCTACTCGCCGATGGTGTCGCGCCGGAACATCTCGCCGAATCCATCGATGCGAAGGGACTTGCCGAAAATCTGTACGCGGCTGACCTGCCCGACACGGATCTGGTAATTCGCACGAGTGGGGAATCGAGGTTGTCGGGGTTCCTGCTCTGGCAATCGGCGTTCGCCGAGTTCGCCTTCGTCGATCCCTACTGGCCAGCCTTTCGAAAAGTCGACCTGCTACGTGCGCTGCGTGACTTCACGCGCCGTGACCGACGCTTTGGTGCGTAGCTCTGCATACAAGGAAATCGTGCGCGGTTGACTCGGCACGTTGTACTACGAATCGATTACTCAGCGTTTCTTTGACTTCGATGTCGCTTTGACGCCTTTTGCCTGTTGGCGAACTTCGTCGCGGACCTTGAGAATGTCGCGCTTGGCCTGTTCGACGGATTGCTTGGCCTCGAGGACGCTGCGTCGTGTTTCGCTGAAGGCGTCGCGTGTCGCGTGCTGACGATGCGTGCCAGCATCGTGCTCATTCATGGTCTTCTTCGCGGCGTGCCACGCCTGTTTTGATTGTCGGATCGCTCTCAGAACCTGTGCTCGAGCCTCGAGGGAGGAATCGGCGGCGAGACGCAGTTGCTCTCGAGTGTCGCGTCCCTGCACCACCATCGCGAACGACCACAGCCCCGAATCAAGCAATCGTGCCGCGCGCGTGGTCTCTTCAAGGACGAGTCGTTGGAATTCGCGAGGCGTGACGTCCGGGCGGGCGTAGCGGATGAACGATCGATATGACACACGCCAAATTCCCAAGAGGGCGTCACCAGCGATCTGCGCTTCTGGTGATTGCGGATCGACTCCCGCACGCAATGCCATCACTCGCGCGGCAACGAGCGAGAGACGCTCGGTCATATCAAATTGTGCGGCGCGAAGCGAGGGCGTATTCTCCACCAGGTCGTTGAAACTTCGAAGCAACGCCATATCGTTCAGCCCGTGTCGTTCTGCCGTTTGCACGAACTCTTCCATCTTCGATTTGATGATCGTGACCATGGCGTCGACCGGCGACGCGTGTGGCGCGTCAGGGCCGAGTTCACGTTCGATGGCGTCAATCATCTCGTCTTTTTGATCGAGCACCAACGACTCCTTCGTGGGGAAATAGTTGTAGACCGTCTTCTCCGACACCCCGCACGCGGCCGCGATCTCGGTAACGCGCACCGCGTCAAATCCGTCGAGCAAGAACATCATCGTGGCCGTGTCGGAGATCTGTTGTCGCGTGTGGCGTTTCTTTCGTTCGCGCAACCCCTCATTGTCGGAGACCGCGGCGTCGTCGGACTGCAGTCGCAGCGAGTGGAGCCACGCGAGTACGCCCGACTGCCCCGATTTCTCGTCCATGCTCACAGGATCACCCCGACTCAAAATGTTGATAATTTTAGTTGCTAAATCTTTATAGTCACTATACACTATGGCCATGACAAATGATGCAATCAACAGTGACGAACTGGTGGTGGTCGCGACGGGTCTCACGAAACACTTCGCCGACTTCGTCGCAGTGGACAATTTCAACCTCGAAGTGAAGGCGGGCACGGTTGTTTCGCTGCTCGGACCCAACGGAGCGGGCAAGACCACGATCGTTCGGATGCTCGCCACGCTGAGTGAACCGACGTCCGGCAGCGCGACCGTGTGCGGTTACGACGTCGTTCGCGACGCCGACGCGGTGCGCGGTGTCGTGTCGCTGACCGGCCAATTCGCCGCACTGGAGGACAACTTGACCGCGGAAGAGAATCTTCTTTTGATGGCCCGACTACGCGGCTATTCAAAACGGACGGCGACGCGAATCGTCGAAGGTCTGATTGACCGATTCGATATTGGCGAGTTCCGCGACAAGTTGGTCAAGTCCGTCTCGGGAGGGCAACGTCGACGCGTCGACCTCGCGGCGAGTCTGGTCGTGCAGCCGAAAGTACTGATGCTCGACGAACCAACGACGGGGCTTGATCCACGTAGCCGACAAGTCGTGTGGTCCACGATTCGAGAACTCGTGCAAGGGGGCGTCACGCTGTTCCTGACGACGCAGTACCTCGAAGAAGCCGATGCGCTCGCCGACCACATCGTCCTGATCGATCACGGACGTGCGGTCGCCGCGGGAACGCCCAATGAGTTGAAGTCCCAAATTGGTGATCAGCGAGTGGACATCGTTGGCATCGACGCCAATGGTGTGGGCTTGATTGTGGAAGCGCTGTCCTCCAACTTCCAGTTGGTGATCGACCATAATCGAAGGACGGTCTCGGTGCCGGCACCGCACGACCTCGCGGACCTCGTCGCGGTCACGGGTGCCTTGGCGCGAGTGAGTGCGCACGTGGACGAGATCGCGCTTCGCCGCCCGACCCTCGATGACGCTTTCTTGGCCCTGACCGGTCAAGCGTCGGAGCCTTATCAACAAGATCAATCAATTGCAGAGGTGACCCCATGACCATGACACTCGCGAGCATGACCCGACCCGGCGACGAACCCTTACCAAAGCGTCCCGCCAGCATGCAGCGCTTCTTTCGAGAGACGTGGTTGCTTATCGTCCGAGGACTACAGACAATCCCTCGAGTGCCACAACGCCTGAGTGATGTCACGATTCAGCCGCTCGTCTTTACCCTCTTGTTCCTGTACGTTTTTGGTTCGGCCATTCACATCAAGGGTATGTCGTACCAGAACTACTTATTGCCGGGACTGCTGGGTCAAAGTCTCGCCTTCGGTGTGATTGGCGCGGGCGTCGCGACCGCGACGGACTTCAATACTGGCGTCATCGACCGATTCCGATCGTTGCCGGTGACCAGGTTGTCGGTGATCTCGTCCCAAGTGATTGGTCAAATACTCGAACAGATCCTCGGCATCGTGATCGTGGCGGGAATGGGCCTTGCCCTCGGTTGGCGTCCCCACATGAGTCCCTTCGGGTTTGGCGAGTTTCTATTGCTGATGTTGCTCGGACTCTCCGCTTTCACGTGGTTCGGGGTCCTGCTCGGCATGATCGTCAAGAGCTCGGACGCCATGCAAGGTATTGGCTTCGCCATCGTCTTTCCCTTGTCGTTTCTCGCGGGCACCTTCGTGCCGATCGCCGGGATGAAGTTGGTCCCGCGCACGATTGGGGACTGGGATCCCCTGTCCGCACTCGTGGCGTCAGTGCGTCACGTGACGCAGGGAACCAACACATCGGGTTCTTGGCAGTTGACGCACCCGGTGGTGTCGATGATTTTCTGGTGCGTGTTGATTATTGCCGTGTGCGTGCCGTTGGCCCTTCGACGATTCATGAACGCGAATTGAATCGCCTGGAATAACAAAAGGGCGCGTCCATCATGGACGCGCCCTTTTGTCGTGTGTCGCAGTGCTTAGGATGCCGAACCCGGGTCAGTGGGTACGGGACCGAGAGCCACTAGGGCGCTCGCGTGCACGCTCAGCGCAGTACCCAGCGCACTCTCGAGGGCTCCTCGAGCGGCTTGACGCGCGCTGACGGTGGTCGCCGCGCTCAGTGCCGTGGCGTACGCCGCCTGGGCGCTCGCGACGGAGGTGCGGTACGCCTCATTCGCGGCTTGGAAGCCCGTCACCCATGCCGAGCCGTTGTACCCGGCGGGCGGCGTAGGAGGACTCCCCGCGGCGGTGATCGCCGCGACGCGCACCGTGATCGCAGCTTCGAGCGACGCTTGAAGCGCGACGAGTGCCGCTTGGCGCTCCGCCTTCGTGGTCGCACTCGCGAGTGCGCTTTGGTAGCCCGCTCGGGCAGCGCTCACCGACGTGTGAAACGTCGTATTAATCGCCTTGATGCCACCGATGTAGGTGACCCAGGTCGCTTTCCAGGTGGTCCATGGCGTCGTCGCCGTCGTGGTGGTCGAACTGGTCGAACTTGACGAACCCGATGCTCCCGCGACGACTGGCACGCCAACGCCGAGGATTCCCACCATGGCTAGTGCGGTAATTACTCGTGATGTCTTCTTCATAGGTTCTCCTTTCAAAGGAACATCGATAAGACTATGAAGACCGATTGTGAAAAAGATGTGAGAGGGATGTCGGAAGACTGAGAGTTCGAAGTGTCGGTTACCC
>CAJCJA010000021.1 GCA_903970515.1 Candidatus Saccharibacteria bacterium CG_4_10_14_0_2_um_filter_52_9
GTTGTAATAAAACGCGTAATCACCAATCGAGGTGACTGCGGAGGGAATGGTAACTGACGTGAGGTCGTTGGCTCCGAAAGCGTCCCTACTTATCGATGTGACGGAGGAGGGGATGGTCACTGAAGTAAGACTGTTTTCGGCGAAAGCGCTGTCACCAATCGAGGTGACTGAGGAGGGAATGGTAACTGACGTGAGGTAGTTGTAATAAAACGCGTAATCACCAATCGAGGTGACGGGGTCGCCCCCAATGGAGGAAGGGATTACCAGGTTAGAGGAACAAGTAGAGGAACAGCCGGTGAGCGTGAGGTCGCCGCCGCTCACCGTGAAAGACCAACCACCGCTGGGAGAAGTCGGGTCCGCGGAAGCTGTTGCGGTCCACAACGGCGCCACGAGCAGCGCTGTCATGGTCGCGAGCGCAGTGAGAAGGAGCATGAGACGACGGAATTCCCATCTCCGGGGTCGACCACTCTCGCTCGCTGATTGTGGAGACTCTTTGAACATCTAAGAATTCCTGATAATCGACAAAGGGCGAAAAAGGAATCGAAGCGATTTCTTCGCTCGAGGATTTCTATTCGACGATTGAGTACAGACGTTGGACACGTTGCTCCCTTTGCGAGTTGACACCGATAAGCGAATGCTGCGGTTGCCGGGGATTTGAGCAACTCCAGCGACAGTACTCCTTCACTTCGTAATCGTCAACCAGTTTCTTCAACGAGATTGGATGTTTCTCCTCGTAGACACGGGTGCGTCGCTGTTCGTCACGCTTCCATTAATCCGTTGACTTTCAATGTCTCGTCGTCGCTTTTGTTCAGAAAATGCCGAGGAGAATCCAAGTATTTGCGTCCTTGTTCTTTCGAAGCGCAGAGTTTAGGAACTTTGTTGAACCAAATGATTGACGAAGTTGAGCGTGCACGATTCGAGGAGCCTGAGTGCAAACGTACGGGGACCATTTTTGAAGCGCCAGAATGAGCGACGTATAGCGCCCGCGATGGAGTTCATTGACTTGCTCTGGAAAATCTCTGGCTAACACTGAAAAACATGCCGCAACGTCGCTGGATCGTCCACCCGAGGAGTGCCCGCGAAGTCTATGAAAAGCCTTTATCGGTCGATATTGACGAGAATGAACGTGAATCTTTAAGTAAAGGACCTTGTATCGATCAGGTTGACCCTTGGCCAACTTGAGGTTAATGAATTGAATACTAAAGAAATGTGTAGTGGTACTAGGCGACGAGTTGAATCGGTATGGGCGCAGTGATTCTCATGGCGCTACGTTGCTGGGGCCACAGACCACGCGAGGGAATAGCACTGCGACTACCTGCACAACACGCAAGTGGTGGCAACGACATTCGATGACAATGAGGGTGACTGAAAAACGTCGGCGCACGGACGCCAGCAACGCTTTCAGCAGCAATCGATGTGAGAAGGAATGGATCGAGAAAACACGACACGGCAAAGCTGTGCTACTCGCTGGCACCGAAGGTGAAAGTCACATCGGAGGCTTGACTTCCTCCGTCGACATGATCCCTCGCGACGAGCTATCAGCTACTTCGTCATGGACACCGAAGATCGTCATTCCAACGAAGAACGCAACGCCACCCGCACTGCCAATGACATCTTCTTGCCAATAGTTCTTGTTCAAAGCGATCAAGATGAAGGCGATACCGTAGCACAGGGCGAACATCACGAGCATCGCGAGTCGCGACGCCTTCATGATCACTTCTCGTTGCCGCTCGTCGGTTCGGCGCCGGTAGATGGCGCCGACGTCACCCTTCGTACCGGCCAAGAAGAAATCGAAGAGAGCGATGGCGACGATAATGATCTCGCTGATGAGCGCGTCGCTCCAGGTATGGCCGATCCCTACCGCTACCACCATGACTGAACCAATTGCCAAGACTGCTCCTGGAGCGAGCAAGCGTGGGTGCTTTCGTACGTTCATTGCACTTCCTCCTCTGATGGGTCGAACATCGTTTCGACGGGGACTTCGAAGAACTTCGCGATTCGAAACGCCAACGGCAGTGACGGCGAGTACCGACCACTTTCAATGGCGATGACCGTTTGACGAGAGACACCCAGACCCTCCGCGAGATCAGCCTGGGACAACTCTCGCTTGCGTCGGAACTCGCGCACTTCATTCTTCATGATGTAAAGGGTACTTGACATACGTCGGAATGTCAAGTACCCTTTACATCATTTGCGGGGAGCGGGCGACGCTCCGATGGCGAAGTCGACGTCAACGGTCGTGCGGACTGCCTGCACCGCGCCGCGCGTCGAAGTGATAATCCCGAGTTCGCGGTTGTAGTCAAGTGAAGAAGTGGAGAAATTCTCACTCCCGATAAAGACGGTGCCGGCATCTGGCGTGCAATCGGCGCAGATCACTTTCGCGTGAATGTAGATCTGTGATGCGCCGAGTAGTCGCACGTGCACACCGGACGCCGCAAGTTGACCCAGCGCGACCGTCCATTCAGCATCCTTCGTCATGACGATACTCACGTCGACACCTCGATGGGCCGCGGCGATGAGAGCCTTTTCGACGGGAGAAGAATCCATCTCCTCGTTTTCGATCAGAAGTGATTGACGAGCGAGGGAAATGAGATCTACGAGAGCGTTCGTTGAGCCTGGGCTCCACACCAGTCCGCCGCTCGCTTGATTCGTGGTCTCGGCACCGTTGAAGTCACTTTTGAACGTGGCGGTGATCGCCGATACGTCGGAGGGTTGCGTGTCCGCCACCCAGAAATCTCGAGTTGACGAATAGTCGTGCGGCACAAAGTTCCCGGTACCGATGTAGGCCGTGTCGTCGACGACCATGTACTTCGCGTGGAAGATCTGATTGTCCGGGGCCCACACGACGTGGACGGAGCCCGCCCGCAGCGCATCGAAGGCAGCCTCGTTCTCGGACTTCCCCTCGTAGTCGGCATTCAAAATGACTTTCACGCTGACGCCACTCTGGGCCCTGTCAATCAGTGCAAGCTCGATCGCGGTGTCAGACAGCTCGTACATCGAAAGTTCAACGCTCGTCCGGGCGTGATTAATCGCCTCGAGGATAAAGCCGTAACCGCTCGCTGGTTCGGTCCAAATCGTCGACACCATCGACGTTCTTACGGTGGCGCTCGCCGATGCGCTCGTGCCTTGCATCATCAGAGTGATCACGAGTACCGCCGCAAGCACCGTGTGTGAGTACATTCGCGCCCGTTGGAATCCCATCTGGCAGTCTTACACCCTTCGTGATCGCCGATCTGTCGGCAGTTTTGTATGACCGATATTCTCGAGGCGTGGACGCACCTGGCAAGTTACTCGGAGTAGGTCGTGACGCCGATGTCTTCGAGTACGGCAATGGAGCGGTCCTGCGTCGTTCACGTAAGGGTCGCTCGCAATTATTTGAAGCAAGGGTGATGCAATTCGTGCGCGCCCAGGGGTTCCCCGTGCCTGAAGTGCTTGAGGTGAGCGAGGATGGCGTCGATATGGTCATGGAACGCATCGAAGGTCCGACCATGGTCCAAGCGGCCTCCACGCAACCATGGAAGTTGCGTCGTTTTGGATCTGAATTGGCTCAACTTCACGAAGTTCTTCATGGCATGTCGGCACCAGAGTGGATGCCAGCGGCCCCTTGTGGCATCGGCAGTCAACTCCTCCACATGGACTTACATCCCCTCAATGTGATGATCTCGAGAAAGGGTCCCATGGTGATCGACTGGCCGGGTGCGGCGCGCGGTGATCCTCTCATTGACGTCGCCGCGACGTGGGTGCTGCTTGCTTCCGCAAATGCACCGGGTGGTCGTCTGAAAAGAGCAGAGGCGAGAATCGGGCGGCAAATTCTTTTAAAGGCGTTTCTCCGTCCCTTCCTGAAAACTGATCTCGAGTCGGTTCTCGCCACCGTTGTCGAATGGAAGTGCCAGAACCCCAACATGACGGCGGGCGAGATCGAACGAATGCGTTCGATGCTTTCGGTTGTTGTGGACGACCACAAGTGAGATCACGTGATTCGCGAGTTGCACACCCTCATCGAGTCCGATGCAACTCGACACCAACGACAAGCGCTGACGATGAAGTCGCACAATGGATTAGAAGCGCTGGTACATAACGTGAAGACCGACGAGGCCGAATTCAGAGTGACGAAACGCCTTCGGCACGGTCGTGAGAATCTCGAAACCCAATTTCGTCCATAGGTGCACGGCGGCCTCGTTGGTCTCGACGACCGCGTTGAACTGCATCGCGAGGTACCCACCGCTTCGGGCCCACTCCAGCGCGTATGTGCCCAACGCCGTGCCCACGCCTCGACCTTGCTGGGCTGCGTTCACCATGAAACTCGCCGTCGCGACGTGCGCACCTCGACCGGGGCGGTTCGGTCCCATTTTCGCCGAACCCAACACGACACCTTCGTCAATCGCGACCACGGTGAGAGCGGGTGGCGATTCCATCCAAAAGGGACGTGCTTCTGCCAACGACAGTCCCTCGGGGAGCGCGTAGGTCGTACCCGCGTCGACGGTGTCGCGGAAGAACCGATAGATGCTCGGCCAATCGTTCTCCTCCGCCACGCGAATCTCCACAGTGAGGAATCGTACTTGGGCCGATTCGCTCGCAGGTTCACCCTGCGAAACTTCGCGTCCCGAAGCGTTCAAAGTCCCACGTGCCCTGCTGGTGTCAAATACGAATGAGTCCATCGAAGTGTCGCGTTAGACCCGGGCGAATACGCTTTGGTGATGCAACTAAACGAGTGGGTGGGTGCCCTCAGGGAACGAAACTTTCGCCTCTTCTTCGTGGGACAGACGGCCTCACAAATCGGTAGCGGAATGGCGCCGGTCGCGATCGCCTTCGCGGTGCTACAGCACGGCACGGCGAGCGACGTGGGTTTCGTCTCGGCATCAGGCCTCACGCCCCTCGTAGTGCTGTTACTGGTCGGTGGCGTCATCGCGGATCGTTTCAGCCGCCGCGTCGTCATGTTGAGTGCGGACTTGTTGCGCACGTTCGCCGAGCTTGGTTTAGGTGTCTGGATCTTCCTAGCGACTCCACCTCTGTGGGGGTTTATGGCGCTCGCCGCTGCTGTCGGGATTGGAACCGCTTTTTTCATGCCAGCGCTGACGGGGCTCGTCCCGCAAGTCGTATCGGAAGCAAAACTACTCCAGGCGAATGCGCTCAATAGTTTGTCAAGTTCGTTCGCTGGGATCATCGGTCCCGCGATTGCGGGGATCATCATCGCCGTCTCTAACCCAGGTTGGGCCGTCCTCGTTGATGGTGCGACGTATGGCGTGAGTGTCGTCTCCCTGTATCTCATCAGCATCGAGTGGATTCCTAGCGAATCGGTCGAGACCTTCCTGTTCCAGCTTCGCACTGGATGGACTGAATTCTGGTCACGCACCTGGCTCTGGGTCATCGTGGTCGAATTTTCATGCGTGAACGTGCTGATCTTTGCCCCGATGTTCGTTCTCGGACCGGTTATCGCCAAGCAGTCGCTTGGCGGAGCGCCCGCGTGGGGATTGATACTTGCGCTCGAAGGGGCGGGTTCCGTACTCGGCGGACTTGTGATGTTGCGATGGAATCCGACGAGGCCGTTGTTGACGGCGACGCTCGCCACGTTGCTGTGGGTATTTCCTCTGGTGGCATTAGCGATGCGGGCACACGTTCTGATCATCGGTGTCGGCGGCTTCGTCGCCGGATTTGGATTGACAGTGTTCGGCACGCTATGGGCGACCACGATGCAACGCGAAATACCCTCCGAAGTGCTGTCGCGCGTGAGTGCGTATGACTGGTTCGGGTCGCTGGTATTCCTGCCAATCGGAATGGCGGTTGTCGGCCCAATTCAAGAAGTCTGCGGAATGACGACGACAATTGTCGGTGCGGCGGTTCTACTCGCGGTGTTTGTCGGAGGGACGCTTCTGTTTCCAAGCGTTACGGGCATGCGAGCGCCGGCGGACAAATCTCCAATGTCCTCCGACGCGTAAAGCGCCACTTGCCTGAGGTGGAGCGATCGACCGTTCGACCACATTGCGTCACGTCGTCAATCTTGGCGCCACACTCGCTCGCGACCTTCAAAGGTGGATTTCAACGCTCGATCCCCCCAGTGCTTGACCGCGACCGACGCGAACAGCGTGTGCCGTTGAGCCCTATTTATTTATTAGCTCGACAACGACGCCGCCACGGCTCGACGGAGCTCGCGGGAGACGAAGCACTGATATTCCAACCGAAATAGGCCGCAGCCAGGGCGGAGGCGTCAATTCACCGAGCGCCGGCGTAGCACGCAGAATTCGTTGCCTTCTGGATCGGCGAGAACGACCCACGTTTGCTCACCCTGACCAATGTCAACCTTTGAAGCGCCCAATGTGAGCAATCGATCGACCTCACGTTCTTGATCGTCGGGGCGCACGTCGATATGGAGCCTGTTCTTCCCCGTTTTCAACTGCGGCACTGCGACGAAGAGAAGGCCTGGTAATTGGTCGGGGGTCGGACGGATCTCGAATTCGTCAGGGTCGTCGTTGACGATGACCCATTGGAGTGCTTCTTGCCACCAACGCCCTAATGACGAAGGGTCCTTCGCATCGACTGTTACCTGTTCCCATTCGAGGCTCATGCTCTTGAGCGTACATTGACGTCGAGATGGCACTCCGAGGGAGCGGCGGGGACCAACTGTGACGGTCGAAATATATGGCCAGCGAACCCAAACCTCACGGATCAACGCCTCTTCGATATTGCGGGACTAGCCACGATGAAATATCGCGACATTCGCTCGCGGTTTTGCGATATTCCGATTCGCTCCGATACTCCGATTTCGAACGACAACGGTTCGTCACGACGCTCGAATCGGAATCTCGCCGGAGTCCCTTGGCAGCAGTCGGCGCCATTGTCGACACCGCCAATGCCGAGTTCACGCGTAAGAATGCCGGGACCGCGCAGGAGTCTCGACGTGCCACCCAGTGAGGGCTGCGACGCGGAACTTGGAAGAATCTGTCCGGCGCGAAGTAGGACCGCGGACGCGATACCGACGCGCTCAGTGACCACGTTCATACACCAGTGAATCCCGTAGCTACGATAGATGTAGAGCACTCCCGCCTTGTCGAACATAATCGCCGAACGTGGCGTTGGACCTCGAAAGGCGTGCGAGGCCGGATCGTCGAGCCCACCATACGCCTCGGTTTCCTCGATACGCACACGCGTCGCGACGCCATCCTGGCGAACAATCATGATTGAGCCAATGAGTTCGCGCGCGACCGTATCGGGTGGCCGCTCAAAGAATTCCCGCTTTAGGAGCACGCGCCCGGCATCCTCTGATCCATGCGTTTGTCCGCGCAGAGGCGCACTACTTGGCCGTTGAGGAAGAACTCTCGAGATGGAGTACTGGGCACACAACTCCGAGACAAGCCATGGGATTGGTTCGCCCGAACGCCATCGACGACCGATGAAGCCAATTCACACAGGAATCTAAAAAGTCCCTGGACCGTCGATTGAGTCATAGATCGTGATGGTAGGCGCGCCATTCATTCCAATTGAGCCCATAACATCGCCGATCTTCGGGTTGGCGGCGAAGAAACTTTGGAAGTGCTCCGCCGTGTCCCATTCATCGATAACCATGAGTTCGCCTTCCCCAGCCACAAATCGGTGGCTGACCACGCCGGCACCCTTCGTACTCGCTGATGTTTCCTCAAAAAAAGTCGAATTACTGTGAAGACCCTCGATCGCCTTGGCAACGTCAGCCACAGGAAAACTAATCGTAACGACGACACTCATATTGTTGTCCCCCTTGGACAAAGACGCGCCTCGCCCGAGGCGTTCACGGAAGACTACCGTAGGGCGCTCTTAATTTCGATGGAAATCTCCGTCGTTCTACCATCTGAACTCGTACCAGGAAATCTGTGGTTGCAATCACGGGTTGCGTCGGATGCCCGGGCGGGCGAGAGTATCCAACTGATCCGCTCGGCGAGGTGTGGTCGTCGCTCGGACCGTCTTCTCGAATGGTGACGGCGAGATCCAAAAACTTCGAGTCGGTGCTTTTGACAAGGTGTAGGTTCCAACCCTAGTGGCGTGCGCGATGTGAGGTGCCCGAATCAAAGTCGTCGATGAGTTCCTTGCGACTGGGAACGATTGCGACGGTCGCGCAGTGCACGATACGAAATGAGGGGAGCAAAATGTCGTTTGCAGACGTGAATGGTCAACGCCTGTATTTTGAGGACTCCGGGGGAGAGGGTGCGCCGGTCCTCTTCAGTCACGGCTTTCTCATGGACCACGAGATGTTCGAGCCGCAGGTGGCGGCGCTCGCCGACGAATTTCGTTGTATCACGTGGGACGAGCGCGGATTTGGTGCCACCGCGGCAACTGCGCCCTTCACGTATTGGGATTCGGCGGATGACGCTCTCGCACTGCTAAGTCATCTGGGAATCGACGCAGCTTTCTTCGTCGGTATGTCGCAAGGCGGTTTCTTGTCGATGCGCGCTGCGCTTCGTGCTCCCGAGCGGGTACGCGGACTCGGATTGATCGACACCCAGGGCGGCGTCGAAGCGGACGACGTGCGACCTCTCTTCGAAGCAATGAATGCCGACTGGGTCGAGAATGGTCCGTCTGACGTGACCCTCAGCGCGGTCGCCGACATGATCATGAGCCCCGGTTATGACCACTCGCCTTGGGTCGCCAAGTGGGTCGCCCGGGCGAAAGAGGACAACGTCATCCCGTTTCGTGCCTTGATGGATCGAGACGACATCTGGGATCGAATCCCAGAGATCACGGCGCCGGCCATTATTTTCCACGGCGAGGACGACGTCGCAATCTCGATGGACAAGGCGGAACGATTGGAGTCATTGCTGCCTCACTGCGAGAAGCTCGTTCGTATCGCCGGCGCGGGACACGCGTCGAACCTGAGTCATCCCGATGAGGTCAACGGACCCCTCCGCAGTTTCCTTCGGAGTCACTCGTAAGCAGCGTTTGTTGTGTATCCAAACACCGAGCATCTCTGGTCGTTGGGTGAAGCGTCAATTGCGTGAAGCGAGAAGAGCCAGTGTCCTGAGCAAACGAATGTGACGTGCGACCGCACGAAGTAGTCTGACGCCATGTCAAGCGCACAAGCCAACGGAATAACTATTGAGTTCGACACGTTCGGTGACCCGAACTCACCGCCCGTCTTGTTGATCATGGGACTCGGCGTGCAGATGACCTTGTGGGACCCTGAGTTCTGTCAGAGCATCGCCGACCGAGGGTATTACGTGATTCGTTTCGATAACCGCGACGTGGGACTGTCCAGCTCGTTCGATGACACCGGGGTCGATGATCTCGGCGAGGTCATGTCGGGCAAAGTCAGTGCACCGTACGCACTCACGGACATGGCGGCTGACGCGGCGGGCCTACTCGACGCACTCGGCATCTCTTCAGCGCACATCGTGGGTGCGTCAATGGGAGGCATGATCGCTCAGACATTCGCGATTGCGTACCCCGAAAAGACTCGATCACTCACCTCGATCATGTCGACGACAGGCGACCCGGAGGTGGGTCAAGCTTCGCCGGAAGCACTCGGCGCACTCTTGGGACCGGCACCGACCACGAGGGATGAGGCGATCGAGTCGCGCGTTCGTACGTCGAAGGTGATTGGCTCGCCGGGCTTCCCGCCGGACGAGGCGCAACTTCGCGAGTACGCGGGCTCAGCCTACGATCGGGCGTTTCATCCCTCCGGAATGGTCCGCCAGCTCGCCGCGGTCATTGGACAACCCAACCGCACCGAAGCCCTTCACGCAGTTGACGTACCGACGCTCGTCATACACGGCGCCGACGATCCGCTGGTCAATCCGTCGGGAGGAGTGGCCACCGCCGACGCTATTCCTAACGCACTACTCAAGATCGTGCCTGGCATGGGGCACGACGTACCTCCGGCGTTGTACGGAGAGATTGTGGAATCGCTCGCCAAGAACTTCGCTCGCGCCTAAGTCGCAGTTTCATCGTTGCTCCCAACGCCGTTAGGTGATTGTCAGATGAATACGCCGAGTGCCTCGCAATGCCCAGCGACGAAGTCTTGGTGATCCGGTTGAGCAACGCAGAGCAGGAGAACCTCCTCTTCAATTTCTGAAGGCGTCAGTAGTCGTCTGGACTGGAAGGGACGTCGACGCCATGCTCGCGGAGAATTTCGAGAGGCACAATTTCGAGTGCTCTTTCGTGGGTCGACGCGAGAACGACGAACGCTGCTGCACCGTCGTGGTGGGCACGCAGCCAATTGACCGCAGTCACGCACCATCGGTCGCCGGGCACCAATCCTGGGAACCCGTACTGAAGCATTGGTGTGGTCAAGTCGTTGCCAATTGACTTTTGGTGTTCGAGAAATTCTGCGGTGACGACCGCACAGATTGTGTGGCTCCCGAGGTCTTCTGGCCCTGAGGTGCAGCAACCGTCGCGGTAGAAACCGGTGACGGGGTCAGTGCCACAAAGCTCCAATGGTCCGCCCAAGACGTTGCGATCCGTCATGGGTCCAGTATCGCTTACTCGAGCGTCCAGCCCACTGGACATTCTTTACTTATTTCGTCTCCGCTCACAGAGTGTTTCTTAGCCCGACCTGTCATCAGTCAGAATCGAGTGCTTCGAGTCGCGCCACGTCAGCGTTGTCCTGCGGCCCGCCGGCGACGCGCTTATTAGCAATAAGGTCATCGGGGCTCATGAAGGGAACGACTAACCCATCGATACGAACCGTGATGCGCCGCGACCATGCAGCGTCAAACTCGACACCTTCCATCGAGGTGAGAATACCGATGCGATACGGAGGGTATCCGGGACTGCTGCACGTTTAGTTGACTGTCGTCAGTCCTCTTGTCAGAGGGGTTTTTGTGATCACAAGAGCCATAGAAACTGAAGCTCGCGTCTTTGCAGTCACATTCCAATTCTGCCGGAGGCAGTCACACTTCAAGATGCAACACTTCCTCGCTATTTGCAGGTTGTGCACAAGATATTCGGACAATGGCGGATGAGGACTAACCAGCAAGCGCATTGACTAAGGTCAAGTCCTCGAGCGTCGCGCATTCAATTCTTGCGTCGCATTTCCAATCGGCGTTCAACTCTTGTTGTTAACAACAATCGTCACGGGCTGACTCAGAAGGGTACCGTCCGCTGTTCGTGCGTTCACCTTGAAGCTAAAACTACCTGATGCCGTTGGTGTTCCATGAAGGTTCCCATTCGGGTCAAGTTTCAGACCTTTGGGGAGTGTCTTTGACGGTCCCGGTTCAAAATGAAATTTTGCAGATTTCAGACCATTGGCGCTGAACTGATACGAATAAACTTGGCCAACGGTTCCCTGTGGGGGAGCGCTTGTGATCGATTGTGCGTTGCCTTGCGAAAGATTGACGACAGCACTGACAGCTTGATCTGTTGCCTTTGATGAGAAATAAAACGTCACGGCGGCACTCGCGCTCGCGATGAGGCCGCCCAAGAGTGTGCTTCTTAGTTGTTCGTCGTTCACAACGAACGCCGCAGTGCACAAGACGAGCAAGCCGAAGACTAGCGATATAGCTAACCAGCTGCGGATCACCGATTCTGATGGATCAGGAGTTGTCTTTGAGCCCCAAAACCGTCCACGGCCGATGAGCACAATGATGCCAGCAAGGAGAGCGCCTCCAACAACGAAAGAGAGAAAGACAACGTCTTGGCTGAACGACAGAACCGGATTCGTCGCGTTGTTCGCAATTGTCGTCGTGGTAGTGCCCATTGATTCCCCCAACATCTAGTTGTCGGCGGAGATTTTTCGACTCGGCCGTACTACTTCTCAATGGCTTGGGGGCACCATCAGTCACGTGCTCATGCGAATGTTACCTCGTCGCCAGCGATTTTTCTCGTCGGAGAGGTTAATTTCGCGGATGTTCGAGATTCGAATCAATCGATCAGTTGCGCCGATGACGCCTAGAACTCAGCAGTGTTTCCATGTTTTTATTGAGCGGAAACGTTTGTGCCGCGACGAGAGGTTGTTGCCCGTCGGACTAGTTTAGATTTCGCAATGGGGTACGGGGAGGCGCGCACGTGGTGACCTTGGCGTTTAACAACGTGTCGGTGCGCTTTGGCGGGCTCCTCGCACTGAGCGACGTCTCCTTCGAGGTTCCCGAAAAACAGATCGTCGGGTTGATTGGACCAAACGGCGCCGGTAAGACGACTGCATTTAACGTTGCCTGCGGGTTTCAGAAACCAACGTCGGGCACCGTTGATTTTCCAGAGCTTGGACGTGGTCGACTGAAGCCGTCTCAACTCGCGCGTGCCGGAGTGGCCCGAACTCTGCAGGGTGTCGGCCTCTTTAGCCACTTGAGCGTGCTTGAGAACGTGATGGCGGGGGCACAAAGTCGACCCGGCGGAAGTGCGTGGCGCGCCCTTGTCGGACTGCCTAGCGTCGCTCGCCAAGAGCGACACCTCCGAGAAGAAGCTCTCAGTCAGATGGATCGCTTGGGCATCGTTGAATTCGCACGTTCGTTACCGGGCGGCATTCCGTACGGCGTGGCGAAGAAAGTTTCCATCGCTCGGGCCCTCATGTCACAGCCTCGCCTTTTGATGCTCGATGAACCGGCGTCTGGACTCGACGAGGCGGAACTTGAAGTTTTCGAGGAACTCATCGTCGGACTACGCGCTTCAATGAGCGTCCTCTTGGTCGAACACAACATGGATTTCGTGATGCAACTCGTCGATCAGTTGGTGGTCTTGAATTTCGGGCGCGTCATTGCGCAGGGTTCTCCCCGCGACATCAGTACGAACGCCGATGTGCTGGCCGCTTATTTGGGAATCGACGAATGATCCGCGTCGACAACTTGTCGGTGAATTACGGAGCGGTCCGCGCTTTGCGCGAGGTTGGCTTTGAAGCGCCCAGTGGGCAAATCACCGCGGTGCTTGGCGCGAACGGTGCGGGCAAAACGACGTTATTGCGCACGATTTCCGGTCTCGTAAAACCCCGGCAGGGAGCCATCTACATTGACGAGTTCGATGTCGTGGGCATTGCGACCGAGAACATCGCGCGCCGAGGTGTGGGTCACGTTCCCGAAGGACGTGGGGTCATCGAGGAACTGACGGTCGAAGAGAATCTTCGCCTCGGTGCGCTCTCGGCCCAGGTCAATCTGACCGACGCCCTCAATGAGGAATACGAGCGTTTTCAGGTTTTGGGCGAGCGTCGAAAGCGTCATTGCTCCACGCTTTCGGGGGGAGAGCGTCAGATGTTGGCGATGGCGAGAGCGTTGATTGCGCGACCTCGCGTTCTTCTCCTTGATGAGCCTTCACTCGGCCTCGCACCGCAGGTGACGGCACAACTAATGCGGACGATTGCGCAATTGTGCGAAACCGAAAACTTGACGGTGCTATTGGTGGAGCAGAATGCCAAATCCGCGTTGCGTATCGCTCACCGTGCGGTTGTGTTGCACTTGGGCAGTGTCGTCGCGAACGGCGCGGCAGCCGACGTGGCGGCGGATGAGGATCTTCGTCGCTACTACTTGGGTGTGGTGACGTCGTGAGCGTGTTTCTCTCCTCGTCCTTCATACACAACATCTTTGGTGGTCTGGCGACCGGAGTTATCTACTCGCTCGTGGCCCTCAGCTTGGTGATCATCTGGCAGTCCACCCACGTGCTCAACTTCGCACAGGGAGCCATGGCAATGTTCGCGACCTACATCGGGATGACCGAAATCGACCGAGGGGTCGGCTATTGGTGGTGCGTGATCATATCGGTGGCGGTGGGCATGATCCTCGGCGGCATGACCGAAAGGGTTTTAATCCGGCCGCTTTACGGTAAGCCCGAGATTAATCCGATTGTCGTGATGGTGGGTTTCTTAGGAGTTCTTGAAGCACTGGCTTCCGCGATTTGGACGAGTACTACGCGCAACATTACCGAGCCGTTCTCCCAGGTGTATTACCAAGATCACGGCCACTTAATCTTCCTTTCCGCCTTCGTCATTTTTCAGATGGTCTTGGCGATTGGCATCATGTTGCTCGTCGCCGCACTGTTCCGTTTCACCAAGCTCGGTTTGCAACTGCGCGCCTCGGCACTCGCCCCCGAGGTCTCGCGACTTTTGGGGATTCGCGTCGGTCGAATGCTGACGATTGGTTGGATGCTCTCGGCGGGTGTGGGGGCCATCGCCGCCGTCATCGTCGCCTCGGGAAACTTCGGGCTCTTCCCGACCAACATGGACGGAATTTTCGTCGCGGGATTTATCGCGGCCGCTATCGGGGGACTCGAGTCACCGATGGGCGCGGTCGCGGGTGGACTGCTCATTGGGCTCGCGGAGCAGTTCATTCTCGCGTACTGGTCGCCCAACGTCGCACCGCTCGGTGGGATCATCATCTTGGTCGTCGCGCTGATGGTTCGCCCCCAAGGTCTTTTCACCAAGCGCATGAGCCGGAGGGTCTAGTGAACTGGTGGCGCGCGTTTCCGCGACAAGAGACGACGAACTCGCGCGTTGTGGGCGTGGCGATACTCACGCTGATAGCGCTCCTCGTGACTATCGTGCTGCCACCCGTCGCGAACTCCGAATTGGCTGGCGGCGCGGCGATTGCGATCGTCGTGCTGGGCTTAAGTTGGCTGACGGGCTGGAGCGGTCAGATTTCTCTTGGCAATTCAGGTTTCATGGCGGTGGGCGCCTACGCCGCAGGCATCTGGGCTCATCATCACATGACAACGCCAGTGATCTTCACGTTGGCGCTCGCCCTGGTCGCGGGTGGCCTCAGCGGACTGGTCGTTGCGATACCCTCAACGCGATTGCGCGGTCCGTACTTGGCCGGCATGACCCTCGCCTTTAGCGCGGCAGTGACCCCGCTCGCGCAAAACTTCACCTCCGTCACGGGGGGAGAGGGAGGAATCTTCCTCAACGCCCTCGTGACCCCTTCGTGGTTCGCCCATTTCTTTCATGGTCAGAACGCGTCGATAAATGCCAACGCCCAGTGGACCGCCGACCTCTCGGTCGTCGTCGCGGGGATCATGTTTTTCTTCATGGCCAATTTGTTCCATTCACGCACTGGTCGTGCGATGCGACTCGTGCGCGACAATGACGTGGCAGCGGAGTTGATGGGCGTGAACCTCTCGCGTACTCGCACGGTGGCTTTCGTTGTCTCCGCTGCGTACGCGGGCGTAGGTGGTGCGCTCTATTCCCTCCTGCAAGAGTCCGTGCGACCAGAGACCTTTCCACTGACGCTCTCGATCACGCTGTTGACATTGATGGTGCTTGGAGGAATGGGCACCTTGAGCGGCGCCGTGATCGGCGGGATAATTTACTCCTTCAGTGCGAATTTGGTTGCCCACGTGAACTCGCTCACGGGCGTCAATCCCACCTCGAACTTGGGCGCCAACATGCAGGGCATCATCTTTGGGGTCTTGTTGATACTGGCGATGTTGTTCGCGTCTCGAGGCATCGTTGGTCTGGTGACGCCACTACGCAGCTTGTGGCGTGTCGTAATGTCACGCCGGCGTCGTCTACGAGATACATTAGGTACTACGCAGTAAAGGATGTTGTACTTAAGAGTTAATAAGGACAAGGGGCTGTCTTTCGTATTCTTCATTGATTCGATTTCAAATACGGGCTAATGAAGAAATACGTTGGGAACCAAAAAATCCTATAGGGGGGGAAAATGATTAAAGGTAAATTGCGTCGATTCTTGACGCTCGTGTCCGCGTCGGCGCTCGCGCTGGCGGGGATCGCAGTGGGGACAATTAGCTCGGGTGCGGGCGCGGCGGGTTCAACGCCGGGCGTTACGGCGACGACCATCACGATTGGTGCGACCGTGCCCCTTTCGGGTATTGCCGCAAGTTACGCCCCAGTTTCGGCGGCGGCAAACGCAGTCTTCAAGTGGGTGAATGCCCATGGCGGGGTAAATGGACGAAAGATCAAGTACATCCGCTTGGATGACTGCTACGACCTGGCCGCCTACGGCCTCGGTTGCACCGCGGGTGCGAGCGTCACCACGCTGAGCCAAAACCAAGTCCTCGTTGCCCAAGATCACGTTTTCGCGACGGTAGGTTCACTTGGCACTGCGGCCGAGGAGAGTGTAGAGAGCTACTTGAAGCAGAATGGCGTACCGCAACTGTTCGTGAACTCGGGCTCCAAGTCATGGAACAACGCGAAGCAATATCCAGATCTTTTCGGTTTCCAAACGAGCTACAACGCCGAAGGTAAGATTTTCGCGAAGTACATCAAGGCGCATTACCCCGGTGAGACCGTTGGGTTCATTGGTCAGAACGACGACTTCGGCGCCAACGGATACTTGGGACTCGAAGACGGCGGATTGAACATCGCATCGGCGAATCACCTCAGCTACAACGCGGCCGACGCCATCACCGGGTCGTCGAGCGACATCCAAGCTGACGTGGGAACGCTTGCCGCCAACAAGGTCCAAGTGGTCGTGCTAGATGCTGTACCAGGATTCGTCACGGGTATTCTCGAAGTCGCTCACGCGCTGAGTTACTCACCCACGTGGATTATCTCGAGCGTCGGTTCGGACCCGATATCGGTGAACTTCGCCGGCGAAGCAGGAGCGCTCACGCTTGACTACTTGCCGGAGGTGACCGACAATGCTGACCCGTGGATTCCTTGGCTCCGCGAAGTCTTGATGGCCGATCCAGCGGACTTCCCCAACGTCACCGCGAATTCGGTTCTGGACGCGAACTGGCTCTACGGAGCCGGTTATGCGGTTGCGTTCGTGGAGGCGCTGAAGGCTGAAGGTAGAAACGTGACACGCGCGGGAATCGTACAATCGATGCTGACCACGAAGTATGCGGACCTACCGGTTGTTCCCTTAGCATTCTCTGCTAACAATCACCAGGGTCTCCAAGGTGGACTTATTACCAAGATCGCGTCCAACGGGACCAATCCACCGGACGTTGCTTTGTTCACGAGTTCTAACGTCTACACGACCGGCAACGCCAAGTCGTCTCCAATTGTTACGTCGACGAAACTGACGATCTCGCCGATACCGGCCTGGTTGAAGTAACACGTCAACGAACGCCCTGGAGCCACCACCGCCCTCTGCGTGGTGGTGGCTCCAGGGACGGACGTTTCTCACTGCCATCGAAGAACGCTTGGGACATTAATAGTTGAACTGAATCCATTTATTAAGTTCACCACTAAGTGCTTGAAACCCAAATTTTTGACTCTGTTCTATCCGTCATCGATGCGAGCAATAAAGGTCCTCGCTGGACTCATTGAATTTGATATCTGCAAGATCTTCAGCAGCGCGCAAAACGCGTCAGTCCCTCTGGATCGTTGAAGGGACCCGTGGATTAGATCCGACGACGGCGTCACCTCTTGACGTTGAAAAGAAACTCTCTGGCTGCGATTACTAGCTGGGAAGTTTGGCGCGGGCGGTGGGAATTGCGACTGATGTCGCATCCCACTTACTGAAGTAAAGGAGTCCATCTGTTCCAGGAGGCCCAGATATTGCGAATGGCAAAGGCTTCGACGTGTAAGTGACATCCATCGTCATTTCTACAAATCCGGATCCACTCGCAAAAAGGTTCGATGCCCCGGTCAGTTCAATCACGCGAACACCATGCAAAACCAGAGTGCCCTCGTACACTGCCGAACGCTTCCAGCCTATTGAGCTAAAGGAGAACACTTGAGCGATGGATTGTGCACCGCCAGGCGACGCAATAGATACATAGCGAGGGTCGCTGCTGGGGACTTCATACCAGATTCCAACTTCGGCCGCCGTCGGTTTCTTGACCTCTAATTCGCTATGCAGCACCGCAATCGACGATGCTTTGACAAAGCAATAGTTTTTCCCTATTGGCTGAACCTCGTCTTCGGTGCCAATGCCTGACACCGTCGTGGTGCCCCCATTCACACGGGCGGCAAAACCACCGTTCAAACTCAAAGTAGAACCCGACGCCGTGAGGGTTCCCGAAAGTGTCACGTTCGCCTCGCGCGATCCATCGCCGAGTGCTTTGGTCAGGATTGCAAGCGCGTTGGGGGTGGCAGCTCCGACGTTTGACGTGACTACAGGAGCCGTTAAACACAATGCGATGACGATTGTACGAACAACCTTGAGTACCACGAGATTCCTCCAACGATTCAACTATCAATAACTTCAAAAGTGACAAACGATCACTCTCCACGGCGACTGCAAATCTCTTATCGCTACTTCGCGCTTAGGAAGAATTCCAACTGAATATTGTCGGGGTCACGGAATGCCAAACCAGATCCGTAGAATGCATCGACAATCGCGCCATGGGAGACTCCCAATTCGTCTAAGCGCACGATCCAATCTTCCAGTTGATCGCGACTGTCGCAGCCGAAAGCAATATGGTCGAGTCCAACGTGAAGTTCGTTGAATGCGGAACCGTCGGATTGAGCGTGGTGCTGGTGTAATGCAAACATCGGCTCCAACCACACAGCGAATCTGTATGTAGTTTCGTCAGCCACGATAAGCGGAGCAGCCCCAAAAAGCCTCTCGTACCAGGCGACACTGCGGTTGAGCTCACTTACCGTAAGTGCAAAGTGGGTCAAGGGTGGGAATGCAGTCATTGTGCGACAATACATCCGAAGGGTCGCCCTAGGGATGCTACTTTCTGCGATTACTCTTCGAATCGAAGTTTGGTACCTAATTCAACATGGGAAAGCGATGGCGCACCAATGCAAAAAGTGACACTTCTCTGTAAAGGTCAGCCCGGCATGAGCCAAGTCTTGTTAGATGGATTCCAAGCCACGTTGCCAGATACTCGAGCGTACGAAGGTTGCGTATCGGTTGAGGTTTTCATCGACGTTGACGTACCGGACACGTTGCTGCTCATTGAGGAGTGGGAGTCACGGAGTCACTATGAGCAATACATGGCGTGGCGGATCGAGACGGGTACGATCGCGCTGCTGGAGTCGATTTTAGAATCGCCTCTAGAGGTGCGTTTTCTCGACCCTCGCCCGGTCTGAGAACGAGGGAGGTATTGGTTCGAAAATCGCACCATCGGCGCGACACGCAAGTGGTTATTCCCCCTGTCGTTCGTTGCGGAGTGAAATGGATCACTTGAACGAGCTCACTGAGTTCGGTGTAAGTGAGCACTTCAGCAACGTCGAAAAAACGCACGAACGTGGGGGACGGCCGAAAGCAACGAACTCGATATACACCCGGCGAGATGCCCAAGGATCCATCAACACCATGTATTCCCTTGCAGCCCGATTGACGTTCTAAACCCGTCGTCAATGTTCTCGAGAGTGGTCGGGTGAGCCCGACCAATTCGTCGGCCGAGTTCGCTCGTATCAAGTGTCACTACCGCCATTACGCGAGCGACGCACTCACGTGCCATCCGGCTTCAACCTTTGCTATTCGGACATTATTTGGCATGGCTGCACGACGAATGGTTCCTCTCAAGGCGATCGCTTTGACGGTCCCAATCTTGCTGGCGCTGTAGCGGTCATCCGAAATAACTAGTACCGGACGACGGTGAGCTGATCGAGACAATTCTGGTTCGCCAAGATCAACCCAGTAGACGTCGACACGTTGAATTACCACTTGGTAGTGTCGGGCTTCGTCAAAGTGCGACGTGCCGCCGTCGCGATGAATTCATTCGTATCAATTTCGATAGCATCCATACGGCATTGATCTGATCGATGACATCGTCCGACGTAGTGGTCTCGGCTAGTTCGTTTTTGCCGGCTACGGTGAAAAAGGCTGAGCGACTTGTTCCAAGCTCCTTTACTCGTCGCGCCGCGCGTGCGTACACCTCACTGGGGACCGAGTTTGTCGTCTTTATGAACTGACCAAATTTTCTAATGACGCATAGTAGAACCAGGGACACCGTATTGATATCAACGAAATGGCATGATTACTATGGTGTAGCGAAATGTAGCAAAATGTGCTACGATACTGGGATGGCAAAGACAATTGCTCAAAGGGATTTACGAAACGACAACGCCAAGTTGATCAATGAGGTGGTCGCAGGGGAAAGTTTCGTGGTGACTCGGAACGGAGTTCCAGTGGCTGAGTTATTGCCTTTGCGCGCCCATCGGCAGACCGTTGTGTCCAAAGCTGCGGTACTAGAAGCGTTTACTAGCGGACCACGAATTGACGCAAAACAGTTTCGCAAGGATCTCGACGACGTAATAGATCAGGAGCTTTAGATGACTGCAGGGTTATTGGACACGTCAGTGATTATTGACTTGGACGACCCGACGGTTCAGGCTCATTTACCAGAAGAGATATCAGTATGTGCTATCTCTCTCGCGGAACTGGCTGCGGGCCCAATCCTCGCGAACACCGCAACCGAACGAGCTCTCAGGCAGAAACGATTGCAGCAGATCGAATCGACGTTTGATTCGTTGCCCTTTGATGCGAGCGCTGCGCGAAGTTACGCTCAGGTGGTTGCGGCGACGATTGAGTCAGGTCGAAAGCATCGATCTCGAGTTGCCGACCTCTTCATTGCTTCGATTGCCCACTCGAATGATCTTGACTTCTACACAAGGAATCCAGATGATTTTACGGGTCTAGAAGAACTTATTCGTATCATCATCATCTAGGGCCGGTACCCTCTTCGATCGCCACCCATAAACGAAGTGTGCTCAACCAGCTGCGAGACTCGCAAGAGGTTGCGTTGAAGTTGAGTGAAGTGTTCGAAAGAAATAGGTGTGGCACCCTAGAGGAGTAGCTAACCAATCATCTCTAAGGCGTCAAGAAGCGCGTCCCGTCGGCAGCAGCATCGGCAGCGCCATCGATGCAGTTGAAACTGTTCGCACGATCGTGTCCAGGGTAATTCCGTTTTCGATAGGGCGCTGTTTTGACGGGAGAATGAAGTTTACGGTTCCCATCATTCATGAAGCAGCCTGGTGCGTGGCGCGATGTCTTGAGGTTGATGTTGTAAGTCAAGGCGTGAGTGCTGAAGAAGCCACCCGTTGCAATCATTTGTTGGGCGATGCTTCTTTGGCTCTAATGAACATCGACGGGCCAGTTGAACTTCACAGCCCGTAGACGACGAGCCAACAGAGCGTCGACACTGAAGCGACCCGATCCCAATGCGAGGACGACGAGGGCCAAGGCGATAAGGACCAGGTTGAATTCGTAGCCGGGCGTCGCGGTGAGTGAGTTAATCCCGTGTTTGCCAGTCACGGTGATGATTGCCATGGCTTGATCACCAATGAGGGCCAAGGCGCCAAGACGGGTGCCAATCCCGAGCACCAACGCGAGCGCAGCACCAAACTCGATGAGACCTCCGAGAACGGCAAAGAATCCCCCAGGGTGCAAGTGGGCAGTCGTGGAAAAAAAGATGGCCGTTCGATGAATACCCGGACCATTGAACCAGCCGAAGAGTTTGCCTGAGCCGTAGTAAACGAATACCCAAAAGAGCACGATACGCCCGGTCACGATTGCCACTTCCTCCGCCGCAGTTGTGTCGTTCGCCGACGACATGGCAATCCGAACCAGGAGTGTCTTCGAATCGACGATCAGGCGACGCGACGAAATCACTGCGGTACCGGCGGCAGTTCCGTCCGGTCACGGCGGCTTTCCAAGGGTCGAAATGGTGCCACAAGTTGGGTGGCCAACACCGACAGGTGTCGTGGACGCTGCGCTGCTTGCTCGACTCGTAGAGGTCGGCCCGGTAGTCCCGTGTCTGCTCGAATCGTGTCCTTCGTAGGAAATACCGCTCGGCGTGAGAATTGGTCCCAAATCGTTAGGGCGAAGCCCAAGTTGACATCCTGGCGACCGTCCAAGCGATGGTGGATTCGGTGATAGTTCGGGCTTACGAACATCCGCTCTAGGGGGCCAAATCCTAGGTTCGTGTTGGAGTGTTCCAACGCAACGAACGCCGCGTAAGCCACCAACAAGGTGATGGGTACTGCGCCATTGGCGATGAGGACGATTCCGGGTACCAAGGTGATGAGGTACGAGACGTGAATGAGCGGATGAGTCCGAAAGACGGTCAGGACACTCATGTCTTCCTGTGAATGGTGCAATTCGTGGAAACGCCAAAACATTTGGATGTGATGATTTGCGAGATGAGCGAGCCAATTACAACCGTCCATCAACACAAAGATGAGCGCGATCACTACGGCGCGCGGCAAGAAGTCGATTCGCGGGATAACTATCCATGGCAGGATTTTTCGGGCGGCTATGGCGAACGACAAAGAAAGAGCGACCACTAGGGGTGCGACGATCGTTGCGTTCAAAATCGTGTAGATCAGATCCTGACGATAGCCTCGAGCAAAAATGGGCCGCCGCTGCGCGGGATGTAATCGTTCGAGCACCATTAGTGCGGCGAGTATCGCGAGTGCGACCGGCCCAACAAGAATTACACGCTGGCTGCTCATTGAGGCGGCAAAGCTGTCGCCACCCCAGTGACTCGCCCAACCAATGGCCACGAGAACCATCGCCACTGCGAGAATGGAAAACGCCGGAACGTAGACGCGAGAACGCCACTTCGCGCGCGTGCGGTGAACGGATGGAAAATCCGCATGCTTGGAAGAAAGCGGTGAAAATGGTGTTCGCGAAATTGTCTGGGTGGACACGTCGTACCTTTTGGTTGGTTGAATCGCTAGAAGCCGACCCCGCCACCACCGGGGCTCGTGGTCGTGGTCGTCTTACCGGAGCCGGCGGGCTTGATCGTTACCACGTCGGACCACGTGCCCCACGTGTCAGTCACATTGCCCCTGACCTCTCCGGGTGCCGTGTCGGGAGCGAACCAGTAGAGTGCTTTTCCGTCGTAGGTGACCTGCAGGACACCACCGGGACGAGCAATCGTGCCGAGTTTCTCTGCACTGACGCCCTTGCCTGCGGTCGCCTTCTTCACACCTTTTGGAAGAATGACTTCGGGCCAGATCTTGTGGCACGCGACACCACAGGCGACATCACTTGGCTTCAATGTGTACACCGTCGTGTTGCTAATGAGTATCGTGCCAAAAGTCGAAGTCTTCAACGAGGAGATGATGACGCTCTTCGCGAGATGGCTCGATGCCGCGCCCGCCGGATTTACGCCGATCGCGATTGAAACGAGTCCACTCAAGGCGAAGCACGCCGCCGTGAATTTACCGGTGACCGCTCGAGAACCCAAGCGACGTTGTGATGGTGAGGTACGACGAACTCGCATGATGCACTCCTTATTTCGACATCATGACTACGTGCGGGACGACCTCCCGGATCACGAAACTGATCAGGTTCGTAGAGTCGCGCTCGCGATCACCGCGCCACTCGCACCTATCAACTCGGCGCCACGAATTTGATTCGCGGCGACGTTGAGGCGAGAGGTCCACGCGCCATAACCGTGCTTTAACGAAAAACTACCGACGTCTACCACGCGTCCGTCTTTCAGCGTGACCTCGCACCACGCCACGCCGGTCAAACTGTCATCATCCACGCTCATGTACAACCATGGGGGTCGACCAGGCGAGACGAACACCTGGCCGAGGACTTCGCCGTCTGACATAAGACGTGCCGTCAAAGGTTTCGACGTCGCGCTTGGTGTTTTGCTCGTACCTTCGTGGATCGTGGTACCAATACCGAAGCTCACGACGAAAATGAGTGCCGCCGCTACCAGCCACAGCGCGCGGTGATGGCGCCGCGCCATCGGGGCCGCGCTGTCGCTGAATCTTTCGACCACGCGCGACTCAAATCCCAAAGGTGGTTCCGCCTGGGGCGCGAGCCACAACAGGGAATCGGTCACCGCCGTCAGCGACGCCAACTCCGCTCGGCAATCTGAGCAGGACTCAAGATGTTCTATGAGCACTGATCGATGGTTGCCCGAAATCGTCCCGAGCGCGAATTCGAGAAGATTCGCGCTGATGGCCTCGCAACTGGCGCGGTCGCGTGGGTCTTCGCTCACGACGCCTCCCTCGTTCCGATGGCGTCGCGCAGTTTCGCCATGCCGAGCCGGACCCTCCCTTTGGCGGTACCGAGGGGGATTGATTCGAGTTCGGCGACTTCGGCCATTGTCCTTCCGTACATGGTTGCCAGCACGACTGCCCGTCGTTGCTCCACGGGCAAGGTAGCCAGTGCGTCTCGGGCGCGAGCCACGGTGTCGGTCATCATTACGGCGTCGTCCATGTTTCGTTCCTCACTCATAAGGTTCATGAACACGCGATCCTGAGGAGCCGTGGGAATCGATCGACGTACTCGAAGCGAGTCGATGGCGAGATTGCGAGTAATGGTGAGTGACCACGACGTAACAGAACCGCGTCGTGCATCAAAGACAGATGCGTGTCGCAGAATCCGGATCAACGCTTCTTGGGTGACGTCCTCCGCCAATCCCGGGTCGCCGAGGATGCCAAGGGCAAGACCAAACAATCGTCGCTGATATCGGCGCACGAAAATGAGAACTGACTGATCATCGTTGACCGCGATGCCCGCAAGCAGCGCCTCGTCCGAGATTTCGTCATTCGATCCAGTTTGACTTCGCATCATTAGATAGTACGGCGCAGCCACCTGAAACGATCACTCAACGCGACGGCACATGAAGTGCAACACGAGGCGGTGGTCATGCAGACAATTGCGCATCACGTCGTGATCCCTGCAAGGCAGCTGGCCGTAGTCATGATGTCGAACAAAGGAGCTTTATGAATGTACCGCACGCGCCAGTTTCAAAAAGTATCTTCGCATCAAGATTTTCTAAAGGAAGGTTGGCGGTCGCCTGCTGCGTCGCCATTGGTTTCGCACCGCTCTCGAGTGGTGCGGGTGCTTCGGGTTCGTCAGTGAGTCATGACACAAAAAGCGTCGTCATCTCGACTCTGAAGACGACTAAGTTCGGAACGATTTTGGTGAGTGGTACCACCCTGTACACCTTGATACCTAGTGGCGTCGCCTGTGGCGTAACGTGTCAAAAGTACTGGCCCGAAGTGCTCCTTCCCGAGGGTACGACGAGGGCAATCGCCGGCGTTGGCGTCAAGGCATCCCAGCTCGGGACGCTCACTCGTCCTGGGGGTCTTCGTCAAGTCACCTACTTGGGCAACGCGCTGTACCGATTTGTTCTCGACACTGCGCCGGGACAGGTTCGGGGCAACGTGAGTGACACGTGGGGTAGGTGGTCCGACGTGGTGACGTCCAAGCCAGTGGGCACTCTCAAGTCCACCACGACGACCGTGAAACAAACGACGACAACTACGCTCAAGTCGACCACCACGACGAATGCGCCGGAAACGACCACCACCGTACCGCCCACCACGACCACTGTCCCGAGCGGAGGGGGCGTTGGATTCTAAAGTTTCGCTAGCAAAGGAACGCGAAACTCGATGTTCAATCAGTGCAATTCCCTCGATGGTTGACACGGACCACGCCATAGTTCTTGGCGCCCCGATTCGAGAGTCAAGATGGTCGTAGGCTCCCGGCACCTTGAGTTGCCCCAGCGCCATGAAGCATCGCGTTACGTTGAAGCTATTCCTTCTCCGCGTCACGGCTGTGCGCCGACGAGTTTCTTACGCGGTTAAGAATGAATGGATGAATTTTGCGATCGCCATCACCGTCTTTCCGATCATCCTTATCGGTGAACTACCCGACAAGACGATGTTCGCTTCGCTGGTCATGTCAACGCGCGGAAAGCCTTTCGCCGTTTGGTTGGGTGCTGCGGCGGCATTTGTCGTACACGTCGTGATTGCCGTGACGTTAGGGGTGGCGCTCTTTCATCTTCTTTCCCACCGACTCGTCGACGGCGTGGTGTCGATGATGTTTCTCGTCGGTGCCGTGCTGGCCCTTCGCGAGGCTGGTAAGCAACGAGAAGAGAAAACATTCGTCGAACAGGAGTCAACCCCAGGTCGTCGCGTCACGACCACGGCGTTCATCGTAATTTTTCTGGCGGAATGGGGTGATTTGACCCAAATCCTGACCGCCAACTTGGCCGCTCACTACCATGCACCTTTGTCGGTGGGCGCGGGCGCGGTGTTGGCTCTCTGGTGTGTCGCGGCGCTTGCCGTGATTGGGGGGCAAGGCTTGCTGAAATACGTCAACATTTCGACTGTCCGCGTGGGAACCGCTCTGGTACTAGTGATTCTTGCTGGCGTCGCGGGCTGGAACGCCTTTCGATAGTGATGAGGACATTGCCTGACGCAGCGCTCGGTCGTAGCGCCGACTCGTTCGACTTTGAATTATCCCCACTTGCTTATGTGGGCGTCATTCGGATACGCAACCGATGTACCGCCTTCAAGCATGTTCTTGAGCCCCAGCAAGAAGTAGGCCCATTTTGTGCTGCAGTGATGCATAAACGGGCCGGTGTCGTTCCAATCGGCGTGGGTGAATAGAACTGCCGTCTCGTCATCATCGTGGCTAATGTCAAAAATGATCTTCGTGTGAACCCATTCAGCCGGTCCCACCATGCATCGCCACCGCACTATGCGTTGATTTTTTATCTCGTCGACGCGCATGACGGCGCGCGGCGTCTCGCCGATGAAGTAAAACCGCAACAATTCTCCTTCGCGGCATTCACCATCGATTCTTTGGGTCCAGAAAGTCTTGAGGCCGTCGATCGTTGCGAACGTACGAAACACATCGTCAACGGGGGCTTTAATACCTACACGGAGGCGAATGTCGGCCATGGATTCTCCTGTTCCCTTGGGCAGCGCATGTGCGCACGTTTGAGTATTTCACGATTCGGTCAGTTCGTGCATCTCCGTCGGGTCAATGGCGGTCCAACTCGATGTACGAGATTTTCGCCTCGTTGTTCTCGATAATTCCTTGGCCGATGCCCGCGGGGCCCGTGACTCGAAGTCAGACGTTTGCGGTCAAAGCGACGCGTTCATTGGCGACAAGGTAGAGAAGATCACTGTCGTAGGTGACGTGCTCAGTCCCGCCAGCTCGCCTGACGAAGCCGAGCGCGCCGCCGTGTACTACACCAACTACCCGAGGATCTCCCTCGGAGAGGAGTGGCACCCAATCATTTTCACAGGCTGGGTCGCAGTCAGCGACGCCACCGGCATCCTTACGAAGCATGTAGACGGTGAGGGCCAGGGGACGGACATTGACGTCACGCTCGACGGCGAGGACTCTGGTCCCGTTGGGCAAGACGCCAGGTTCCATCGTCGCCACGCCGGGGGCCGGCGCGCCATTCAACGAGGAGACGAGTTCCCAATAGCCGCGCCACGGAGCGAGGGGATGGACCGTCTCAACGTAGTCTTCCCCTTCAGGCTTGAACGGACGAGACGGTGGATCGAAATGGCGCCACTTCGCGCAATCGGCGTTCCTCTCGTTGTAAAGGCAGGCCAATCGTCGATGGCGTTACCCTGCAACATGTCGCGCATTGGTCCTGACCAAGTAAGTGGCACACTCGCGATCGGGCCCAGATCGTACCCTTGGGCCATCGTGATGCCACAACCAAATTTCGAGCCGTGGTCGCCGCTGAATTCGTAGAGGGGATAGCCCGAGAGGACGCCCGAACCTACGACGAGGATTGATTCGTACTGCGACGTGTTCTACACAGAAACTTCGGAACCCACTCGCGACGTGGCGAAGGCAACTGAGGCGTGCGGGACTATAACTATTGATGAAGCTGCAACGAGCAGGCCAACGAGAACTCGAACAACACGGCGGATTTCAAGCCGCAAGTTCCACCCAAATCAATTGCGCCGCCGCACGCGGAAGCACCACGTGTCTTCCTTCAACGACCAACTCAACTTCGCTGGTTTCCTCGGGCGATGCGACGACTTCGATGAAGCTGCCTTCGGAGATGTCGTTCGCGGTAAGCATCGTCAAGAGATCTTTCGCTTCGTGTTCGGCGACTTCGGAAATCCTTCGAACGTTTGCCCTTGTTCCTGTCCCCAGCGTCGCGAGCGCTGCCAGTTCACCGTACGCGGCTTCGCGGCCAGGAATCGGATTGCCGTGCGGACAGGTCAAGGGACGTTGCAGCGATGCATCGATCCGATCAATGAGGAAATCCGACACGGCGGACGAGAGACGCTCGGCCTCGTCATCGGCGCTTGCCCAATCGAGCCCAAGAACGTCGGTTAACCATCGCTCGAGAATTCGGTGGTGTCGGACTAGGTTTGATGCGACCTCGGTGCCTTTGGATGTCAAAGTGACGCTTCGATCGTGGTGAATCTCAATCCATCCGTCTCGCTCGAGCCGCCGCATCGCTTCACTGACAGTCGGGGGACTTACCAAGAGCCACGCGGCAATCTTGCCCGGCCGTACGACCTCACCCTCCGCGGCGATGTAGAAGATCACCTCGAGATACTTATCGACCGTCGCAGAGTTATTGCTCGACACTGAGGTTTCCCTCCTTCGTAGCGGGCGGCACCTGCGCCGAAATGGTGGCGCTCGAGGAACGTGCAGAATGCCCGCCCCCGCGACCCAATCGCACGAAGAGCGTCACGCTGACGATGATGTAGGCGAGCCACACCACGACTTGCAAGACCGTCGGGTGGTCGGCGTAACCGAGTAAGGAATGCAGGATGTCGCCGACACTGGACGACTCGGAGACGACACGTGAAGAGTTCCACAGCACGTGCTCGCCAAAAGGAAGCCAACCCAACTGCTGCAAGTTCTCAATCGCGTCGGCGAGCAGTCCCGCGGCAAAAACCATGAGCACCGTGCCGAGCACGCGAAAGAAGCGTCGCATGTTCAAGCGCGCACCCATCTTGAAGATGGCGTAGGCAATAATGAGGGCGCACGCGAGTCCGAGGGCCGCGCCCAGAAGCAAGAGGTTGCCGTGAACGGGCGTCGCGGCTTGACGTGAGCTGGCGAACACGATCGCGAGCGTGAAGACCATCGTCTCGAGTCCTTCACGGCCCACCGCCTGGAAGGCGAGGAGCGCGAGTCCCCAACGGTTACCGCGAGATAGCGCGAGGTCGCTGCGTCGTTCGAGTTCCTTCGAAAGTCCCTTTGCGTGGCGTTGCATCCAAAAAGTCATGTACGTCAGCACTGCTGCCGCCACCAGGTAGGTCGTCGTTTCGAAGTACGTCTGAATGTTCGAACCGTCATATTGTTGAATGAGTTCAAAGGCGGCGATCCCACCGCCAATCACCAGGACCAATGCCGCCGCTACACCCCAGTAGACGTCTCGAAAGTGGCTTCGTTTTCCAATACGTTGGAGGTAAGCGAGAAGGATCGCGACGATCATTGATGCTTCAATGCCTTCACGCAAGAAGATGACGAAAGTTGGAATCACCGTTCTATCCCTACGTATGGAGAATTCATATCCTTCGGTTAGGCTAACCTAAGTCTCCGCGACTGTCAACATAATGCCGAAACGGTCCGACGAATCTGAGGACCACGGCCACGGGCCACTCGAGCACCGTACGCCTCGCGCCTCGAACGAAGAGGATTGCGATACTCATGGCGGTAATATGCGCCATCACCTTCTCATTCAGTGTAATGAGAATCCCTTCGACCCCCGCGGAATTTCTGCACGACGAGTAGCGGACAAGTCAAGGCATTTTCTTCGCATTATGCAAAAGGCTTGAGTACAGGTGCCGCGAGAACAGCATTCAGACTTGCCCATGATCTTACGACGAAGTTCACCAGCGATACTCTTGCGTGGTGCGGCCCTTGCGGTACACCATCAACGTCACCTTGGATGGCTGTTGCGATCATCGGACGATCCCTCCGAGCGAAGACCTGCATCGTCACGCGACCGAGGGCATCAACCACGCGGATGCCCTTCTCTTCGGTCGGGTGACCTATCAGATGATGGAATCTGCGTTTCGGTCACCGGATCCATCGGCAACTCGATACGAGTGGGAAGACTCGTTCACCCACGCGATCAACGCGGCAAGGAAATACGTCGTCTCGAGCACTCTTGAGCATGTGGATTGGAATGCGGAGCTCGTGCGAGGGGATTTGGACGCGGCGGTAAGGGAACTAAAGCGCGAGCCGGGTAATGGGCTTTACGTGGGAGGCGTCACGCTCCCTTTGGCGCTCGCGGAGTTGGGATTAATCGATGAATATGAATTTGTGGTGCACCCCAGGCTCGCAGGGCACGGACCGACGTTGTTTTCTGGACTCGCGAAGTATGTCGACTTGGAACTCGTGAGCACGAAGGAATTCAGCTCCGGAGTGGTGGCGTTGCGTTACGAGCCGCGATAGTTGCCGCAGGAGCATTGAAGCAATGTTTGACAATGCATTGCGTCGTGGTCCATGGCTAATGCGCTTCGGCTACGCCATGCTCCCATAGAACTAGGACGTTTCGCCGATGCTTTACGCTTCAAACGCCCACGCCACCATGGACGAGAATTCTCCTAGCCACAACGCGTCACCGTGCGACGCGACTCGCTCGCTCATGACCACGTCGGCTCCTGCGTGACGCAAAGCGTCGGCCCATCGTGTGGCGTTGTTGAGAAAGAATGGTTCCCGCGTGCCGGCGACGAGGTACGTGCGCGGAATCGTTCGTGGCAACTCACTGGGCGGTTGGTAACCCGCACCTGGTGAACCAGAGAGAATGACGCCGTAAATATCGGGGTGTCGATGCCCGAGCGCGAGCGCGAGTTCTCCTCCCGCCGATACCCCAAGTACGGCGGTGCGTTCGGTAGGTGGCGCGACGCCGAAGCGAGACCGTACCCAGTCACGAACCTCGCGGCATTAAAGACTGGAGAGTATTCCTCAAGTCGCCGCATCTCGTTTACGAGCCCATGCACGCCAACGATCATCGTCGGCACGAAGTCGGAAGACTCAAGGGTCTTGGCCCACTTCAAAATACCCTGGCCGTCCCCGGTGAAGACAATTGCATTGGCTGAACCAACGGGAACGTAGACGCTGACCAGTCGACCGCCGTCAAAGTCGAACGTCTTAGTGACGAGTTCTCCAGTCAATGAAACGGCGCATGGTGACGTCGCCGGTGGATTGCTGGAATTAACGCCGATACTTTCGTCTTCCATTGTCGTTCGCCTTCCCTCGGTGACGCTTTGAACCTTTTCCCTAGGTGGGTCGGCACTCCGTGATGTCGGCAGCGACTGCCTGAGTCGTGTCGGCATCGAGTTCGGCCTGCGCGGCGAACAATGGCCATTGATCGACACTGTCCAAGACTTCACGAACGGCCCGCTTATACCCAGGTATCTCGTGGCGCTCGCCGACGGCGTAGAGATCGTTCCGCGTGATTGCTTCGACCTTGCCGTTCACGCGTAGGTTATGACGACTCGTCCATTTACTGGCGGGGCGGTGAGTGTGGAGAATGTCGAAAGCGGGGGCGAGTTGCCATCCCGCGTCGCGTGCCCGGAGAAACGCAAAATTTTTGGTGTGATCATCTCGATTGACGGCCGCCACGTTGAAGACCATACGCCGAAAGGCTTGTTGAAGGCTCTGGTCGTCAAGCTTCAATCGTTTGACCGTGCCGAGGTATTGGTCGTAACTGTGGGCGCCCACCTGTCGGGGATCAAGGTGGGCGAGTGCGGCGAGCGAGATCGCGTGGATTCGTTCACCGCCACTGTTGCGGTCGAAGCGTCGGGTCATGAAGTGTTGCCGAGGACCTTCAGCGAGTAGACGACACTCGGTCATGTCGATACCAGCGGCACGCGCCATGAGGCTGTAAGCGAATTCGACGCGACCATACGGTGTGCTTTCGCCGAGTCCGTCGCCGTGACCGTCCATACCGATGTCGCTCACGCCATCGAGTTTGATGATCCAATGTTCAAAGTCCTCGTCGAGCGGTGCAAACGCCGACGCGATCTGGTAGGTCGAGGGATTGAACGCGACCACCGCCTTCGCTCGCGCACCTCCCGCACTCGATCCGACTTGGATCAGTTGTTGGATCGCAGCGTGCGCACTTTCGTCGCTTGCCAGTTCGCCACGCACCGTCAACCGCGCGGCGAGCACGAGGTCGGCGAGGGCCAGAACGCTCGTTGAATCCTTGGCGTTGGTGAGTGCGGGCGGTCGAAACTCGAGTGCACCCATCGCACGGTTGGCGGCGTAGGCCAGACGGTCGAGAGGAGAGATGTTCTCCGTGGCGATACCCTGCTCCGCCATCCACGCGTTGACGAGTGCATTTCCGAAGGCGTCAGGCAGACTGTCCGCCACGAGAGGGACGAGGCCTAGGAACGCATCGGGCGCGAGGTTCGACCACTGGCTGTTGTCGTAGGGGCGTTCGCGAAGCGGCATTTCGAGTGGCGAGAGCTCCAAGCCCGTCGCGATCCACGCGGGATCGTAGGCAAAGACCTGGCGTTGCGTGACGGGGTCCGGGGCGACGGCCCCAACCCGCATGCCCCATGCCCATACTTCGATGAGTCGAGTTTGGTGATACGTCATGACGAGTTTTTGCGCTGACGCACGCGCTGAACCGGTCGGTTGGAGGAGGATTGGCGTTTTCCAATGAGATCGAGTGGATTGAATGGCGCCGAAGTGGGCGTCAAGGACTCCAACCATTGGTCTTGGCCCAAGGCATGAACCACGCGAACCATCGTCGCGATCGACGCTCGGCCTCTCTCGAGGTTCCTCACCGCGCCAAGGGACACGTTTGCGCGTTCGGCCAGTTCGCTCTGGGTGAATCGTCGTTCAATGCGCAAGGACCGCAAGCCCGCGCCAAGGGAGATGGCGTGTGCATCATCACGAATGGTCATGGTCACTCCTTAACATTCACCTTGGTGACTATTATAGGGGACTCGGAAAAATTTTGTCAAAATAAAGTCCAGAAATATAGTTTTTAATCGATAAATTCCCTCGTATAACTACTTTTGAGCACTTTATAACGACTAATTTCCCACTCTCAAGAAAGGTTCTCGCCCAGCGGGAACGATGCCCCCGGAGCTAACGATCCTTCGATTCGGGTGCGCTCGGTGGTTCGATGTCCTTCACGTCGAGGGTGACAGCGTGAGCGATGACCTCATCCAGCAGGGCGATTGCTCCTTCGATGTTCGATTCGGCGCCGGAACTCGCGTTAAGACGACCCTTGTCGATACCGTCAGCAACGCGCCCGTGGTTGATGTCGTAGACCGGTCGACTCGCCGAATTCCTACCGTGAAACCATGCTCGGGCCAATGAAGCCAGTTCTTCAAACTTCAGATTCTTCGTGTTGGCTGCTAATTCCGTCATCGTCGCGACGGACGTCGCGACGTCGTAGGGACTCGTCATCGGGGCGTCGAAGCCCGAACGAATTGCGTCTTCGAAGACGATCGTTGCGCTGCGCACGGCGACGTCGAGCAAGTCGGGCCGTTCGAGTGTGACGCTCGCTCTGGAGAGTGCGAATTCTTGAAGGTGACCCCACAAATGAGGTCGTCCCTGTTCGTCGGGTGAGTTCATGAGCACGTCGCCATTTCTGCGCCCGGCAATCTCATCGCACCACGATGCAATCGTTGAATACCCGAGACGCGAATCCTCGTTTCGTAATTCAATCGCGGTGAGGACGTGTAGCGCTCGAACGTCGGCGGGGACTTCGTCGCCATCGAAATGAAGTGCTCCTCGACGCAGGGCGTCTTCGATTCGTTGGTCATCGAAGTACGTGCGTCCGTTCGCCAGCGCGAGCATTGCTCGTGCTTGCCAGAAGTGACCTCCCGCGACGGACGTGCGTGTCTCGTCGTTGATCGTACCGTCCCAATCTTTGATGAAATTGCACCACGCACCGTCGTCGCGTTGCATCGCGAGGATGAAGTCCAAGAGACCGTCGCACCATTGCTTGGCCCAGGCCATATTCGTCTTGTGCCACAGGGCGCAGTAGAGCTGAAATGCCCGAGCCGCATCGTCGACGCAGGCGACTCCCTCGAAGCCCGCTTCGCGCGCCGTCACCAAATCTCCCTTGGCGTCGGCGTACACCGCGATCGCGACCGCGTCTGGTGAGAGTGCCGGGACCGGCTTCGCCAATCTCGCGATCTGTCGAATCAAGCGCCGGCCCCGCGTTGGGGAGAGTGCGCCATGATCTTTCGCCGGCCCTCGGAAGTTCGCACGTGTTCGTGCGCCAGATTGAGGAACGCCCGAGCAGACTTGGGCCACGTCGTCTCACGACCATAGACGTAGGTCGCGTGTTCGAGTCGACTCTTGAACGCGTCGTCGTCAAGGATCGAGTTCGTCGCGAGAGAGAGTTGTTGGGAATCGCGAAAGTCGACCAGGATTCCCCTGCCTTCGCCGAGCGCTTCGATCGCGTGCAGATAGCGCGTCGAGATGATGGCCTTGCCCGCACTCAGCGCGTACGACAGGGTCCCGCTCGTGATCTGGTTGGGATCGAGGTAAGGCGTGACGTAGACGTCGCTCGCAAGCAATAACTCAATTATCTCTCGAAGGGTCATGTAATTGTCAATGAAACTCACGTGTTCTTCGATGCCGTGGTGACGAATCAGATCGCGAAGTTCGTTTCGGTATGCCTCGCCCTGGACGCGCAAGAGATCGGGATGCGTCTGGCCCGCAATGAGGTAGAGCGAATCAGGATGTTTCTCCAGGACGTCGGGCATCGCCGCGATCATGTACTCGAGGCCCTTGCGAGGATCAACGAGTCCGAATGTGGAGATCAAGGTGCGGTCCTTCAAACCCATTTTCGCCTTGAAGGTGTGACGGCCACTCGGGTCGATGACCGGTGTGCCGTGAGCGATGACGCGAATTGGCTTGTCGATGCCGTAAATCGTCTCGAGCAACCACACCGCGGTGTTCGACATGACGACTACCTCGTCGCTTATCTGGGCGATGGAGCGAATCGCTTCGCGCATGCTCTCAGTGGGCTCGGGCAGCACGGTGTGCAGTGTCGTGATGACCGGTTTCTTCAATTCGACGAGGAACGACCAGAGATAGTCGTGATAGACGCTGTGGGTCGTCCCGTCACTCGCCACTTCTTCGCTCCAGATGCCGTAGAGACCGAACTCGTGCTGGACGACCACGATGTCGACGTTCGACACGTTGATGTCGCGCGCAGCCTGGCGAAAGCTGTTCTCGCGATCTTGGCGGATGCGCCAGCGCACGTTCGATTTGTACGCCCGAAGCGCACTGGGTTCGTCAATTGCGGCGACGTAGCAGGTGACCTTCGGATCGACGTCTTCGATCGCGCTCATCAAATCGGCGCTGAACGTGGCGATGCCACACCGCCGGGGTGGTGCCGTGGAGATGAACGCGATTCGTATCCGTCCAACATATCGTTGGTCGCACGACGTCGTTCCGATGGTTTTCGCACCCGAGTTTCCTTGATAATCGAGGCAAACCGCCGGGTCTGCCGGGGACCTTGTAGCGAGGTGGCGCCACGCTGGAACCCAAAGTCCCACGTCAGCGACCTTTTCGAGACGCGAACTATCCACCTTTGTCGCCGCGCGATCGAGAACACGCGATTGTCATGCGTGTGACACGGAGTTGGGAGAGAAGAAGGTTAGAGTTTCACGGATGCGGGGCACAAAAAGGGGATTGATAACGCCATTGTGCGTTCTGACGTCTTCTGACGGGGTCGTCGCGACACATGAAATGACGTGGTGACTCGTTGTCATCAATGTCCTACACCGACAAGGATGGCATGAATCCCTTCGTTTTGAAACCGCTGCCGCTGCTTATTGAAGCCGACATCAACGATCCCAACGAAGTCGAGGGGATTCTCAATCCGGCCGCCGCCCGCGGCCCCGATGGGGAGCTCTACCTCTTTCCGAGAATCGTCGGCAAAGGGAATTACAGCCGTATTGGGATTATGCGGGTGATTTTCGACGAGCACGGCGAGCCAACGGGCGTCGAACGAATCGGTATCGCGCTCGAGCCCGAAGCCCCCTATGAATTGCGCGGGGACGGCACTGGCGGATGCGAAGATCCTCGGGTCACCTACGTCGAACCCATTGATTTGTACGTCATGACCTATACGGCCTGGTCCATGCAGGGACCCCGAATCGCCATCGCGGTCTCGCGTGACCTCTTGCAGTGGGACCGCCTGGGCTTGGCGAAATTTGATCCAGTCGGTGCGATCACGTTCGACAACGTTGATAACAAGGACGCCGTCATGTTTCCGCGACCGGTGCCCGGCCCGTCAGGTGCCCTCGAACTCGCCCTTCTTCACCGTCCCTATTTCTGCGGCGAGGAACACGAAGAGACGCTACGTTTTGGCGAAGAACGACAACTCGATCTCAGTCGCGAAAGCATCTGGTTGTCGTTCAGTCCGCTGCAAGTTGACGACGACCGCGAAGAATTGATCCGGTTCAATACGCACGTCCCGCTCGTGACGCCAGAAGCACCGTGGGAGAGTCTCAAAATCGGCTCGGGGACACCGCCCGTGCTGACGTCCGAGGGGTGGCTGATTATTTATCACGGGGTGAGCAGCGAATTTGATCACGACGCCGGAAAGGAACGACTCACCTATTCGGCGGGCATCACGATCCTCGCCGAGGAGAATCCTCTCGACGTGGTGTTTCGAACCCAACATCCGATATTGACGCCGGTGCCGACACCAGGCCCTCGTGGGACGAGCGCGGACGTCGTATTTCCTACGGGCATCGATCGTCGCGACGACATTGGCCAGCCGGACCGATTCGACGTGTACTTCGGCATCAATGATTTTCGTATTGGTGTGGCGCGTCTCGACTTCCCCCCGGACGTCGCGCGCTCGAATGCCGGTCAAGTCGCGAACGCGGCGTCGTCAGTGTGATGGTGGGTGCCGGCGACACTACCGCTGGTACGCGAAGCTCTCGCTAACCGACGAACTTCTTCACGTCCGCGATCAGCTTGTTTTCGACCTCGAGGCTCCACGCGGAATCGGCGATGTCGACGACCAAAAAGAGATCAGAGAGTAGCAACGTTTCGATCGCGGCGACCCCCAAATGCTGGAGCCATTTCCCGACGCCGAAATGCACGTTGAAGTCCGCGGACGTGCCAGTGATTGAGATCGTAAAGGCGCGATCGGCGTCGACTACCTCGCGCAGGAAACCAGACTTCTTGGCCTGAATGACGGTTCCCTTGTCGCTCGCTGCCGACGTTTGAACCGTGAAGCCGTCGTCAGTGAGGTACTTCTGAATGTGAGTTTGTAGAGCGCCGAGATCCGTGCCTTTTCCTACGAAGTGTTCTTCTTTGTCGCCGAGCATTGGGCCCTCCTGGGTCATGTGGATTGTTCGTCGTCGTCAATCCTAGTGAGCGGCATCTAAAATTCACCTAAGTATTGCGCCTTCAGAAAGACGCCTCACCGCACTCTTGACAAAGAGTGAAGTTGGTACGAGCCACCATATGATGCAGCGTATGGCGAGATATCAGACAGAAATTGACTCCACGTTGAGTGTCGGTGATGCGTTTCGGTACATGGCGGAGTTTCAAAATGTCGAACACTGGGATCCCGGTGTGAAGAGCGCCGAGAAGCTGGACGACGGCCCCGCGCGTCTCGGCACCCAGTTTCGAGTGTTGACCGTGACCAACGGGCGAGAGATCCCAATCGTCTATCGAATAAGTGAAATTGACGACGACTCTCGTGTGGTCCTCACCGGGGAGACGTCCCGCCTTATCTCACAAGACGAGATCACCGTTCGCGAGAAAGGTGATGGTTCACTAGTCACGTACACCGCCAATCTCAAGTTGCGTGGGGCGCTCTCAGTTCTCAATCCATTCTTGGGGGGCACCCTCAAGAAGATTGGTGATCGAGCCCGAGACCAACTGAGGACATCGTTGAACCCGGCGTAGGGTCGCCGCCGCGTTAGGCGTACTTTTTGTCTCTTTCGATCGGCGTTTTCATGTGGTGTACTGAGTGCCCGCAAGGGATCGCCTCAGGGCTTCGACCATTCGCCGCTGGTGCGACTCGCGACTCTCGCGCACAACGCAATCGCGAGGACACCAATGGCGGCGAGCAGCAAGGGCAAGTAGATCTTGGAATGCAGCACCAGAATCGCCCCCGCCAGTCCGCCAATAAACATGCCGAGAATCGAGATGCCCCGCCGAGCGTTGATGGCGGGCAGTTTGTCAACGTGCCCGATGTCAGCGACCATGCCCGTGATCGTGAGCGTCAGGACCGTGGTGGTGAGGTCTGGTATCGCCAGTTTTCGCGCGGTCGCGTTTTGTAGTCCCATCGCGATCCCCATCACACCAATGAGGGCGAACCGATAGCCCCCCGTCGAGGGGTCGATGGTCTGGGTCGCCAAGACGAACGCGACCACGAGGAACACACTCTGAATCGAGGCGGCGGTCGCGAGTAACGAGCCACGGTGCGCGGCGCGATGGACGAACAAGCGCCCGCCCAGCGCCGCCCCTACGACGAACGCCGCGAGCGCGGCGAGCGAGGCGCTGATGGAGAAACCAGGTGCGCCCGCCAGAGCAAAACCGAGAAAGACGATGTTGCCCGTCATATTCGCGACGAACACGTGACCCAGTACCAAGTAGCTGAAGGCGTCGACGAGACCCGTGACGACGGTCATAATTACCATCATCGAGGGCAGCGGACCGTGTCGCAGGTTCCTTCGCGGAATGAAGGTGTCGGCAGCGTCAGTAAAGATTCGCGGCATGATTCCTCCTCAGTCGATGCGAGCAGACACGGGTCGGCGACTGCTCGCCGAACCGCCCAGGCGTTCAAGAATCATTCGGTGTCGACGTGGAGTTGGTGGCGAAGTGGCACCACGGAACGTCGGTGTTGTGGATCAAGCGTGCCCCAGATTCCCCGAGGCAACCACAGTGTCACGATGATGGCGAACGCGCCAAGAATCACCAGGTACCACACTCCGTAATTGTCGAGTGACTGTTCAAGAATGAAGAAGATCACCGCTCCGATGATGGGACCCTCGAAGGAGCCAATGCCGCCGACGAGGACCATGAAGATCATGAACGCCGAGTACTGGATGGAAAAGGACGAGTTCGGTTGGACTTCAAGATTCGAGATGATGAGCAGCGTGCCCGCCCCTCCGCAGATGGCGGCCGAGAGGATGAAGATGAGTCGCTTCGTGCGCACGACGTTGACGCCGGTGGCGGCGGCGGAATGCTCATCGTCACGTACCGCGACGAGGGCCATGCCAATGCGACTGCGCAAAAGCAAGCCGGTCACGCTCAACGCCAGCACGCTGAGAGCGAGGGCGAACCAGTAGGTGATGTTGTCACGGGTGATAGGGCTTAAGTTGTTGAGGTCGTTGAGTGATGCTCCCGCCCCGCCGCCCAGATTCGACTGCTGGCCAATGACGAGTTGGAATACCTGGGCGATGACCCAAGTCCCAATGGCGAAGTAACCGCCGCGAAGTCGAAAGGCGAGAAAAGAAACAGGGATGCTCACGAGCCCTGATAGGGCGATCGCGATGGGTATTGCGTACCACGCCAGTACGCCATGGAGAGAGAGGTCGAGCACCGCGTAGGACCCAAAACCAATGAAGGCCTGCTGGCCAATGCTGATCATTCCGCCATAGCCCGCCACGAGATTCCAACCCACGGCCATGATCAGGAGAATGAAGAATTGGGTGAGGTCGTTGGTCGTGGCCTCACCCGTCACCGCGGGTGCGAAAGCGAGGATCACCGCGACAGCAATCCCGGTGCCCAGTCCAACGCGCGATCCTCGTGTGCCTCGCGTGACGGTGGCCGTCTCGTCGAGTGGGGTTCTCGTGAGTTCGCTCATCGGGCGATCACGCTCCTTAGACTCAACAAGCCTTGTGGTCGAAACGCGAGCACGGCGAGGAAGACTAAGTCGCCAATCAAGATGCCGTCGGCAGGATTGATCTGACTTCCTATCGTCTGGGCGACGCCGAGCGCAAAGCCACCAATCAAGGTGCCCCACAAGCTCCCGAGTCCACCAATGATCACGGCCTCGAAGGCGAACAATAAGTCCGATGATCCTGACGTGGGGGCGAAGGACGTGCGCATGGCGAGAAACAATCCGCCAATCGCCACGGTGGCGAGTGCAATGGCGGTCGCGATGGAACGAGTTCGCTTCGGATTGATGCCACTCAGTGACGCGGCACGTCGATTGTCTGCGGTTGCTCGAAGGGCGAGTCCGGTACGAGTCTTGGAGAGGAAGAGCTGGAGTCCAATGATCACGATCACGGCAATCACGAAGATAATCACGTTCAATCTCCCTACGTACACGTCCGTCGTTACCTTCCAACTTTGATACGAGAGTGCTCCAATGTTGAGCGACTGGTCGTTCGCGCCAAAGGTCTGTTGCAGGAGGTTCTCGATGATGATGGAGAGACCAAACGTCACGAGGAGCGGCGAGAGTTCGCCGCCGTCAAGAGCCCGATCGAAGAGAAGTCGCTGGAGAAAGTAGCCGACGAGGGCTGCAACCGGAATGACCGCCGCGAAGGTCCACAGGGGATTGCCGCCCAGATGCTCAATCAAGATGATGGAAAAATACGCGGCGAGGACTCCCATATCGCCGTGGGCGAGATTGACGAGGCGCATGACGCCAAACATCAAGGAGAGACCGCACGCGAAGATTGCGTAGAGCCCACCGAGCAGAAGCCCTTGAATGACTGCGTTTACCCAGATCACGACGCAGCCTTCGACGAAGGACCGAGGTCGTGGCCAAAATACGCTTGACTAATCTCACGTTGACTCAGCGACTCAGGTTTCCCCTCGAGCACCACCCGTCCTTCGAGAAGACAGATGGCGTAGTTCGCGACCGAGAGTGCCTCGGTAATGTTCTGTTCAACAACTAAGAGCGTCGTGCCCTCCGCGGTGATGCGACCGAGCGCGGCGTACAGGTCGCGAATGATAACCGGAGCCAACCCCAAGCTCACTTCGTCGAGCAACAGGAGTGACGGGTTGGACATGAGAGCCCTTCCGATCGCGACCGCTTGTTGTTCGCCGCCCGACAACACGGCGGCGCGATGCTTACGTCGAGCTGCGACGAAGGGAAAGAGTTCATAGACGGCGTCCAGGCTCCAGGTGCCTCGTCGCCTGGTCGAAGCCCCGCTACGCAAATTGTCCTCGACGCTGAGTGTTCCAAACAGATGACGACCTTCGGGAACGAGGGCGATTCCCTCTCGCACCCGCAGGTGTGGGGCGAGCTGGGTGATGTCCTTGTCCTGATAGAAGACGCGTCCTTCGCGGGGATGAAGTTCCCCTGAGATAAGTGAAAGAAGCGTGGACTTCCCGGCGCCGTTCGCGCCAAGAACGGCGAGAATCTCGCCACGGTTGACGGACAAATTGAGTTCTTGAAGTGCTTGAAGGTGTCCGTAGTACCCGGTCACGCCTTCGAGTTGCAGGAGCGTCATTGTTCGCCTCCGATGAGCGCTGCGCTTCCGAAGTAGCTTTCAACGACCGCTTCATTCTGGAGCACATCCGTGGGCGTACCCTGGGCGATTATCTGTCCACCACTCAGGCACACCATGGAATTTGCTGTCGCGAGAAGCGCCCGCACCACGTGTTCGACCCAGACGAACGTCATGCCAATATCGCGTAACGAAAGGATGATGTCGCTCAACACGACTACCTCGGTATCGCTGAGACCACCCGCAACTTCGTCGAGCAGCACGAGCGAGGGTCGCCCAGCAATCGCTCGCGCGACTTCGAGGCGCTTGCGGTCAAGGAGGCGCAGTTGCGCGCCGGGGACATTCGCCAACTTGTTCATCCCGCATCGTTCGATTGCGAACGCGGCACTCGCCTTCGCGTCACTTCCGCGAAGACCGCCCGCTTGGTGCGCGGCGAGAAGTGCGTGTTCGAAGACGGTGAGCCCGACAAACGGGCGCGGGATCTGGTACGTCCGAGCTAGGCCGAGACGTGCGCGTTGCGATGAACGCAGTCGCGTCACGTCTCGGCCGTCGAACAAGATCGTGCCGCTGTCGGCACGGACGTCGCCACCAATCATTGCCAACATCGTCGTCTTACCGGCTCCGTTAGGTCCGACCATCCCTACAATGCTTCCGCGCTCGACACTTAGCGAGACGCCGTCAGCAATGACGACTGATCCCAGACGCTTCTCGAGTTTGGTTATTTGAAGGAGTGGTTGATCCGTCAGACGGTTGCTCCCGCAATCACCTCAGGCTTGCCACCGAGAGGGATGTTGGGGTGCTGGGCGTTGGTGACGACGACGAGCGCGTAGCCCGACTGCGTATTACCAGAGCGCCACTGACCACCGACCAACGGTGTCTTGGTGACGTTGGGCACGGGACCCTTCTGCCAGTCAAGCGGTCCGACGATCGTGTTGAGCTTGAGCTTCGAAAGAGCCGATACGAAGGCACTTGGATTGTGCGCCTCGCCCGAACTCTTCAGCGTGGCGATAGCCACTTCGAAGAGGGCGTGGACGAAACCAATGGGCTGGGTCCACTGGTCACCGGTCTTCTTCTCGTAAGCGGCGGCAATGTGCGCGCAATTCTGCTTGGTGAGCGAACTTACGAAGGGGTGCGTGGGACCCCACCAATACTCAGTGCCGATGTTCTCGGCGAGCGAACCAAGCGCTTGCGCGGAGCTCGGAAAGAGCATGGCCTTGGCAATCGTCGCGACCTTGGGGATGTAACCCTGTGACGCCGCTTGCTTGTAGAACGTCGTAAAGTCCGGCGGGATTGGCACACCCGTGAGAATCTCGCAGTTGCCGTTGCGAAATGCGGTGATCTGTGCCGTGAAGTCCGTCGTCAAGTCGGCGTAACGGCCCGGGTCAACGATGCTGTAGCCCAGTGGCTTCGCGAAGGACGGAAATCCCGTGGTGGTGTCCGCGAAGGCGTCGCCATCACTGTCGTTTGGCCACAGGCCTCCGATGATCTTGTTGGTTGTGACCGCGCTCCAGATGTCGGAGTACACGGCCTCAACGTCTTCGAGTCCCCAAAAGAAGTGATACGTCCACTTGTACTTCGTCGTGGGTGTCGCACCGCGTCCAAAGAACCAAGATTGCCAAGGTGCGACAGTGCTGATGCACGGTACGTGGTTCGCCTCACATTGATCCGAGACAGGATTGGTCGTGTCGGGCGTCGAGGACACGAGGATGACATCGACCTTGTCGTTCTTGATGAGGTCCTCGGCAACGGACGCCGCAGTCGCATCAGTTGATTGGCTGTCCTTCACGATCACTTCGATCGGATATGTGACGCCCTTGATCGTGACACCCTTCGCGAGCAATGACTTAAGCGCGCCGATCACGAACGTGTCGGCTGCCCCGAATGCCGCAAGTGGACCGGTTTCGGGACTCACGTAGCCAAATTTGATGGTCTTTCCGACACTCGTCGCTCCTGCCGCGAGCGGATCCGCCAAATCGACGGCGCTGCTCAGTCCCACAGCGGCGAGACCCGCGAGACCGCCCTGCAGCAATGTGCGCCGGCTCAACTCGCGCTCGGACGTCACCCCTTCATTCTCATTGCGCATTCTAAATTCCCCCTGATCTAGATACTGCCTTGGCGAAACATACCATTCAACCAGAACAAAATTAATACTTGATTTTGAATCTTTTTGTGGTTATGTTCAGGCAACATCTGAATGGTGTTCGCGAGCCCCGCGAGACACGTCGTCGCGGACCTGACATTGACGAGGTGCGAGGTTGTCGGCCAGTGCGTTTTTCCGTTTTCAGAATGTATATTTAGGGGGAATACGGCATAAGCAGAAACAAGGGAACTGTTCTAGTACGTGGAAGCGCCGAGGCGAAGTTGGTTCTTCGAAAATGGGGACAGTTTGGGCACTTGCGATGATCCAAAGTGCACGTTGCGCCGTTGACAGTTTGTATGTTTACTTAGGTCTGGAGATAGTGAGGGAGGGGCTGTGACGAAGTACAAGACCGTGTTCGCCGGGCTCGACGGCTACCAAAAGGGCGGCGTCGAAGTCATTAACGACGATCCTAAGAATTATGTTTTCTCCAATATCTTCGAAGTGGCAACGAAGGCGAAACCGTGGGAGAAGGTGGCCGTCGCGAAAAACCAAGAATACGTCCTCGAAGTCATTCGCGCCGAAGGTACCTCTAGTTGGCGCGCGACACCCCACGATGAGTTCGCCATGGTCGTCGACGGTGAAGTTGTCATCGATCTACTTGATCCAGAACAGTCACTTGTGGACCCGTCGGCGTCCGGATCCATCGCGGTGAGCGGCGAACCAAAAGGTACACCGATGGGCAAGATCACGGCACGTCGCGGCCATCTCGCACTCCTTCCCGCGGGACGGTGCTATCGAATGCGAGCCGAGAAGCCGTCGGTGGTATTGCTGCAAACGGTCTTGGGCCCTGACACGGTCGAGCGCTGGTCCGAGATTTGTCAAAAGTACTAAGTGAACGAGGAGACATCATGACAACTTCACCTATTCAGTTGGGGGACGTACCTAACGAGCACGGGTATCGCCCCTTCACGCTGGGCGGTTTTCACTTTGAGCGTGACGAACACTTTGTGCACGTCACGTGGCCCACAGGTCGCCACGTCACCGCGGCCGAGCCATTCCTCAAGGCAATGATGCGTGACGTCGCGTGGAACTTCTTTTACGGCACCGTCAACTTTGACGCGGTCATTGGAACGCTGAATCATTACGGCAACGTGGATCTCTTCGCGGGTCGCTTCAACGAGGAGTATCGAAAGGCTGAGCTCGATCACTCGGAGAATTTTCCCCACGATGAAATTAAGGCTACGTTTCAGGCAATTCTCAACGATTGGGTGAACGCGGACTTCGACCCCTTCGCGGCGCCCATGGAGACGGGTTCCGCCTACGGCGAAAAGACAGGGAGCAATACTGCGGCGGTTACCCGTACACGAATTGCCGCAAAGCGAATGGTCGGACTTCCCGACGATGAGCCGTTACGCAGTGACGAATCAGGGTACCCCGTCAACCGGGCGTTCTTGGACGTCGACCTTGATGAGCCAATTGTCGAGGTTGAGAAGGGATACGAAAAGGAAGTTTCTGCGTTCAACTTCTTCGGATATCTGTCGCGGAGCGACGTTACCTGGAACCCTTCGGTCGTCTCGGTGTGTCGCGACAGCCTGATGTGCCCCACGACCGAGGAGTTCATATTGCCCATCATCCACGGTAATGACCGCGTGGAGTGGTTCCTCCAACTGAGTGACGAAATAATCTGGGAAGTAGAGGACCGCGAATCAGGTAAGCCAAGGGCCAAGGTCGTCATGAAGGCGGGTGACTGCGCCGCAATGCCCGCCGACATTCGCCACCAGGGTTACTCGCCGAAGCGTTCGATGCTGCTCGTGTGGGAGAACAATTCACCAGACCTTCCCGACATGATCGCTCGAGGCGAAGCGCCCACCGTCCCGGTCACGTTCTAGGTCGCGTTGCTTACTCGCGGGCTCTACATCAACGGCGAGTTCGTTGATGCCCTCGACGGCGCGACATTGGATGTGCTCAACCCGCACGACGGGAGCGTCATTGCGGTAGTTGCGGAGGGCGGGGAGAAAGATATCGACCGGGCGGTGCGGGCGGCGGGAGCTGCCTATCCCGGTTGGTCGTCGCTCGCTGCGGCTGATCGAGGTCGACTGCTGCTGCGACTCGCCGACCTCATCGAAGAGCATTCGGTGGAACTCGCGCGTCTGGAGTCACTCGACACGGGACATCCACTTCATGACTCGACGTTGCTCGATGTGCCACGCACGGTCGCCACTTTTCGCTACTTCGGCGGTATGGCAGACAAGTATCAGGGTTTCCTTCCCCCGGTCGAAGCGGGTTTTCTCAACTACGTCACGCACGATCCGATTGGGGTGGTGGGACAGATTGTTCCATGGAACTTCCCCTTGATGTTTTGTGGCTGGAAATTAGGCCCAGCCCTCGCCGCGGGCAACACCGTGGTGATGAAGCCTTCAGAATTGGTGCCGCTATCGACGTTGCGACTGTGTGAACTCATCGCGGACGCTGGGTTTCCGCCGGGGGTGGTCAATGTTGTCCCCGGCTATGGTGCGCGTGCGGGTGCACGCCTCGCGGCCCATCCAGACGTTGGCAAGGTGAGCTTCACGGGATCAACCGCGATGGGTCGCTCGATCGTGACGCAGTCGGCAGGAAACTTGAAGCGCCTGCAACTCGAACTTGGCGGAAAGGGTGCCAATATTGTTTTCTCCGATGCCAACCTCGTAGCCGCGGTCAACGGCTCCGCGTTCGCAATCTTTCACAATCAGGGCCAAGCGTGTATCGCAGGCTCACGGCTGATCGTGCACGAGTCGATCGCCGATGAGTTCCTCGAGAAGTTTCTCGCACTGGCAACGACGATTCGCGTGGGCGATCCGTTGGATGAGCGCACGGAAATGGGCCCCCTTACGTCGGCGATGCACCGCGACCGAGTCCTCAACTACGTTGACATTGCGCGCGCCGAAGGGGGCGAGGTGCTCACGGGTGGCAAGGCGCCAGCGAATCCAACTCTCGCGAAAGGTTTCTACGTCGAACCCACCATCGTGAAGGCGTCGCCCGACAGTCGGGTGTGCAAGGAAGAGGTGTTCGGTCCCTTCGTCAGCGTGTCTACGTTTTCGAGCGACGAAGAGGCGACGCAGATTGCCAATTCCACGGACTACGGCTTAGGTGCCGGACTCTGGACGAACGATTTGTCGCGCGCGCACCGTATGGCCGGAGTGCTTCGCGCGGGCATGGTGTGGGTCAATTCGTATAAGCGGGTGAATCCCGGCTCACCATTTGGGGGCGTCGGAAGTTCGGGTTACGGACGAGAGATGGGTTTTGAAGCGATGCACGAATACACCGAACCGAAATCAGTCTGGATCAACGTGAACGCGGCCATCCCTCCTTGGTATCCGCGCTAGGCAATGACAAAATTTTCGACGCTGTCAGAGGCCATTGAGGCGAACGTGCACGATGGAGACCGCGTCGCTCTTGAGGGCTTCACGCATCTCATTCCCTTCGCGGCCGGTCACGAAATAATTCGCCAGGGACGACGCAACCTCACGCTCGTGCGCATGACGCCCGACATCATTTATGACCAGCTGATCGGCATGGGGTGCGCGTCAAAATTGATCTTCTCGTGGGCGGGCAATCCCGGCGCCGGATCGCTGCACCGATTCCGCGACGCCGTTGAACGCGAAATTCCTGGTCCATTGGCCATTGAAGAGCACTCGCATGCGGGAATGGCGACGCGCTACGCGGCGAGCGCGAGTGGCCTGCCCTTTGGGATCTTGCGTGGCTACGCGGGGACGGACTTAGTTGAGGTGACCGACAACGTTCGCTTCGTCTCGTGTCCCTTTACCGGTGAATCTCTCGCCGCCGTGCCGGCGCTCGACTTGGACGTGGGCATCATCTGTGCCCAGCAGGCCGACCGTCAGGGCAACGTCATGCTCTGGGGCATCACGGGCGTCCAAAAGGAGACGGTCCTGAGCGCCAAGCGCTCAATCGTGCTGGTCGAAGAGATTGTCGAGCACTTTGTGCCCCACGTGAACGGTGTCGTATTGCCGAACTGGGTGGTGGGCACCGTCGTCGAGTGCCCTTCAGGCTCGTTTCCTTCCTATGCGCAGGACTACTCCGAGCGGGCCAATGATTTTTATGCGTACTGGGAACCAATCAGTCGCGACCGCGATCGGTTTCTCGCGTGGATGGGCGAACACGTGCTTATGACCGAGACCAACGCTGGATTTCTCGCCTCGCTGGATTCGCACTTGGTGGAGTCGACTCGTGCCTAGTGACGTCGTGCAGGACGTGACCTGGACCAGCGATGAGATGATGGCGGTCGCCGCGGCACGTGAATTAAGTGATGGCACCGTGTGCTTCGTGGGCATTGGGCTACCGAGCACGGCCGCCAATCTCGCTCGAGCGACGCACGCGCCTCACGTGGTATTGATTTACGAGTCCGGGTGCATTGGCGCGAAGCCAGACCGAATCCCGCCTTCGATCGGTGACGGTGTCCTCAGCGTCAGCGCCGACGCGGTCGTTGGCGTGCCGGAAATATTCGCCTATTGGCTCCAAGCTGGTCGTATCGACGTGGGGTTTCTGGGTGCCGCGCAGGTGGATCGCTGGGGCAACATCAATACGACCGTGGTGGGGAACTACCAGTCGCCCGCGGTGCGTTTGCCCGGGGCGGGCGGCGCGCCCGAGATTGCCGCATCGTGCGACCGAGTGATCATCACGCTTCGCCACAGCGCACGAGGGCTCGTAGAAAAGATCGACTTCATCACGTCGCTAGGCCACGGCGACGGTTCGGGCGTACGCGAACGACTAGGGCTTCCTGGTCGGGGGCCGCAAGCCATCATCACCGACCTCGGAGTCTTGCGCTACGACGACTCGCAGCACCAATTCCTCTTGAGTGAGGTGCACCCGGGCGTCGGTGTTGACGATGTCCTCGCTGCAACAGGATGGCCTCTTCTCGTGGCGGATTCGCTTCACGAGACTCCCGCGCCCACGACGAGCGAACTCTCGGCGCTACGTTCGTTCACTGGGGCGTGACGATGGAATCCTTCAACTACGACGCCCTTCGAGGCCGTGTCGTCTTTGGTGCGGGCCGACGACGCGAGATCGCCGACGAGGTCGACCGACTCGGCGTCGAGCGAGTTCTCTTGATCGCCGACGGCTTTGACCTCCGTCTCGCCGATGAGATTGCGGGCTACTTGGGAGATCGCTGCGTCGCGAAATTCACCAACGTCGTCCAGCACGTGCCCGTCGAGTTGGCGGAAGAAGCGCGCGCCATCGCTATCAACGTCGAGGCCACCGCCATCGTGACGCTCGGTGGGGGTTCAGCGACGGGATTCGGCAAAGCCGTCACGCTCTCGACGCGCCTACCACAACTGTGCATACCCACAACGTACGCTGGTTCAGAATTGACGCCGATCTGGGGCATGACCGAAGGCGAAGTGAAAACAACGGGTCGTGACCTTGGCGTCCAACCGGTGACGGTCATCTACGACCCCGAGTTGACGTTGCAGCTTCCCGTTGACATAGCGGGTCCGAGTGCGATGAACGCCCTCGCCCACGCGGTCGAGGGTCTCTATGGTCCTGGCGCGAATCCAGTCATGTCCGCACTCGCGCTGGAGTCTGTGCGCGTCTTGGCGATGCATCTTCCTCGAATGATGGATGAACCGACCAGCCTCGAGGAGCGTACCGGCGTCCTCTACGGGGCCTATCTCGCGGGAGCAGTGCTCGCCGTCGTGGGCACGTCGCTGCACCATAAGACGTGCCACGTACTTGGCGGACTCTACGGGCTTGATCACGGCAAGATGAACGCGGTCGTCTTGCCGCACGCACTGGCCTTTAACGAACCTGCGATCGCCCCCGCCTATGAGCGACTTTCGCAAGTCCTCGGAGGCGATGCGGCGGGAAAACTCTATGACTTGGCACGGACGCTACACACCCCCTCGTCGCTGCGCGCGATTGGTTTCCCCGATGACGGAATTGCCAAGGCGGCACCACTGGTCGCGAAGGCCGCGCACGGTAACGTACGCCCGATCGACGAGGCGCAAGCTCGCGCTCTGCTCGAGGCGTGCGTGCGAGGCCAACGCCCGTGAGCCAGTCCTACATCGTCGACGCTGTGCGAACCCCGCTCGGGCGAATCGGTGGCGCCTTGTCCGGGGTACGCCCCGACGACCTGGCGGCGAACGTCATTGCGCGACTCCTCGAGCGCAGTCCCCTCGATCGCGAATTGATTGGAGACGTGTTCTTCGGTAACGCCAACGGGGCGGGCGAGGAGAACCGCAACGTCGCTCGAATGGCGCTGTTGCTCGCGGGTGTGCCAGTAACAGTCCCGGGAGTGAGCGTCAACCGCCTGTGCGGCTCAGGGCTTGAAGCGGTTGTCCAGGCAAGTCGTTCGCTGATGGTCGACGACGCCGACATTGTCGTGGCGGGTGGCGTCGAATCAATGACGCGCGCGCCCTGGGTGC
>CAJCJA010000022.1 GCA_903970515.1 Candidatus Saccharibacteria bacterium CG_4_10_14_0_2_um_filter_52_9
ACGTTCATCGATCCCGGTCAGTCGAATTACTCCTGGAACGGTGACACCGTCGATGGCGGCGTGGGCACGATCACCTACAGCGCACCGGGCAACTTCCCCGCGGGCTTGAGCTTCAACACCGCGACGGGTGCCGTCACAGGCACGCCAGCGGCGAACGTTGCTGACACGCAAGTGGACGTCTTCGCGACGGACAGTCTTGGTGCCGTTGTCGAACACACGTACAACTTCATCGTGGGCGTGCCATTGTTCTTTACTTCAACGGCTGACCCCACGTTCATCGATCCCGGTCAGTCGAATTACTCCTGGAACGGTGACACCGTCGATGGCGGCGTGGGCACGATCACCTACAGCGCACCGGGCAACTTCCCCGCGGGCTTGAGCTTCAACACCGCGACGGGCGCCGTCACGGGCACGCCAGCGGCGAACGTGGCTGACACGCAAGTGGACGTCTTCGCGACCGACACCCTCGGCGCGGTCATCGAACACACGTACAACTTCATCGTGGGCGTGCCGCTTGCCTTCATCTCGGCGACTAATCCGACCACGATCGACCCGGGCCAGGCGAATTACTCCTGGAACGGTGACACCGCAACGGGTGGCGTAGGGACGATCACCTACAGTGCGCCGGGTAACTTCCCCGCGGGCTTGTCATTCAACACGACGACGGGTGCGGTAACTGGTAGCCCAAGCGCGACCGACACTGACTCACAGGTCAACGTCTTCGCCGTCGACAGTTTGGGTGCCGTCATTGAGCACACCTACAGCTTCATCGTGGGCGCACCGCTCGCTATCGGCACGGGCACACCACCTGCGCTCAGTGATGGCGTGGGTACCTACTCGTTTGGTGGTGCTGAAGCGACCGGTGGTAGCGGAACCGACACCTACGCGTTGACGGGTACGCTCCCCGCGGGCCTCACCCTCAACACGACGTCTGGTCTGATTTCGCAACTCGGTTCGTCAAGCACGACCTCGAGCGCGACGACCCAGACCTTCACCGTGACCGTAACCGACGCCCTCGGCGCAACGTCGAGTGGTCAGTTCACCATCACGGCGACGCCACCCGTCGTTGTTCCGAGCCCTCCGGCTCCGGCAGCGACCACGCCAGCGCCCGTGGTGACCACCACGACCATTCCGCCAGTGACTCCCGCCGCCATCGTGCCCGTGAATCCTCGCGCGTTCGATGTAGTGGGCAAGGTCATCACACCCGGAACCACCAAGTTGACGATCGCGGGAGTTGGCTTCTTCGGTCAACCCACGATCACGAGTAATGAGAAGGGGACCAAGGCCGTTGTCTCGCACGACACTGGTAGTTCACTCACCGTCGTCGTGACGATGCCCAAGGGCTCATCTACGGGCGAGCACACCTTCACGGTCGTGTTCGCGAATGGCAAGTCGTTCAAGGTCAACTACAGCGTCATCGCATAGTCGTTGGTCACTTCCTCCTGCGCGTCTCTCGCAACGAGACGCGCAGGAGGAAGTGACTGCTCCTTGAGCAAGAAGTTTGTAAGAAGTACAAGTGGTGTGGTAGCGCCGTCCGAGACCATCGACGTCCGTTGCGCCTTCGTCGGGCGCATAAAGAGCACGCATTACTTGAGTCGGCGACGCCGCCGCGATCACCACGGGTTCATGGTCTAGCTCCTCCGCCAACTCCAACACCGGCTGAATCGCTGCTGCGCGAACGCAGGGAAGTTGGTGGCGAATGAAACGACTACTAAGCGCGCTCGTGATCCTGAGCAGCCCCTTCGCCATCGCGAACGTCGCTGGCGCGAGTACGCCGGCCTACGGCGCCTTCGCCAACGCACGCTTCGGCGACTGCGCCTTTGCAGCGATCGCGAACTTGACGATTCACGAATACCCCGCCGCCACGATCTCGACGGCGAACGTGCTTGACGCTTGGGGTTTCAAGGGCGGCCAGCCGTTTCTCGTGTCGCTTGATTTCGTTGAAGACACCGGGTTTGACGGCCATACGGCGACGTTCGAGCAAGTAACGACACTTCCCCAGATTATTAACGCAGCGAATCATGGCGGCGTGTGGGCGACGTGGTGGAACGGCACGCACGCCGTCGCGATCATCGCGGCGACACCGACGACCGTGACGTTCGTCAACTCCAACGCAATTCAATTCGGCGAGATTGTCCAGACGATTCCGTGGTCGCTCTGGTGGGGCGATACGGGCAAGGACTGGCACGACTACGGCATCACGTGGATGTCGTAGCGCACTCCTGGCGACGTGTCTATCTATCGCGCGAGCAACCGTCTTACGAACAACCAATCCAGACAGCACCAAGGAGCACATCATGAGCATCATCACCATCATCGGTTCAGGAAATATGGCCAGCGCCATTGGCACTCGGGCGGCGAAGCACGGCCACACCGTCGAAGTCATGGGGCGCAATACCACCAAGGTGCGGGCTCTGGCCGACCAGATCGGCAACGGAGCAATTGTCGGCCCGTTCGGAGAAACTCCGGCGGGTGACATCGTCATCCTCGCCCTCTTGTACTCCGGCGTCCTCGACGTAGTCAGGCACTATGGCAATGCGTTGTCGGGCAAGATACTTGTCGACATCACCAACCCGTTCAACGCCGAAGGCTCAGGACTCGTGACGACCTCGGGCGACTCGGCGTCCCAGCAGATTGCCGGCGCCGCGCCCAAGGGCACACACGTCGTCAAAGCCTTCAACTCGATCTTCGGTGGAGTCCTCGCCGAAGATAAGTCAATGGACGCGTTTCTAGCCGGCGACGACGCCGAGGCGAAAGGACGCGTCGCCGAGTTTCTCGAGAGCATGGACATGCGGCCACTCGACGCAGGTGGGCTCGAAGCGACGTACCTTCTCGAATGGATTGCCATCTTTCTCGTCGACTTGGCGCGCAGCGGTGCAGGCTTCGAGATTGCCCTAGGTGCCGGCGTCCTCTGAAATGTGTAAGCGGCAAAGGAGACTACGACACAGCTCGTACATGGATCAGCACTAGCGCAACGTGAATGCGGCTTTGAGAAAGAACACCACGCCCTACGACGGCGAAAAGGCCCAATTGAAGTGCCCCCGCCGGGACTCGAACCCGGGCACATGGCTTCGGAGGCCAATGCTCTATCCGCTGAGCTACGGGGGCAAGACGTTGAAAACACTGGACCTTTTATTTAGGGGACATTCCCCAACTCCCGGGTCGCCCACCCAGTGCCCATATTTCTGGGTTGGTTGCAAGAAAACCCCAATGCTTTCCCACTAATTCTAATTGAGCGCGCGTGCCAACTCGTGGGGTCGAGCTCACTATGACCTCCAGTCGGTACCTGCCGCAGGTTGACGTCCGTTGAAGGGCAAGGAAACCGAGCATTGCTCACTCGACGATGCCTCTCATCCGTGCCATTGAGTCATCCGTGCCATTGAGAATGGCATGGTATTTGGTTGCTATATGTGCTAAGTTTCGTGCTGGAGCGAGGATTCTGGACCGCGATGTTCGCCCGCTCCCTCCATAGTTCGTGGATCGAGTCAATCAAGATCCAAAGGGGAACTATCCGCCATGCATCTTTCTCTGGCCCCATCACCGAAATTTTCAATGAAGCTTCTGGCTGTCGTCGCACTCGCGATGTCCATCTTCACTAGCACCATTGGTTTCGCCGCCTCATCAGGTGCGGCGACTACCCTCACCGTACTACCGGTGTCGGTAGTGATCCTGCAACAGAATTCGTCCACGTTCGCAACGACGTTGGACGCTACCGGTTTCACCGGTTCACCGACATTCACCTACGCCGTCACGTCCCCGAATGCTTCGCTGAGCGTGAATACGACGACGGGCGTGATCACCTCCAATGGTTCCTTGGCTCTTGGTTCCTACACGATCGCGGGCACGGTGACGGACTCCAATCTCGACACCGGGGCATGGACCTTCACTCTCTTCGTCCAAGCGCCGTCGATCATCACGACGCCCACCGTCGCACGTACGATCGCGACCGGAAGCTTGGATCAACAGATCTTCACCGACGGTACCTACGTCTGGGTACCCAATCTGACCGGTGGCTCCGTCACGCAAATCCTCCAGAGTTCGGGTGCCATTTTGCACACCATTGACTTCACCGCGACGACGCCGGGCTACGCCCCCTCGGGCATTGCTTCGAACGGCATCAACGTGTGGGTGACGAACTTTGACGGCAACACCGTGGATCGATTCAGCATCGCCCAAGTCAACGAGCAGAGCGCGGTCAATTTCCCCTCCACGAATCTCACCTTGGTTTCGACCAACACCAACACCACAGCGCCACCCGTCGCCAATGCTGAACCCAGCGACATCACGTATCACGGCGCGTACGTGTGGGTCACGACCCAGGGAGGCATGGCCCTCTTACAAATCAGCGCAACGACGGGTGCGGTGTTGCAAACCATCAGCACCGCCGGTGACCTTTCGAGCCCGCGGGGCGTGTCCTCCGACGGTACCGACGTGTGGGTCGCCAACCCTGGTTTGGCATTCGGCGGCAACAACAACGATTGCTCCACCGCGTCGGGCGCGACGCAATGGAACAACACTGTCAGTGAGATCAATGCGACAACGGGCGCACTCGTGCGGTCGATCACCGTCGGCAACGCATACGTTGCGGGCGTGACGTCGGGTTCGCAACCTTTCGACATCTCCGCCGACGGGACCGACACCTGGGCCACACTCAAGTGTCAAGACGCCGTCGCCGAAATTAATTCCTCGACCGGCGCCGTGGTGGGCTACACCCCTCTGCCCACCGGAGCCCTGCCGGAGGGAATCGCCTCGGACGGCACTGACGTGTGGGTCGCTGAATCCGGCCTCGCCCAAGTACAGGAGCTATTGGCGTCGACTGGCGCCATCATCGGTACCTTCGCACTTCCCGCTGGCGCGAATCCGTGGGGCGTGAGTTACGACGGCACGCACGTGTGGATTTCCAACTTCACCGCGGCGAGCGTCTCCGAAATCGTCTCGACGCCGGAATTAATACCCACCACGTTGCCACAGGGACAAGTAGGCATCCCCTACAGCCAGACCCTCACGGCCGTGGGTGGCGCACCGGGTAGCTACACCATTACTTGCGTCGGCACACCCCCTCCGGGCATCACCGTCACCCCGTCCTCTTCGGGCGTCACCATCTTCGGTACGCCCACGACTGGCGGGGTGTACTTGAACGCCGTGAACTGCACCGTGTCCGACTCGACGGGCGTCTATTCGACCGACGTCATCCCCTTGACGGTGACGCCACTTCCCGTGGGCGTCTCACCCCTCGCTCCGACCGCCACGACGGCACCGCCTACGAACGTGACGACAACCGGTGCGACACTCAATGGTGCCGTGAATCCCAATGGCACGGGCGTGAGTTCCGAGAACTTCTGTTACATCGCGGGGATCACCCTCGTTCGCTGTAACGGCGCGACAGTCGTGCCCATCGTGCCCGCGACGCTGCCGAGTAGTTCGACACCGACGAATCTTTCCGCGATGGTCACCGGGCTCATCACGGGAAGTCCGTACTGCTATCAGATCGAAGCGACCAACTCGATTGGCACGTCGTTCAGTACGCCGGTGTGCTTCGCGACGGCGGGCGCCGGGCCGGTGATCACCACGCTTCTGCTCCCGAACGCCATCCAGAACTTCCCCTACACCACGCCCATCGCCACCGTTGGTGGCACGTCCCCACTGGTCTTCAGCGCGTCTGGACTACCGAAGGGTCTCAGCATCAATACCACGACCGGCGTCATCTCAGGCACGGCGACGGTCGTGGGCAATTACCAGGTCACCGTAAAGGTCGTCGATGCCCACGGGCTGACTGACTCGAGGATCTACTCGCTCAAGGTGGTGGTGCCCGTGAATCTCTTGCCCGAGAAGTTGCGCTACATCACCCACTTCGGCGAGAATCTCTCGACACTCAACCCCGTCGACGTGAAAACAATCCAGCTGGTCGCGACGTTCCTTGCCACGCACAAGCAACTCAACGTGTCACTCGTTGGTTACACCGACCCTCTCGACACGAGCGCTTACAATTTGCTGCTCGGTGAACGTCGAGCTCAGAGCGTCTCGCTGCAGTTAAAAGCTGACCTTAAGAAGCTGAAGATCCAATACGTGATCACGTCCACCGCGTCAAAGGGCGAACTGCTTCCCGTCACGCCCGGCCTGTCCAATGCGGCGAGGGCGTCGGACCGACGCGTCACCATCTTCGTGTTTTGATCGATGAAGCACATTCAATGATGGTCGGACTCTAAGAGCAAGTTGCGGTCGAGAGCGAATGCGGCGCCACGTAGCGTCGCATTCGCTCGGCCACTTCAACTACTTCGGTCGAGCGAAACCGTTGCCTATCGCGTAGCGCACCGCTTGGGCGCGATCACGAACGGCCGTTTTCGCGAAGATCCGCTTGATGTGCGTCTTCACGGTCGCTGGGCTCAAAAAGAGGCGCTCGCCGATTTCTTGACTCGAGAGACCTTCACCAATGAGAGTGAGGACCTCGACCTTGCGAGGGGTGAGGTTGTCGGGTGAGGCGTTTCTTCGATGATCGCACTTTCAAAGGTCAGAGTGAATTGCCGCAACAATCTCGAGTACCGTTCGCCTTCTGCCGACGCCATTGAAGCGGGTGGGGCGTGTGACCGATCAGAAATTCACTGGACGGCTAGAAGGGATTACCCATGGATCCTCAGGACATGGAAGCCGCCTACGTGACCTTCGTGGCCGAATTGCGCGAAGGTGGTTTCACGACGCCAGTTGCGGGATGGAGTGCGGAAGTCGTAGCCGCCCACGTGGCGAATCAGTGTCGTCCATGCGTTAAACCACGATGAACAATTGGGAAAATTCGTCGACGGCGACCATCGAGTCGTGTATATTTTCGTCCAACTTGAGCGGCGGTCGCTCATCGCAGTAGGTCCTTCGAGGCCACAACATGGGGAGGCAGGATGAGCGAGAGCTCGGGAGCGCTGTCGTCGGACGAGGGCAAACTAGCCGCCCTCGGTTACAAGCAAGAGCTCAACCGCGGTTGGAGTGGGTTCTCCAACTTCGCGATTTCGCTCACGATCATTTGCATCTTGAGTGGATGCTTTACGACCTTTGGACAGGCGTGGAACGACGGAGGACCGATCGCGATTTCGATTGGCTGGCCGGTGATCAGTCTCCTGGTCCTGCTCGTCGGACTTTCGATGGCGGAGCTCGCGTCGAAGTATCCGACCGCGGGAGGCATCTATTACTGGGCGTACAGCCTCGGTGGCGTGCGCTGGGCGTGGTTCACGGGTTGGTTCAATCTTCTTGGCCTGATCTCCATCGTCGCTGCCGTCGACTACGGTTGCGCGTCGTTCCTTAATTCAGTGCTCGCCCTCTATGGCGTCAATTTCGGCCTTAACTTCGCAACGACCAACGCGTCGTCGGTCCTGCACCATACGTTTGTCCTGTTCTTCATCATCCTCGCTCTGCACAGTGTCATCAACGTCTTCTCCTCGCATCTCGTGGCCCTGCTGAACCGGATCTCGGCGTGGTGGATGCTCGCTGGCGTTGTGGTGATTGTGGGTGTGATGATCTTTGGACCTTCGACGCACCAGAGCTTCTCCTGGGTATTCTCGCACCGCATCAACAACAGTGGATTCTCCACCCACCTCTACTGGTTCATGATTCTTCCGCTGGGTTTCCTTCTCACGATGTACACGTTCACCGGTTACGACGCCTCAGCGCACTTATCGGAGGAGACCCTCGACGCTGAACGCGCCGCACCGCGAGGGTTATGGACGGCGATCGCCTATTCCGCAGTGGGCGGTTGGGCGTTGCTTCTCGCGATCACGTTCGCGGCGACCCACGTTGGCGCGATCAACGCAGGTGGTGGTGGCGCCGTACCGATCATCGAGACGGCGCTCAGTACCGGCCTCGCGAAGCTCGTCCTCGACATCTCGACTGTCGGGCAATTGTTCTGCGGCATGGGCTGCGTCGCCGCCGCCTCGCGCATGGTGTTCGCGTTCTCGCGCGACGGTGCCGTGCCAGGCCACCAGTTGTGGCGAAAACTCAACAAGCACAAGACGCCAACGTGGGCCGTGTTATTCGTGGTCACCCTTTCGCTCATCATTACGATTCCGGCTCTGTTTGGCAATAAGGCGGGACTGCCAGTTGCGTTCTTTGCGGTCACGTCAATTACGACGATTGGGCTCTACATCGCCTACATCCTTCCGGTCTTCTTGCGCTGGCGGATGGGTGACAAGTTCGAGCCGGGCGTATGGAACCTCGGCAAGCACTACAAGTGGATTAACGCCATTGCCATCATCTGGGTCGTGCTGTGCGTGATCATCTTCATTCTGCCGACTTCACCGGCTGCGGTGCCGTGGAAGAGTGGCTTCAGTTGGGATGACTTCAACTACGCGCCACTCGTCACCATCGCTCTGGCGATCGGCGTCTGGATTGGTTGGATCGCAGGCGCCAAGAACACGTTCAAGGGTCCGGTGAGGACGGTCGACGACCCGAGCATCGGAACACCAAGCGACCCGGCATTGATGCCGACGGACTGAACGTCCACACAGTGGGAACATGGTGAGTCGCCTCGAGGGTTGGACGTAAAGGGCACGCTGGAAAACTCCTAGAAGTACGACCAGCATCCTAAGGTTTGCCTATGGCTTCTCCACTGCTCGCGTCACTGTTGCCCGACACTGCCGTACTCAGCGACGTCGACGTCAGTGTGGGCGGTGTGTCGATGCGCGAGCTCGTCGCCACCTACGGAACACCACTGTTCGTCTATGACGAGGACACCCTGCGATCGCGTTGTCGAGAGGCGAGAGCGGTGTTCGACGACGGCGTTGCCTTCGCTTCCAAGGCTTTTTTGTGTGGGGCGATGGCGCGTCTGGCGTTCGAAGAAGGTCTCTGCATCGACGTCGCAACTGGCGGCGAGCTCGACATCGTGCTGCGAAGCGGAGTGCCCGCGAGCCGCGTCATCGTGCACGGCAACAACAAGTCGCCCGAGGAACTCGAGCACGCGGTAACGCAGAAAGTGCATCGGATCATCATCGACAACTTCGACGAGATCGAACGACTTCGGGCACTCGTGAGTTCTTCGCAAAGCGTTGACTGCCTCGTTCGCGTGACGCCCGGCGTTGAAGCCCATACGCACGAGTTCGTGCGCACGGGACAGGAAGACACGAAGTTTGGCTTCTCGGTCGCGTCGGGTGACGCGCGTCGCGCCATCGCGACGTTGCGCGATGTTCCCGGCGTCACGTTGCACGGCGTGCACTCGCATATTGGTTCACAGATCTTCGACGCCGAAGGCTTCGCCGAAGAGATCGCCATACTGTCGGACCTGACCAAGGGCGACGGGTTTGACGAGCTGTGCGTAGGCGGCGGGTTAGGCGTTGCCTACGTCGAAGGGGAGTACGCACCCACGATCCACGAATGGGGCAGCGCGATTCGCGCGGCCGCCGCGAAGGCGGGCTTGGACTCGAACGTGCGGCTTCTCGCCGAACCGGGACGCGCCATCGTCGCCCAGGCCGCGCTGACGCTCTATCGAGTGGGCGCTATCAAACCGGTGAGCGCACGGACGTATATGGCCGTCGACGGGGGGATGAGCGACAATCCTCGGCCGGTCCTCTACGGATCAGGGTACGAGGCCTTCGACGTGGAGCATCCCATGGCGCCGCGACCAACTGCCGTGCGCCTGGTGGGCAAGCACTGCGAGAGCGGCGACGTGCTGATCGACGAGGCGTGGCTTCCCGAAGCGACCCACGTGGGCAGCGTGATCGCGACGCCGGTCACTGGCGCCTACGGCTACTCCATGGCGTCGAATTACAACCGGGTACCGCGACCAGCGGTGATCTTCGTGAAGGACGGCCACGCGCGCGTCGTCCTACGCCGCGAGACGTTTGATGATATGGCACGTCTCGAAGTCTGAAGTCCGAATTGAACAAGACGTCGGTTAGCCTTGTTCAATGAACACGGCGAAAATTCGCGTTGGCATCATCGGTGCTGGCTTCGTCGGCGGCGCCCTCGTGCAACTCTTGAGTGACGATGCGCGCCACGTAGCGCTGGTGGACGCGGCGATGGCGCCGCTCGAGGTCGTCGCCGTCGCGGTTCGCGATCCGAAAAAGGTACGTCCCGGCATTGATGCACGGCTGCTCACGAGCGACGCGCTCGCACTGGCGAAGAGTGACGACATCGACATCCTGGTCGAACTCGCCGGCGGTATCGATCCAATGCGTGCCTACGTCGAGGCGGCCCTGTCGCGCGGCGTCTCGGTGGTGACGGCCAATAAGGCCCTCATGGCCGAGTGCGGCACCGCGCTCGCCCAACTCGCGAATCAAAACGGCGCCGACCTGTTCTACGAAGCGGCGGTCGGCGGCGGGGTGCCCATCCTTCGTTCGCTGCGCACGTCGCTCGCGGGGGAGCGCATCGAACGCGTCATGGGCATCGTGAACGGGACGACGAACTACATACTCTCCAAGATGACCGCCGAGGGTTGCGACTACCACTCGGCGCTCGCCGAAGCGAAAGCCCTCGGATTCGCCGAAGCGGACCCGACCGCCGACGTCGAAGCCTTCGACGCCGCGCAGAAGGTCCAGATCCTCTCGTCACTCGCCTTCGGCACCGAACTTCGCGGCGAACTGATCTCGCGCGAAGGCATCACCGGCGTGCGAGCGGTCGACATTGAGTACGCGACGCGCGCGGGCTACGTGATCAAGTTGCTCGGCGTCGCCGAGCGCGTGGGCGAGCACGGCATTTCGCGACGCACGCACCCGACCTTGCTCCCGGCCGAGCATCCCCTCGCGTCGGTGCACGGAGCGATGAATGCGGTCTTCGTCGAGGGCGCGAAGAGTGGACCGTTGATGTGGCTCGGCCAGGGAGCCGGTGGTGATCCCACCGCGACCGCGGTGTTGGGCGACTTGTTGTACGTCGCGAGAAATAAGGTCAATGGTCGCCACGACGTCCCCTTCAGTGTGGATGATCGCCTCGTCAGTATTGATTCGGGCGACGTCACGAGCGCCTATTACATCAGCCTTGACGTGCGCGACGAGCCGGGCGTGCTCGCGAGTGTGGCGGGCGTCTTCGGACGCAACGACGTCTCGATCCAGTCAATGGAACAATCGGGCATCGCCGACGAAGCGCGCTTGTCGTTTCTCACCCACCGCGCGGTGACGCGAAACGTGCAGGCGACGATGGACGAGTTGTCCAAGCTCGAGAGCGTCGACTGCATCGGGGCGTGTTTTCCCGTGATCGATGGAGGTGGGTCGTGAAGGCTTGGAACGGTTTGATCAGGGAGTACGCCGAGTGGTTCGACCTGACGGGGGTGAAGGACGTCATCACGCTCCAAGAGGGCAACACGCCATTGCTCTTCGCCGAGCGACTGAGTGAGCGACTCGACGCGAACGTGTGGTTGAAGTACGAAGGACTCAACCCTTCGGGGTCCTTCAAGGACCGCGGGATGACGATGGCGATCACCAAGGCGGTCGCCAACGGCGCGAAGACCGTCATCTGCGGATCGACGGGCAACACGTCCGCCGCCGCCGCTGCGTACGCCGCGAAGGCGGGCATGGACTGTGTCGTGCTGGTACCCGAAGGAAAGATCGCCATGGGCAAACTCGCTCAGGCGATTGTCTACGGGGCGAACGTGTTCCAAATTCGTGGGAACTTCGACCAGGCCCTCGACCTCGCTCGTGAACTCACGCAACACCTGCCCATCACGATCGTCAACTCCATCAACCCCGATCGCATCGAAGGACAAAAGACTGGCGCCTTCGAGATCGTCGACGTGCTCGGCAACGCGCCCGACATCTTGTCGATCCCGGTAGGGAACGCGGGGAACATCACTGCCTATTGGCGGGGATTCACGCAGTACCACTTCGCGGGCCACGCGAAAATCCTGCCCAAGATGTGGGGCTTCCAAGCCGCGGGGGCGGCGCCCATCGTGCTCGGTCACCCGGTCGAGAATCCCGAGACGATCGCGACCGCGATCCGCATTGGTAACCCCGCGAGCTGGGTGCCCGCACTTGAAGTGATACACGAGTCACTCGGCGACATCCGAGCGGTCACCGACGACGAGATCCTCGACGCGTATCGTTTCGTCGCCCGTCACGAATCGATCTTCTGCGAACCCGCCTCGGCGGCGTCGGTGGCGGGGATCTTGAAGTTCGGCGTGCCCAAGGGTTCGACGGTCGTGTGCGTGCTCACCGGCAATGGACTGAAGGATCCCGACACCGCGGTCTCGACGAGTGCGACGCCGCTCGTTGTCGACGCGACGCTGAGTGCGCTCATGGCCCAACTGTCATAAGGGTTTTCGGGACTCTTGACGTAGGACCGGTGACTTCCGCTACACTGGAAACGTCGTACGCGTCTGGCCTTCGCCGACGTGCGGAATTCTTCCCACGACATTTCTTTATTTTCTTCTCCGTTGTGCTGAATTCTTGCGAGCGGCGAGAAAGGAACACCAATGGCTGTAAAGCCCACCCCAGACCGCGCGGATCTTGAATCAAAATCACGCGAGGATCTCCAAACCATTGCCAAAGTGACGGGCGTCGAAGTTTCCGCCCGCGCCACCAAAGCAGCCCTTATCGAGTCGATCATGGGCGAGTCGCCCGCGCCGTCCAGCAGCGATACGCCTTCACGCGCTGTTCGTTCGCGACGCGTCGTCGCGACCCCCGAGGACGACTTCGAAGACCTCCTCGGTGAGTTCGTCGCCGACGCCTCGAGTGACGCGACGACCAAGACCAATGGCGCCGCTCACGCGTCGTCGAACGGCTCGAGTGGCGAATCGAACGTTGACGTCGCCGACGTTGATGAGGTCGCTCCCTCGGAGCGCCAGAGCGCACCGCGACAGAACAACCAGAACAACCAGACGCGCGAACGTCAACCGCGTGACTTCACCAACGAACCCGGTGGACGCAATCGCCGCAATCGCCGCAATCGCAACACCGGGCGCGAACGCTTTGGCGGCGAAGCGATGCCCAACGCCGACCAGCCCTACAGTGGCGAGCTCGTCGAGATCGAGGGCCTGTTGGATCTGCGCGACGACGGCTACGGCTTCTTGCGCACCAAGGGTTATCACCCTTCGCCCAACGACGTCTACGTCTCCATCAACCAAGTTCGCCGTTACCACCTTCGAAAGGGCGACACGATCGTTGGCGGGTTCCGTCCCGCCGCATCCAACGAGAAGTACCCGGCGCTGCTTCGCGTCGACAGCGTCGCGGGCATCGATCCCGAGGTCGCTCGACTGCGCCCTCGTTTCGAAGACCTAACCCCGCTGTTCCCCGACGAGAAGCTCAAGCTCGAGACCAACGAGGGAAAGACCGACCTTACGCCGCGCATCGTCGACCTGTTGTCGCCCATTGGCAAGGGTCAGCGCGGACTCATCGTCTCGCCGCCCAAGGCCGGTAAGACAACGGTGATGAAGCAGATCGCCCAGTCGATCGAGGCGAACAACCCCGAAGTGCACTTGATGGTGCTGCTCGTTGACGAGCGTCCCGAAGAGGTGACCGACATCCGACGAAGCGTCAAGGGCGAAGTCATCTCCTCGACCTTCGACCGACCCGCCGAAGAGCACACCCACGTCGCCGAACTGTGCATCGAACGCGCGAAGCGCTTGGTCGAACAGGGTCGCGACGTCGTGATCATCCTCGACGGCATCACCCGTCTCGCACGCGCGTACAACCTCGCCGCCCCCGCGACCGGACGCATCATGTCCGGTGGTGTCGACTCCGGTGCTCTCTATCCGCCCAAGAAGTTCTTCGGTGCGGCGCGCAACATCGAAGAAGGTGGCTCGCTCACCATCCTCGCGAGCGCGCTGGTCGAAACCGGCTCCAAGATGGATGACGTCATCTTCGAGGAATTCAAGGGAACGGGCAACATGGAGCTCAAGCTCGACCGTCGCCTCGCCGAACGTCGCCTCTATCCCGCGATTGACGTGAATGGTTCCTCGACCCGACACGAGGAGTTGCTCTTCAGCCGCGACGTCCTGCCACAGGTGTGGAAACTACGCCGCGTCTTGAACGGCCTCGCGTCCGAGGGCCGTGACGCCGCGGGTCTGGAACTCTTGATCGACAAACTCAAGTCCACGCGAAGCAACGACGAATTCCTCGCCGAGATCGCCCGTGGCCCCGCACCAACGAGTTGATTTCCCGCTAATCTAGTCATCCGCTCCAAGGAGAACCTTATGAAGCCAGATATTCACCCCAAGTACGGCGAAGCGTCCGTGACCTGCTCGTGCGGGAACACCTTCACGACCGAATCAACCAAGTCGGTACTGACCGTCGAGCTTTGCAACGAGTGCCACCCCTTCTTCACGGGCAAGCAGAAGCTGGTCGACACCGGTGGACGCGTCGAGCGCTTCCAGCGCCGCTACGCCCAAAAGACCAACAAGAGTCGCGCACCCAAGGCGTAAGGCCTAGCGCGCCGCATTACTCGTGCGCTCCATCGACGAAACTCTCAACGTCCTTCAAGACGAGCTACGTAGCGTCGAGACCGCGCTTGCGGAACCCGACGTCGCGAGCGACCTCAATCGACTGCGCGACCTCTCGCGTCGCCACAAGGAACTCGCCGAGATTAACAACGCCTGGAACGAGCTGAAGGCGGCCCAATCGGACCTCGACACCGCCAAGGAGATGTTCAACGAGACGAGCGGCGAGGACCGCGAGCAGTGGCGCGAGGAAGTGAACAACGCCGAAGCGAAGATCCCCGATCTCGAGATGACGCTCGAGACGTTGTTGCTGCCGCGTGATCCCAACGAAGGTCGCAACGTGATCTTGGAGATTCGCGGCGCCGAGGGCGGCGAAGAGGCAAATCTGTTCGCGGGCGACCTGGCCGAGATGTACAAGCGATACGCCGCACTGCGCGGATGGAAATTCGAGATCGTCGAAGAGCGCGAGTCCGAACAGGGCGGACTCGACGAGGCGACGTATCTGATCAAGGGCGAGGACGCATGGGCCCGCCTCGAACACGAAGCGGGCGTGCACCGCGTCCAGCGCGTGCCCACTACCGAAGCGAAAGGTCGCGTGCACACGTCCTCGGCGACCGTCTCGGTTCTTCCCGAAGCCGAAGAAGTCGACGTCGCGATCGATCCGAGCGATCTGAAAATCGACGTGTACCGATCGTCGGGCCCCGGGGGACAGAGCGTCAACACGACCGACTCCGCCGTTCGCATCACCCATCTGCCGACCGGCATCGTCGTCTCAATGCAAGACGAGAAGAGCCAGATCCAAAACCGAGCGAAGGCGCTCATTGTCTTGCGTGCACGGCTCTTGAAGGCAGCCCAGGACACCCAAGCCAACGAGCTGGGCGACCTCAAACGATCCCAATTGGGAAGTGGCGGACGAAGCGAGAAGATCCGCACGTACAACTTCAAGGAGAACCGCGTCACGGATCATCGCATCAACCTGACCAACTACACCTTGGACGCGGTGCTCGCGGGTGATCTCGATCCCTACGTGGACGCCCTGCTCGCCGACAAGCGCGCGCGTCAGTTGGCCGAGAGTGACGGACGTTAAGCGCCAACTGCTCGACGAACTCGTGGCGTCGGGAATTGAACGTCGCGAGGTTCGCTGGATCATCGAGGAGTTCTTGCGCGATGACTCATCGAGGAGCGTCGCGAACGTGCGAAACGCCGTCGAGCGACGCGTGAACGGAGCGCCGTTGCAGTACGTGCTCGGGCACTGGCCCTTTCGCGAACTCGACCTCGACGTCGATCCCCGGGCCCTCATCCCTCGCCCCGAGACCGAGGAACTCGTCGGCCTCGCACTCGAGCAACTCGCCTTTGGCAACTCGAGTACGCCGCTCATGCTCGATCTCGGCTGCGGTACCGGAGCGATTGGTCTGAGCTTGCTGTTCGAACTCCGAGAACGTGGGATTAGGGCACGTCTCGTCTGCGTCGATGCTTCCAGTGACGCCCTCGATCTCGCGCGCACCAATGCGCGCAAGTACGACCTCACGGCGGTGTCCTTCGTGCGCTCCAATTGGTTCGACGACGTTGACGCCACGTTTCGAGGAACGTTTGACGTGATCGCGTCCAATCCTCCCTACGTGAGTGCTCTCGAGATGCTGACCCTCGATCGCGTGCTCGAGTACGAGCCACGAGACGCCCTCGTGGCCCCCGACGCCATGGGCGTGGGTGGATTCGCCGACGTCGAACACATCATTCGACACGCTCCGACCTGGCTGTCGCCATCAGGAGTTCTCGTACTCGAACACGGTGAAGCACAGCGCGACGCCGTCGCGGCGACGTGTGAGCAAAGTGGCTTTAGTAGTTTTAATCTCTTCGACGACGTAAGTGGGAAACCAAGAATGCTCGTGGCTCAACGATGACCAAACGTCTCGACGTCGCCGAGACCATCGCGGCGCTCGGACGCGGTGAGGTGGTGGCGGTGCCCACCGACACCGTGTACGGGCTGGCGGCATCAATCGCGAGCGAGAGTGCGATCACCACGTTGTTCTCCTTGAAACATCGGCCATCGTTCGTGCCACTGCCCTTGATGGTGGGTTCGCTCACGCAGATCCACGAGCTCGGCGTCGAGCTCAATGAGCGAGCCCAGAGATTGGCGAACGTCTTTTGGCCCGGCGCCCTCACCATCGTCATGGCTGCCCCCGAAGAACTCGCTCGACTGATGCGAAGCCCCGAGACGTCAGTGGGTTTTCGTATTCCCGATCACCAGGTCTTGCGCGATTTGCTCGAGCACAGCGGTCCACTCGCCGTCACGAGTGCGAACGACCACGGCGAGCCGCCGTGTCACACGCTCGAGGAACTTCGCTCGGCGTTCGCGGGACGTGACGAACTCGCGGGCGTGCTCGACGGGGGTGAATGTCGCGGCGAGGTGTCGACGGTAGTCGACGTCTCGGAACCCGAGTGGCGAGTCATTCGTGAGCGTGCCATCACGAGCGAGGAACTCGAACAGTATCTCAGTTAGAAGAACAACTCGCCGTCGCGCACTTCGCCGGGTCGACCAATGATCTCCTCGCTCTCGGCGATGCGCATCAGTGCGGGGTCCTCGCTGTGGCACCAGGTTCGCACGTCGCGGGCGTCTCTCGCGCAGGCGACGAGTCGACGCGGTCCTTCGCGGTCGTGACTCACCGTGTAACTCTCGATTCGGACGTTGCCTTGGAGTTGGGCGAATGCGCATTTTGGTGTCGCGTCGACCTCCGATTGCGCGTCGTGGTGTTGGAATCCTTTTTCTGGAGGCGACGTGGCGTACAACCCCCAGGAGTGTTTCGTCGAGAACCACCCGAGACCGGTCACGAGTGCGTGAGACCCGGGGTCGTGGCGTAACGCCTCGACGGCACTCGCAATGGCGTGGGTGACGTAGTTGTTCCCCGGGCCACCACCGAAAGTGAGCCCTCCGGTGAGCGTGGGGATACGCGACGGGTCAAAGGCGTCGATACCGAGTACGTCACACGCACTCTGCACGACGGTCGGAAAGCAACTGTAGAGATCAATGTGCGCGAGCGTGTCTTCGCGTAGCCCGAAATTCTCCAACGCGCGCCACAGGGCGCGCATCGCGGGCGAGTCGTCGAGTTGGGGGCGCTCGGAGATGTACCAGTGGTCGTTCGCGTCGGCGCCACACTGGGGAAAGACCATTGATTCGCGCGCGACGCCCAGTTGTGTCGCGTGCTCGAAGCTCGTCATGATGTAGGCGGCACCCATGTCGACGGGAAGATTCGCGACGAGCAACTTCGTATAGGGATACGAGACCATTCGATTCGCGCTGCTCGGCGTGGCAATGAACTCGCCACTGGGCTCGCTCGGGAGCCATGCGTAGGGATTCGTCGCGGCGACCTGGGCGAAATTGTGCCACAAGGTGCCCAGGCGCTCTCGTTGGGTGTCGAGGGTCCAACCGAGGCGCGCGCGTCGCGCGTTCTCAAAGAGCGGGTACACGTTGACGGGAAGCGTGAGTCCTTGGTCGTATTCATCTTTCGTGAAGGGAATGCGCTCCTCCTCGAGTGAGGTGGGCGCGGGCACCGATGCTTCTTGTAGTGTCCACTGCACTTTTTTCCCCTCGCGTCGAGCGAGCGATCGTGCGTACATTGCTTCGGCGCCCACGACGCCGATCGTCGTCAGTTCACCTCGTTGGATTCGACGTGCGGACTCGTGGACGAGCTTTTGGGGAAGATTCCCACCCGTCGGCGTAAGTCGCGTCACGACGTCTTTCAGCGAGAGTCGCTCGGCGACGAGTAGCGCGGGGTCCCTCGGGTGCCACGTGAAGGACCCAATCGCGACGAGCTCATCGAGAGCATCGATGGCGCGAGGACCCGTGCCAGTATCGACGCTCGCACGCTCGAGGGCATCGCGCATCAGATCGAGTGGCTCCGCTCGAGCGTCGTAGGTCTCGTTCGACGTTGCGCGCTGCGTAATTTGTCCGACGCCGATGATGACGGGGGTGCGGGGCTCGACGCTCACCATAGAAGTATGGCCGAGTCAGGTCATCGAAGAAGTCGGCGGTAGGGTGGACACAATGCGGATCGCCCTTGGTTCAGACCACGCGGGATATGACCTCAAGGCCCTGTTGGCGTCAACGCTGCAGGGTTGGGGCTACGACGTACTCGACGTGGGCACGACCAACGCGACGGACTCGGTCGACTATCCGGACTTCGGTGAAGCGGTCGGACGTGCCGTGGTGGGCGGATCGGCGGACCTGGGTGTCGCCGTGTGCGGCTCGGGCGTGGGTGTCTCGATCGCGGCGAACAAAGTGCCCGGAGTGCGCGCCGCACTCGTGCACGACGCGACGTCCGCGCACCTCGCGCGCGAGCACAATCACGCGAATGTCTTGTGCCTCGGGGCGCGATTAATCGGCGCACCGGTCGCCCTCGACGCTCTTGACGCGTGGCTTCGTGCCTCGCCCGGTGAGGGACGTCACCTCACGCGTATCGCCAAGCTCGGTGTGCTCGATGCGCAGCTGAGCCAATCAGAAAGGTAACTCGAGTTGAGTTCATCGCCCTTTGACAACTGGATCACCCACGACGACGAAGTGACGTCGCTGCTGCAACAAGAGTGGGAACGCCAGACCTCGACGCTGCAACTGATTGCGAGTGAGAACTTCACGTCGCCGGCGGTGATGGCGGCGACTGGTTCAATCCTCACCAACAAGTACTCGGAGGGCTATCCGGGTCGTCGCTACTACGGAGGAAACCAGATCGTCGACCAGGTTGAGGATCTGGCGCGACGTCGCCTGACCGCGCTGTTCGGCGCGGACCACGCGAACGTGCAACCCCACAGTGGCGCCAACGCCAACGTTGCGGTGTACCAGGCGTTATTGAATGTCGGCGACACGATTCTCGCCATGCGCTTGGACCAAGGAGGACACCTCACCCACGGGTCGCCCGCATCGATCACTTCCAAGTATTGGCACTTCGTTTCCTACGGCGTGACGCCACGCAACGACGACCCTTCGACGCCGGGCGAGCTCATTGACTTCGACAATGTTCGCGCGCTCGCTCTCGAGCACCGGCCCAAGCTGATCGTTGCGGGAGCGACGGCCTATTCCCGGCGCATCGACCCGGAGCCGTTTCGAGAGATCGCCGACGAAGTGGGTGCGATATTGATGTTCGACTCGGCGCACGTGGCGGGACTCATCGCCGGGGGTTCACACCCGAACCCGGTGCCCTACGCCGACGTGGTGACCCTCACCACCCACAAGACGTTGCGGGGTCCACGCGGTGGCGCGATTCTCTGCCGCGAGGAAATCGCGAAGAAAATTGACTCGGCAGTCTTTCCCGGACAACAAGGTGGTCCGCTGGAGAACGCGATCGCGGCGAAGGCCGTGGCGTTCAAGGAGGCGTCGGTGTCGTCCTTCCCGATCTACACCGATCAGATCGTGCGTAACTCGGTCGCTTTTGCTTCCGCGCTTGCTGGCGAGGGACTTCGCGTCGTCTCTGGGGGTACGGAGAATCATTTGGTGCTCGTGGACCTTAGAGAATTCGACGCGGAACTGACGGGCAAAGAGGCCCAGGAGGTCCTCGATCGCGCGGGCATCACGACCAGTCGCAACACGATCCCCAACGACCCGCGAAGCCCTTTCGTCACTTCGGGGGTGCGCCTTGGCACCGCCGCCGAGACCACGGCCGGGATGAAGGAGGAGCAATTCACACAAATTGCTTCTTTGATCGCGCGGGCTCTTCGAGAGCGCGCCGATGATTCGAGCATCGGCGCGGTGCGCAGCGACGTCGCGATGCTGTGTCACGACTTCAACCCGTACGTAGGCTTTACGAAGTAGTTCATGAGCAACATCGCGTCGTACATCGTGGTCGCGGTCGTGGGACTGCTCGTCACGTTGCTCGCGAACAAGCCCGCTCGGATCATCTCGCTTCGCGTTGGCTATACGGCCCAGCCCGACGAGCGCAAGGTGCACGAGACCCCCACCCCCTACGGCGGTGGGGCGGCGATGTTCGTAGGATTCTGCGTCGCCTTGATCTTCGCCGTCGCGGTGCCGTCGTTGCGCGCGATCATCACGTCGTCGCACGAGATGCTGGGCGTACTGCTCGCGGCGATGGTGATCTTCGTCGTCGGGCTCATCGACGACTTTCGAGAGATGAGCGCCCCCGCGAAGGTGGCTGGTCAGGTACTCGCGGCGACGATCCTCTACTTCAGCGGATGCACCATGTACCAGTTGAAGCTACCCTTCGCCGGATTCATCGTCCTTGGACCGTCGATCCTGCCGATCATCACCGCGATCTGGGTCTTCGCGCTTTGTAACGCCGTCAACCTGATCGACGGACTCGACGGTCTGGCGGGCGGCATTGTCGCGATCGCGTCGGGGACGCTGTGCGTCTACGGACTTCGATTGGAGGACCTTGGTCTGTTGCCGACGACCAACGTGGGTCCGTTGATCGCGGCCTTGACGTGTGGGATTTCACTCGGATTCCTGCGCGACAACTTCTATCCCGCCAAGCTCTTCATGGGCGACGCGGGCTCGCTGATGCTCGGACTCTTGATGAGCGCCTCGACCATGGTCATTGGTGGACGCACGCCGCCCGCGAGCGGTCAGACGTTCTTCTTCTTCGCGCCGCTGCTGATTCCCGTCTTCATCTTGGGGGTGCCGCTGCTCGACGCCATCTGGGCCTTCGTCCGTCGCACGGCGTCAGGACAGGGTTTTCACACGCCCGACAAGAACCACATCCACCATCGTCTCATGCGTCTCGGTCACGGACACCGGCGCACCGTGATCATCTTGTGGTTGTGGACGGTGTTGTTGTGCGGTTTCGTGCTCGCGCCGATCTTCGACGCGAAGGTGAACGTGTTCATCCCCCTCGGGGTGGCCCTGATGCTGATCGGACTCTTCACCTGGTCGAGTCCACTCCTCAATCGACGCGAGGGACGTCGTGAGGTTCCTGCGCCCCCGGCGCCGCGCGTGCGTCAATGAGTGCGTCACCCGAGCCCACCTCGCCCGCATCGAAGGAAAGTCCTGATGGCTCGCCGCTTCCGGGCGTCGCGGCGTTCGCCGTCATGGGAACCACGATCGCGAGTTGTCTCGCGGTGGGCGTCGTGTTGGGTCTGTGGGTCGACCACGAGCTGGGCAGCGCTCCAGCGGGTCTGTTAATAGGGATAGTGTTGGGAACGGTCGCCGCCGTGGTGAGCGTTGTCAAGCAAGTCCGGCGTTTCCTCTAGAAACCCAGTGCTCGTGCTCGAAAATCTTCCCCCCGATACCCTCCCGCGCCTCTTGCGTAGGACCACACTTTCAGCGATTTTGGTGGGTTTGGTCGGATTCGTCGTCGCACTCCTGGTCGCGACACCCTTGAGTGCCCTGGGCGTCGTCGTGGGCGTCGCGCTCGCGGTCGCGAATTTGCGATTCCTCGACCGCCAGGCCGCGCGCGTGGAGCTCAAGGGTGAGCAAAGCACCAAGGCGGTACGCCGACAACTTGGCGGCGGCACCACCCTTCGATTGGCGATCGTGACGGTCGTGATCATTGGTTTCGTGGTGCTGAACGCCCCCTTGGGAATCGGTATTGTGGCAGGGCTTGTGCTTTATCAGATTGTCTTTGTCATGAACGTCATGCGGGTAGTAGCGAGTCAAGGGGGACTGCAGTGAAGACGCTGTACGCCGCGAAGACGATATCGGTGGGGGTGCACCCAGAGTTGCACCTCGCGGGGCTCACCATCGATACCGACATCGTCACCTCGACGCTTCTCGCGGCCGCCATCTTCCTTTTCCTCGGTTTTCGAATGCGCGCCAAGATCACGAGCGGCGTGCCGAGCAAGATCCAGATCTTCTGGGAGTTCATCTACGAGCAGGTCCGCGACCTCGCCGAGTCCGCAATGGGTCCCAAGGGTCGTCGATTCGTCCCTATCGGCGTGACGGTACTTCTCTTCATCCTCATCTGTAACTGGATCGGCTTCATTCCTTCGGCGATGCACCCGGGATCGTCCGGCGAGATCCTTCCCGCACCGACGAGTGACGTGAACTTGCCCCTCGCCATGGCGCTGCTCGTGATTGGCTGGGTGCACATCGAGTCCTTCCGCGCCCGGGGATTTCGCGGGTACTTTAACCACTACCGCCAGCCCTACACCGCACTCGCGCCCATCAACGTGATCGAAGAGATCACCAAGCCCATCACCTTGACGTTTCGACTCTTCGGGAACCTGTTCTCGGGCGGTCTCATGATCCTCGTCATGACGACGCTGCTACCCATCTACGTCGTGCCCTTCGGTGAGATTCTCTGGAAGCCGTTCGACCTCTTTATTGGGGCAATTCAGGCCTACATCTTCATGTTGCTGACGATTCTGTACTTCACATTCGCCACCAGCAACGAAGACCACGACGAGTCAGCGCACGTCGCGCTGCAAGAAGCCTCACACTAACCAACCCAGGAGGAAATTAATAATGGCTCATACAATTGAATCGGCAGTCGCAATCGCCGGTGCCCTCGTCGGTGGCGGACTGGCCCTCGGTGGCGGTGCCATTGGCGCCGCCATTGGTGACGGCCTCGCCGGTAGCCAGACGATCGCCGCAATCGCGCGCCAGCCCGAGATCGAGAATAAGGCTCGTCAGTACTTCTTCTTGACGGTCGGCTTGGTCGAAGCGATGTACTTCATCAACCTGTTGTTCATGGTTGTGTTCGTCTACGTCTTCTCGAAGCAATAGTCAACGTCGCGAGTCACGCGACTCGCGCACGACTCTCGATCATCAGATAAAGAGGTCACCGATATGAGTACTGGATCAATATTTCTCCTCCCGAACGGGACGTTCTTCGTCGAACTTCTCGTCGTCGTGATTATTTTGTGGCTCGCCACGAAGTACATCCTGCCGCCGCTTAACAAGGCGATGGAAACTCGTCAGGAGAAGATCCGTAGCTCCCTCGAGGCGGCGGACCAGGCTCGCGTCGAAGCCGAAGCCGCGGGCGAGGAGCGTGCCAAGGTGATCGCCGCGGCGCGCGACCAAGCGCGCGACATCGTCGCCGTAGCGCAAGCGACCGCGGATCAGGTGAAGGCCGAAGCCGCCGGTCGAGGACAACTCGAATACGACCGTATCGTCGCCAACGCCCAGAACGAGGTCGCGACCGCTCGTCAGCGTGCGATCGACGAGGCGTCCGCGAAGATCGGCGAGATCGTCTTCGAACTGGTCGCCAAGATCGTCGGACGCGAGGTCGACCAGAACGCGCACCAGGACCTCGTCCGCGAGGCGGTCGTCGCGCTCAACGCCGAGGCGCAGCGAGAGGCGAACCTCTAATCATGCTGCCCAAGCTCGAAGGTTACGCCGCGGCCCTTTTGGGCGCACTGGAGAAGACCGTCCTCGTGACGGTCGCTTCGGACCTGGCGGCCCTCGAGCAAACGGTTCTCGCGCGTGCTGACCTTCGCGCCGTGCTGAGCGACACGTCCATTGGCGGCGTCGCGCGCGGACAGGTGCTTCACGATCTGCTGCAGGGCAAGGTGCACGACGTGTCACTTCGCTTGGCGGTGTTCGCGGCGACGAACGTGCCCGCCCAAGAAGTGGATCACGCAATCGCGGAGTTGGCCGTGGTCGCGCGCGTGCAAGCGGACACCGGCACGTTTGTGCAGGAAAATCTTGGTCTTCTCTCGGCACGCCGGCGCGTCGGGGGCTACGCCGATGCGTTGTTGGAGGATCTCGACACGTCGAACTTCACGCAGATCGAAGAAGAACTCTTTCGCTGGGCGCGCACGATCGAAGCCAGCGAGGACCTACGACGATTGTTGTTGGATCGTGACGCGCCGCTCGAATCACGCCTCGGCACCGTGGACCAGCTCTTGGGCGCCAAAGTGAATCCGATCACCCTTCGACTGAGCCGCTACGTCATCGAGGGTGGACGTCCACGCGACGTCGTGGGGACGTTGGACTTCCTCGTTGACTACGTCGCGCGGGCGCGCGACTGGCGCGTGGCGCGCGTGCACACCGCGCGAGCTTTGGACGCAGAGAGCCAGGCGCAACTCGTTGGTTCTCTGCGCACCTTGACGGGCAAGAGCGTCGAACTACAAATCGCTGAACAACCCGAACTTCTCGGCGGCGTGCTCGTCGAGGTGGGCGATCTTCGTCTCGACGCGACGACGCGCGGGCGCCTGGGTGAACTGCACGATGCCGTCGCGTCGGGACATTTTTTTGAATCCGCATTGAATCGAAATGACTAAGTAAAAGGAAGTTGTGATGACTGAACTCACCATTAGTGCCGCTGAAATCACTGACGCGCTGCGCAAGCACGTCACTGAGTTCAACCCGGCCGTCGGAGCAGAGCAGGTAGGCCGCGTCGTCGAAGTCGGCGACGGCATTGCGCGCGTGTCGGGACTGCCCTCGGCGAAGGTGAACGAATTGCTGGAATTCGAAGACGGCACGCTGGGTCTCGCGATGAACCTGGACGAAGAGACGATTGGCGCCGTCGTGCTCGGTTCGGTCGACGGGATCGAAGAAGAGCAGGTCGTTCGCTCGACGGGTCGTATCCTCTCGGTGCCGGTCGGTGACGCGCTGCTCGGTCGGGTCGTGAACGCACTCGGCGTGCCCCTCGACGGCAAGGGTCCGCTCGTGAATCCTTCGACGCGTCGCATGGAAGTCCAGGCGCCCGGCATCATCGGACGCCAACCCGTGAGTGAACCTCTGCAGACGGGCATCAAGGCCATCGACGCCATGACGCCGATTGGTCGAGGACAGCGCGAACTCATCATCGGCGACCGCAAGACCGGCAAGACCACGGTCGCGATCGACACGATCTTGAATCAAAAGGGCCAAGGCGTCAAGTGCATCTACGTCGCCGTTGGCCAGAAGAACTCCTCGGTCGCCCAGACCGTCAAGACCCTCGAGGACTTTGGCGCTCTCGAGTACACCGTCGTCGTGATCGCGTCCGCGGGCGACCCGGCACCGTTCAAATTCCTCGCTCCCTATGCGGGTTGCGCCATTGGACAAGAGTGGATGGACGCGGGTCAACACGCCCTCGTCGTCTACGACGACTTGTCCAAACAGGCCGAGGCCTATCGCCAGATCTCCCTGTTGTTGCGCCGACCTCCAGGCCGCGAGGCGTACCCCGGCGACGTGTTCTACCTGCACAGTCGTCTCCTCGAGCGCGCCGCGAAGTTGTCCGACGAGAAGGGTGGGGGTTCGCTCACCGCACTGCCGATCATCGAGACCAAGGCCGGCGACATCTCCGCCTACATTCCGACCAACGTCATCTCGATCACGGACGGACAGATCTTCCTCGAAGCCGACCTCTTCTACTCGGGCGTTCGTCCCGCGATCAACGTGGGTAACTCGGTCTCGCGCGTGGGTGGCGCGGCGCAGATCAAGGCGATGCGCAACGTCGCGGGTACGCTCAAGATCGACCTCGCCCAGTTCCGCGACCTCGAATCCTTCGCGACCTTCGGTTCCGAACTCGACAAGTCATCCCAGCAACAACTCGACCGGGGCTATCGCCTCACCGAACTCTTGAAGCAGGGGCTGAACGCGCCGGTGCCGGTCGAGGAACAATGCATTGCGATCTACGCGGGAACGCGCGGCTGGCTCGACACGATTCCGGTCGAGGACGTGCGCCGATTCGAGTCGGAGTTGCTCACGAACTTTCGAGCCACCCACGCGGACATCCTTGATCACATCCGCACCTCCGGCACCCTTCCGGGCTCTGACACGATCGACGCGGCGCTGCGCAGCTTCGTCGACGGCTTCGCCGTCAGCAACTAGTTCGAGCGACGAAGCAGCGAGGAGGGAGCGACCATGGCCGGTGGACAAGAACGAATACTGCGCCGACGTATCAAGTCGGTCCAAGCCACCCGAAAGATCACCAAAGCCATGGAACTCATCGCGGCGTCGCAGATCTCTCGCAGTCAAGCGCGCATCTTCGCCAATCGTCCCTACCGACAAGGGATGCAGCGCATCATCATCGAAGCGGCTCTCGGTGACCCCGCCGCCGCCGAGAAACTCCTCTCGATGCCCGACACCGTCGAGACCGCGATCGTGGTCGTGGTCGCGGGGGACCGAGGTCTCTCGGGCGCTTATAACTCGTCGGCGCTGCGCGCGGGGGAACGCCTCATCAAGCAGCTCCAGTCCCAGGGCACGACGGTGCGTTTGTTTTGCGTGGGCAAGAAGGCAGCGCCGTTCTATCGTTTCCGCGGCCTTGACGTCGAGCGGAGTTTCGTTGGCTTCGCGGATCGTCCGAACTTCAGCGACGCGCGCTTGATCGCGAGTGTCGTCGCCGCGCCCTTCACGCAGGGCCAAGCCCAAGAAGTGCTCCTGGTCTCGACGCGCTTCCTCTCCGCCGGCAGCCAGAGTGTCGAGACCGAGCGTCTCTTGCCGCTCAGTGTCCCCGACGCGCCCATCGACGAGACCCCCAAGGTCCTGAAGGGCTACACCGAGTTCGAACCCGACGTGAAGGAACTGCTCACCTCGCTCGCCCCTCGCGCGCTCGAGAGCGAGATCTTCTCCGCCCTCCTCGAAGGAGCGGCGTCGTTTCATATCAGCCAGCAGCGCGCGATGGCGGCGGCGACTGACAACGCCGACGACCTGGGACAGAGCTTGACGCGCATCATGAACCGAGCCCGCCAGGACTCGATCACCACCGAAATCATGGAAATCGTGGGCGGCGCCGAAGCGCTCCGCTCGGGAAAGTGAGAAACAAATGACCATTGCTCCTGATAAGACCACGTTGGAGACAGGACGCGTCGTCGCCATCGCGGGGCCGGTCGTGGACGTCGAGTTCCCGCCGCACGCCCTGCCCGAGATCAATCACGCCGTCGAGATGGACATCGTGCTCGACGGGCAAAGCGTGACGGTGACCGCCGAGGTCGCCCAACAGATCGGCGAGGGCCGAGTTCGTTGCGTGTGCATGAAACCCACCGACGGCCTCGTTCGTGGTGCCGTCGTGCGTAATACGGGACGAGGAATCACGGTGCCCGTGGGTGATGCCGTGCTCGGTCACGTGTTCAACGTGATTGGCGAGCCGCTTGACACCGACAACATCGGACCCGTCGAGGATCACTGGGAGATCCACCGCAGCGCACCCGCCTTCGACCAGCTCGAGCCTCGCGCCACGATGTTCGAAACGGGCATCAAGGTCATCGACCTGCTCGCGCCCTACGTGCAGGGAGGCAAGATCGGACTCTTCGGTGGCGCAGGCGTGGGAAAGACCGTCTTGATCATGGAGATGATCCGTCGCGTCGCTGAGCAACACGACGGCGTGTCAGTATTCGCGGGCGTGGGCGAGCGCACGCGCGAAGGCACGGACCTGCTGCTTGAAATGCGCGAGTCCGGCGTCATCGAAAAGACGGCACTGGTCTATGGCCAGATGGACGAGCCGCCCGGGGTGCGACTTCGCGTCGCGCTCGCCGCGCTCACGATGGCCGAGTACTTCCGTGACGTGAAGAACCAGGACGTCTTGTTGTTCGTCGACAACATCTTTCGATTCGTCCAGGCCGGTTCGGAAGTCTCGACGCTGCTGGGTCGCATGCCGAGCGCGGTGGGCTATCAGCCCACGCTCGCCGACGAGATGGGTGAACTCCAGGAGCGGATCACCTCGACGCGTGGTCGATCGATCACCTCGCTGCAGGCGGTCTACGTGCCCGCGGACGACTACACCGACCCCGCGCCGTTCACCACCTTCACCCACCTCGACGCGACAACGGAATTGAGTCGCCAGATCGCGGCGCTCGGGATCTATCCCGCGGTCGACCCCCTCACCTCGACGTCGAACATCCTCGCCCCCGAGATCGTGGGCGACCGTCACTACGCCGTCGCGCGACAGACCCAACAGATCCTCCAGCGCTACAAGGAACTCCAGGACATCATCGCGATTCTGGGACTCGACGAACTCTCCGAAGACGACCGCATCACCGTGTCGCGCGCGCGAAAGATCCAGCGATTCTTGTCCCAACCAATGTTCGTCTCGAAGGTCTTCACCGGCATCGACGGCATCAACGTGCCCGTGCAAGAGACCATCGAGTCATTCGAACACCTCGTCAAGGGCGACCTCGACCAGTATCCCGAGCAGGCGTTCCTCAACGTCGGCGGTGCTGCCGACGTTGAACGCAAATCGGCCGAGTTGGCGAAGAGCTAGACCATGACGACGTTGTTGGTAGAGATCGTGACTCCCGAGGCCGCGTTGTGGTCCGGACCCGCGACGGCGCTCATCGCGCGATCGTCGGTCGGCGACTTCACGATCCTGCCCCAGCACACGTCCACGGTGGGCGACCTCGTGCCCGGCATCGTGCGCGTCGATACCAGCGAGGGTGAAGTGTCCTTCTGCGTGCACGGTGGGTACTTCCAAGTCACTCCCGATGGTGCCGACGGCGTCACGCGCGCGACCGTGCTCGCGGGCATCGCTGAACTCACAAGCGAGATCGACGTCGCGCGTGCTCACGCGGCGAAGGACGCGGCGCAAGAAGAACTCAATGCGGCACAACGCAGCGACGCGACGGACGCTTCGGCGTTGGCGCTCGCCCGCGACGCACTCGCGCGCGCCGAACTGCGGCTCAGCGTCAGCGAGAAGTAGGCCTAGCGCGCCGACACGTAGTCGAGGAGCTCCTTCTTCTCGTGTTCGAGTTCATCCAGACGCGCCTTGACGACGTCGCCAATGGAAATGAGACCTCGAAGCTGTCCCTCGACGAGCACCGGGATGTGGCGGATGCGATGCGAGGTCATGAGCCCCATCAACTCCGTGACTGAGGTGTCCTCGCGACACGTGGTGACGTCGTGGCTCATGAGCGAAGCGACCTTGAGTTCGAGCACGTGTTCGCCGTTGCTCGCGAGGGCGCGCACGACGTCGCGTTCCGAGAACATGCCCTCGACGGGCGACGCGCTGCTCGTTACGACGAGTGCGCCGATGCCGCGTTCGCGCAACATCGCGACCGCGTCGGCGACGCTGCGCTCTCCACTGATCGTCGCGACGTCGCGACCTTTGACTTCCAGAATGTTGGCGACGAGCATGGTGCCTCCTACAGGGTCAGTCGAGTCCACGTGGGCTCTAGTCGTGACCTTAAATCCGCGGGGCGCAGGTTGCGGCCCTCGTCGAACATCGCACGAGGGCAGAAGTAGTGCAATCACAAGACGTTACGACGTGACGCATGTGAACTTTAAAACTAGAAGCCGGTGGTGGTGAACTCTTGGAGCTTGTCGTGGCGGTGGAACGTCTCAATCGTGCGCACCGTACCCGAGCGTGAACGCACCACGAGCGACTGGGTCGTCGCCCCGAAGTCGTAGAAACGAACGCCCCGAAGGAAGTCACCGTCGGTGATGGCGGTCGCCGAGAAGAAGCAGTTGTCGCTCGCGACCAGGTCGTCGGTCGTCAGCACGCGCGAGAAGTCATAGCCCAGGCTCTCGGCGTAGCGCTGCTCTTCGGCGTCGCGCGGGTGCAGGATTCCTTGGATCTCACCGCCGAGTCCCTTGAGCGCGGCGGCGGCGATAACGCCTTCGGGGGTGCCCCCGATGCCAAAGAGCACGTCCGCACCCGAGTTCGGCCAACCCGTCGCAATTGCGCCCGCGACGTCGCCATCGGAGATCGACAGCACGCGCGCGCCGGCTTCGCGGACCTCTTCGACGAGGCTGTCGTGACGTGGACGATCAAGGATGACGACACCGAGTTCTTGTACTGGTTTCTTCAGACGAGCGGAGAGCTCGCGAAGGTTGTCCGTCGCCGAGGCGTTGATGTCGACGCTTCCTCGACCGCGCGGACCAACGGCGACCTTCTTCATATAGACGCACGGTCCCGGGTTGAACATCGAACCTCGTTCGGAGAGCGCGATCACCGAGAGCGCGCCATTGCGACCCGCCGCGGTGAGCGTCGTGCCGTCGACGGGATCGACCGCGACGTCCACCAGCGGTGGACGACCGTCACCGATTCGCTCACCGTTATAGAGCATGGGCGCTTCGTCCTTCTCACCTTCGCCAATGACGACGATGCCGTCCATCGCGATGGCACCGAGGACAAAGCGCATCGCGTCGACGGCCGCGCCGTCGGCGGCGTTCTTGTCGCCACGACCCGCCCAACGAGCCGCCGCGATCGCTGCGGCCTCGGTGACCCTGATCATTTCGAGAGCGATGTTGCGATCGGGCCTGGACGGTGGCTGCACGCGAACAGCGTACTCGTGAAAGTCTCGAAAAACCTTGGTCGTACGTGTCATCGCGTCGATTCCGGCAATACTTGAGAGGTGAGTTCTCTCGTCGTGAAGCCGGTCGGTCCACTCGCCGGTGAGGTACTTGCCTTCGGGGCGAAGAATGCGGTGCTCAAACAGATGGCCGCCTGCTTGCTCGCGACCGGGGAACATCATTTGTCGAACGTTCCCGACATCACCGACGTCGGCGTGATGGCCGAGTTGCTCGGCGCCCTCGGTTGCGTGGTGCGCTGGCCCGTCGAGCACGAGCTCGTCATCGTCGTGCCCGAGGTGAAGGACCTACGTCCCATCGCACCCGCACACCTCTTTGAAGCCATGCGCGCGTCAATCGTCGTCCTCGGCCCTTTGCTCGCACGTTGCGGAGAGGCGAACATGGCGTTGCCGGGCGGGGACGACTTCGGTCAGCGCCCCATCAATTTCCATACCGACGGACTCAGCGCGATGGGCGCCACATTCCACAACGACCGCTCATCAATTCACGCGACCCTCGCGCGCCCACGGCTCTACGCGACGCGTATCACGCTCGAGTACCCCAGCCACACGGCGACCGACAACCTGATGATGGCGTGCGTCCTCGCCGACGGCCGCTCGGTCATCGACAACGCGGCGCGCGAACCCGAAGTGGAGGACCTCGGTCGCCAACTCATCGCGATGGGCGCCCGGATTGAGGGATTGGGTACGTCGCGGCTCACCATTGACGGGGTGAGCGAGCTTCGCCCCGCGTCGCATCGCGTGGTCACCGACCGAGTGGTGTCGGCGACGTATTTAGCCTCCGGGCTCATCACGGGTGGCGAGGTGCGGGTACTCGACGCGCGACCCGAGCACATGGAGATGTTGCTCCGCAAGATCGAGGCCATGGGTGGGCGCATCGACAAAGACGCTGAGGGCATCCTCGTGGGCGGTCCGACGCGCCTGAGCGCCTGTGACGTGGCGACCTTGCCCTACCCGGGGGTCGCGACGGACTACAAACCGCTCATCACCGCGATGCTGAGCGTCGCGAGTGGCGTCTCGGTCGTCACCGAGAATCTCTTCGTGGGACGCTTTCGTTACGTGGATGAACTCGTGCGCTTGGGCGCGAGTATCACGACCGAGGGGCACCACGCGATGATCCGCGGTGTCGCGTCCCTGCAGGGAACGAGCGTGCGCGGCACCGACATTCGAGCGGCCGCCGCACTCGTGCTGGCGGGTCTCGTCGCGACGGGTGAGACGCAAGTAAGCGGCCTCGAGCACCTCGAACGTGGCTACGACGATTTCATTGGGCGCCTGCAGAGTCTCGGCGCCGCCGTCGAGAAGTTCTCGTGATCGCGCGCGATCCGAGTGAACTCTTCGAACTCGCGAACAAGGGTTCACGAACCGCACTCGCGCGACTCTTGACCTACGTCGAATCCGGCGGGACTTCGCACCTCGACACCGCCGCCCTCGCGTATCGCACGCCGTCGCCCTACGTCGTAGGGATCACGGGCCCTCCGGGCGGCGGCAAGTCGACTCTCACCGACCGCTTGATCACGACGAGCCTCGAGGCGGGATCCTTCGACGGCGATGAATCCTTCGACCAGGTCGGGGTGCTCTGCGTCGACCCGAGTTCGCCCTTCAGCGGCGGCGCAATCCTCGGGGACCGCATCCGCATGCAGGACCACGCGACCAACGAGCACGTGTTCATTCGCTCCATGGCGACGCGTGGGCACCTAGGAGGACTGTCGCTCGCGGTGCCCGACGCGCTGCGCGTGCTCGGAGCGTCCGGGTTCCGCCTCGCCATCGTCGAGACGGTGGGGGTTGGTCAGATGGAAGTCGACATCGCCTCTGCCGCCGACACGACCGTCGTCGTGACGAACCCCGGGTGGGGCGATTCCATGCAGGCGAGCAAGGCGGGGTTGTTGGAGGTGGCGGACATCTTCGTCATCAACAAGTCCGAGCGTCCCGGGGTTCGCGAGACGCGTCGCGATCTCGAACAGATGTTGGATCTGGGCGAGCACAAGTGGCGCCCGGTGATCGTCGAGACGACCGCGACGAGTGGTGTCGGCACTGAGGCGTTGTGGGACGCGATCATCGAACACCGTCGCTTCGTGCTCGCCGAAGACTACGACGCGCTCCAGCGTGCACGTCTTCGCGTGGCGCTGGACCAGGTGCTCGCGGCGATGTTGCGGGCGAAGGTGGGCGACCTCGCGAGAGGCGAGTCCTACGACACGCAGATAGAGCGACTGCTCGCGGGTACGACTGATCCGTACCACGCGGCAGAGGTGTTGCTCTCCCCATCATGATCGCGACCTCGACCGCCTACGACCTCGTTTTCTTGGTGCACATCCTGGCGGGAATCGCGACGTTGGTGGTGTTCATCGTCATGCGTGTCGCCGCGATGGCGGTGGCGCGAGGGGCGAGTTCCGACGTCCAGCGCGCGCGTTTCCCGAGTCGGCGTAATTGGGCGGCGAGGGTGCTCCACGTACTACCGATCACCGGGCTCATCATGTCCTGGAGCGGTGATAGTTCGGTGTCGCTCACGCGCCCGTGGATCGTCGTGGGCCTCGTGTGCTATCTCGCGGCGGCGGGTCACCTCGAGGCGCGCACGCTACCCCTCGAGACATCGCTCGCCGAGGTGATTCAACACGACGGCGTGGCCTCACCTGCTCGGGGGCGAAAGTTGGTGCTGTCGATCGACGTGCTCCTCGCCCTCGTGGGGGTCGCTTTCATCTCGATGCTCGTCCAGTACTAGGAGCGTCGCGTTTAGAGAAAGCTGGCGCGTCCGACCATGCCCGCGGCGACCGTGGCGTTGGTGACGTCGTCGATGAGAACGAAACTGCCAGTGACGCGATTATCGAGATAGTCATCGACCACGATCGGGTCGGCCGTCTGTAGTCGCACGATGCCGATCTCGTTCGTGCTGAGACTCGACGCCTCGTCGGTGTGGAGCGTCGCGACGTCGACGACGCCTGACAACTCGGTGACGCGAACTGGCGTGACCCGCGTCGTGTGCTTGAGGCGCAGACGCTGTCCCACCTTGAGCGAGTTCTCGCCGAACCAGCAAAGGGTCGCGGTGAAGTCCTTGGTCACCTTGGGTAGCGGAGCGGTCGTGATCAGGTCACCACGACCCGCGTCGGTCTCGGCGACGAGATCGACGTCGATCGAAAGTCCGGTTGTCGCGCGTTCGATGGCGCCCGAACCGGCGTGCACGCCCTTCACCGTCGTTTCGATGTTCGCGGGCAACAACGTGACGACGTCGCCCACCGAGAGCGTCGCCCCGTTGAGCATGCCCGCGTACGTGCGGCCGCCACCGGGCTGGCGCAGGACCCACTGGATGGGCAATCGCGCGCCGTGATTGGTCGTCGTCCACGAACCGGCGTCCGAGGTCTCGAGGGCACTGAGGACGGTCGGTCCCTCGTACCACGGGGTGTTGGTCGAGGACTCGACGACGTTGTCACCCAAGAGCGCCGAGACCGGGATGCACGTGACGTGCTCGAAGCCCAGCTCGTGCGCGAGGGTCTCGACTTCATCGACGATCGAGCGATAGGCGCTCTCGGACCAGTTGACCTCGTCCATCTTGTTCACGGCGACGACGATCGTTCGCACACCGAGCAGCGCCGCGATCACGAGGTGGCGTCGCGATTGTTCCTTGAGACCGTGAGCGACGTTGAGCACCACGAGGGCGAGGTCCGCGGTGGATGCCCCCGTCGCCATGTTGCGCGTGTACTGCACGTGTCCGGGGCAGTCGGCGATGATGAATTTGCGCGACGGCGTCGTCGCGTAGCGGTACGCCACGTCGATGGTGATGCCCTGCTCTCGTTCGGCGCGAAGTCCGTCAGTCACGAAACTGAGATCGAGGTCGCCGACGCCGCGTTTCTCCGACGCCGCGGCGACGGCGTCGAGTTGGTCGTCGAAGAGCTGTCGCGTGTCGACGAGGATCCGTCCAATGAGCGTCGATTTACCGTCGTCGACCGATCCCACGGTCGCGAGGCGCAGCAAATCCTTGTGGGCCAATTTCATCTAGAAGTAGCCCTCGCGCTTGCGATCCTCCATCGCCGTCTCGCTGAAGCGGTCGTCCGCGCGCGTGGCGCCTCGTTCGGACACGTTGGCGAGGGCGACCTCGTCGATGATCGCGGCGAGCGTCGAGGCGTTCGAGAGCACGGCCCCCGTACAGTTGGCGTCACCGACCGTGCGAAAGCGCACCTTGAGTCGTTCGATCTTCTCGTTCGCGTCAGGGCGCACGAAGGGACCCACGGCGAGCCACATGTTGTCGCGCAAGACGACGTCGCGCTCGTGAGCGAAGTAGATCGACGGCAGTTCCATCTCCTCGCGTTCGATGTACTGCCAGACGTCGAGTTCGGTCCAGTCCGACAGCGGGAAGGCGCGTAGGTGTTCGCCGGTGTTAACCTTGCCCTGGTAGAGCTGCCACAGCTCGGGACGCTGTTGACGCGGATCCCATTGTCCGAAGGCGTCGCGGAACGACAAGATGCGTTCCTTCGCCCGCGCCTTGTCCTCATCGCGTCGCGCACCACCGAAGGCGGCGTCGAAATTGTGTTCGTTGATCGCGTCAAGCAGCGTGACAGTCTGGAGGCGGTTGCGCAGCCCGAGCGGACCCGGATCGGCGACCTTACCTTCGTCAATGGAGTCTTGGACTTTGGCGACAATGAGCCGGGCGCCCGCTTTCTTTGCCGCGCGGTCGCGGTACTCGAGTACTTCGGGGAAGTTCTGGCCGGTGTCGATGTGCATTACCGGAAAAGGAAGGTGCTGAGGAGCGAAGGCCTTGGTGGCGAGGTGCAGCAAGACCGCGGAGTCCTTACCCCCGGAAAAGAGCAGGACGGGTCGCTCGCATTCGGCAACGACTTCTCGCAAGATGAAGATCGCGTGCGATTCGAGGAGATCTAGATGATCGGTCATAAAGTGAGTTTGCACTGCGTCGGTTCTCATGGGGAATCACTAGTCTAGTAATTCTAGTAAAAGCCTTGACAATGTTAGGCTTGGAGCCCAAATGTCCATGAATATCGCCACTCCCACGATCGAAGAACTCGACGTCCAAAACGTCACTTTTGAGCGTTCGACGCCCCTCGAGATACTGGAGTGGACCTTCGCACACTATGGCGACGACGTCGCGATGGCGTGCTCCTTCGAGGACGTGGCGCTCTTGCACATGGTCCACTCGCTTCGCCCGCGTACCGAGATCATCTTCTTGGACACGGGGGGTCACTTCCCCGAGACGCTCGAATTCGCCTCTCGCATCGAGCGCGAGTGGGACCTCAACCTCACTCGCACGCACCCAGGGCCCGAGGCGGACGAGTGGCCGTGCGGTACGGAGCGATGCTGTGAATTGCGAAAGGTCGAGCCCCTGTCGCGTGCCGTGAAGGGAAAGGCCGCGTGGATCACGTCGGTCAAGCGCTCCGACGCAGCGACGAGAGCGTCGATGAAGATCATTGGTTGGGACGAGAAGTTCGCGCTGGTGAAGGTGAATCCCCTCGCGACGTGGAGCGATGATGACGTCGCGTACTACTTGACGTCGAATGGTTTGCCTGAGCACCCGCTCTGGGCGCAGGGTTACGCCTCGATCGGATGTGCGCCGGTGACGATCAAGCCCGTCGAAGGTGGCGACCGCCGCTCGGGTCGTTGGGCCGGTGCCGACAAGGAGGAGTGCGGTCTCCACGAGGCCTAACTTCGAATATCCACCAAAATAAAGGGTTTTCGAAGTACGGTTGACCTCAATGTTTGCGTGCCCGTCAAGGATTTGATCAGGTGCTGCTAATCGTCCTCGCTCTTTTGTGGGTGGCGATACTGATTCCCATCGCTGTACGACGACTTCGCGACGACAACACCGAGCGCTCCATCGAATCGTTTCACGCCGAACGCGACGTCTTGAGCCGCCAAGAATTGGCGCATTCACCTCCCGCGTTCGACGATCGACCCGCGGTGCGACATCCCGACGAGTACGAACCCGTCGGACGACCACGTTTGACCGTCGTTCACGACGAAGACACCTATGGTTCGATCGAGGCACGCAGTACGTGGGACGAATGGAATCAGAGTTACAACTACGACCGCGACGTTCGTGCACCAAAGCGCGAAGAGATGAATCGTTACGCGGCGGCGTACGCATCGGTACCGGGCGAGCGCTTCAGCGCCGGATTCGACCCCCCGTACTACGAACGAGTTTCGATGAAGGTTCGTCGACGCAGGATCATGGTCGCGCTCTTCGTGATCGGCGCCCTTTTCACTGGACTAAATGTCGTGACGAAGTCGGGCGTCTTGGAAGATGCCGCCATCGCGGCGTGGCTCGCACTCGCGGCGTTTTTCGCTCTCGCGCTGGTGGCCCTGGGCCTTGGGTACTTGAGTCCGCCCACCCTGTTGTCGGGTAGGGCGCACGAGTACGACGACGCACCGATCGCCCCGTTGTACCCCGCAACGTACGGGGATTACGAAGAACGCTACGAAACTCAAGGCGTTCCCTCGTGGCCCCGCGAATCACTCCCTCGCCGAGCCTTAGGATAATGTTGGTACTCCTTCGGGGGTGTAGCTCAATTGGTAGAGCGCTACGTTCGCAATGTAGAGGCAGTGGGTTCGAATCCCATCACCTCCACCGAGGCCACTTTGGGACACGGGTGGTGAGTCTTTACACCATTTTGGAACACAGGTGGTGAGACTTTGCACAGAAAAAAGGACTGAACACGTTTCGGGAAATTGGGCTTCCCCTAGCGTCAGTGTTCGATCCCGCGATCGTCACGGTCCTTCATGCGTGAGCGCTCGAGGACCTGACGGAGTATCGGGAGGACCGCGCGATCTTTCTCACGGCCGGCCGCTTCTTTAGAACGAATGACATCGGCGAGTGCCGCGACCGAGATGGTCACGCTGTCGGTGATCTGCTCGCGAGTGGCTGATCGACGCAGGTCGTCGTAGCCTCGCGTGCCGTCAGGTAGAAGGGCGATGTCCAGATAGCCGTGCTTTGTCACGAAGGTCCAAGTCGTACCTTGTTCGAATGTTCGCTCATCGAGTTCGATTGCTAGTGGTTCTTCCATGTCTGGGACTCGAAGCTTGGCTTCAAGTTCTGTCAGCGCCGCCGCGAGTCTCGTGAAGTTCTCCTTGGTCCGTGCGGGAGTGACGTCAACGTCACGGGTGACGTAAGGGGATCCGCGCAGCTCAGCAGCCAGTCCGCCGATGACGACGTAGAGAACTTTGTGACGTTCGAGTACTTCGAGGATTTCGTCCGGTCGATAGGGAACGAAATCAGTCATGGTGGCTCGTCGTTCGTTGCGCACGGCGATCGTGGAAGCGTACGCGAGTCAAGAGATCGGCAAAACGTTCAGCCGACGTCATTTGGAGATGGTGATCGATGATGGTCACGTTCGAATCATCGAACTTGGACATGAAAAACGTGAGTTCCAAACCACACGCGCGAACGACCTCGCGCACGGTCTCGATACTTGGCGACACGTCATTGCGTTCCCATCGCGCAATCACGGACTGAGATTTGTCGAGGCGTTCACCCAATTCGGCTTGGGTCAGACCAGCCCTCAGCCGAGCCTCTTTGATCAGGTCTCCACTCACCATGTGATCAATATAGTACAAATATGTACTAAGCAAACTCTGGGGGAGCGCTACCGTCATCTCTCACCCAACGGTCGCACCCGTGGTCCTTTCGCGCCTTCGATGAATTCGCCGACACGCCAAGCTTCTTACCAGGGACTTTCGCCTATGGCCCCCTGGGTAGGTGCGCTCAGCCCTTGAAGCCGCCGACCCGGGGTCCATCGAGCGTTTGACTCGGGGGAGCTAAAGCACCGTATAGAAATCCATCAAGTATCGACCCCCTATTGCTGACCGAGTGGAGGTCACGAATCGGTCATTGGTCCCCCGGTTCCACGCACTGGAGGAACCCGAAAAGTTCAAGTTCAGCTTGACGAGCGCCGCGAAAGTCGCACCGGACTTCCATTTGTATGGCCGAAACGAGATGACTTTGCCCGAACGGGGGACAAGAACGGGTGGCGCTTTCACCCACTGATCGGGCTCGAGATACGACGCGATGCCTTGGCTTCTCCTTCTTGATGCCAAGCAACCAAGTAACTATGAAGTGCTGCTATGGCTCGCGCGGCGACAAGATTGGTTGAGTGTACCATTGCGATTGGGTCGCCGCCCTTGGCGTAATGCTTAGGCGTCATCGAAATTCGAAATCAGTTGCCTAAAGGCTTCCAAGGTTCCTTTCGAATCCCATCACCTCCACCCTGGGACCTTTCCTCCGCCTTTCTCCGCATCCATCGGAAAGTTCTAAATAGTATTGTCTTGAAACTTGTCCGTTGTTTCGTCGTTAAGAGGGGATCGAATGACGCAGGTAGTCCGTGTCCACAATTTCATGGTAACGAGCGACGGCTACGGCTCCGGTGAGGGCCAGAGTCTTGAGCACCCCTTTGGTCACGCAAATCCTGCCGAACTGTTTTCGTGGGCGGGTGCGACGGCGCACTGGGTCAATCGCACTGATCCGGGGGGAACGTACGGGTTTGATGACTACTGCACGCGCGATTTCACCCGCAACATCGGCGCCGAGATCATGGGGCGCAATAAGTTTGGGCCTCAGCGTGGACCATGGGAAAACTATGACTGGGAAGGGTGGTGGGGTGACGACACCCCGTTCCATACGCCAGTGTTCGTTCTCACGCATCACGTGCGCCCTTCAATAACGCTGGGGGACACCACATTTCATTTTCTCGATGCGTCGCCGCAGGAAGCATTGGCCCAAGCGTTCGAGGCGGCCGACGGAAAGGACGTGCGCATTGGTGGCGGCGTCGCCACGCTGCGCGAGTTTCTCGACGCCGACCTGATCGATCAGATGCACTTCGCGGTTGCGCCCATCGAATTAGGTCGCGGCGAAAGAGTATGGAACAGTCCCGACGATCTGGTCGACCGTTTCTACCTGGAGAAGATACCGAGCCCGAGTGGCGTTACTCATCTTTTCTTTTGGCGTCGCTAACGCTCAAGAAGGCGCAGCTCTCTGCATTCATGTGCGTCATCAACGTAACGTTGCATGAGCGAATCGGCCGCCTGACCGGCGATTCGACTCCGTCGGACTCGTCGGAATTCGACCGACGCTTCTCTTCGATCATCCAACGGATCTCCGGGCCAGCGTCCCAGCCTCGAATCCGTCTCACTGCGGTTTTTTGTTGAGGTGAATGCACGACCTAGTTGACACGGACTCGGCGGCGCGATATATTCAACTCATTAGTTTATTAACGTACTGGTTGAATAACAATGCCCGCTGACTCATTGACCCTCACTTTTGCGGCTCTGGCCGATCCGACTCGCCGCGCGATTCTGGTTCGACTGGCGAAGAGTCAAGCAACGGTAAACGAAATTGCCGAGCCATTCGTGATGAGTCTCCAAGCCGTCTCGAAGCACCTCAAGGTCCTCGAAGCGGCCGGGTTGATTTCTCGGGGACGCGACGCGCAGTATCGACCCTGCCGATTTGAACCTGCACCATTGGAAGCGGCAACAGACTGGATTACGAGGAACCAACAGACCTGGACCGAGCGATTCGACCGACTTGAGCAACACCTCAATCAATTAACCAATGAAAATGACAAGGAGAAGAAAGAATGACTGAAGCATCAATGGAGTTGGGCGAGTTCACTATTACCCGGATCTTCAAGGCGCGACCCGAAATCTTGTTCGAGTGCATGACGACGCCCTCGCACCTGACCCACTTTTGGGGGCCAATCGGGGTTAGCACGCCACTCGACGGCATCATCGTGGAACCCAAGCCCGGCGGAAGATTTGAGACACTGATGATCAACGATCAAACGGGCGATAAGTATCCGATGCGTGGCGTGTTCGTGGAGTTTGACCCGCCACGAAAGTTCTCCTTTACCGAAGCCGGTGTGGAGGGCGGCATGACTACCTCGATTGTCTTCAACGACCTTGGTGATGGACGTACCGAAACCGTCACGCACCAGACCAACGTGCCGCCGATGATGATGGGCCCCGAAGCTCGTGAGGGTCTCGAGAGCAGCTTCGTAAAAATGGATGCCTATTTGGCAAGTCTGTGACGCGGCGTCGGGATCGATGAGGTTCTGCTGTGGACCAGTGTCCCTTGAGATCTTCGAAACCTGTGCGTTGGCCTTCGCATCATTGGGGAAGTCGCACGGTCGAGACTGAGGCTCTGACGAGGCACTTCGCATATTCGAGTCCTTGACGAGACGAAGCGCCACTGCTAGTTTGCCCACCACAGATAGGGCATAAGGAGTGTCCCGCTCTGTTCAAACGAAAGCGGGTAACGATCATGTCCTCGGTACGGAAACTCTCCGACGGAGCTCGGCTTCAGCGCGAACGCGCACGAACAAGCAGATGGGGCGCACGCGTGGGAAGCGCCGTCACACTGGGAACGCTGATCGGTGCCACGTTGATGGCGTCACCAGCGGGCGCCTCGTCGATCGGTAAGTTCACCCTGAGCGGTGAGGTCGTCGCCAGTGTCACGACCAGTTCGGAGTTCAATAATCAAGAGAGTCTCGGTGGAACCTTGGTCACCGTGCCAGTCCACGGTTGCCAAGTGGGACAGCAGGGTACGAACTCGGACCACATCAACATCCCCGACGGCAAGTTTGTGGTCGATGGTAAGTCGGTAAAGGCCTTGGCAATTGCATTCGACATACCGACTGACGGCAAGACCGACACCATTACTGCGACGAGCGACCAAATGGAATTCGGATTGGATGTTGGCAAACTGACGTACGCGTGGTTGGCTGCATCGGGCACCATCACTACCAAAGCGAATGGTCAAAGTGGTTCGTTCAATGTGACGCTTGAACCGCTCAAGGTCAATGGCTCCTACGGATCGAACAGTGAGCGATCGTCGGTGCAGGCCGTTGGATCGTGGTCCAAGTGCACGCCGTGGCCATAGTTCGTCCCTGACGAGCGATCCCTTCGCCGTCGTGAGTCTGCGAAGGGCCACGCTCGCTGCTCTTGGCGAACAATAGAACGCCGTCGCTCGCCCTAGGGAGCGAGCATTGGTTCAGGTGGAGACGCCGAGTTCGAGTAGCAGGGCACGAACCCGGCGGTCGATCTCATCAATAATTGGACGCACTTCTTCGACAGGCTTTCCGGCGGGATCGTCGAGTTCCCAGTCGACGTACTTTTTACCGGGAAAGTATGGGCAGGTGTCCCCGCATCCCATGGTCACGACCACGTCCGCCTCGCGGGCCATTGCGTCAGTGAGCGGTTTCGGGAATTCCTTTACCGTGTCCAGGCCGCGCTCGTGCAAGATGCTGACGACGGCGGGGTTGAGTTCCCTTCCTGGTTCGGAGCCCGCCGACTCGACGTGTACGCGGCCCTCGGCGTAGTGATCCATCAGGATGCGAGCCGCCATGCTCCGACCGGCATTATGCACGCAGAGGAAAAGGACTGTGGGGGTGTTGTCGTTCACCGTGGTCCCTTCGCGGCGTCGTGGGCCATGAGGATATTCGCGGCTTCGGCGTGGGTGATGCCTGGATAGAGGAACTTGAGGATAAGGACTGCGGCGAGACCACCGAGGAGTTGGGCTCCGACGAAACTAGGGACCGACGATGGCGCGATCCCAGAGAACGTGTTGGAGAATATTCGACCAACGCTGATCGCGGGATTGGCGAAACTTGTTGAACTGGTAAAGAAGTACGCCGCCGCGATGTACGCGCCAATCGCCGCAGGTGCGCCGCTCGATCGTCCGCTTCGGGCCAACGCGAAAATCACGAGCAGCAGTCCGAGCGTCGCGACTACTTCGGAGAGGAAGTGACCGGCACTTGCTCGATGGTGGGTCGAGATCGATATGGCTCGTGCGCCAAACATCAGATTGGCGATGACCGCGCCGACGACACAACCGAGCACCTGTGCAGGGATATAGAGACAGACCGTGACCCAACGGATACCGCCGAACACGGCATCGACAATCGACACCACGGGATTGAGGTGCGCGCCCGAAACTGGTCCGAACATCAAGATGATGGCGAAGAGTCCCGCGCCCGTCGCGACGGCGTTCTCGAAAAGCTCTAGGCCGGGATTTCCGGGTGACAAGCGTTGGGCCGCGATGCCCGAGCCAATGACGACGGCGGCGAGAAACGCGCTGCCGAGGCACTCGGCACTGACTCGACGCCAAAGCGTCACGCCGTCCACGTCAGTCCTTCAGTCCTGTTCGTCAACAGCACGCGGCGCTCTCGCTGGCACTCGAGTTACAGCACCCATTGGCGCCGACGGGATTGATCACGGCCGACTCCTCGGCAGGAGCGTCGGCGAGGACGGTGTAGACCTCCCACGGGGCACCATTGGGATCATGCACCCACACCTTGTCCTGCACCGCGTAACAACACGTTGTCGATTCCTCCAACGTGGTCGCGAGTCCTTCACCAGCGAGACGCGCGGTTGCCGCCATGACTTCCTCGGACGTCGAGACTTCGACGCCGAGGTGGTTGAGCGCGCTTGCGGTGCCGTGTCCGCGTGACGTCTCGTCTTCGATCAAGACGAGCTTGAGTGGCGGGTCCGCGATGGCGAAATTGGCATAGCCCGCGCGGCGCTTCGCCGGCTCGGCGCCAAAGAGCTTGGAGTAAAAGGTGACTGCTTCATCAATGTTTGACACATTGAGGGCTAATTGAACTCGTGACACGGAAGCCTCCTGGTATATTGACGAACATCAATGCATTGAGTATTATCGATGCATTGATGTTTGTCAATATTAAAGGCGGACGATGAGTGCGACTCGGAGAATGATTGAAGTCCGCGACACCGACCAGTGTTGTCCCTCGGTGCTGGCGGCGCCAATGGATGCTATCGACGCGGACAGGCTCGCGGTCGAGTTCGCTGCGTTGGCCGACCCAGTCAGACTGCGAATTCTGAGCATCTTGGCTGATTCGCGAGCGGGCGAAGTCTGCGTGTGCGACCTGGTGTCACCCCTCGAGAAGAGTCAGCCCACAATTTCTCATCATCTCAAGATCCTGAGTGACGCCGGTCTCGTTCATGGCGAACGTCGCAGTAAGTGGGTGTGGTATTCGCTTGATCGTGATCGACTCGCGCAACTTCGGAGCTCTCTTGACGCCTAGTTGACCACGTGCGCAACCGACCACAAGTTTCCTTGTCGGCGGCGTACGGCCATCGCGCAACGGTCAATCGGGGATTCGAGTTTCATCGCGCTTCGCCATCTCCCTTTAGCTGCGCTCCAGCGACCGTGAAGAATACATTGCATTTTGCTATTCGATTTCTGAGGCGTACCGTCGCCTTCCACAGACCGTTGTGGAAACAGCTGGCTTGGAAGAGGCGACGCGCGCCCTCGCGCAAGAAGAACCGTGGTGAGTATTCCCCGGTCAGGGCGAGATCTGGTGGGCTGAGGTCGAGGCGATGTGACGACCAGTCTTGATTATTACTCGTTGCGAAGCGATCAGCGTCCTCAGCGGAATCGTCATCGCGCCAGTGACGCGGACCATTCGTTCGATCCCTACTGAGATTCCATTGGGAGGCGAAGAGGGCCTCACTACGATATGCGTTGCTTCCTTTGACAACTTGCAACGAAAACTGCGAAAAGCGTTGACGACAAGAATTGGTGACCTCGGGAGTCGTCGTGACGAGATTTGTGTCGCAGTACGAGCAATGACGGATTGCTGAATGCCAAACGAGCCAACTAGAGTTGGCGAAAATTCGAAAGCGAGGAGTCAAAATGAAAACAATGACGTGTTCGCAGCTTGGTGGTCCGTGCGACGCCACGCATCAAGGCGACACCGCTGATGACGTCATCAAAGCTCAAGACGCACATCTGAAGGAGCGTGTCGCGAGTGGTGACACAACGCACGAGAAGGCATTGAAGGAAATGAAAGGACGCTGGAAGAATCCCCTCTCAGGAATGTCCTGGTACCGCAACACGAAGAAGGAATTCGCCTCGCTCCCCGAAGACGACTCACCTACGCTGTAGAGTCTCCGAATCGACGCAACAGCGAATGACGTATCGCGGGTCGACTCCCGAAGCTGAGCAGTAGGGACGCTTCGCGGGTTGATCGTTCGCCAACGTCACCTCGCAACACCGAAGAACTCCCTCGATGCACGCATAACGCGTGCGCCGCGCGCACCGCGAACTCGCTCGCCCGGGCCCTCGCTTCGGGCATCGAGGATGCTTCCGCCAAGTCGAGTTCGTCACGACACGATCGCAGTTCGTCGCGCATCGCGGTGTCGCCCAGGAGCTCACAACACCGCCGGGCGACGCCCAGCGCCAGTGAACCATTGAGTCGAAGGCGATCGCCGGTCTCGCTTTGCGGGTCGTAACTAGCCTCGCCAATGACGTGCTCGGTGCCCATCTCTAAGTCCGTGAAGTGCAGTCGTACGCTGTTGGTGGCGTCAATTGCCGTCAGGTGCTGGGGAATCGCGGCGAGACCCGGTTGCTCTCGGGCGGCGAGTTGGAGATTCACCACGGTCTGTTCGGGTGTGCGGGCGGCGACGAACAGGGTGTCGACCATGCCCCACCCGCTGACCCACGGGGCTTCACCGTTGAGTCGCCACCCATTCGATGTGGCGCGAGCGCTGAGGCGCGCGGGCCCCGGGAGTAGTCCGCCGAGCGCGACGCCTCCTCTGACGGTGCCACGGATGATACCGGCGCGCTGATCGCGGATGAAGGCCGGTGCGTTCGGATCGAGGCACGCAGCCAAGAGACGAAGGTGTTGGATCAAGACGAAGGTCGTCGAGAGACACGACATGGCGAGGCGCTCGACCACGTCGAAGAGTTCGCTCGCGCCCAGTTCGAGACCTCCTTCGTCGAGCGGCGCGAATGCGCCGTAGAGTCCGAGCGCGGCGAGGTCATCGAAGTGTGCTGTGGGAATGACACCGCTCAGGTCGACGTCGCGCGCATCGTCCTCGAGTCGTCGACAGAGTACGTGGAAGGCATCCTCAAACGTCATCGCGGTCTCACGTAACGAGTCGGCGCAGTTGCGTCGCGACGGTGTCGAGGGGCGTGACGCTGCGCTCACTTCGACAGAGGATAAGTGCGCCCTCGAGAGCGGCGAGCGTCACGACGGCGAGTGGTGACGCACGATCGGGGTCAGTGCCCACCGCGACGAATTGTTCTTGCAGCAGTGATGACCACGAGCGAAAGATGACTGCGGCCGCGTCGATGAGCGATTCGCTCTCGGGGTCGGCGTCGATGGCGACGCCCGCAATCGCGCAGCCGCGTGCACCGTTCGAACTGACGACGACGCTTCGCCAGAGGGCGATGAAGTGCTCGAGGACGTCGAGCGGCGTCGTCGCGACGACTCGGCGTTGGTACTCGAGGACACGTTGTGAGGTGAGTTGCATCGCCTCTTCGGTGAGCTGACGCTTGCCGTCGGGGAAGTGGTGGTAGATCGATCCCCGCGGGGCGCCACTCTCTTCGAGCACGAGCGAAAACGAGGTCGCGCTGGCGCCGCGAGCGCTGATCAGCGCAGCGGCACTCTCAACCATGTGGACGCGACTGTCGTTGTGCACTTGTCTCCTTGACAATGACGGTCGTCATAGATTACGGTGACCTTAGAACTATGATGACTGTCATAATAGTGAAGGGGAAAATACCATGCCGATGATCGATATTTACGCGACGACGGGACTGTTTCCTGACAAGCCCACCCTGACGCAGGAACTCGCCAATGCCGTGATGCGCTGGGAAAGAGTGCCGCCCATATCGCTGTTTTCCAAGAACACCGCGGCATTCGTGCATGAGTTGCCCATCGGCTCGATATCGAACGCCGCCGGTGACGGGGACTACGTGCGCGTCCAGGTGCTCACGCCGGTCGGCGTACTCGACCGCGAAAAGCAACTCGGCGTCGTCAAGGAGCTCACCGAGATCGTCGCCCAGGCGGCGGGCGATCCCTCGTTGGCATCGCGAACGTGGGTTCTCATCACCGAGTCACCTGAGGGCGGTTGGGGAATTGGCGGTCACGCGTTCCTCGGCATCGAGATCGCCCAGGCGGCGCGCGAGGAACTCTCGAAAGGAGCCTCCTCCTGAGCCACTCGAACATGAGAAATGGCATGATGGCATCGTGGCGAGAGCGACGACGAAGGTTCTAGAAAAACTGCAGGCCTACGCGCGTAGTTTGCCCGAAGTCACCGAGCGACTTAGTCACGGTGCTCCGACGTTCTTCGTTCGCGGTAAGAAGAGTTTCTTGATGACGTTCCCCTATGGTCATCACGACGCACATTTTCCTCAAGCGTGGTGCGCGTGTGAGCCGATATTGCGCGAACACCTTATGAAGGAGCAACCGACGGTGTTCTTCGTGCCGCCCTACGTCGGTTACCGCGGTTGGGTTGGGATTCGACTTGACGTCGCCTCGTCATACGACGAACTCACCGAGGTGCTCGATAACGCGTATCGATTGATCGCGCCATCGTCACTCGTCGCGAAGATGTCGACGTCCTGACGGCCACTCCATCCTCCATTGATTTATGTCGTTGGCTCAATCTGGCGCGTCGTCACGTGATCACCACGCGGCGGCATCGATGAAGTCAGACGCCGGACGAGCGAGCCATTGGACGATGCGCATCGCCAGCGCCATGTCAATTGCGAACTTTGCCGTGCGCAACCCGGTGAGCTGGTGGGTGGTGCAATGCAACTCCTTGGCGACTTGCTGCCAGGTGAGCCCCTCCTCCTGCCTCGTCGCATTGAGGACCTCGTAGAGATGAAGCAGATTCCAACGGGGCCGTTGGGCGTCGCTCGCCGGGGGCAGCGGGACACCCGCGTCTTTCGACGCCCCCTTCAAGAAGCTCTCCGGAGTGCGATCGAGCCATCGCAAGATGAAGAGGGCGTGCTGGCACGAGGTTGCTCCTCGGTCGCCAAGGAACTTGAGGGTCGACGCGCTGATCGGATGGTCCCCCCGCTGGGCGTTGAGCGCAGAGGACATCTCCCATATTTGGGAGGCCGCGCCCTGCCATGAGAGGTTGCGTTCGGTGCGCTGTTGGTCGAGCGCCTCGAAGAGCGCAGCCGCGTCGAAGGCAACGAAGCGTCGCGACGTCATCTCTCCTGATGAAGCGGCTGTTGCACGTGCCGTCCTCTGCTCGGATACTTCAGGGGGTTTTTTCTAGGCCCGATCTCTGTGGAAAAGATGCGAATTACTCGTTGATTAGTGGGGCCATCGAAAAAAAAATAGTGGATAAGTCCCTTTTGTATTGGGCAAAAGTGTCTGATTTCGGAAATTTCGGTGACGCGCGGGTGCGAACTCTGGCACAGTAATCCTCGTAGTTCACGTAGCACCTGTTGACGATCGATGGAACCGCAAGGGGAAGTTGACGGAGAGTGAAGGGACCTCGCAAGGGGGACGGAAGCTTTCAGCGGGCAGCGGAGTTCGGTCCGCGGTTCGTACAGACGGATGACGTGGAGTACCTGCCGTTTCACGCTGGCCTGTCCGACACGGGTCAGTGCGGGACGTGCCTTCGGGAACCCCGAGGGGCTGGCGAGCTTGCTCACTGGTCACTCGGGGTTTTCGGCTGTCTGGACCCCGTGTTGACTCATCGTGACAAGGAAACCTTGAGGGAGATGAAGTGAATTTCTTGCGAGTGCTGGTGGACGATGTCGATGACGCGATTGAGGACATGGCGTCGATCGGTTTCGAGCTTGACGAACGATGGGGTCCGCCATTCGCCATCGTGAAAAAGAGCGAGCTAGAAGTGTGGCTCTCGGGACCCAATTCCACCGGGGCGCAGGCCGTTCGTGACTTTGACGCCGCGACGCGAGCAAGGGCTTCGACGCATCTCGTCCAGGTCGTCGACGATCTAGCTCGCGACGTCCAAGAGCTTGGCGCGAAGGGATGGATGCCGGTAGGCGACGAAGTCAGTGGGCCCGGTGGGGCGCAACGACTCCTATCCAAGAACGGCATGTTCGTGGAGTTGTTTCAACCCAAGTAGCTGCTGATCGTGCCGTCGAGGTCCCATGCCCCGAGAAGTCGCGCGACGTACGACCAAGGAGCAAAGTCAAAAGAGGGACTGGTTCTCCACGCGTTCAATGAGTTCAGGCCCGTCGTTGCGAACCGAACCTACGGCGTTGTCCACACCATGGTGCGCGAGGGTGCCCACCGGTGCGGGTGAGAGCAGCAACGCCCGCTCGTCGGGTCCGAAGTCCTTGACGTTGAGCCACGTCTCGATGTCGCTCGACTCCAACACGACGGGCATGCGGTCATGAATCTCGTCCATGTCCTTGCTGGGCGTCGTCGTAATCACGGTGCAGGTCTTGAGCGCCGTCGCGTCTTCGGCGCTCGGATCCCACCACTGCTCGTACAGCCCCGCGAAGAGCATGAGTTGCCCGTCGGCGCGCGTGAAGTAATTGGGTTGCTTATTGTGACCAGGGCGGTGGTCCCACTCGTAGAAACCGTCGACCGGAATAACGCAGGGTCGCTTCGCAAAGGCGCTGCGAAACGAAGGTTTCTCCGCGACCGTCTCCGCGCGAGCGTTGAACAACCGATTGGCGATTGAAGGGTCCTTCGCCCAACTGGGCAGTAGTCCCCAGCGATACGAATCAAGTACGCGCCCGCGCTCGAGGCTGAGCGCGAAGAGTCGTCGCTGGGGACCGACGTTCCAGCTCGGGTGGCCTTCGGGTTCGACACCCGCGGCGAGCGTGGCGTCGAGCAGTTTCGCGAGACGCACGGGGGGCGTGAAGAGGGCGACGCGACCGCACATGGCACTCCTTTCCTGTCTCACGATACGCCGCGGAGCCGTCGTGTGGCGAGCGGCGACACCACGAGAAGCTCGCCCTAGGTCATTTGGCCTAACGCCAATCAGCCAACATTGCCAAAGACCTTTGCGGGTACTCTGCAAATGCAGTTGGTTGTCGCCCACCCCGAGCGGCACAACGCAAGTTTTTTTATCTCGGTCACCTCGTGGTCGTGCGAAAAGTAGGTGCATGATGCGGACCTCTCTTCGTGCGTCAGCCACACTGCTCGTGGCCGTTTCGCTGATTTCGCTGAGCCTTATTAGTGACGCCAACGGGGCAACCACTTCCTCGAGCACGTCGACGAGTTCTTCGACGTCCCAGGCGCAACTCGCGAGTCAAGGTCAAGACGTCTGTGCCCAAAACGTCCCCGCGGGGATTGCGCACTGCAACTCGATCTTGGGCGTGCAGCCCGCGGTGCTACCCAACCAAACGGGCGTCGGGATTCCCGCCGTGTCGGTGTTGGGCGACGACGGCGCGTATTCACCTGCGTATCTCCAATCGGCGTACAACATTCCCTCCGCGACCCTGGCAGACGGAGGAGGCGCCGGACAGATCGTGGCGGTCATCGGTGCCTACGGCGCGCCCAATCTCATTGGTGACCTCGCGTATTTTCGAAGCTTCTTTGGATTGAGCGCGTGTCCCGAGGGCACGGTGTCAACGGCCAACAGGACCTGCAACATCGAAGTCGTCAACGAAGCCGGAGCGACGTCACCAACGCCCGTTGCGAGTTCCAGTTGGGCGCTTGAACAGTCGATCGACATCGACATGGTGAGTGCGATCTGTCCAAGTTGTCAGATTCTCGTCGTCGAAGCCACGGACCCCGCCATTGCGGACCTCGGCACTGCGGTCAACACGGCGGTCGCCATGGGAGCGACGTCCGTCTCCAACAGTTACGGCTCGAGCGAATATCCCGGCGAAGTGAACGACTCGAATCTCTACTTCAATCATCCGCGCGTCCCGATCGTGGTGGCGTCCGGTGACACCGGCTACGGCGTCGAATTTCCCGCCGCCTCACCCGACGTAGTAGCGGTCGGTGGCACGTCGCTCGTCCAAAACAGCGCCAATGGCGTGACCGACGGTTCATCGACGGTGTGGGCCGACAGTGCGAGCGGGTGCAGCGCGTTCGAGCCGAAGCCATCGTGGCAACACGACACGGGTTGCGCCAATCGAACGGATAACGATGTCGCGGCGGATGCCGACCCCGCGACCGGCGTGTGGACCTACGACACCTATGGCTACGGCGGTCTTCTCAACGTGGGCGGCACCAGCGTTGCGTCGCCCATCGTCGCGGCGATGTACGCGCTCGCGGGTCCTTCGGATCAGGCCGTGTATCCGGCACAGTACCTCTATGCGAATCAAGACGAACTCACACCCGTGCTCACTGGTGCCGACGGTTCGTGCGCGACGTACCTATGTGACGCGTCGGTGAGTCAGGGCAACTACAACGGACCGACGGGCAACGGCACGCCGAGCAAGCCGCCGAACAGTAGTAGCGCCTTCGGCACGACGTCGGGGACGACGACCCCCACCATTCTTTCGTCACCCACATTGGTGAGCGCCTTGGCGTCAAGCGGCAGCGTGACGTTGACGTGGCGCGCGCCATCGGGTTCAGGTCCCGTGCCGAGTGGTTACGAGGTCCTCGAGGGCGTCGGAAACCAGGCGCCCGCACCCCCGCCAATCAACCCCAACGAGATCGCGTCGGACACCTACGTCGTGAGTGGTCTCACGAACGGCACGAAGTACAACTTCAGCGTCGAGGCGCAAAGCGCCGCCGGCACGTCCGCGCCGTCGAACGTGCTTTCGGCGACGCCGTCATCGTCGCTAAATGGCGCTCCAAGTGCGCCACTCGACGTGGTCGCGACGCCGGGCAACGCTCAAGCCGTTATCTCTTGGTCGTCACCGGTCAGTGCAGGCAGCACTCCCATCACGAGCTACACCGCGACCAACCAGGAAGGTTCCTCGTGCGAAAACGTCGTGGGCGTGGGTCCCTCAAACACCTGCACGGTGGGCGGCCTCACGAACGGACATAGTTACGTCTTTGCGGTCGACGCGACGAACGCGACGGGTACCAGTGCGTTCTCGAGCGCCTCGGCCGCGGTGAGCCCGGGCGGAATCCCCGCCCCCCCGCTCAACGTCACGGGAGTATCGGGTGATCAAAGCGTCATTGTGAGTTGGGACCCACCACTCTCGAACGGAGGAGGCGCGATCACCGGCTACACCGCGTCGGACGGTCCCGCCCACTCCTGTCAACTCGTCGTGAGCGTGGCGGAACCCGATTCGTGCACCATCGCGGGGCTCACCAATGGTGACTCGTATCAGTTCAGCGTCACGTCAACGAACGCCGAGGGCACGAGCGCAGCGTCCGCCCCGTCGGCGCCCGTACTCGTCGCGACCGACACTCCCGCCACGTCGGTGAGCGCTGGTGACGACTTCGCGTGCGCGTTGTTCGCCGGTGGCACCGTCAAGTGCTGGGGTAACAACAACTACGGCCAATTAGGCAACGGTACGCTCGTCAGTTCGGCGACGCAGGTCCAAGTCCGAGGCGTGGGCGGTGCGACCCAAATCTCCGCGGGTATCGACAGCGCCTGTGCCCTGGTCGCTCGCGGTGCGGTCAAGTGTTGGGGGGCCAATACGTATTCGCAATTGGGCGACGGCCTGAGCGCGAATTCTTCGACCGCGGTCAACGTGAAGGGGCTGACGGGCGTGCGGTCACTGACATCGGGATTTCATTTCCGATGCGCTCTCATGGACAGCGGCACGGCACGATGCTGGGGCGAAAACGACAATGGTCAAATTGGTAACGGCACGTATATCACCGAGAAGGTGCCAGTCGCCGTGTCGAATCTGCGAGGTGTTTCATCAATCGCCGTCGACGAGGACCACGCCTGCGCAATCCTCGCGAGCGGCACCGTTAAGTGTTGGGGAGCCAACTCCTACGGTCAACTCGGCGACGGATCACGTGCGGGGTCACGAGCCCCGGTCACCGTCAAGGGGCTTGGTGCGGTCAAGGCCATCGGCGTCGGTCTTTCCAATACGTGCGCGATCCTCGCGAGCGGCACCGTCAAGTGCTGGGGCTACAACGGCGACGGCGAGTTGGGCGACGCCACCACCGCCAATTCGTCCAAACCTATGACCGTTGCGGGGATCAGTGACGCGAAGCATCTCGCGGTCGGTGGCTTCAACAGTTGTGCCCAAGTGGCCAACGGTACCGTGAGTTGTTGGGGACTCAACAGCGCGACACTGCTAAGTGCCAATTCGACGACGACCGCGGCACCAGCGGCGGCGGCGCTGGATCTTTCTGGCGACTTGAACATTTCGATTGACTCTGGCTATTCGTGTTCGCTGCTCGAGAACCAAAAGGTCGAGTGCTGGGTCAACGGTGCGCCGACCGTGACCGTGCTCTGGTTCCCCGACGTCGCGAGTCCAAATGCGCTGAATATCACGACGAATCCCGCTTCTATCGTGCGCAAGCGCTAGGGAAACAAGGTGTTCACGGCGAAGTACGCGCACTCGCGCGAGCGACGCTTACGCGACGAAACGTTCGCGATTCGCGATGGTGACGGCTTCTAGCTTCGAGTGAGCACCCATTTTGGTGAGGATGCTGTTGACGTGATTGCGGACGGTGCTCGTGGAAATGAAGAGCCTCTCGGACATCGTCGAGGTCGATTCGCCCGCGAGAAGGCATTGCAAGACGTCGCGCTCTCGCGACGTAAGAGCGGCACTCGGTGTGGCTTCGGCGGGTTGAAGCGATGCGGCGTGCATGGGGAGTTCGCGGAATTTGACGACGAGGTCACCGTGCGCAGCGTCGCGAAGCGTGTCGGTGATGTGCTCGAGAGAACTGTCTCTCGTGACGAGTCCCGCGCAACCTTCTTCGAGGACGTGGCGGAGTAGATCGTTGTTCTCGTGTTCGGTCATCATCAGCACGCTGGTCTCGTTCGCACTGCGAACGATGTATTTCGCCGCTTCGAGACCGTCGCCGTCCGAGAGGCGCTCGTTCATGAGAACGACGTTCGGTAGTTCACGACGAACGAGGTCGGCGGCCTCAAAGACGCTGTTCACAACGTTGGTGAGTGAAAAGTCGCCCTCGGTCGCGATGTGAGATTGGAGTGAGTTCACGAACGTGGGGTGGTCATCGACGACCAGAAGGGTAATCATTTCGCTCGTGGAACTACTCATTATTGGACGCTAGCGGGGCAAGGTGGATGTGCCTTGGTCGGGGCTTACGACGAGCCCCAGTACAAAGGGGTTCTGGCGGCTTCTTTGTGACATTCGCGTGACATTTAGTTGGCGCGTTTTGCCGCTGTTTTCCGTATCGCTGAGAACTTGTGAGGAATCATCGAAAGGATGAAAATGGTGTTGACACCGCCCACGCATTTGATGTGATCGCGGGGAAGCACGATTCGATGGTTTGAGCGCCGAACGCGTTCGTGGACTCGTCGTGTGGGTGGTGAGTTTTATTTACCTAAAGGTTTCAAACTTCATCAGGTTTTATATCTATGTTGGTCGACCCGTCACGAATTTTGAGGGTGTTCCGAGCCAATTCAGCTCACCTCTCGCCGCTAAGTCTTTTTCAAAGTTCGGCGGCCTCTTCCTGCGAAGGGGGGCGACGTCAGAATGCGCCAAAAGGGGGCGAAATCGCCTCGGGTTGTCAGGGGCACACCGTATGGCTACTCTTACGAACATATGTTCGCTTTTTCTTCCACACGCCCTACGTTGCCTGAAAATCTGGCAGCCTCACTTCGCCCCCTCACCCTCGCGAAAAGCCGCATGCTGCCCCTTGGCGAGCCCTGGAAGGCATTGGTGCCCGGGGGTGGACTACGCCGTGGTTCGACCGTGGTCGTCGAAGCGCCGCCGGGACTCGGTGGGTTGAGCTTGGCCCTCAGCCTGCTCACCGCCTCGAGCGCGAACGGTCACTGGGCCGGCGTGGTGGGGGTGGACGATCCTGGGGTCGTCGCGATGGCGGAGCTCGGGATGGATCTTCGTCGAGTGCTCTTCGTACCTCGTCCGCGCGGTGCGTGGGCTGAATCCGTGGCGGATCTGCTCGACGGTGTCGATCTCGTGGTGGTGCGTCCGCCCTCGCGCGCGGCGCACGGCGTTGCGCGAAAGTTAGTGGACCGCGTACGAGAGCGTGGCACGGTGCTGATCGTGTTGAGTGAACCGCACGCTGCGTGGCCGCTCGCTCCCGATGTGTGCTTTGCCATCACCGAGTCGCGCTGGGCCACGTCCTCGCGACTCGACGCGCGTTATCTCAACGTTCGCGTGAGTGGGCGTGGTGAAGCGGGGCGCGCGAGCGAGCACGTCGTGGTGCTGCCGAATCGAAAAGGCCGGGCGGCGGCCTCGTAGATGGAACGACTTCTCGCGATCTGGGTTGAGGAGTTGTCACGCGAGAAACCTGATGGTTCAACGTTGCGTGACTCGCTCGCGTTACTCGACGCACTGTGCGTGTTCTGTCCCTTCGCTGAGATCGTGCGACTCGGCCTGTACGTGTTGCCGGTGAGGGGCCCGAGCCGCTTCTTCGGGGGCGAGGAGAAGGTCATCGCGATGGCGACGGACACCGTGCGCGACGTCACGGGTTACGACGCCCATCTGGGGATCGCCGACGGACTCTTCTGCGCCGAGCTCGCCGCCCGCGAGCAGCGTGTGCTGGCACCGGGCGCGACGACATCGTTTCGTCGAGCCCAGTCCCTCGAGGTACTCGGACGAAAGGATCTCACCACGACGTGTCGGCGTTTGGGGCTGTACACGCTGGGTTCGTTCGCGGACGTGCCCGCGGCGCGAGTGGGGGAGCGTTTTAACCAACACGCGCTCGAACTGCATCGAGTGGCCCGTGGGGACGTCGCTGAACTGGACGGCCAGCGCGACCTACGTCTCGCCCAGCGACTTCGCGACCTGCGAGGCGAGCGCGAGCCGGGCAGCGAGCAACTCGGTTTCTTTGGTCAGCGCGGGGCCGGTGATGATCGCGCGTTGGCGGCCGCGCACCGCGTTCGGCGTCGACTGGGCGCCGACGCCCTGCTCGTCGCGTCGTTGCACGGAGGAAGGGTGCCCGAGGATCGAGCCACGCTCGTGCCGTGGGGCTCGCCGCTCGTGGAGAATCGCGATCGGGCCCCCTGGCCCGGGCAGATCCGCTCCCCCTCGCCCGCGACGACGTTCCTGCATCCGGTCGCGGTGCAGCTGCGCGACGCGAACGACGCGCCGGTCCTCTTTGACGCTCGCGGCGTCTTGAGTGGCGAACCCGCGACGCTGCTGCTCACCCACTACGCGCGACGCGCCATTATCTGGCACGCGGGACCCTGGCCCCTCGTCGAGCGGTGGTGGAGTCGCGGTCGACGTCGTGCGCACCTGCAAGTGGTGCTCGCGCTCGGTGAAGCGGTGTTGCTCGTCGCCGAGTCGGGACGTTGGTGGTTGGTGGGGCTCTACGACTGATGACGACCTACGCGGAACTACACGCGCACTCGGGCTTCAGTTTCCTTGACGGCGCGAGTGACCCCGAAGAGCTCGTGGGTGAGGCGGCACGTCTCGGACTCTCGGGACTCGCCCTCACCGATCATCACGGCTTTTACGGGGTCGTGCGCTTCTCCGACGCGGCGAGGGCGTGCGGGTTACCCACCATCTTTGGCTGTGAGGTGACCCTTGACGGCCTCGACGATCGCGTGGGCGTCGCCGATCCCTCGGGTTCGCACCTAGTGCTGCTGGCGCGTTCGCCCGAGGGATATCGTCATCTCGCGACGATGCTCGGCGAAGCGCACCTCGAACGAGGAGAAAAGGGTGCGCCCCGTTTCAGTCTCGAGGACGTCATCGCGCACGCGAAGGACTGGCTGGTCCTCTCGGGCTGTCGCAAGGGACCCCTCACACGTGCACTGATGGACGAGGGACCCCGCGCGGCGCGTCGTGAGCTCGATCGTCTGGTGGGCGCCTTCGGTCGCGACGCGTTCGTCGTCGAACTCTGGGATCACGGGAGCCCCGACGACGTGGCGCGCAATGACGTTCTCGCCCAACTGGGGGTCACGTCGAACGTGGAGGTGGTGGCGACGGGCAACGTGCACTACGCGACGCCCGACGCGTTCGCGAGGGCCAACGTGCTCTCGGCGATTCGCTCGCGCCAGAGTCTCGACGAGATGCAGGGTTGGCTCAACGCGTCACCACTCGCGCATCTGCGAAGCGACGCCGAGCAACGGCGGCGATTCGCCCGCTGGCCCGGGGTCGTTGACCGGGCGGGTGAACTCGGCGCGCAACTCGCCTTTGACCTGCGCCTGGTGGCGCCGAACTTACCGAAGTTCCCTACCCCGGCGGGGATGGACGAGCAGTCCTATCTCGAGTCTCTCGTGGCGAAGGGCGCGAGTGTGCGCTACGGCACGCGAGAACACGAGCGCGTGCCCGGTGCGTGGCGCCAGATCGATCACGAACTCTCGGTGATCGGGGCGCTCGGTTTCGCGGGCTACTTCCTTACCGTCTGGGACATCACCGAGTTCTGTCGCCGAGAGAACATCTACTGTCAGGGTCGCGGTTCGGCGGCGAATTCGGCGGTGTGCTTCTCGCTGGGCATCACCAACGCCGACGCCGTGAAGCTCAATCTGTTCTTCGAGCGATTCTTGTCGCCCGCGCGTGACGGTCCCCCCGACATCGACGTGGACATCGAGTCGGGCCGACGCGAAGAGGTGATCCAGTACGTGTTTGCGCGCTACGGACGTCGTCACGCGGCCCAGGTCGCGGCCGTGATCACCTATCGCGCGCGCTCGGCGCTACGTGACGTGGCGCGCGCCTTCGGCTACAGCGAAGATGAGGCGAACGTGTTGCGCGACAGCGTCGATCGTCACGCCATGACCGCGAAGACCAGCGAGGTGTCCGCGTTGGTGGTGCGCATGGCGAATGAACTCTTGGACCGACCACGACACCTCGGGATCCACTCGGCGGGCATGGTGCTGTGTGATCGACCGGTCCTCGAAGTCTGTCCGGTCGAGTGGGGACGCATGCCCGGACGAAGCGTCTTGCAGTGGGATAAGGACGACTGCGCGAGCATTGGTCTCGTGAAGTTCGACCTCCTCGGACTCGGGATGCTCGACGCGTTGCATCGCGCCGTCGACGAGGTGGCGGCCTTTCACGAGACGATCATCGAGCTCGGCGCGCTCGAACAAGAAGACGCGGTCTACGACTTGCTCTGCGAGGCTGACACCGTGGGCGTCTTCCAGGTCGAGTCGCGCGCCCAGATGGCGACGCTGCCGCGCGTGCAGCCGCGATGCTTCTACGACCTCGTGATCGAGGTGGCCCTTATCCGCCCGGGCCCCATTCAGGGCAACGCCGTGAACCCCTACATCCGTCGACGTCGCGGTGACGAACCGGTCACCTATCTGCACCCGCGACTCGAGCCGATTCTCTCGCGCACGCTCGGCGTGCCGCTCTTCCAAGAGCAACTCATGGAGATGGCGGTCGCCGTGGCGGGGTTCTCGCCCGCCGAAGCGGACGAACTACGCCAAGCCATGGCTTCGAAGCGATCCGAAGTACGCATGTTGAAACTGAAGAGTCGTTTCTATTCGGGCATGGCACAGAACGGCATCGTGGGTGCCGGCGCGGATCACCTCTTCGACGCGCTCGCCGCGTTCGCGAACTTCGGCTTCCCCGAATCGCACTCGGTGTCCTTCGCGCACCTGGTCTACTGCTCGGCGTGGATCAAGCACCACTATCCCGCCGCGTTCCTCGTCGCGTTGTTGAACGCGCAACCCCTCGGATTCTGGTCACCCCAGAGTCTGGTCGCCGACGCGAAGCGCCACGGCGTGCGCGTGGCACGTCCCGACGTGAATCGCTCGGGTGCACTCGCCACGCTCGAGGGATCGCGCGATGATCCCGAGGTGCGCCTCGGGCTCGAATCGCTACGGGGTATTGGTAGTGAGTTGGCGACGCGAATCGCGCAGGGCGCACCGTGGGAAGGACCCGAGGACTTGGTGCGTCGCGCGGGGGTGCAACAACATCACCTCGAGTCACTCGCCGCCGCGGGAGCACTCGACTGTTTTGGGACGAGTCGGCGAGCACAAGCCTGGGCCGCGGGCGCGGCCGCGCAGGCGACACCCGATCGTTTGGCGGGTGTCGTGACCGGACTCGTGGCGCCCGAACTCCCCACGCCGAGTGAGATGGAGCGCGTCGCCGACGATCTGTGGTCCATGGGGCTCACCACCGAAGCAACGGCGATCGCGCTCGTGCGCGCGTCACTCGACGCGCGTGGCGTCACGCGTGCGGCGGCGCTGATGAGCGTCGAAGCGACGCGCGTGCACGTGGCAGGCGTGGTGACGCACCGCCAACACCCCGAGACCGCGAACGGGGCGGTGTTTTTGAATCTGGAGGACGAGACGGGTCACGTGAACGTGATCTTCTCGAAGGGTGCCTGGGCGCGGTGGTCGCCGGTCGCTCGTTCGTCGCCGGCCCTCGTGATTCGAGGTTCCCTGCAGCGTGGTCAAGGCACGCTCGCGCTGATGGCCGAGAGCGTCGAAGCCCTCGAGCTCGGGGCGACCGCTCCTTCGAGGGACTGGCGATAGCCGCGTCGCCTTCGAATAAGAATGGGGAAACGACCGGGGAAAGGAAGCCGCGTGGGCGAGCGAGTGGCGAAGATCGCCGTCATTCAGATGTGCTCGGGCACCGACGTGCACAAGAACGTAGAGATGGCCTGCGCGCTCGTGAGCGACGCGGCCGACCAGGGCGCGACGTACATACAACTGCCCGAGTACTTCAACTTCTACGGCCCCGCCGCGAAGTTCGCTGACGTACGCGAAACGGTCCCCGGGCCCACGACGACACGACTGGGCGCGATCGCGCACGAGCGACACGTCGTCATTCACATTGGCAGCATGCTCGAGGTATCGAGCGATCCCACCAAGTCCTTCAACGCGAGTGTCGTGCTCGACACGAACGGCACGCCGCGCTACGTCTATCGAAAGACGCACCTCTTTGATATCGAAGTGCCCGAGAAGATCTCCTACACCGAATCGCGCGCGATACGTGCGGGCGATGACCTCGTCGTCGCCCCACTCGACGAGTTCAACCTGGGCATGAGCATCTGCTTCGACGTTCGATTTCCCGAACTGTACCGGCACCTCGCGCTGCAGGGCGCGAACGTGTTCGCCGTGCCCGCGGCATTTTCCGCGGCGACTGGTCCGGCGCATTGGGAGGTCTTGCTGCGAGCAAGGGCGATTGAGAACCACGCCTTCGTGCTGTCGGCGACCCAAGTGGGCACGACCGCCGAAGGGCTTTCGACCTACGGTCACGCCATGGTGATCGACCCGTGGGGTGAGGTCCTGTGCGAGAGCACCTCAACGAGCGAAGAAGTGCTCGCGACGACGATCGACCTCGAGGAGGTCGCGACGCGACGATCACAAATCGACGTCTTCGCTCTTCGACGCCCGGACCTCTACGGCGACCTCACGGGCGCGTCGTAACGTGTCGGGCGCGTCGTCACTCGATCACGAAGGATTCGTCATCAGCTCCGAACTGGCACACATCGACTTTGACGCCGTGTACCGCTGGATCTCGGTCGAGAGTTATTGGGCGAAGGGTCGAAGCATGGCGACGGTGCGCGCGTCATTCGAACGCTCGCGTCCCTTTGTGGTGCACCGGGGAGATGAACAGGTCGCGTGCTGTCGCGTCGTCACCGACGAGGCGACGTTCGCGTGGATCTGTGACGTGTTCGTCGACGAGGCGTTTCGCGCTCGCGGGATTGGCCAGTGGATGGTGGGCGAGGCGGTCGCCTGGTGCCGCTCCATCGGCCTGAAGCGCGCGATACTGGCGACCCGCGACGCCCACGGGGTCTACGAGAAGTTGGGCTTTCGGCCTCTCGTGCAACCCGAGCGGTGGATGGAGATCGCCCTTCGTTGAAGCGCTGTTTTTCGCGTGAGTGACGCCAAACCCGCCCAGAGAGTGCACGTGCGTCGCGGCGGCGGCGATTTCGTCGACGGCTACGATTGGACTACGTCAGTGAGTTCGCAGTGCGTGCCAAGGTATCTGCGACAAGGGCATGATGTGACGTCACGGTTTTGGTGCACGACCGAGTTCCAAGGTTTTGAGCGACAACGCGGGAGAAGCAACGTGAGTCCTAACACAGAGGTCCAAGACTCACTGCCCGACTACAAGTCGATGCTCTTGAGTTTCGAGGACGCCATTTCGGCGATTGACCTTGACGGCACGATTGTCTATTGGAACAAAGCGGCAGAGCAGCTCTACGGCTTTCGCGCGTCGGAGGTCATTGGCCACAAAGTTGACGAGAACTATCCGGGCCCCTGGGCTTCCAAACTGGCCTTAAGCGTGCTCGTCTTTGACTCGGGTGAGAACGTCGCCGCGATTGAGACATCACGCATGATGAAGTACGGCGCGATGCTCACGGTGTCGGTGCGCTTTTCTCCCATGCGCGGTGAAGACGGACAGTTGATTGGCCTGTCGGCGGTTTCGCGTGATATCACTAAGTTCCGCGAAGCGGAACTTGCGCGCGCCGACCTCTCGCGACGTCTCTTGAGCCTCGAGGACGAAGTCGCGAAACAAATCGCGTCCAACATTCACGACGGTGTGCTTCAAGAACTCATCGCGAATTCCCTGCGCCTCAAGATGCTCATGCAGTCCACGGAATTGGCGAGTGTCGCCAAGCCATTGGAATCCATCGAAGCGTCGATTTCCGAAACCATTCATCAGTTGCGTTCCATCATGTTCGAGGTGGCGCCGTCGGCGCTCGAGTACGGAGGGGTCCTCGAGGCACTGGGCGAGCACTTCGATCGGCTCCATGACGTCTCGCTCGACACCGAGTTGATCTTGGAGGACCTGCCGTGCCCGTCGATGTCCTCGCAAAACGCGTCGACGCTCTACCGCATTGGCAGAGAAGCCATCACCAACGCGCTCAAGCACGCACGCGCGAAGACCATTCGCGTGAGCATCGTTGACGCCTACGGGGGATTGCAGATGGTCGTCAGCGACGACGGGATTGGCATGACGCCGCAGCGATCGCAGCGAAGTCACTTCGGGATCCAGACCATGCGCGACCGGTCCGAACAAGACGGCGGTCACTTGGAGCTCACGAGCGACTCGGTGTCGGGCACCAAGGTCACCGTGTGGATCCCGCGGTTGGGTTGATCGACGTGCGCCTCATCAGGTAGATCGCGAAGCGGGCGCTCGGTACCGGAGATCCTCTGTCCATGTGTCATCGCGCGGCGACCTATGGGGGCGGGCGAGTGTAAAGATTTCTTACGAATCTGGTCGTCGATATGCGAGGGTCGCCCTCATTCTGTAGCATTTGAACTTCGCTTACCGAGCAGTAAGATTTCATGGTTGTCAGAGGCAAGAACTCCGGATCGGCGCGGGTTCGCAGACGAGAGAAAGTGGCTAGGAGCGTTGATGACGACAGCGGTGTGTAGGGGGCGAGGCGCCAAGGTTGTTCGAGCGAAGGCGTTCGCTGGTTTTGCGAGTGGGCATGACGTGGCATCCGTGGCGAAGGAGTGCGTGTCGTGAGTGCCAGTCCTATTCGAATCGTCGTGGCTGACGACAGTGAAGCCATGCGCATGGCGATCACCGATCTCTTGAACGCCGCCGAGGACCTCGAGGTAGTGGGTGTCGCCGCCAACGTCACTAAGACGCTCAGTCTCGTCACGTCGCTGTTGCCCGATCTCGTCGTCACCGACGTGTGGATGCCCGGCGGTGGCGGCGTGGCCGTGTGCAAGGGTGTACGCCTCATGGCGAAGCCACCTCGTGTCGTGGCGATCTCCGCGTCACTGATTCGAGGGACGAAAGAAGCGGTGCTCGAGGCGGGCGCCAACGCGTTCTTGTTGAAGGACGCCGCCGCCAAGGATCTCGTCGCGGTCGTGCGCCAAGTAATGAAACAGAATGGTGGGGTCGTTGACGCGATTCGCCAGGAGAATCCGACGCTCGCAGTACGAGTCGTTGACCGCTTCGGCACGATCTTCGGTTGGGACGCGGGTGCGGAGCTCCTTTACGGTTGGACCGCCGAGGAAGTGGTGGGACAAAAGCTCGATGAGGTGGGCATCGGACCAGGCGCACTCGATCTGACGTCTGAAATGATGGAGCAACTCTCATTGGGTCGCACCTGGGAAGCAGATTTCACCGACGTCAAGAAGGATCACGCGAAATTCCAAGCACACGGCATCTACGTGCCCGTGATTGCCTTTGGCATCGTCCAGTGCGTCGTCGTGATCAGTTACGAGTCGACCTAGACGTTGCGCGAGTCGCGCTGACGCACGTGTCGTGGCCTCGAACGTGCTGTACTCCCATGATCTGCGCCATGGTGGGGCGACGAATGACGAGACATCTCGCACGCGAGGGCCGGCGTCGCCTTACATTCGTGGGCGCCCGTTGGATGAATGACCCGAGCGCCCGCCCTCGAATTGCGCGACGCCGTCTGGCCAATCCAATGGCTGCGCAACCTGCACTTGAGCGAATTCGTCGCATTTCGACGACGAGAAGTCAGTAAATGGCGCGCGAATGAGCGTTGCGACCGAGAACCAAACTATTTCATTATCCAGTCTTCAATTGATTTAAAGTTGTCGGGAAGGACGCAGTGGTTTTTGGACATTAGAGACTCACCAAACACTAGGGAGATCGCTATTAAAGTCGTCATCAACGTCGCTATCGTTGACGACCACCTTCTCGTCGCAGAAATGCTGTCCAAGATGGTCGAAGGCGAGTCCGACATGCACTTCGCCGGTACGGCGCACACCGTGGCGGGCGCTTCTGAACTCGTGGACAAAGAGCGGCCCGACGTCGTCTTGATGGACTACCGGCTCCCCGACGGTACCGGCATTGACGCCGTGAAGAACATTCTCCAGCGCTGGCCCGAGACGCGCATCGTCATGCTCTCGGGTGATTCGAGTCACGACTTAATGGTTCGCGCCATCGAAGCCGGTTGCGTGGGCATGCTCGCGAAAGACCGTCCGATGGACGAATTACTTGGCGCCATTCGTTCGGCGTCGAAGGGCGAGTTGGTGTTTCGCGCTGACGAGATGAATAAGTTGCTCTCGTATTTCAAGAAGAGTCCAACGAGCGACGCCGATGGACTCACGACACGCGAGCTGGAGGTCCTCCAATTGCTCGCCGAAGGTGTGTCCACCGACGGTATCGCCGAGAAACTCTTCATCTCGATCAATACCGTGCGAAATCACGTCAGCAAGATCTTGATGAAGCTCGGAGCCCATTCAAAATTGGAAGCGGTGGCGATAGCTGCGCGCGACAAATTGGTGACGCTGCACCACTAACGAGTACTGAGATCATCAACGTGCGAGCACCGGATGTTATTCGCAATGAACGGTGGACGATGTACTGCGGTGTTCTTGCGACGTCGGCGCCCTAGGTCGACCCGGTCTCTTTGACCAAGCGTCGATCGGGAAGAAACCAAATCACGGCAATCACGACGAACACGCAGTAGGAAAAGTATGGACTGACGTAGGCGAGCGGGATCGAGACAATATACAAAACCATCGACGCGGGACCCTTGATGTCCCTTCCGACCACGCGTGCCAAGGCGGTGTCGTTCGGGTTCGCTCGAAGAATCGCACGACCGAGCGTCGTATACGCGACGCCGGCGCCGAGGCCCACCACGCCGTAGGTCGCGGCGGGGAGGGCTTGGCCATGATGGGCACCAACCCACGCCGTCGCAAATGGGATGAGTGAAAGCCAAAACAAGAGTTGCAAGTTGGTCCACATGACGGCCGCGCTAATGTGCTCGGTCGCTCGAAGTAAGTGGTGGTGATTGACCCAGTAGATGCCCACGAAGGTGAAACTCAACACGTAGACCAAGAGCAGGGGCAACAGGTGCGACACGCTGCTCCACGCGACGCTCGCCGGTGCCTTTAGCTCAAAAGCCATAAGGGTGATGATCACCGCGAGGACGCCATCGCTGAAGGATTCGAGTCGATCCGATCCCATGACCGCGCTCGAACTCGTCACGAACGCAAAGCCGTTCTCGGCATGCGAAAGGCTCCCTCACGATGATGAGCGCCTTTGAAAACGTGTCGACGGTCACGCGTGATACCACTTGCGATGAGCACGATGGAAACCTACCAGTTCTCCAATTCTCGTTTTTCGGAGTGTCATTCTTCATCGCGGCGAGTGACGACGATTGACCGGGCACCTATGGCGTGATTCGTAACAAAGGTTTCCCATGAGGAGCCATCAGTTGCCGATGACGTTGTTGCACAACTCGAAAGTTGGACCAAGGGGGGGAAGGCTCGGACGCGACGCCATCGACGTCGCGTCCGAGCCTCGAATCTCAGCGTGACTTGGGCGAGAGGAATTGCATGGTGGTCGACTGGAGCGAACCCTGGTTCCAGACCTGGACGGAGCCATTGCTCGCGAGCGCGCAGTCCTCGCCGTTGCCCAGGGCCACGCCCGACACACCGCTCAACGAACTCACGGTGCTCGCCTGGAGCACGTTGCTCGTACTCGTGCCTCCAAAGAGCGAACCGGCAGCGTAGCCCCAGCAGCTCACGGTGGCGCTCGAGCTCAGCACGCACGCGGCGTAGGAACTCATCGAAAGGCTGGTGGCGCCACCGACGCCCACCACTGTCACCGGTGTCGAGGAACTGCTCAACGTGTTGTTACCCAACTCGCCGTCACCGTTGTAGCCCCAGCACTCGACGGTGCCGCCGCTCAGAATCGCGCAACTGCTGCTTGCGCCGACCGCGACTTGCACGACCGAGTTGAGACCGGTGACCGTCACGGGAGTTGGGGAGTTCTGCGTGGAGCCATTACCCAACTGGCCGTCGTTGTTCGCACCCCAGCACTCGATTGATCCGCTCGAGAGAAGTGCACACGTGTGGTTGAGGTTGACCGCGATTTGTCGCACGCCGCTCACGCCACTGACGACCTTGGGGGCAGCGATCGACGTGTTCGTGGAGTTACCGCTTTGTCCGAAGGTGTCGCCACCCCAACACTCGACATTGCCCGAACTGAGGAGTGCGCAGGTGTAGTCATAACCCGAGGCGACCGACGTAACTGAGGCACCGATCTTGACAGTGACGGGACGCGTGGCGTCTTGGATCTTCGCGACGCCGAGTTGCCCGTTGGCATTGTTGCCCCAGCACTTCACCACACCGTTGTGCAAAACGGCGCAGGCGTGATCGGCGCCCACGGAGAGCTGGGCAACGTTGGAAAGTCCGGTGACGATCACTGGTGTCGTGCTGGCGAGCGTCGAGCCGTTGCCGAGTTGACCATCAGTGTTGATGCCCCAGCACTGGACAGAGCCACCTTGGAGCAATGAGCACGAGAAGTTCGAACCCGCACTCACGTTGGACGCGACCGCACCGCTGCTCACGTTGGCGTTGAGGGAACCTCCGCTCGTCGGCGCGGGCGCGCTCGTCGCGTTTGAACCCGTCAATGCCGCCACGCTGCTAGGAGTTGCACCCGGTGTGCCCATCCCGGTAGGACCGTTGTAGCCGCCCACACTCATCGAGGCGTTGCAAAGGTATGAACCGCACGTGCCGTCCGATCCCGACGTGACGGGCACCAAGGAGTTGGCGTTCTGGTAGAGGAAGGAGGCGGGCTGGCTCGTCGCAGGCAGCGAGGTGTTGGCGAGAGCGTAGAGCGACCCGACGATTGGTGCCGCGACGCTGGTGCCGCCAGCGATCATCAATCCGGGCTGTCCGAAGGTGTCGTAGATCCACACGCCGGTGTTGGGATCAGCAACCGCGGCGACGTCGGCGACCGATCGGTTCTTGCAGCCCGTGTCGTGCTGCCAGGATGGCTTGGGCTCGTAGGCGCTGCAACCCGACGCGGTGCCACTCCACGCGGTTTCGGTACCGCTGCGCGTGCCGTTGTCCGTCCTCTGTACGAGTGTGGTGCCGCCGACCGCGATGACGCTGGGCGCCGCCGCGGGGAACTGCACTCCGTAGCCGGTGTCACCCGCGGCGACCACGATCGCGACGCCAGGGTGGTTGTAGTACAAATTCGCGTCACTCACTTCGGAAGGGTATTCAGTCGTGCCGTAGCTGTTGGTCACCGCGACCGCGCCCATCTTCACCGCGGTGTTGACCGCGGTGCCCAGGTCGGGGATCTGCGCACTGTTGGCGTCGACGATGAGCAGCTGACAGTTCGGGCAGATGGCGCTGACCATGTCCACGTCAATTGCTTGTTCCATGCCCCAGCTGGCGGAGCCCGCGGGCAAGGTGGCGCCGCCGTTCTCGTTCACCTGCTGGACCACGCAGCCGGACGTCGCGCTCGAGACGGTGCCGCTGTGGCAAGGCGCGAGTCCGAAGTAGTTGCGGTAGTAGTTGAGGTTCGCCAGCAAGTTGGGATTGCTGTACGCGTCAACCACACCAATTATCTGGCCATTGCCATTGTTGCCTTGGCTTTCGAGTGACAGCACGTTGTAGGCGGATTGGAGGTACTTGGGCGAATATGCCCCGTTGTCGCCCAGGGCCCCGGCTGTGTGGTCGGTGGCGCCAGAATTCTGGCCCTTGGGCGACAACGGGCCGCGGCGGACCAGCGCATTGCAGTGCGCTGTTCCGGGTGCCACGATGTTGGAACAAACGTCGTAGGAGTCGTTGGAGGAGATCTTCGAGATTTCCTTCGCAGTCAGTTCCGCCTGCGTCGGTGCACTGGTGGCGTTCGCCGTCGTGGTGTTGCTGGACGCGAAACCATTGATCGTGCTTGGAACTGCCACCGTGTTCGACAACGAGAGTTGCGCGAGGACACAGATCGCTACTGCAAGTGAACTGAAGATAAAAGCGTGAACAATCTTTCGCATCTGTCGACCTCCTTTTGGGTACTGGTCTCGTTCAAGGACCACTCTTTGAACGTGAGTCCATTGTCGGATTTCGCCCGCCCGGCGTCATGATGCGTTCGCGTCTAAAACGCTTACGAAATGTTCTCCATTCTCGAATGGCGCGTTCGCACTACGTGATCGATGTCACGTAGTGCGAATGATGCAGGTGCACTAGTTGCACTAGTGCGAAGAGGTACTTGGTGCGTGTTATTGGGCGCTGTTCTTCACGAATTGCCCGTTGTGACATTGTTCGTGCGACACGGCACTCATCACGACGGCGATGTCAGCGAGGAAAATGTGAAGAGACGTGCGGATACGGAGAGCAAATGACGCGGGCTATTGGTCGTGCGAGAGGACCAGAGGTAGTGAAACGAAGCAAGTACACGACGCGTCGTCGAAGCGACGCCGTGAGGTTAGTTGTCTGTTCCGTCGAAGGCGTGCGCCGGGCGTTCGCCCAAACTCACCTGAAGGCGAACGTCGGCTTGGACGAGCGCGAGATCGCCTTGATGCGTAACGCCCACGCATCGTGACACCGTGGGCAGCACGTCAAAACGTAAGGGAACGTGGTGGAGAATCTTTCCGACCATTACGGGGAGCTGGGATTCGGGTTCCAGATCGAAATCATGGGTGTTCATCTCGTCGTGCAATAAGGGCCACATGGCGGGTTGGAATCCCCATAAGTTCATCGAGACAATGGAATCGGGCTCTAGAAATACGGGAGATTCACCGTCTTCTGACACAAAGCCGTCCTCGAAGGTGTGCACCTGGCGACGCTCCCAGATGTCGGTGAGGTGGCCATTGACGACGTGACAGACCCCACGCGACACCGGCAGGTCGCCGACGAGGGCACGATCCAACTGGAATCCGATGAGACAACACGTGCTCTTGGTCGAGAGGTGATGGCCCAGTAACGCCAGCGCATCACGTCCGTAGAGGTCGTCCGCGTTCGAAATGCCAAAGGGTTTCGTGACGTCGACGAGATGCTCAGCGGCGAGCACCGCATCCACGGTGCCCTTCGGTTCACGTTGCATGGCGAAGGAGACCTTGGTCTTTTGAGGCCAGGTCTTTTCGACGTGCTCTTTGATCAGTGGACCGGTGTCGGGGTTGATGACGACAACGATCTCCCCGAATCCCGCGGCGATGGCGTCAGACGCAATGAGGTCGATCACGGCTTCGCCGTTCACGCCTATGGGCGCGAGTTGTTTTAACCCTCCGTAACGTCGAGCGCGACCGGCGGCGAGTATCACTAACGAAGGACTACTCAACGAGACCACCGCACGATGGCTGATGCCCAGGTCATCCCCGCTCCAAAGCCAGTGAGCAGCGCGTAGTCGCCGGACTTGATCCGTCCACTTGCCCTCGCGTCGTCGAACGCGAGAGGGATCGACGCACTCGACGTATTGCCGTAGCGATCGAGCACCACGACGGCGCGTTCCATCTCCACGCCGAGACGCTGCGTCGCTGCCTGGATGATGCGGATGTTGGCCTGATGGGGAATGACCAGACTCAGGTCGTTAGAGGTGATGTTCGCTGCCTCCATGGCCTTTTCGGCGGAGTCCACGACGAAGCGCACCGCGCGGCGGAACACTTCTTTGCCGTCCATCTCGAAGTAGCCACCGTGCTCGCAGGTGAGGAGGTCCGCCGCCGAGCCGTCGGCGCCTAAGGAGAACGACAAGAGATCGGTACCGTGGGCGTCGAATTCGAGCACCGTGGCGCCGGCGCCGTCGGCGAGCAAGACCGCCATGTTGCGGTCACTCCAGTCAACCCAGCGTGAAAGGTGTTCGGCGCCGATGACCAAGATTCTCTTGTTGCCGGTCTCGAGCAGACCCTGTGCAGTCCTAATCGCGTACATGAAACCGCTGCACGCGGCATTCACGTCCATCGCCGGACACGACATTCCGAGCTCGTGGGCGATCAACGTGGCGGTCGCTGGTGCAATTCGATCGGGCGTGGTCGTCGCGAGGACGAGGAAGTCAATTTCCTCCGCGGTCACGGCGGCGTCATCCATGGCGCGCTGGCCCGCGAGCACCCCAAGGGTCTTCGCGGAGCCTCCGATGCGGCGCTCACGGATGCCGGTGCGCTCGGTGATCCAATCGTCGGACGTCTCAAGGGTCTGACTCAACTCTTCGTTGGTGACGATGCGATCAGGCACCGCAACACCCCAACCCCTGAAACGAACTCCCATTGTTGACCCCTGTCGTTACTTCGTTCTGGCGAAAGTCTAGGTCTTAGACGCTGGGCAATTCAGGTGCGGGCAATACCTGTAGCGAGCAGCGAGCGACGCAAATAAGTCGTTCTAACTCGTCAGTAAGTTCGATATTCCATACGTGGACCTTGCGGCCCTTTCGTAGAGGGGTGGCGGTCGCGGTCAAGTATCCACTCGACATCGATCGAAGATGCGAGCAGTTGAGTTCGGTGCCCACGACGATGAATTCCGGTCCGACGCTGACGGCTCCGCCCATTGAGGCGGCACTCTCGGCGAGCAGCGCCGACACGCCACCGTGCAAGATTCCGTAGGGCTGGTGAACCTTGGGTCCCACGTCGACGCGCATCACGACCTTCTCCTTCGACATCAGCACCGTTTCGACGCCGAGCAATTCGTGGACGTTCATACTCCTCGAAGGAGGGATGTGCTGGGTATCAGTCATCGGGCCATTCTAAGGCCTAGGTAACCTCTTTCTATGTCCCGGCGCGTTGACCTACGAAGCGATACAGTCACGCAACCAACGGACGCCATGCGCGAAGCAATGGCGAACGCCGTCGTGGGCGACGTTGGCTACGACGAAGATTCCACCGTGAATGAGTTGGAGCGTCGCTTCGCGAACATGGTGGGTAAGGAGTCCGCCGTCTTCGTGCCGTCGGGGGTCATGGCCAATCAATTGGCCGTACGCGTCTTGACGTCGCCGGGCGACGTGATCATTGCGGGTCGTCGTCAACACGTCGTTAGTTTCGAAATGGGTGCGTCGGCGAGGAACTCCTCGGTGCAATTCGCCTTGATTGATGACACCAAGGGGGCGGTGCGCGTCGAGGACGTGTTGGACGTCATCGACGCCGAACAGGATCATCAACCACACGTGGCGATGGTCGCGATCGAGAACACGCACATGCCCTCGGGTGGAACGCCGTGGGAACTCGATGCAGTCGTCGCGCTGCGTCACGCGATTGGTTCGCTGCCCTTGCATCTGGACGGGGCGCGCCTGTTCAACGCGGCGGTGGCAACCAAGACGTCGGTGGCGGCGTTGAGCGCTCCGGCGACGACAGTGATGGCGTGTCTCTCGAAGGGTCTTTGTGCACCCGTTGGTTCACTGCTCGCGGGGCCCGCCAACTTGATGCAGCGAGCGTTGGTGGAACGCAAGCGCTTAGGCGGCACCATGCGACAGGCAGGATTCCTCGCCGCCGCGGGGATCGTCGCCCTCGAGACCATGATCGAACGCCTTCACGACGACCACGTGCGCGCCCGAGCGCTCGCCGACGCGTTCAGTGGTGCGTTTCCCGAGTCCAGTTTTGACGCAACGTCATGTCGCACGAATATCGTGGCGTTCGATCATCCTCGTGCCCGCGAGATCGTGGAGGACCTTGCGAGCAAGGGCGTATTGGGTGGCACGATCGCGCCTCGACGTGTGCGCTTCGTGACTCACCGGGGAGTGAGCGACGAGGACGTGGATTTCGTCCGTGACGTGCTCGCTCATGGCAAGGACTTCAGCGCCCGCTCGTAGTGAATGTCGTTCGCGCGCCGTTCGCACTGATTTCACTGGTGGCGACTGGTCACTACGAGGCTGGGCGGGTAACCTTGGAAGGTTTTAAGGCGTTCCATGACCGAAATTCTCCATCTCTCGACATTTCTGCGTCGTCCGATCTTCGATTCTGACGGCGACCGAATAGGACGCGTCCAGGACCTGGTCGCGCGACTCGGCGATGACGCGCATCCGCCGCTCGTGGGCGCGGTGATCAAGATCGAGGGAAGGAACCTCTTCGTGCCAATCCGAAAGATCGGGGGCTTGGAGACCGGTCGCATGACCTTTGAAGGCAGGAAGGTCGACCTTCGACGTTTTGAGCGTCGTCCGGGCGAGTTGCTGCTCGCTGAGGACCTCCTCGCTCGACACCTTATTAATCTGGTTCGCGGGCGCCTCATCATCGCCAATGAGATCGAGATCGCTCAAGTGGACGGCAAGTGGGAGGTAGTAGGTGTCGACCCCGGCCGCCGGCCGTTCTTTCGACGCGTCCTCGGTCAAAAGATGGGTCAACGAGTGAAGGCAGAAGCGATCGTCGACTTCGCCTCCATCGAGCCCTTCGTCTCGCACGTACCGTCTGCGAGGCTGCGGATTCCGTATCGAAAGCTCTCGCGACTCCACCCCGCACAGATCGCCGACCTCGTCGAGCAGGCGAGTCACGAAGAGGGCGAGGAGATCATCGAGGCGGTCGGGCTCGACCGTGAACTCGAGGCCGACGTCTTTGAGGAACTCGACACCGAACACCAATTGGAATTCCTTGAGTCGCGAAGTGACACCGAAGCGGCGAGGTTGCTATCGAGAATGGAACCGGACAACGCGGCCGACCTGATTAACGAGATCGATCAGGACCGGCGCCTCGCGGTGCTCGATAATCTGCCCGACAGCCAGCAGACCAAAGTTCGCCAACTACTCTCTTATAACGCCGAAAGTGCCGGGGGACTCATGAACACCGACTTTGTCGCGGTGCCCGCGAGTGCCTCGGTCGGTGACGCGCTCGACGCCATTCGAACTTCGTCCGTGCCCGCCGAATCGCTGCACGCGGTATTCATCGTGAACGACGAGGGACAGCCCATTGGCGCGGCCGCCATCGCGCCGCTCGTGCGGGCTCGAGAAGGCGAACTCGCCCTGAGCGTCGCCCAGACGCAACTCGCCCACGTGCACCCGCACTGGGACCTGCACCGGATCTCTCGAAAGATGAGTGACTTCAACCTGACGGTGCTGCCGGTGCTCGACACCGAACACCAAAAGATGATTGGTGTCATCACGGTCGACGACCTACTCGAGGAACTGCTGCCCCAGGGCTGGCGCCGCGAGTTCGGCATGAGTGCGGTGGAGGAATAATGTCGCGCCGCCATGCCTCGGGTCACGTTCTAAGGGGGCCTTTCTGAAACCCCCTAGTACCAGCCCCATGGCTAATGACGTAACGACACAACCTCGATTGACTGTAAAGACTGGCTGAGCCCGCCTCCAGTCCCTGCGTGGTTGTTTCGCCGAACGACCACAACGAGACGAAAGGAGGTGGAGCGTGCCTGGCGAAAAGTTAGAAAGCCACCAGATCTCCGGTGCCTTTGGCACCATCAAAGAGTTCGACGTCGGGACTCGCCGCGGCGCACGAGCTCGCTTCTTGACCCTGCTCGCCATCATTGGTCCGGGTCTCATCGTCATGGTCGGCGACAATGACGCCGGCGGTGTCTCCACGTACGCGCAAGCCGGCCAGAACTTCGGCTACACGTTGCTCTGGACGTTGCCGCTGCTCATCCCCGTACTCATCATCATCCAAGAGATGGTCGCTCGTCTTGGGGCCGTGACGGGCGTAGGGCACGGTCGGCTCATCCGCGAGCGCTTTGGAAAGTACTGGGGCAATCTCTCGATCTTCTCGATCTTGTTCTTGAACTTTCTGATCATCATCACCGAATTCATCGGCGTCTCGTTGTCAATGGAGTACTTCGGGGTCTCGCAGTACTACTCGGTGCCCGTGGCGGTGATCTTGTTGTTCTGCGTCACTGCGACGGGGTCATTTCGTCGTTGGGAACGGTTCATGATGCTGTTCGTCGCAATCAATCTTTTCGTCGTGCCGCTGCTCATCATTGCCAAGCCTCGTTTCACGTCCGTCGTGCACCACGCGTTGATCCCCGGCATTCGCGGTGGCGCGACCTCGAGCTCGGTGCTGCTGATCATCTCGATCATCGGCACGACCATCGCACCGTGGCAACTGTTCTTCCAAGAGTCGAACATCGTCGACAAGAAGATCACCCCGCGCTGGCTCAATTACGAGCGCGTCGACACGATTCTCGGTTCCTTCATCGTCGTGATCAGCGCGGGCGCGCTCGTCGCCATCAGTGCGGTCGGGCTTTCTTCGCGCGGAGGCACCAACGCGTACACGAACGCGTTGGGGGTCGCCCGGGGTCTCGGGCATCACTTCGGTCACGGTGCGGGTGGACTCTTCGCCGTCCTCTTGTTGAACGCCTCGGTCATTGGTGCCGCAGCAGTGACGCTCGCGAGTTCGTACGCCATTGGGGACCTTTCCAACACGCACAAGGGTCTGAACGCTCGCTTCTTCGAGGCGAAGGCCTTCTACGGCGGCTTCGCCGGACTTCTCGTTCTTGCCGGCACCGTCGCCCTCATCCCTCGCGCGCCCCTAGGGCTCATCACGCTCGCCGTGCAAGCCATCTGTGGCTTGATGCTGCCGAGTACGACGATCATCGTCCTGTTGTTGTGTAACGACCGCGAGGTGATGGGACCGTGGGTCAACAGCAAGTGGCTGAACGTGGTCGCGATCATCATCATTGTCGCACTCGTCGTCTTGTCGTTCACGTTGATGATCTCGACGCTCTTCAGTTCCGTCAACGTCCTGGAGTTACTCGAGGTGCTCGGTTCGCTCGCGGGCCTTGGCGTCGTCGTGGGTCTACCCATTGGACTTCGCCGCGTCGAGCCACCTCGCACCTACGACATCGACAAGCGTGACTGGCGTACGCCGCGGCTCAGTTTGCTCGAGCCCATGGTGCGCTCCAGGGCGCGCACGATACTTATGCGTTGCCAGAACGGCTATTTACTGATCGCCGGTGTGTTGCTCTTGGTTCGCGTGATCCAGCTAGCCACCTCCTAATCTCTTCGAATGACAATGCGGCCAACTCTGCTGTGCGTGCACGCGCATCCCGACGACGAAGCCCTGTTCACGGCGGGCATCTCGTTGCACTACCGCGCCCTGGGACATCGGGTCGTGCTCATTACCTGTACGAACGGTCGCCTGGGGCTCGACGCGAACGGCCATCCCGGTTCGCATCCGAAACACGACGAAGAACAGACCATCGCGACGAGATCGGCAGAACTCCAGCGAGCCGCTCGGCACGCGGGTTTTCACCGTGTCATTGCCTTGGGCTACGACGACTCGGGCATGGTGGGCTGGAGCCAGAATGGTGAGGAGAACTCATTCATGAACGCCGACGTTGACGCGGTCGCGAGCGTGCTCGCCGACATCATCGACGAAGTTCACGCGACGGTCGTCGTCACCTACGATGAAAACGGCTTTTATGGTCACCCCGATCACATCACGGCCAATCGCGTCACCCGCCGAGCCATCGAGATGAGCACGAGCGCGCAGCGCCTCTATTACCCCGTTGTTCCCCAGGGCGTCTTGGCGACCTTCACGAACAATGCGACGCACGACGGGGTCTACCTGCCGGCGTGGGTACACGACGCCGTGCCTGGAACCCCCGACGAACTCGTAGCCTGTGTCATGGACGTTTCCTCGTACGCGAAAGAAAAACAAGAGACGATCGCGATGCACGCGTCGCAAGTCGACAATGCGGATCTCGTGACGATGGGGCCGGAGCTCTTCTCCATGTTGTTTGGTACCGAGTACTACCAACGAGCATGGAGTCGCACGCGCGCTACGGGCGACGAACACGATCTTTTTGGAGGACTGTAGATGGAGCAACTGACGTTTCTCGCAGTGCACGCGCACCCCGACGACGAGGCGAGCTCCACCGGGGGTCTCTATCGGGTCCTCGCTGACCAAGGTGTTCGCACGGTGCTCGTGACGTGCACCAACGGCGAGTGCGGCGACGCGCTCGACGGGGCGAAACCCAATTCGGACCATCACGACGGCGACGAGGTCGCCAAAGTGCGAGCCAAGGAATTGGACCACGCCGTCGAGATCCTTGGGATCGACCGACTCATCCGACTCGGGTACCGCGACTCGGGAATGATGGGCTGGCCGCAAAACGAAGATCCCGACTGTTTTTGGGCGACGCCGGTCGACGTCGCGGCGGCGCGCCTTGCGTCAATCCTCGAAGAGGAACGTCCCCAAGTCATCGTGACCTACAACGAAATTGGCTTCTACGGGCACCCCGACCACATCCAGGCGAACCGCGTCACTCTGGCGGCGCTCGAAATGCTGGAGTACGAACCAACGTTGTATTACAACGCGATCCCCAATTCCGTGATGGGTCAATGGCGCGAACGTTTCGAACAACAAGAGCGCGAGCAGAAGGCGGCGAACGCCGCGAAGGGCATCGTCGAGCCCGAGCAAGCAGCGTCGGACGAGCCCGAGATCGACCTAGGAACCCCCGATGAGCTGATTAGCGCGATCATCGACGTGAGCAGTGCCACCGACGCGAAGTACGACGCGCTCGCCGCACACGCCTCACAGATGGCGGAGAGTTTCTTCTTGAAGATGGACCGTGCGCAATTCAAAGAAGTGATGGGCACGGAGTGGTTTCGTCGCGTCACCAATCCCAACGACGTGGGAGTCGTGACCGACATCTTCGCGGGCTACCGATAGCAAAACTCCTAGTGCGACGTGCGCGAGGGCATGAAGCGGTTGCTTGCGCCGAATCCTGCGCCCGCGCCATCGTCGATCGTCATTGAGAAGTCATCCCTCCGTCGACGGCGACCACGCTGCCGGTCATGAAACTCGCCTCATCGGACGCGAGGAACAATATGACGTTCGCTATTTCACTCGGCTCACCGGGTCGCCCGATTGGCTGGAACGAATCAATCGTGGCGTACACGTGCTCGAGTCCACCGAGCATTTCGGCGTGGGCGTAGTTGATGGGCGTGTCCACCCACCCGGGGCATACGACGTTGCAGCGGATTCCCTGTTTGGCGTAATCGAGTGCCACCCCCTTGGTCAACATCACAGAGGCACCCTTGGACGCGGAATAAATGGCGAGGAACGGTTCGGAAACGATCCCGTTCACACTCGAGACGTTGATGATCGAACCCTGGCCCGACGCCAGCATGTGCGGGATGGCGGCACGACAGCCGTAGATCTGCCCCTTCACGTTGACGGCGAGGGTCCGCTCAATCACGTCGTCGCTCACTTCGTGCAGGACGCCGGGTATGTTCACGCCCGCGTTGTTGACCAACACGTCGAGTGAACCGAAGGTACTCACGGCGTCCTCGATCATTGCGTCGACCGCGGTCGAATCACTGACGTCGACCTCGCGAGATTTGGCGACGCCACCCGCCATCGTGGCTAGTTGGGCGGTCCCTTCGGCGCTCACCACATTGATGTCGGCGCACAACACCCTCGCGCCCTCTTCGGCGAAGCGCAGAGCGGTGGCCCGACCAATGCCCGAGCCAGCTCCTGTGACCACGCACACTTTGCCGTTGAGACGTCCAGGCATCCTCACCAACTCTCAATGAATTTTGAACAGTCTTGACGCTCGGTCCAATCGTGTCAATTGTCGCCAGCATTCTCGTGGCGTCTATTTCCGGCGTGTTTCGACGACCATGTGCATGGTGCGACGTCGCCGATCGAATCATTCGGCGCTGGCGAATCGTCACTACACCTTGGTTGCCTCACGCGATACGTGGGCTCAGGCGGATTTCGATAAGTTGAAGCGCGGTAGTTACTATCGAATGGACTAGCGATGAAGGAGCGGACGGATGCCAACCACGAGTGCTCGTCTGAATTACGAACAACTTCTCTCCGAGATCCGTGATGGTTCTGTCGATACGGTAATCGTGGCGATCACCGACATGCAGGGACGCCTCCAAGGAAAACGACTCGACGCGAACTTCTTCGTTGACGACATTGGCGCAAGTGTCATCGAGGGTTGCAGCTATCTTCTGGCGTCAGACGTCGATATGGCGACCGTGGACGGCTTCGAGCTGACGTCGTGGGAACGAGGCTACGGTGACGTTGCGTTTCGCCCCGACTTCACGACGATTCGACGCGTTTCCTGGCACGAGAAGTCGGTCATTGTTTTCGCCGACGTCGAAACGGTGTCGGGTGAGCCCGTCGCCCCGTCGCCCCGTCAGATTCTCCAACAACAGGTCTCACGTTTGAGCGAACGAGGTTGGACTGGTCTCACGGGAACCGAATTGGAATTCATCGTGTTCAACAACACCTATGAGCAGGCGTGGAGCGACGGGTATCGCCACATGGTGCCCGCGAATCAGTACAACGTGGATTACTCACTCCAGGGCACCTCGCGCATCGAACCGCTGTTGGGTCGGATGCGTCGCGCGATGACCAACGCGGGGATGTTCGTCGAATCAGTCAAGGGTGAGTGTAATTTTGGCCAACACGAGATTGCCTTCAAATACAGCACCCTGGTCGATAAGTGCGACGAACATGGGCTCTTCAAACTCGGTGTCAAGGAGATCGCCGCGCAAGAGGGCGTCTGCGTGACGTTCATGGCGAAGTACGACGCGCGCGAAGGAAACTCCTGTCACATCCATTTGTCGCTTCGCGACGAGAACGACAAGCCGGTCTTCGCGGGCGACGAGGAGCACGGGTTCTCACCGACCTTTCAGCATTTCCTCGCGGGCCAGATCAAGTACGCGCGTGAACTGTCGTTGTTCCTCGCGCCCAACATCAATAGTTACAAACGCTTCGTCGAAGGCTCCTTCGCTCCCACGGCGATGCTGTGGGGGATTGACAATCGAACATGCGCGTTTCGCGTGGTCGGACACGGTTCGTCGATTCGCGTGGAGTGCCGTATTCCAGGTGGCGACGTCAATCAATATCTCGCCGTGTCGGCACTCGTCGCTGCCGGACTGCGTGGCGTCGAAGAATCATTGCCTCTGGCCCCGGCGTTCACCGGTAACGCGTACGTCGCGGACGCACCGAGGGTCCCCACCACGCTCGCGCAGGCATTGACGCTCTTCGACCAGAGCGACGTCGCGCGTGACGCCTTTGGCGACGAGGTCGTCGATCATTATGTTCGTGCAGCGCGCGTGGAGGTCGACGCCTTCAATGCCGCGGTGACGGACTGGGAACGTTACCGAGGATTCGAACGACTATGAGCACGGTCTCGATCATCAACCCTTCGACTGAGGAAGAAATCGCGTGGGTCGAGTTGCTCGACGTGGAACAAACCGACGAGGCGATCGCGCGAGCGCAGACGAGTGCACCCGCGTGGCGTGCCGTCACCCCCGCTGATCGCGCTCGGTTGTTACGACGTTTCGCCGAAGTGGTGGATTCGCATATCGAGGAACTCGCGCGGCTCGAAGTCGCCAATTCTGGTCACACGATTGGTAACGCACGCTGGGAAGCGGGCAACGTGCGCGACGTGCTCGCGTACTACTCGGGAGCACCCGAGCGACACTCGGGCCGTCAGATTCCCGTCGCCGGGGGCGTCGACGTCACGTTCTACGAGCCGCTCGGCGTCGTAGGCATCATCGTGCCGTGGAACTTCCCCATGCCGATCGCCGGGTGGGGACTGGGTCCGGCCCTCGCGGCGGGCAACACGGTCGTGTTGAAGCCGGCCGCGCTCACCCCGCTCACGGCGATACGACTCGGCGAACTCGCCCTCGAGGCGGGCATACCCGAAGGGGTGTTCCAGGTGATCAACGGTGACGGAGCGTCGGTGGGGTATCGACTCGTGACCAACGACGCCGTGCGCAAGGTCTGTTTCACGGGCTCCAACGAAGTGGGGCGAAAGATCATGGCGGGATGCGCCGAACAGGTCAAGCGCGTCACGCTCGAGCTCGGTGGAAAGAGCGCGAACATCATCTTTGCCGACGCGGACCTCGAAAAAGCCGCCGCGACGGCACCCTACGCGGTGTTCGACAATGCGGGACAAGACTGCTGTGCGCGTTCGAGAATCCTCGTCGAGGACAGCGCGTACGACAAATTCATGGAACTCTTCGAAGTCGCCGTCAAGGGCGTGAAGGTGCTCGATCCGTCCAGGGAGGACAGCGAGATGGGACCACTCATCACCAGCGCCCAACGCGACAGTGTCGCGTCCTACGTCGAAGAATCCAATGTGGCCTTTCGCGGCAGCGCCCCCGTGGGCCCTGGGTATTGGTTCGCTCCCACGGTGCTCGAGACACCCGATCAGTCGAGTCGAGCGTTCCGCGACGAGATCTTCGGGCCCGTCGTGTCGGTCGTGCGCTTCAGCGACGAGGCCGACGCACTGCGCATCGCCAACGACACGCCCTATGGTCTGTCGGGTTCGATATGGACTCGCGACCTCGGCAAAGCCCTGCGCGTCGCTCGGGGCGTTGAAACGGGCGCTTTATCGGTCAACTCCAATTCTTCGGTCCGGTACTCGACGCCGTTCGGTGGATTCAAGAAATCGGGGATTGGCCGCGAGTTGGGTCCCGACGCGTTACTGGGATTCAGCGAAGAGAAGAACGTATTTCTATCAACGGAGGAATGATGGGTCGTCTAGAGAACAAGGTCGCGGTCATCACGGGCGCCGCGAGTGGCATCGGGCGCGCTACCGCGTTGCGATTTGCGAGCGAGGGGGCCAAGGTGGTCGTCGCGGACGTGGCGCACGACGCGGGCAACGCGTTCGCGACCGAGATCGGGGGAACCTACGTCCACGTCGATGTCGCAAATGAGCAGAGCGTCGAATCGTTGTACGCGACCACCGTCGACGTCTACGGAGGTATCGACATCCTCTTCAACAACGCGGGCATCTCACCCGCGGACGACGATTCGATCCTCACGACCGGCCTCGACGCCTGGCGCCGGGTCCAAGAGGTGAATCTGACGTCGGTGTACCTGTGCTGTCGCTACGGCATCCCTCACCTGCAGCGTCGTGGCGGCGGTTCGATCATTAATACGGCGTCCTTCGTCGCCGTGATGGGCTCGGCGACCTCCCAGGTTTCCTACACCGCGTCAAAGGGCGGCGTGCTGTCGATGAGCCGAGAACTCGGTGTCCAGTTCGCCAGAGAAGGAATCCGCGTGAACGCGCTGTGCCCGGGACCCGTGAACACGCCTCTCCTCCAGGAACTCTTCGCGAAGGACCCCGAACGCGCCGCGCGTCGTCTCGTGCACGTGCCCATGGGACGCTTCGCCGAGCCCGAAGAGATTGCGAGCGCGGTGCTGTTTCTCGCGAGTGATGACTCGTCGTTCATCACCGCCTCGACGTTCCTCGTGGACGGCGGGATCAACGGCGCGTACGTGACGCCGTTGTAGGCGTGACGACAAAAATCACTGCGGTGAGGGGGAGGATCGAAAGGACGACGCTTCGACGGCACGCACCTCGGGGATGAAGTACTCGCTGAGGTACTTCTCGCCTTCGTCGCAGCAGATCGTCACGACGTTGTGCAAGTCGGGTCGCTCGTGCATGAGACGCCGAGCGGCGACGACGTTGGCACCCGTGCTCGGCCCGACGAGTAGGCCGTGTTCTTTGGCGAGTCGGCGCATCTCAGCAATCGCGTCGTCGCTGTGCACGGCGACGACGTGGTCGACGATGTCGCGGTGGCGCTGATAGATCGCAGGCACGAAGCCGTCGGCGATTCCCTCGATGCGGTGTAGTCCCGTGTCACCACATTGAATAGTGCACGACTCGCTTGGTTCGAGCCCCACGACCAGAACCTCCGGGTTCAGCGCTCGAAACGCCTGGCCGACGCCAATCAGTGTGCCACCGGTGCCCACACCCATGACGAAGGCGTCGGGAAGACGGCCTCCCATTTGTTGGAGTATCTCGGGTCCCAGCCACGTGCGGTTCTCCTCGACGTTCCATTCGGATTCAAATTGGTGCGGCGCGAAGTGACCTGGTCGAGCGCCGAGCTCGGACGCCAGGGCCAGCGCCTCATTGACGTGGAAATCACCGACGTTGACGAGCTGGGCACCGAACGCGGTCGAGATCGCGGCTCGCTCAGGGCTGAGGCCGACGGGCATCACGACGAGCATCTTGTAGCCCTTGACGGCCGCCACCATGCTCATGGCGTTGCCGGTGTTGCCGCTCGAGGCTTCGACGATAGTGTCACCCGGTTGCAACAAGCCCTCTCGCTCGGCGCGCTCGATGATGTAACGCGCCATGCGAGCCTTGATTGAGCCTGACGGGTTGAGATACTCGAGTTTCAACCACAAGCCGTCGACCTCGATGAGGGGCGTCGAGCCAATGGCGTCGAGCACCGTCGCTCCATCCGCACGATCTGCCATGAAGTTCCTTTCGCACGCCGAGTCCCTCGCGAGGCTCACTTCATACTGTCAAAGAAACGGCGCCTTCGTCGTGGCGACCTCTCTAATAGCGATAGGTGTCGGGCTTGTAGGGTCCGTCGACCGAGACGCCGATGTAGGCCGCTTGCGCCTTCGATAGCGTCGTGAGCTTCACGCCGAGGGCGTCGAGGTGCAAACGAGCGACCTTCTCGTCGAGGTGCTTGGGTAATACGTAGACCTTCTTCTCGTAGTTGGCGGCGCCGGAGAAGAGTTCCATTTGGGCCATGGTCTGGTTCGTGAACGAGTTGCTCATTACGAAACTCGGGTGACCGGTCGCGTTGCCGAGGTTGAGCAGGCGCCCTTCGGAGAGCACGATGATGGCGCGACCGCTCGGCAAGATCCACTTGTCGACTTGGGGCTTGATCGTCTCTCGCTTGACGCCCGGCAACGCGGTGAGTCCCGCCATGTCGATCTCGTTGTCGAAGTGACCGATGTTGCCAAGAATCGCCTGGTGCTTCATCATCTGCATGTGCGCGACTGTCACGATGTCCTTGTTACCGGTCGCCGTAATGATGATGTCGGCGTAGGGAAGTGCGTCTTCGAGGGTGGTGACTTGGAATCCGTCCATCGCCGCCTGGAGCGCACAGATGGGGTCGATCTCGGTGATGATGACGCGCGCGCCTTGACCCTGGAGCGATTCGGCCGAACCCTTACCCACGTCGCCGTAACCGCAGACGACCGCGACCTTGCCACCGATCAAGGTGTCGGTCGCGCGGTTGATGCCGTCGATCAACGAGTGGCGAACGCCGTACTTGTTGTCGAACTTGGATTTGGTGACCGCGTCGTTCACGTTGATCGCGGGGAAGAGCAACGTACCGTCGCGCTCCATTTCGTAGAGTCGGTGCACGCCGGTCGTCGTCTCTTCGGAGACACCGATAATCGACTTTGCCATTGGCTCGAACAACTTCTCGCCACTGCTGACGATTTTATGTAAGAGGGCGAGGATGACCCGATACTCTTCGGAGTCCGCCGTCTCGGGCGCGGGCACGAATCCAGCTCGCTCGAATTCCAGGCCCTTGTGCACCAGCAATGTCGCGTCGCCACCGTCGTCGAGGATCATCGTGGGGCCGTCGTGGCCGGGCCAACGAAGAAGTTGTTCGGTGCACCACCAGTACTCTTCGAGTGACTCGCCCTTCCACGCGAACACCGGCACTCCCGTGGGGTGTTCGGGGGTCCCGTTCGGTCCCACCACGACGGCCGCCGCAGCGTGGTCCTGGGTCGAGAAGATGTTGCAACTCACCCAACGCACGTCGGCGCCTAAATCGACGAGTGTCTCGATGAGCACGGCAGTCTGAATGGTCATGTGCAACGAGCCCGCGATTCGCGCACCCCTAAGTGGCTTGCTCGCGCCGAACTCCAGGCGCATGGCCAAGAGTCCGGGCATCTCGTGCTCGGCGAGGGTGATCTCCGCGCGGCCGAAGTCGGCGAGAGAAAGGTCAGCAACTTTGAAATCAAAAGTGGCAGAGGTCATCATGCTCCTAATTTTTTGAGGTAGTTTCCAGGCGTCGACCTCTGTCGTTGCCGCCTACACGCATCGTAGTGCGCTAGGCGTTCACGCGAAACTCAACCACGTCACCATCTCGCATGACGTAATCCTTTCCTTCGACGCGAGCCTTGCCGGCCGCGCGCACCGCGACCATCGACCCGGCGGCCACGAGGTCGTCGAAGGCGACCACTTCTGCCTTGATGAAGTGCTTTTGAAAATCAGTGTGGATCTCACCCGCGGCTTCTGGTGCCGTGGCCCCCTGGCGAATCGTCCAAGCCCGCGCCTCCTTGGGGCCCGCGGTGAGGAATGTCTGGAGCCCGAGCGTGGCGAAACCCACCCGGGAGAGCTGCGACAAGCCTGACTCTTGTTGACCGAACGAACGCAGGAGCTCCAGGGCTTCACCGGGATCGAGGTCGGCAAGCTCGGCTTCCACCTTGGCGCACAGCACCACGCTGGGAGCGGGCGCCACCGAAGCGCGCAACTCGTCGATGCTCGGCTGGTCACCCAGCGTTGTTTCATCCACGTTGAAGACGTAGATGAAAGGCTTATCCGTCAAGAGGTGCAGATCGGCGAGCGCGTCGCGGTCGAGTTCCTTTCCCACACTGGAGATCACTCGGCCTTCATTGAGCGAAGACTGCGCCTTCTTGAGCTCGTTCAACTTGGTCGCGGCGTCGCCGCCTCGTTTCGCTTCGCGCTCCAGGCGCGCTGCAGCTTTGTCGACCGTTTGTAGGTCCGCCAGGATCAACTCGGTCTCGATGGTCGCGACGTCGCTCGCGGGATCGATTGTGCCGTCAACGTGCACCACGTCGTCGTCATGGAAGACCCGTACGACTTCGCAGATGGCGTTCGACTCTCGAATGGCGGCCAAGAACTGATTGCCCAAGCCTTCACCCTCGGAGGCGCCGCGCACGATGCCGGCGATGTCGACGAAGGTGACCGACGCGGGCATGATGCGCTCAGAATGAAAGAGTCCCGCGAGGACGTCGAGTCGCGGATCGGGCACGGCGACGACGCCGACGTTGGGTTCGATCGTCGCGAAGGGATAGTTCGCCGCGAGGACGTGATTGTTCGTGAGGGCGTTGAACAGTGTCGACTTGCCGACGTTGGGAAGTCCGACGATGCCGATCGAGAGTGCCATGGAGTAACGAGGCTACCCCAGACCAAAATTCCCCTTTGTGTGACGCGATCTCTTTCAAGATGACATCGTCGATCTCGAGACGCCTTTTGGGTCTTGGCAACTTCTCGCAGCAGTTCGACGATTTTCCGGCCCGTCGCTTTGTCGAGGCTTCCGGTGGGCTCGTCTGCGAGGATGAGCTGTGGCTGCGCGGCGAAAGCGCGCGCGATGGCGACTCGCTGCTGTTCGCCATCCGAGAGCTTTGCGGGTCGGCGGTCGGCCTTGCTGGCGTCCTTAGCGATCAGCATCGAGATCGACAACGCAATGGCGAGCGCCACGATGACGACGACGTCCACGGTTCGCATGGAGTTTCGATAAGCATTGTGAATGCCTCGGCGTAGTGCGTTAACGATCGTTCCTTTCGACTTGAGTGGAGTCATCATGCACGCTGTCGTCTAAGAAACGTCGAAGATTGTCTGAGGTGACGCTAAGAATTCGCTGCGACTTCCTTCTGTACGCGCGTTCTAGACTCGGCAGATGTCAAGCGTCGAACCCGAAGGGAACTTCGTCGCTTTTGGTGCATACAAGACGTGGTACCGCGTTCGTGGTGACCTCGCTTCGCTTCGCCCCCCGTTGGTGGTGGTGCACGGGGGCCCCGGTTGCACGCACGACTACCTGGACAACATCGCCGAATTGTCGTCGCGTGGTCGCGCAGTCGTTCATTACGACCAGCTCGGCGCTGGACGATCGACTCGACTTCCGGAAAAAGGCGCCGACTTTTGGACTGTCGAGTTGTTCCTCGCGGAACTGGACAATCTGCTCGAGCACCTCGGCATCGCGCAGCACTATCACCTGCTTGGTCAATCGTGGGGCGGCATGCTTGGGGCCGAACACGCCGTGCGTCAACCCGCAGGTTTGAAGTCCCTGATTCTCAGCAATTCTCCGGCGTCAATGGAACTCTGGTCGAGCGAAGCGAAGATCCTTCGTTCGAAGATGGATCCACGCGTCGCCGAACTCCTCGATCTTCACGAAGCCAATGGCACGACGAGTGACCCTGCGTACCTTGAAGCCACGCAGGTCTACTACGACGAACACGTGTGTCGAGCGGTCCCGAATCCGCCAGAGCTGCTGCGCACGATGGAGTTCATGCACCAGGACTCGACGGTCTATAACGTCATGAACGGACCGAACGAATTCTTCTGCGTCGGGACCTTGCGTCATTGGTCGATCATCGAGCGAGCGGCTTCCATCAACGTGCCGACGCTGCTCATCTCGGGACGTTTTGACGAAGCCACGCCGGCGACGGTACAACCTTTCTATGACCGCATCGACGACGTTCGCTGGGAGATTTTCGAGGCGTCAAGTCATATGCCTTTCATCGAGGAGAAAGAGCGATTTCTCTCGGTCGTCGATGAGTTCGTGCGAGCGCACGACGACTGAGCAACTAAGTAAGGCGCGGTGTCGGCGTCAGGGGCGTAGACGACACGACCTATAAGGTGATGAGAAGTCTGCGTCGAGTGGAAGGTCCTTGGTTGTGCACCAGCACGCGTCAGTGTTGCGTCGGATCATCGACGGTGCCGGACTCACCAATTCACCCAATGACGCGCCACCTTCGTGGTGCCGAGTCCTGATTGCATCCCTGCTCGCGGTCGTAGTGTCCCTGGGGGCGAATTGGGCACTCGCGAGACTTGGTACGCAGATCGCGCCACTTCGTCACTACGCCCACTTTCGTTTCGTTGATTACGGGACGTTGACCATCGTTGGCGTGGTCGCCGCGTGCGCTGCGTGGTACGTAACCACCCGAATCTCCCAGGCACCACGATGGTTGTTCCTTCGCCTCGCCGTCGTCGTTTCAGTCGTGTTGCTCGCGCCCGACGCGTGGTTGCTGATGAAGGGCGAGTCGTCATCGGCGGTGGGCATTTTGGTGGCGATGCACTTCGTGATTGCGCTCGTCACCTACAACGTCTTGGTGCACGTGGCGTCGATAGGTCCGGTGCTCATATCGTCAGGTTCGCCGGCGCAGGCGAATGTTGGCCGCCGATTCGAAGCTTCGACATCCACTCACGCGTCCGAATTACCCGAGGTGAGTCGCCGTGCGTGGACGGCGATGATGTTCCTCACGCTCATCGAGATGTTGCTTGGCTTTGGTGAGATGTTGTCGGTCTCCTTCGATCGACCAAACGGATTCGTCGTCACCCAGGGAGAGGCGATCACATTGGTGCACGGCGCTGTTGGTTCCGTGCTCGGTTTCGCTGGACTCATCATTCTCGGCTTGGCATGGCGCCAAGGACACATCGAGCGCGTCGCCTCGGTCGTGGGACTGGTCGGCCTCGCCATTGGTGGAGTTGGTGGGCTGCTTTGCTACGCCCATTCGCTGCGCCTCATCGGCATGGTAATCATGTTCTTAGGAGCGAGCACCGCGTTCTTTGGTTATCTCATGCCAACGATTGATGACGCCCCAAACCCGGCGATGTCGCACACTCGATGACGCCGCCACGTCACGTCGTTTGCGGTCATTCTCGGTGCATGCCGAGACTGACCGCGGTGACACAGCGGTGAATTGCGTTACATGCTGCCGATCGAAGACTTTCTCCGACGAGCCACCATCACGAAGCCCAGCGCCAACACTATGAGTACGAACAGCAATATTCCCGAGGTGAGGTACGCCTTCGCCGATGCGCTCGATGCACGAAGTGCAGAGGAAAGTTCGACGGTGCTGTGCTTGGCCGGGTCGACCACTCCTTGCACCTTCGTCCCCGGGGCGTAATACGTCGTCATTCCGGCGACGAGTTGCTGATACTTGCTGCCTCGTACGTTGTAATCACCAACGCATGAATAACTCGCAATGTTGGTACCGCTTCCGCTCAGATTTCCGATGCACGATGCCACCGTGATCGTCACGGGTATTCCGTGGTCCTTCATTCGTGTGATTCGCGCGTTGTCCGTCGTGGCGGCGACGATCGCGACCACCAGGGCAGCCGCGACGACCACCGCGATAATCGCACTCATGACGAGCCAGAACGTGCGGCCCACTCGAATGGGCGTTGGCCCTCGAAGTGCGCCCGCGTGATCTTGGGTGCTTTGGCGACCAACGTTCGTCGTGGTATCGCCGAGAATCTGGTCCTGCTTGCGGATGGCTGGTGTCATAGGAGTTTTTCGCGTTGTTGCTTCGTGTTGCATCGGCGCAATCGATGTCTGTGACACTATATTTTCCTTTCTAGTCAACGGAGATCGTGGATGGAAAAGTTTGTAATAGTAGGTGCAGGCGCGACCGGGCAAGCCGTGATTGGTGCTCTTCAGCAAAGAGATACCGGCGATGAAATCGTGCTCGTGAGTCGATCTGGCTCGGGTGCGAACATTCCGGGGGTACATGTCGCGCAAGGTGACGCATCGAGCGCTGACTTCTTGGCGAATACGTGCAAGGGTGCCGCAGCGATCTTCAACTGTGTCAATCCTCTTTATCACCGCTGGCTCACTGATTGGCCGCCCGTGGCGGCCGCACTTCTTGAATCGGCGCGTCGAAGTGGAGCCGTGCTCACGACCCTGAGCAATCTCTACGCATACGGTGCGATCAACGAACCTATGACGACGTCGCATTCGCTCACGTCGTCGCTTCCAAAAGCGAAAGTTCGAGCCACGATGTGGCGTGACGCCCTGGCGGCCCATGAGCAAGGCAAGATCCGCGCAACCGAAGTTCGTGCGTCTGACTTCATCGGAAACGGATCACAATCCATTTTCGAGCGAGGAAAGAAGTCGCTACTTGCCGGACGACCAGTTGCCGTCTATGGCAATCCCGACATGGACCACTCGTGGACGTTCACGGGTGACGTAGGAAGAACGTTGGTGGCAGCCGCGACGAACTCTGCGGCGTGGGGCCACGCATGGCATGCTGTCACAAACCCGCCGAAAACAATGCGAGAGGTATTTTCAGATATGGCGAAAGCAGCGGGCGCGAAGGAACCAAAGCTTCGAAAACTTCCCACGCCTTTACTTCGTGCGGTTGGTGTGCTGAACCCCCAGGCACGTGAACTACCGAAGGTTCTTTACCAGTTCGAGAGTCCATTCGTGATCAATGACGATGACACACGAAAAGTTTTGAACCTCGTTCCTACCGATTGGTCAAGCGTGATAGCAGACGCCGTGCGTCGGTAAGACCCAAGTGGGTGGGCGATTCGTGTCGGTCATGTGGAGCGCCGCTGCCGACTGGTTAGAGTGGCGAGCGGTATCGGACGAATTATTACGACCTGCCAGTCGACAGCGGTGAAGATTGGGACATAGTTCCTTGTGGAATTGGGTAGGTCGTAGGCGCACTGGAGCAAGAAATAGGTGGTTTCAGATCACGGATTTGAGCGAGGTCGACTGTGTAGGGGAAGAAGTGTCGAACTCACCTTGAATTTGTCCAATTGAATGCCAATTTCGTTTCCGTGACTCGTCTCGTGTTTGAATGGTGGTGAATGGAGAGTAAACGATGTAAGGCGTTAAATGATTGTGGTGCTGAGATGCACAAGTTCGAAGACGTGATCATGAAAACCCAATTAGCTCCCGTAGCTCAGGGGATAGAGCATCGGTTTCCTAAACCGTGAGCGTAGGTTCGAATCCTACCGGGGGCACTGAGGTCCACAACATTAGAGGGGCGCGCATGAACGAATTGGATCGAGCGAAGTACATCTCCTTTGGCACGTATCGTCGGGACGGGACCCTGGTGTCGACCCCGACGTGGGTGGCGCCGTTTCGAGATGGATACGTGTTCACGACGGACCTTGGCTCATGGAAGGCCAAGCGCCTGTCTCACGATCAGCGCGTCGTGGTGACTCCTTGCAACATTCGCGGGCGCACGTTGCCGGGCGCATCGACTTTCCAGGGTCATGGTGAATTGATTGAAGGTGCCGCAGCCATCGATGCGGCGCGCATAGTTCGCCGTAAGTATCGAGTCATGTGGCTTTTGACGATCTCGTCGCGGCAGCTGCTGCAGACGATTAAGCGAAAGCCTACGGTCCCTGACTGTGCCATATATTTCGTCGTCGAATAAGACCGCGTTCATGGACGATGGTGATAATCGACGAGACGAGTGCTCGCCTTTCGATCTGCGGTGATTGTTGCGCGATGTCGTTAACTTTGCACGCCCTAATTCATCCAATAATCGACTCGTGATTGTTCGACGTTCCGCTGCAATCGCTTGAGAGGAAAGTCGGACGTAAGGTCTATAAGGTGCAAGAAGGACGCTGTCGTTCCTCAGCCGTCTAAGAACTTGAGACTACGCATGCCACTTCGACGAAAGACGCTGCTCTACGCCATTGTCTCGGTTTCTCTCGTCGCTACGTCGGTCGGGAGTCTCATAGTGTTTCAATCTGATGCCACGTCTGACGCCGCGGCGGCGAGCACTGCAAGTGGCTTCTACCTCGACATTGGCGCCTCCGCATCACTGGGCATGCAGCCTGACGGTGTTGTGAAACACAACGGGCGTCGGACCGACACTGGCTACTCCAACGATCTCGTCAACATTGAAGCGACGAAAGGTGTGTCGCTTGATCTCGTCGAAGTGGGTTGCCCTGGTGAGACGATTCAATCAATGTTGAGTAGTGGCGACGCGTGCTACACATTGCCTGAGCGTCAGCTTCTTCGAGCCACCACATTTCTCAGCGAGAACGCCGACCAGCCTGGTCTCGTCACGATTGATCTCGGTTTCAATAACGTGCGAGAGTGTCTCCTGCCGACGTTGGTCAACGAGACGTGTGCAGCGCAAGGCATCAATCTCGTCCGTAAAGATCTACCGTTGGTGCTTGACGACCTTCGAAAATCGGCGGGCTCGCAGGTCGATTTTGTTGGACTCGAGTACAGCGATCCATATCTGGGGCGCTATCTCAAGGGTTCTGATGGAAAATTGGACGCGAGCGAGTCGCTTCAAGTGATCACGCAATTGAATGCAGTTCTAAATACCGTGTATACCAAAGCCGGCATTCCGATTGCGAACGTGCCAGGCGCCTACAAAATGGACAACGAGTCGCCGACGCTCTTGAAGGGAGTTGGTCTCGTGCCGACGAACGTCGCCGAAGCGTGCACGTGGAGTTGGTTTTGCACGGGCTACCCGTACGGTCCAGATGATCACCCGAATAACGCGGGCTATGAAGTCATTGCGCAGGCAATCGCTGCAGCGTTACCGCCAACAATATGATGCTGATTCGACTTCGATCTGTCCGATGAGGACGGTCGGACTCGTTGCGCTGAACGAATTCATATCAAATGTGTAGGCAATATTGCCTAGTGCCGCGTCGACTCAAGACTTTGTCACGCAGTTGTCATCAAACTCACAACCTTTTCTAAGTCATCTCTAGACACTTTCAATGGCAACACCTTTAGGTTCAATGCAACGAGCCTTGCGCTGACGAAGTGTCAGCGACCCTTCGCTCCGCAGATTGGTGGAAGCGCATGGAACTTCGTCTCACGGATCTCGAACTCCCAGATCGAAGTGCGAAGCCTCGCGCGACGGGCGTCACCATGGTGATCGACACTGGAGTACCAACACGCTATTTTGCTGATTTGATTGGTTGTTCGTCCGACTACGTCGATTTCGTGAAGTTCGGTTGGGGAACGTCCGTCGTGTCGCCCGGCCTCACTGAGAAGATCTCGTTGCTCCGGAGTGCGAACGTCGACTTTTACTTCGGCGGAACTCTCTTCGAGAAGTACATCTTGCAAGATCGTTTCGATCAATTTCGCGAGATGTGCCGTCACTTTGGTTGCACCCACGTGGAAGTATCCAACGGAACCATCGACCTCGCGGATGACGAGAAATCTAAGTACGTCAATGAACTCAGTAACGACTTCATCGTGATCTCCGAGGTGGGATCGAAGAATCAAATGAAGTCGGAGAACATGGCGCCAAATAAATGGATCAACTACATCAATGACGACCTTTCCGCGGGAGCCACCCTGGTGACGCTCGAAACTCGAGAGAGTGGCCACGGGGGCATTTGTCGACCCAACGGCGAACTGCGTTTTGGCCTGGTCGAGGAGATTCTGACGAGTGGCATCGACACTTCGTCGCTCTTGTTCGAAGCACCTTCAATGGAATTACAAAGCTATTTCGTTCGTCGCGTCGGATCCAACGTCAATCTGGGCAACATCGCACCGACCGACGTCATTGGCCTCGAGACGATTCGCTTAGGACTTCGCAGTGAGACCCTTCACGAATTTGAGCCCGTGGATGTGGCGAGTCCTTTCACTCGAAAATGAGAGAGAGTCGCGACGTTTTTCATTTGGCGATTCCCGCGTTCGATTTGGTGTCGACCGTTGATTTCTACGTTGATGGGCTCGGTTGCAAACTGGCGCGGCGCTATGACGATCGAGTCACCTTTGACTTCTTTGGAGACCAACTCGTGTGCCACCTTTCGCCGGCCCCCGCGCTCGCGACCCCGATGGAAGAGATCCCCATGTATCCGCGCCACTTTGGCGTGACGTTTCGAGAAGGTGCCGATTTTGACGCACTCCACCGGTTGTGCGTGCAACGAAAGCTGCCAATGTACGCCGATGTCTCGACTCGCTTCGACGGTCTGGTCGAAGTTCACCGTACGTTCGTCGTTTGCGATCCTTCCTCGAATCTTCTTGAGTTCAAGCACTACGCGGACTCTCGAATGATGTACTGAGTGGGTATTCGTGTCCGAGGGAATATTTGAGCTCGGAGAGAACCCTCTCCGATCGTTGATTTTGCGCCAGTCAGGTGCGAGGGCAACGTCGCCGTATCTTCTTTCCGCCCGCGATGATCGAACCCTGGCGTATGAGGAATTGGACGCTGAAGCGTCGCCGTTGTGTGCGGCCCTTCAAACATGGGGAGTGTCTCGCGGCGATCGATTCGGTCTCATCGTCTCGGATCCAATCACCTCAGCGCAGTGCTTGTTGACCATGATGTCGATGGGACTGTGGGTCGCGCCTCTTGATCCCACGATCACCTACGTTGACGCGCGTCAGGCGGACGTACAGGCAACTACCCTCGGGCTTCGTACCGTCGCGGCAGATCGGAACGCGCCATTGGGCGCTGAGGTTTCGTGGCTGGACATTGGCGAGCTCGGAGCCTGGCCACCACGGACGAATACATTGATCAGAACGTCGGACCCCCAGGGGGGCCTCATTCTTGCGTCGTCGGGAACCACGGGAAGTCCCAAGGTCATGGAGCTCTCGATTCACCAGTTGCTCGAGGCGGCAAGATTGGTTGCGGGCCATAACGGACTCACCCCGTCGGATCGTGGGTTCAATCCGCTCCCACTGTGGCACGTCAATGCGATTGTGGTGGGTCTCCTGTCGTCGCTCGTCAGTGGGTCGTCACTCGTCCTCGACAATCGTTTTCATCGCACCAATTTCTGGTCCACGATTGAGCGATGCGACGTCACGTGGATCAATGCGGTGCCCGCGATTATTGCGCGCCTTTCCGACGTCGCTCCCAACGAAGCGATCCCACGGGGAATTCGGTTCATTCGATCAGCGTCCGCGCCGCTCGCACTCGCGCAACTCGCCCGTTTTGAAGAGGCCACGGGTATTGCCGTCATCGAGTCGTACGGGATGACTGAAGCGGCGAGTCAGATCTGTGCCAGTCCACTCAACGGTCCCAGAAAGTCTGGTTCGGTGGGCCGACCAATAGGTGTTGAACTGCGGATTGGCGCGTTTGATCAGGAGAGGTCGCTGACGCCGGTAGGCAACCACGTCGTTGGACAAGTGGAAATTAGGGGGCCCTCCGTCATCGACCACTACGTGGCGATGGGCTATGAGGACCGGTTCGACGAGGAAAAATGGCTCCGCACCGGCGACCTGGGATACGTCGATGAGGATGGTTACGTGTTCCTGGTCGGGCGCACCGATGACGTCATCAACCGGGGAGGCGAGAAGATAATGCCTCGAGAACTCGAGGAGGCGGCGATGAAGGTCGACGGCGTCTTGAGTGCTGCCGTCGTCGCTCGCGAGCATGACGTCTACGGTCAGGTACCTGATCTCTTCGTTCAACTTCGTGGCGTGACGTCAACCACGTCACTCGAGCAGCTCACGATCTTGACGAAGGAACTTCACGACGTGCTCGTTAATTCCTTCTCGCGCACCCGACGACCACTCGCGATCAACGTCATTGAGAAGATGCCCTCGAACGCCACCGGGAAGATCCACAAAAGATTGCTCGTCACCGACCAGGTGAGCACGATCTATACATTGCCGGTCTCATGACGCGCGCGGACGCGATTGGATACGAGGCGTCGCTGGAAAAGCGACGCGGCTGATGGGAGACGCGACATCCACGCCACTACGAGGAACTCGAAAGCGCCTCGAACATATTGACGCAATGCGACCCGTCAAACAGGCGGCCGTCATCTCCACGCACACGCTCGTTTTCTTCGCGCCACTGGCGACGAGTTCGGCGGTTGTTGGCGTCATCATGCTCACGCGTTTCTCTCGGGACGCCTTTCTCTTCGTGTCGGCCTGCATGCTTACGTACAGTTATCGCGACGTTGGGAGTTTCCACCTCCGCTCCTATTTCAAGCGCCGATTCATGTCGGTGGGCGTTCCGTACCTCGCGTGGACGGTCATCTATTTTTTCTATACGTCGCTAGTCACCACGAACACGTTCCCCTTCTATTCGTTCGTTCGGGTCAAAGTGTTCAGCCTCTCGGGCTTGCACTACTTCTTCCATCTCTTGCTCACCGGGTACTACCACCTCTATTACCTGATCGTGATCATGGAGTTCTATGTGCTGTTCCCACTGCTGCTCAAACTCGTGCGCAAATACTCCTCGTGGCATTGGTTATTCATATTGATCGCACTCGTCTGGCAGATTGCCTATGGGGCGTTGTTAGATTCACGTCATCTCTTCATTCACCTTTCGGGTGTGCAACAGACGCGATTCATCTTCTCCTACCCGATTTATCTGGTGGGCGGCGTCATCGTCGCGCTTCACCTCGACGACATCCACCAATGGATTGTCCAGCACGCTCGTCTCATCGTCGCGCTGACCGTCGTATTCGGTGTCGGGGCCGAAATCCTCAGCTTCCTTGGTCGTTACTCGTGGATGCCCCTGTACCTCCAAACGGGAACCTTCGTCTTTTCGCCGACGGTGGTGCCGTTTGATATTTCAGCGATCCTGTGCGTGTATTTGCTCGGCGTTTTCCTCGTTTCGAAGAATCGAAGTGTTCGCACTCGCGCCGCCGTCCAGTCAGGCTCGGATAATTCCTATGGCGTCTACTTGTCCCAGATGTTGTGGATTCCGATCCTGCTTCGATTCCGTGAACACTTCCACCCCCATCTCATCTGGGAACTTCAGGTGCCCATCGCGCTCATACTCGTCTACTCACTTGGCTTTGTCTTCACGGCTGTCATTGCGCGCACCCCACTCGCGTCCGTCGTAACGGGTCGAACTCGCGCGACGTGGGCGTCATTGCTTCCCCGTCGTCACGACACCCCCGACCAACTTCGCGGCGACGCGGGCGATGGTCCGTTCGATGTGGTTTACGAATGACGAAGGGACGGCGTCAGGGGAGAGCGACGGGCAGCGCGAGTTCCCATCGACTGCAGTTCGACACGCCACCCCAGTGCCATTCCTCTAAGGGTGTGCCCGTGACGTACGCATCCATCGCTCGGATGGTACCCCCGTGGGTGACGACGAGTAACCGCGCGGAGTCGTAGGTCTCGACGGTTTCCCTTACGAATAGGCGAGTGCGATCGTAGAGTTCGCGAAGCGACTCGCCATTTTCTGGACGCGCATGCTCATCGATCACGCGCGTGCCTGCGATGCCGGTCAGGAGGGGCGTCAGGGTGCTCAAAGGTCGTGATTCGGCCTCGCCAAAGGAACGTTCGCGCAGCAGTGGCGTCGTGAGAATTGTGCCGCCAAGGACCCCAACGAGGATTGACGCGGTCTCGATGCAACGCGTCAGGTCGCTCGACAAGACGGCGTCATAGCGTTGGTCGCGTAATTCACTGGCAAGCTCGAGAGCTTGTTCCCGCCCCTGTTCAGTCAGGCGGGACGTGTCGTTCTGGCCCTGTATGAGTCCTAGCGCGTTCCACGTGCTTTCACCGTGGCGCACCACCGTCCAGTTCGCATGCTCGGTGCGCTTCGAAGCCACCCGCTAAGAGTAATGGTCTTGTGCGCTTGACTCGAGGGACCTGTCGTTACCTCGTTGTTACGACAGTGGCGGAAGGACGGCTTCTATTGCACCGGCAATGGCGAGGTAACCGGCATCATTCGGATGAACATTCGGACCGTAGGGAGCCAGCGCGCACATCCAGGTCAACTCGCACACTTCGAGGGACCTCACCTTCGTCGCAACATTCTTTTGCACTTTCGCGGAGTTGGTGTCGTTGAGGGAGAATGCGGCGGCGACGTCGGCGATCGGAACGTGCAGTGACGAATACACGTTGTGCAATATCTGATTGAGCTGCCTTACCATCGAAAGGCTCGCATTCGCAATCTTCGGACCACTACCGCCTTCGAGCGAGTCGGCGAGATAGGGATCGTCGTGATTGAGACCGACGAAGATGACATTCGGTCCCGCGACGGCCTTTAGCGAAGTGACAATTGATGTCAGTTGATTGCTCACGACCATCGTCTGCTGATTGAGGCAAATTGGAAACGTCGACAAGTGGGCGAGGCACGCCTTCACGTTGTTGAACCCTAGGTCAATGGTCACCAATCCTGACTCGTCTTGATGAGCCTTAAGGAAGTCAATGGCTTCGTTGAGCTGGCTGTCGGGGGACGAGTAACAGGAATCGTCGCCGTAGAGCATTGTTGTCGTCGTCTCGCCCGGGCAGCCAATCTCGTGCAAATCCAACGAGACGCCCAACGTTGTTTCATCGGCGACGATGTCGTTGGTGTAGCCATCATCGGTGCGCTCGCCATTGGGAACACTCGCGGTGGGCTGGACGCCTACGGATTCCGAACCCCCAATGGCGAGGTAAAACCCCGACGAAAAGGTTGACGCGGAAGCAATTGAAGAGAAGGAGGAGAGGGCGCCAACGAGCGTGATTGCGCACAAGAGGGCAGTCGCGCCGCGAAAGAGCGCACGGCGCCGCGCGCGAACTAGCGCAATCTTCATTGTCATTTGCGAAATTCCCCTATGTACAACAACGCGCTCCCAAGCAGGACGTCGCTGCGTCGCCAAACCCATTTTTCCATCGAAGTAGTCGATGAGAACTAAGAGTGAAGCAACCGCGAGTTTAGTCGAACTTCGTAGGTTTCGGGCGAGGGTACTGCGTGCGAGATATGTCCTCTTCGCCTCGACGGCTCACTCGTTGCACCAGCATTGCGAAGTTAATGCGGCAGCAGGCGGTGACATATTGTCACTCGGACGTTTTTCCATGCGCGGTCGAACTCTCGACACTGTGACGACGTTTTCGAATTACTCCTCGACGAAGTGCACGTGACGTATTTTATTTACACAGCAGAAACAGCGCACTTTCGTCTACCCTTCAATTCATGAGTCAGCGTGAAATCATGACGTATGAGGATTTTGGACGTGCCACGAGGGAACTCGCGCAACGAATCTGTGACTCGGGATTCGCGCCCGACATCGTGCTTTCAATCGCCCGAGGCGGATTTTTCTTGGGTGCGGGTCTCGGGTACGCCCTTGGTGTGAAGAACGCCTTCATGATGAGTGTCGAGTACTACACCGGAATCGATGAACGTCTCGAGATGCCAATCGTGCTGCCGCCGGTGCCCAACAAAATTGACTTATCGGGAGCCATCGTCCTCGTCGCTGATGACGTTGCCGATTCGGGCCACACGTTAAAGATGGTGATGGATTTCTGCGCTGAATCGGTGCGCGACGTCCGCTCAGTGGTCTTGTACGAAAAACCCCAGTCGGTCATCACGCCGGATTACTCGTGGAAGAAGACCGATCAATGGATCGATTTCCCATGGTCCAGTGAGGGTCCGGTGACTGCTAACGCTGCGCTGGCGCATTGAACAACTTTGCGACCTAGGCGAATGCTCTGGCGACTGAAGCCAGTCGCGATTTCCGTCAAGGGGAGCGACACGTGAGTCTCGTCCCTCATCGAATCGCGTTACGGGGACACGTCGTGAGTTGTCGACTCGATCCGCGATTATTCCCATCGAACGAGGCAGTCATCGACATCGACGATGGGCTGGTCGTCGTTGAAGACGGTGTCATTGCGGCGGTTGGCCCGTACGACTCAACTCGATTGTCAGTCGATTCGACGACGCACGTTGCGCACTATCCCGGATCCCTGATTTCGCCCGGTTTTGTTGATGCGCACGTCCATTACGCCCAAACCCCCATGATCGCGTCGCACGGCACGACGTTGCTCGACTGGCTGACGAGGTACACGTTTCCGAACGAGGAGCGCTTTTCAGATGTCGCATACGCCCGAGGTGTCGCTAAGTTCTTCTTCGACGAATTACTTCGAAACGGCACGACGAGTGTGCTCGCCTTCTGCACGGTCTTTCGAGAATCGACGGACGCGTTCTTCGAAGAAGCTTCGCGGCGCAACATGCGCGTTATCGGCGGGAAAGTACTGATGGACCGCAATGCGCCACCGACTTTGAGCGACACGGTGCAGTCGGGTTACGACGACTCCAAGGCCCTCATCGAGCGATGGCACGGCAAGGGTCGCCTTCGCTACGCCATCACACCGCGTTTTGCCCCGACGAGTAGTGAAGGACAGTTGCGCTCGGCGGCGACGTTGTGGCGCGAGTTTCCGACCTGCGTGGTGCATTCGCACGTCTCGGAGAACCTTGATGAGGTCAATTGGGTCCGTACGTTGTTCCCACATCGCTCGGGTTACCTCGACGTCTATGACGACGCCGGCCTTCTCGGGCGTGGGTCAGTTCTCGCGCACGGCGTGCACCTGACGAGTGACGAACTTGACCGCGTCGCCGAGACCTCGACGTCGCTCGCTCACTGTCCCACGTCCAACACCTTTCTTGGCAGCGGACTGTTTTCCTTCGACCGGGTCAACGCTGCGCGCCAACACATCGACGTCGGTTTAGGTACCGACATCGGCGCCGGCACGAGCTTCTCGCTTCTTGCCACCATGGCGGAGGCGTACAAAGTAGCCGCGTTGACGGAGTCGAGCATGGACGCCTATGAGCTCTTCTACTTGGCAACGCTCGGCGGGGCCCGCGCACTCGGCATTGGGGAGTTCGTTGGCTCGCTCGAAGTTGGGAAGGAGGCGGACTTCGTGGTGCTTGATCCGCGTTCGAGTCCTTTGCTCGCGTATCGCTCCGAGCGTGTGTCGTCGACCGAGGAACAACTCTTTGTGCTCGCCATGATGGGCGACTATCGATCGGTGGCGGCGACGTATATCGCGGGGGAGCTCTCGTACGAGCGCAGTGTCGCATCGAGCGAGTGACAGCGCCAGCGTGCGGCGTTCTCGCCGATTGACGAGCGAAGTCTTGAGTCACCACCCCTGAGGTAGAGTCGGCCCAGCGTGAATCGGTTCGTGGTTGAAGCAATGTGTCGAGCACGTTGGTGAGGAGACGGTGGTCGTGCCAGTGACGAGGGACCAGCAGTGAATTACCTCTCTCAGCACTGGGGCTATCCATGGATTGGTGCGTTGTTTCTCGTTATCGCCTTGATCCACGAAAAGGGTCTCCGGTCGATGAATCGACGCTCCACGAAGGAGCACGCGCGGCGGCGTCGACGACGGATGTGGTTCACCTACGCGGGACTCGTGGTCGCGGCCCTCAGCGTGGTATCGCCGTTGCAATTTTGGGCCATGGAGTACTTCTGGGTTCACATGCTCCAACACGTCTCGGTGATGCTCGCGGCTCCCGCCCTCTACATTGCGGGCGCCCCGTTTCTTCCCCTGCTCCACTCCGTACCGGTAAAGGGGCGTCGTCGAATCCTGCGACGCGTCTTTGCTCCGGGTCGGCGATCGATCTATCGACAAGTGGGTGCATTCCTGCTCTCGCCAATCGTCGCCGTGGGATTTTTCAACCTGATCATGGTGTTGTGGATGATCCCCAGTCTGTTCAATCCTGTAATGGACAGCACCAGATTGCACATCGGTCTGATGTTGACCACCTTCTTCTTGTCGGGAGTGTTGTTCTGGCTGCAGATCATCCCCTCCAAACCATTTCGCCCAAAACTCTCGCCCTTCGGCCAGGTGGGAGCGCTGCTCTTCACCAATCTCGTAATGACCATCATCGCGCTGATCCTCAGTTTCTTTACGTCAGTGCCCTGGTACAGCTTTGGAGCGGCGATGAAAGGAATGGCCAGCATGGTGATGGGCGGTGCGATGCCCACCATCACCTTGAGCCGACTCGCCGACCAGCAAATCGGCGCCGCGATCCTGTGGGTTTGTGGGGACTTTTGGTGCTACCCCTCGCTCGTCACCGCGCTGCGAAGGGCGATGAGTGACGCGAAACGCGACGTACCCGAACAACAAGATTCCTTCTCACGATTACTGCGTTCGCATCGCAACATGAGTGTCGAAGAGTTCCAAGCGGCGCGATCAGCGAATGCGGTGACTGCGGCACTTGCCGCAATCGAATTCGACGACGATAAGAAATAAATAAGACGCGACCATCTCGTTGTGGCGGCGATGCAATCACATCGCGGATAGGCAAATTGATTCGATTTCTCTCGAAGCCACGCGATCTTCACGAGGTGCCCGCACAGGAGCTCACTCAAAATTCGCGTAGTAACCTTGCAGCATCATGGTGAGGAACTAGTCCTATGGGAGGAATGACCGAGCGGTCAATTGACTTAGAGAACTACCTCGTCGTCAACTTGTTCAAACATTCTCTCTTTTCGACGGACATCATTTGGATTTGCATCGTCGCGTTCGTTCTCCTCGTGGGACTGATCGCCACGAAGAAGATATTCACCTTCAACATGCTCGACGCCGAAGGGGCGGAGCCGCGCGCGCGTACGTACCTGCGCTGGGGATTCGGAGCCATTTGGTTAGTGGACGGAATTCTTCAGTTTCAGTACTCGATGCCGCTCGGTCTTGGTAACAATGTCGTGCGACCGGCGGCCGCAGGGACGCCTTCGTGGCTTCACTCTTTGATGATCCACGGCGTCAATCTGTGGAACAATCATCCGATCTCCCTCGCCGCGGGTGTGGCGTGGTTCCAGGTAGGTCTCGGCCTCGCGCTACTTGTCTCCAAGGGGAAAACGGGGCGATGGGCCGCAGGGCTCTCAGTATTCTGGGCCGCGGGAATTTGGCTCATTGGCAATGGCGCAGGTGGCATCTTCGCGAGCGGTGCGACGATTCTGTTCGGTTGGCCCGGCGCCACCCTCATCTACGCGGTGGCGGGGTGTTGGCTCGCCGCTGATCCAAGGCGCTTTCATCATGGTTTCTCGTCGTTCACGTTGCGATTCTCTTCCTTGTTGTTGCTGATCGCCGTCATCTTCCAGAGCCTTCCCGCGGCGGGTTTCTGGCACGGCGGCAATACCAATGCGCTCACCCTCATGACTCGTTCGATGACCAGCGTCGCGCAGCCGCACACGCTCGCTTGGGTGGTTCGCCAGGGCGGCACGATCAGCGGACGCCTGGGTGGTGGGTTCAACGTGATCGTCATCCTTTGGCTGCTGATAACGGGCGTCGCTCTCTGGCGATCGGTGAAGGCTCGAACGAACTGGCCGGTGTACTCGTTCGCGATTGGCTGCATGATCCTTTGGGTCGTCGCTCAAGACACCGCGTTGTTCGGTGGGATATCGACGGACTTCAACTCTCTCTTGCCAATGGCGGTGCTCGGCTTGTGCGCGTTGCCGCGACTGGAAGCGGCGTCCCCGGTGAGGTCACGTCTTCGACCGGAGATGACCAGTGGCGTCAGCGCCGTCGTGGCGACGTTCGCGACTGCGATGCTGGTCACGACCATTGTTTCCATGATCGTGACCGTTACGATTGCCAAGACCGAGAACACGTTCTTTCTGGCCGGCAACGGGGCGGCGTCGCCCCTCAACACGACCGCGCCTCGATTCACTCTTACCGATCAATTTGATCAGCCCTACTCGTTGGGCGAGCATCGCGGCTACGTCACGCTCATCACGTTCCTTGATCCGGTGTGTTGGACGGACTGCCCGTTGCTCGCCAATCAAGTGGCTCAGGTACGCGCGGATCTCGCGTCGAACGCCAAACTCGATGTCGTCGCGGTCGCGGCCGATCCCTATCACGAGACATTGGGCAACCTACGTCACTTCATCGCCATTCATCATTTGGGGAACGTCAAGGATTTCTATTTCGTCACCGGTACGAGAACGCAGACGAGCAAGGTGTGGGCGGATTATGGCATCGGTGTCACGATGACGCCGACCGACGCCATGAGCATTCACGACGACTACATGTTCATTGATTCCGCGAAGGGGAAGTTGAAGTGGGTCATCCCCGATGACCCACCCGACGCGGCGTCGCTCAATTCCTCCTCGGTCGCTGAGATTTTGTCGTTGCTCGCAACGCAGGGACTGCACTAATGCGCCAACGCATTGTCGCCACCATCACACTGGTTGCTGGCGGACTCGCGCTCAGTGCGTGCGGGTCTCCATCGGCGAGTTCACACTTCGTGCCGTCGAAGAACTGTTCGGTGACGGTCACCAATTACGACTTGGCGGGGTGCAACCTTTCGCACCGAAACTTGAGCCACGACGATCTTCAGTCCGACGACTTCGAGAACGCGAATCTCTCGGGCGCCAATCTTGACTTCGCCAACCTTCAAGGGGCGAACGTGAAGGGCGCCAAACTCAAAGGGGTCAAGACCAACGCCTTGACCATTTGCGTGAACGCGGAGTCCGGTCCCTGCACCAACGCTGGACTCAATTCAGCGAGTAATGCCGACGAATCGCAGGGCGACTGATCGACTGGTGAGGGCGACAGCTACAGCAACTCCGATGAAGTCGCCATCAAATGCCGGGCACGGTGGTGGTCGTCGTTGACGTCGTGGTCGTCGTGGTCGTCGTCGGCACGACGTCTGAGGCGGAGCCCGTCCACACGACGGTCCTTACTCCCAGGGAGTTCTCCACGGACATCGACGATCGCAATGTCTTCATGAGGGCGAGGGCGTGTGCCCCGGCGACGTCGAGGCCGTTGGGTCCTTGTTGACTCAGCACCACTTCGTACGTCGGTACGACGATGCCGCCGAGGGTGACGTTGATGGCCATGGACACGCAGCCACCCGACGCCAGTGTGTAGCCCGACTTCACGCCCACCACGCCGTCGGTGCCGATGTAGGGGGTGTAGGAACCAAGTTCTCCCGCGACGGGCAGCTGCACCTTCGTGAGTGCGGCGATTTGGTCGATGACCGGTTCACTCGTCATGAGGTCGACGGTAATTTTGGCGACATCCTGGGCCGTCGAGAGATCGCTCGGCGATATTCCCGTGAAGTCGGCGTAGTGCGTATGCGCGAGACCGAGACTGAGCGCGTCGGCGTTCATCGTCGCAATGAACGTTTTCTGGCTTAGACCGGTTAATTGCACGAGCAGAAGTGCGTAATCGCCAGCCGAGTGCACGAAGAGCCCTCGAAGAAGCGTCCCTTCACAGAGCACCTCGCCAAGTCGGATCTTGGCGGTTGACTCCTGGATCGAGAGGTTCTCGTGAAAGAACGCGACGTCGGCAGCGTTGACGACCGTGCACGGACCCTTCTGTGCATAGGTGATCGGGAATTGTTGCAGTACAACCCACGCGGTCATGAGCTTCGTCAAGCTCGCGATGGGAACGCGGGGTTGATTCGGGGATACCGCCTCGACCGAGAGCGACGGCACGACGACCGCCGCGCTGTCACCCGACGGCCACGCAAACGTCGTCGTCGTGAGAGTCGTCGTCGTGCCCAACAAGGTGCTCGTGGTCGAGCTAGAGGTGTTAAGGGTCGTGCTTGTCGTTGTCGAGCTCGAACCAGTGGCGCTCGAGTTGACGAGCAGGGTGCCCATGATGACGAGTGAGACCAATAACGCCAGCACACCTCGCACGGCAACGCGAGGGCGGTGAAGGACTCTCATTTCACTCGAGATTAATACGTGAGTCGCCGCCCTACTTTGCGGCGGAATCGACGAACATTGTCGTCACCGACGGGAATCGCCCCGCGTTCCTCGAAGTGCGGTGTTCAGTCGTCGTCGGGGAAGCTGAGCGAGCCCTCCTTGGTACCAGTGAGATAGGACACGACACCAGATACCAATAGCAATACGAACGACGCCGAGAGCGCGAGGTTGAGTCCGTGCGTGAATGCTTGGTACGCCGCCTGGACGACTTTCTTGATGATCTGTTTCACCGCGGCACTCGTTCTGCCACTGAGTCCCTTCTCTTGTGCGTTGATCGATCCCGTAGTTACCGCCGCGATGATCTGAGCGCGGAAGGCAACAGGAATGCCAATCGCGGCGAGTCGCGAGACGAGGTTCACCGTCAATTGTCCATTCACGATCGAGCCCAAGATCGCGACACTCGCGACAGCACCCAACTCGCGACTGGTATTGGTCGCTGACGCCGCCATGCCCGAGTGCGCGGCCGGCAGGCTCGCCATCGCGGAGTACGTGACCGGGACGACCAAGATGCCAAATCCAATGCCCGCAATGCCCATGGTCCATCCGACGGTCCCGACACCGGCACTGGGACCAATAAACACGTCGGTGAGGAGAACGCCCAGCGCCGCGATGAAGCATCCGGTCATCATGGGAACCCTCGTTCCAACGACGCCGACCCAACGTCCCGCGAAGACCGCGGCGAGGACCATTCCGCCGAGTAGGGGCAGGAAGTCGACCGCCAAGTTGAAGGCACCCACCGCAGCGACGATTTCTAGGTACAGGGCAACGAAGAAGAAGATGGAAAAGATCGAGAAATAGCTCGCGAACGCGATGAACGTTGATCCGGCGAACGGGCGACGTCGAAAGAACGAAAGATCGAGCATCGGATTCTTCACGCGATGCTCAACGAACACGAAGGCGAACAACGTGAAGAAACTGATTGCGAAGAGCGCGATGATGCCGCCCGATATGTATCCAGTGGTCTCACCTTGGATGGTCGCGAACGTCGCGCAACCCAACACGATGGCGGCCAGGATGAAACCACCGAAGTCAGGTCGGGATCGCGTCGGGTCAGAACTCTCAGGCAATGTCGCTCCGGCGGCGATCAACGCGAGAATGCCGAAGAAGAGATTGGCCCAAAACACCGCTCGCCAAGAATAAATCCCGACGAGCGTCGCACCGATGACCGGACCCATCGCGAGTGCGAGTCCCGACACGGCGGCCCACGCGCCAAGGGCCCGAGCGCGCTGACGAGGATCGGGGTAGATGTGGCGAATCATCGACAAGGTGCTCGGCTCTGACGCGGCGGCGCCAATACCCATGACCACTCGTCCAATCACCAACATCGGTGCCGAGGTCGCCACCGCGCACACGACCGATCCACCGCAAAAGATTGCGACACCAATCAGCATGACCCGCTTGCGCCCGTAGTTGTCGCCCAGCGATCCACAAATCAACATGAGACTCGCGAAGGCCAAGGCGTAGCCGCCGACGATCCACTGCAAATTCGAAATCCCCGCATGAAGCGATGATTGGACGTTCGATAAGACGGCGCTGATGAGTGTGTTGTCGATGAACGTCAAGAACAAGATTGCGAGCAGCGCACTGAAGCCGAAGTGCGTGGTGAAACCGCGCCACTTCTCCGCGATAAACGTTCCTTCCGGTGAACGTGTCGATGTACCTGAACTTCGCAGGCTACTCATGCGATCCCTCGAACAAAATCGGTGACATGTCTGTGATTCCTACTCTTCACTCGTCGTGGCACCGCGCAACTCCTAGTCAGCTCGTCGACCGAGAGGTGCGCGGTGTTTCGACGCGTGCGAATTACTTGAACTTGATGGGGAACGACGCGGAGTCGCCGCCACTCGCGTTGCCCACGCTGACGTCGCAACTTGCCAGATTGGCGGTCGCGGTACCGCACTTGCCATTGCCGATCGTGCCGGTAAGCACCTTGAATTTGGTGGGAGCAAGTACGCCCTTTGCAGAGATGGTGGCTGGTGTCGCGCCGAGTTCGTTGCACTGGCCGCCGCCCTTCGCCTTCACGAGACACTCAACGACGTAGACGGAGTCGCCCTTCTTGAATCCGGTTCCCGATACCTTCACTGTCTCGCCGTTTTTCAAGTTCGTCGATGGTGTCACCGTCAACTTCGGTCCGCTCGACGCACCCGCGCTCAAGACGCCACCCGTCGTTGCGAGAAGCATCGCAGTGAGCACGCCCGCGCTAATTCGTAGCGCTATTGATTTCGTCATTTCATAACCTCCCGATAGATGCCACTGAATACTTAGTTGTTGCCGTGTCCAACCCCTCAAAAATTTAGACGGTGCTCACTATCGCGCCAAGGTATCTCACTTACATCGACGCAGTGCGAGTCAAGCGAAGACCCACAACATCGAAGACGCCGCGTCACTCAAAGGGTTCGTTTCCATGGTAACGGTGAAAGAATTTCATCGTGTGTGCGACTAAGGATTCTCTCAGTTGCTGAGTAATTTTTTAACGTGATACGTGATGACAACGCGCGTCGAAGTGCGTTGTCATTGCAGTGATGTCGCTACTACCAGCGAACGATCTACAGCTCCTCGGCGACGACGGCTGTGCCGTAGGCGAGAATCTCCTGGAACGTATTCTGCAGTTCATTGGAGTCGTAGCGCACGGCGAGTACCGCGTTTGCGCCCAGCGCTTCGGCGGCTTCCTTTAGGCGCGTCAGCGCCTCCTCACGAGCTTCTTGGAGTTGGCGAGTGAGACCGCGAAGTTCACCACCGCCCAGTGCTTTGAGTGACGCACCAAGTTGTGCGCCCACGTTTCGCGTTCGGACGGTCAATCCATTGACTTCGCCAAGAACCTTCGTAATTTTGTAGCCAGGCAGGTCGTTAGTGGTGACGATCAACATTTGTATTCCTCCATTGTCGTCCTAACACTACGTCGTGAGAGGTTCGTCACCATAGGTGAATCTGCTTCCACTCTCGCTTTTCGTGTTCATTCGGGCATCGCTTAAGGTGGTGCACGGAATGAAAATCGCTAGGTCGCATTACCAATTACGAAGATTGCTCGCCGTTGCGCCACTCGTTCTCGTGCTGAGTGCGGGAATCACTCTCGGTGCACCGCTCGCGGCCGTGGCAAGCGCATCGTCGACGTCGCGCACGGCACTCGTCGCGCAGGGCTACAACGACGTCAATGCGATCCGCTCGTACTACTTCTGTGATAGTGCGGCGTGTAAGAAGTACAAGGCGGCCGCCGAGAAGAAGTCAGCGGCCGCGATCGACCAGCTCGACGTTTCCGCCACAACGCTCACGCCCGCCTCATCGCCCAAGGATCAAAAGACCGTGGTGGCGAAGTTTGACGCGGACGTCCTCGAGTTACAAAAAGTGTCATCGGTCTACACCGCGCAGACCAGCGAGACTCAGATTGCGCAGAACACCGGAATTCTCTACTACGAGACCGCCAACATTTACTCGGATCTCTATCTTCTCTCGAATGACATCACTCACACGACACCGCACTTCTCGACGTGGAGTTTCGGGCCCGAGGCAGTGCTGTACACGATGCAAGTCGACACCCAAGCCTTGAATGCGAAGTCGGCCACGGTTGCGCTTGACGTCGCCACGAATGTTGATCTGCTGCAAGATGCCAAGGCTCTCATCGCCGACGCGGACGGTCCGAATAAGGGGTTCAATGATTTGATCGTCAAGTTCGCTAAGACCCAGACCACAGTGAGTGCGGCCGAGAATGCGGTGTTCGAGAAGAAGAAGCCAGCGATCACCGATAAAGAACTCAAGGCCGACATCACGTTGCTCGAATCGCAGTTCGAAAATATTGCCGGGCAGCAGAAGGCACTGTCGAAGTAGTCACCGAGCGAAGGCCGAGTGAAGGGGGACTGATGCCCAACGAGGCGCTTTTGATCATGGATATGCAAAACGGCATCGTGGAGCGTTTCGCCGAGCAGGCCGATCCGCTACTCGAGACGTTGGCGAACGTGCTCGACGCCGCCCGCAAAGAGAACATGGGCGTTATCTTCGTGCGTGTCGCGTTTCGCCCCGGTGCTCCCGAGGCGAGTCCTCGCAACACGTCCTTCTCCGCCCTGTCCCAGTCAGACGCGTTCAGCGAGTCGGCGCGCTCAACCCAGATTCATCCACGCGTGGCGCCCCGCGACAATGAGATCGTCGTCGTCAAGCGTCGCGTCAGCGCGTTCTCCGGCAGTGACCTCGAAACGGTGCTGCGTGCCCAAGGCGTCGATTCGCTGGTACTTACTGGAATTTCGACGAGCGGCGTCGTGTTGTCGACAGTTCGTCAAGCGGCGGATTTGGACTTCACGCTGACCGTGCTGAGCGACGCCTGCGCGGACGCGGATCCCGAGGTACATCGCGTGTTGACCGAGAAGGTCTTCGTTCGTCAAGCGATGGTCATGACCGCACAAGAATGGATGTCACAACGTACACAGAATCCTTAAGCGTTCGCTAGCTCCTGCTCTTGGGCCACCACACTTTTTCGTTCGAAGAGTATTGTCACGAGAAAACTCAGGACCAGCGCCGCCAGGACGCCCAAATTCGCGTACGCCCACGCGCCTTGCTTGCCGCCGAGTCCGAAAGGCTTGAGTAGGTAGCCCTGCCAGGTCAACCATGACGCCGCCGCATTGGTGACCAAGCCCCACCCCAGAAAACTGGACACGACAATCGTCGCTATTGGTATCGCGCGAACATCGCCGTAGCGTCCGTTCGTGGCGAAGAGATCGGCGTCGGAGTAATCCTTTCGCCGAAGCAGAAGGTCCGCCAGAAAGACACCGCACCACGCCGCGATCAAGACGCCCACCGTAATGAGGAATCCTTCGAACTGACCGAGGAAGTTCTGGGCGGCGAACACGATGTAGATCGTGCCCGCGACCATGATGACCCCGTCGACGCCCGCCGCCGCGAAGCGGGGAATCTTCAGCCCCGCCGACAGCAGGGATAGTCCCGAGGAGTAGATGTCAAGCACCGCGCCACCGACGAGTCCGAGAATCGCCACAATGGCGAAGGGGACGAGGAACCAGGTGGGCAAGATGGTCGCGAGTGCGCCGACGGGTCCGTACACACTGCCGTTGACGTCGTTGGTGAAGCTCTTCGAAGATCCCGCGAGTAAGAGACCGAAGAAGAGGAGAATCAGTGGCGCGACGGAGGATCCGAACGTCGTCCACCACACGACGCCCTTGGACGAGGCGTTACGCGGGAGATAGCGAGAGTAGTCGGCCGCCGCATTCACCCAGCCCAGCCCGAAGCCCGTCATGACGAAAACCAATGCACCGATGACGCTCTGTGAGGAACCACTCGTAATGTGCGAGACGACGTGCCACTTGATGTGATCGAGCGTCAGGATGATGAAGAAGACCGTCAATACGCCAGTGACGACGGTGATGATTGCCTGCATCCTCATGATGAGATCAAAACCCATGACCCCGCCACCCACGATCAATGCACCAATGATGATGAGCGCGACGACCTTCACGCCGGTGCCACCACCCCAACCGAGACGAGTAAAGACGGTCGACGTCGCGAGCACGGCAATTGCCATCAGCGCGGTCTCCCAGCCGACGCACAAGAGCCAGGAGATGAACGAGGGTAATCTATTCCCGCGAATCCCGAAGGCCGCTCTACTGAGAATCATCGTCGGAGCAGAACCGCGTTTGCCCGCCGTGGCGATGAATCCGCAGAGAACAAAACTCACGATGATGCCAACGACGCCGACGATGATCGCTTGCCAGAAGGAGATACCGAAGCTGAAGACGTAGGCACCGTAACCAAGACCGAGGACCGAGACGTTTGCTCCGAACCACGGCCAGAACAACTCGCGGGGCCGACCCTTTCGTTCGGTCTCGCCAATGATGTTGATGCCATTCTCTTCGATACGCAGTGCAGCGCCGCCTCCGGTACCTAGAAGTTCGGAGATGTCATTGCTCACTGGTCCTCCTCAAGAATTGTCGAAAATCGTTGGACTGATACTAGACAGATGTGTCGTCGACGCCGCACCGTCGAACTCGTCGTGCACGAAAGGATTCGTCGTGTCGATCCGCGGGCGTCGGCGTGTACGTTGACTTAGATGATGTCGACGTCGCTCCACGCGGGCACCGAGCGTGAAGGTCGCTGCATCGCGACGTTGACGGGGCTCGCGATAGGTGACGCGCTCGGGATGCCGACCCAATCATTGGCTCGTGAAGAAGTGGTCATGCAGTTTGGGCCAATCCTGTCAACGTTCTATCCCTCGCGCCCCGATCACCCCTTCGCGCCGGGAATTGGCGCAGCGACCGTGACCGACGACACTGAACAGACACTGTTGCTGGCGAACGAGCTGCTCTCCCCAGGGGGCTTTGACGTCACGCGCTACGCGCGACGACTCCTCGAATGGGAGGATGACGTTCGTCGTAGAGGACTCCTCGACCTCCTCGGGCCCTCGACAAAGGCGGCCTTGGACAACCTCGCTCGTGGAATGGATCCTCGAGAGACGGGAACGTCGGGGACGACCAATGGCGCGGCCATGCGCATCGCTCCAGTGGGCATCGTGAGCCCGAGTGACGACCTCGAAGCACTAGTACGACGTGTGATCGAGGTGAGTTCACTCACGCACAACACGACGACGGCGTTGAGTGGCGCCGCCGCGGTCGCGACCGTCATCAGCGCGGGCATCGACGACGTTGCATTCGACGGGGCCCTCGACCTGGCGCTGCGTGCGGTGCGGATGGTCGAAAGTATGTACGACCGCGGCAACGAGGAGCCGATGAGTGCGGCACTCTCGCGAGCGCTGGACGTTGGTCGTCGCCACGAGGGCCTTTCACTCATCGACGAGATCATCCGCTCGGTGGGCACGAGCCTCGCGAGCGTCGAATCAGTACCCGCGGCGTTCGCCGTGCTGGCGTCCTCGAGCAAGGACGCGTGGTTCGCGTGTCGCCTCGCCGCCTCACTAGGAGGCGACACCGACACGATTGCCGCGATGACGGGCGCGATGGCGGGCGCCCTGCTCGGCCCGACCACGATCCCTCGGTGGGCCATTGATGAAGTGCAGGCGGCGAACGACCTTCCGTTAGAGGAAGTCGCGCGTCGACTTCTACGGGCTCGGGACTGAAGACGTGAGCGACCCGGCGCGTTTCGTAGGGGTCGACACCATCATGATTGACGTCGTGTTGAAGGTCGGATCACTACCTCGGCGCGGATCCGACGAAGCCGTGCGAGAGCGACTGGTCACGACGGGCGGGGGCTTCAACGCCTTGAGCGCCGCGTCACGACAGGGTTTGGCGGTCCTCTACGCGGGCCAACTGGGAACGGGGCCCTTTGCCTCGATCGCCCGTGTCGAACTGGAACGTGAGGGAATCGTCGCACCGATTGACTCCATCGTCGACGTCGACCTTGGCATCTGCGTGGTGCTTGTCGAGGACGACGGCGAGCGAACCTTCATCACCGCCCCGGGCGCCGAGGGCCGTCTTCGCGCCGAAGAACTCGCAACGATCGAACTTCACTCGCGCGACGTCGTGTTCATGTCGGGATACGACTTCGTCTACCGAGATCTTTGTACCGAGACCCTTACGTGGCTTCGATCAGTTCGTGACGACGTGCTAATCGCCTTCGATCCGGGGCCTCGAGTCATGGACCTTCCACGCGACGTGCTTGGTGCAGTGCTCGAACGTACTGACTGGCTCTTGTGCAATGCGGCGGAAGCGTCGTTCTTGAGTGGCGAGCGCGACGCCGAGCACGCTGCGCGTGCCTTGTTGACGCGTCACGTGCGCCTGGGCGTTGTCGTGCGCAATGGTGCCGATGGTTGCTACGCGGCGCAGGATTCGTCTGAGGTGCTGCACGTCGCGGGCGTGCCTTGTGACGTGGTCGATACCAATGGCGCGGGTGACGTGCACAACGGGGTGTTCCTCGCCGAAGTCGCCTCCGGGACATCGCTGCTCGAGGCGTTGCGGCGCGCGAACGTCGCAGCGTCGATTGCGATTGGTGAACTTGGACCCGCGACGTGTCCTCGTCGTGACGTCGTCACCAAGCGATTAGCCGAGGTGTATTGAAAAAAGGCGTTCCTCATTTTTGCCCTATCGTGACCATTGAGGTAAAGGGGGGCAATGCAAGGCTTTGAGCCATTTGAAGGATTCATCGGCAAGACGGTGAGCGATTCGACGCCGTGGTGGCCCACCCCCGTCCACCCCAAGGAGAACGCTCCCAACGTCGTCGTGATGTTGATTGACGACCTCGGGTTCTCGCACTTCAGTTGCTTCGGTTCCGACCTCGAGACGCCGAACATCGACGCGTTGGCGGCGGGCGGACTTCGCTACACGAACTTTCACGTGACGCCCCTTTGTTCGCCGACGCGCGCGGCGCTCCTCACCGGTCGGAATCACCACAGCGTGGGCATGCGCGGAATATCGAATTGGAGTAGTGGGTTTCCGAGCATGCGCGGACACATCTCGAATCATGCGGCGACGTTGGGCGAGATGCTGCGTGAAGACGGCTACACCACTTTCGCGATTGGCAAATGGCACTTGGTGTCGATGGAGCATTCGTCCTCGGCGGGTCCCTTCGACCAGTGGCCTTTGGCGAGGGGATTCGACCGTTTCTACGGGTTCCTCGATGGCGAGACCGATCAGTTCTCACCCGACCTCGTCTACGACAATCATCGAATCGATCAACCCCGCTCCGTGGACGACGGCTATCACCTGAGCGAGGACCTTGTCGATCACGCCATTGAATTCATCCACGACGCCAAGTCGATTCGACCGGACCGGCCATTCTTCACGTACTTCGCCTTTGGTGCCATGCACGCTCCTCATCAGGCGCCCGCCTCGTATCTCGAGAAGCACCGAGGACGTTACGACGAAGGCTGGGACGTCGCGCGAGAGAAGTGGTTCGCGAAGCAAAAGGCCTTGGGGATTGTCGCCCCCGACACCGAACTGGCGCCACGAAACGACGGCGTGGAGCCGTGGGACACCCTGCCCGAGAATCAGAAGAGGCTCGCGTGCCGGCTCCAAGAGGCGTTCGCCGCGTTCTTAGAGCACACCGACGCCCAGATCGGCCGGTTCGTGGCTGACCTGAAATCTCTCGGTGAACTCGACAACACCCTTTTTCTGCTGATGTCCGACAACGGAGCCTCGCAAGAAGGTGGACCCTTCGGTGTTCTGCACGAGATGAAGTACTTCAACTTCATTTTTGAGACGCCCGACGAAGCGGTCAAGCGTCTCGACGACATCGGCGGGCCGAGTAGCCATTCGAACTATCCCTGGGGTTGGGCGCAGGCGGGTAACACGCCGTTCAAGTGGTACAAGCAGAACACCCACGAAGGGGGCGTCCACGTTCCCCTCGTCGTGCATTGGCCCCAAGGAATTGACGCCCGCGGCGAACTGCGCCACCAGTTCCACTACGTGACCGACATCACCCCCACTGTTCTCGAGTCGGTGGGGGCACGTGCGCCCGAGGTGTATCGAGGCTTTGCGCAGATACCGGTGGCGGGCGCGTCACTCGCCTACAGCTTCAACAACCAGAACGCGCCATCGCAAAAGACGACGCAGTACTTCGAGATGGTGGGCCATCGGGCCCTCTATCACGAGGGCTGGAAAGCCGTCACTCGACACGTTCCCGGCGTGCCCTTCGATGATGATCGCTGGGAGCTCTATCACGTCGACGTCGACGCGTCCGAATGTCATGACCTCTCGTCAAGCGAGCCAGACAAACTACGAGCACTGGTTGACCTCTGGTGGTCCGAAGCCGAGAAGTATGGTGTCCTGCCACTCGACGACCGGGGCATCGAGCTCTTCGGGGCACGTTTTCGCGACAATTCGCCCCATCCCGTGAGTCGTCACTACTCGTATCGTCCGCCGCTCAGCCCCATCCCACCGCAGGCGGCGGCGGGCATCGGGGGACGAAGTTGGAACCTCGTCGCGAGCATCGAGCGTGAGTCCCGCCAAGGCGGGGTGATCATGGCGTCGGGCACCGAGAACGCGGGGGTGAGTCTGTTCGTGAAGGACGACCATCTTTACTTTGACTACAACATCTTCGGGGACCACCACGTCATCGAATCGAGCAGCCTCGTGCCCGTAGGGAGTAGCACCGTTGGACTTGAGTTTCGTCGTGGTGCGAAGGAGGCCGACGCGACCCTCACGATCAACGGCGCGCCGGCGGGAAGCGGACATTTCCCGTTCGTCATGCGCATCATCTCGAGCACCGGGATGAGCATCGGCGTGGACCACGGCTCGCCAGTGTCGAAGTTGTACGACGACGAGTTCACCTTCCAGGGCGTGCTTCGCCACGTCGATATCCAACTCATCTCGCAAAACGCCAGCGAAGAACAAGAAACCGCGTCGCGCGAAGGCATGGCCCGACAGTAAGTCGACGCATCAATACCCATCAAAAAGGAGACATATGCAGCGAGTGCGCACACCCGATGAGAAATTCACGGATCTACCCGATTTTCCCTTCAACCCGCAGTACGTCAACGTAAAAGACCCGAATGGAGGCGACGACCTGCGAGTCGCGTACCTCGACGAGGGTCCTCGTGACGTGGATGTTGTATTGCTGCTGCACGGCGAACCGAGCTGGTCCTACCTGTATCGCCACATGATCCCGGGTCTCGTCGCGGCTGGTCATCGCGTCGTCGCACCCGACCTCATTGGTTTCGGGCGTTCGGACAAGCCTACGGATCGTTTGGACTACACCTTCGCACGCCACGTCGAGTGGATGCGCGAAGCGCTCTTTGATCATCTCGAGCTTGACGACGTGACGCTCTTTGCCCAGGATTGGGGCAGTCTGATTGGTCTACGTCTGGTGGGTGAGCATCCCGAGCGATTCGCGCGCGTCGCGATTGGTAATGGGGGACTCCCCACCGGCGACGAACGACCGAACGAGGCGTTTCGCGCGTGGCAGGAATACAGCCAAACCGTTCCCGATCTGCACGTAGGCGGCATCGTCTCGGGTGGCTGCGTGACTCGTCTGAGCCCAGAAGTGGTTGCCGCGTACGACGCGCCGTTCCCCGACGACACCTATAAAGAGGGCGCGAGGCAGTTCCCGCTGCTCGTGCCCACGTCACCGGAAGATCCCGCACACGACGCCAACGTCGCGGCGTGGGAAGTACTCGCGCGCTTCGATAAGCCGTTTCTCTGCTGTTTCTCCGACGGTGACCCCATCACCAAGGGCGGAGACAAGAAGTTCCTTTCCACCATTCCCGGTACCAAGGGCCAGCCTCACGTCACTATCGAGGGCGGTGGGCACTTCTTGCAAGAAGAAAAGGGTCCAGAGCTCGCGATGGTTCTCAACGCGTTCATTGCATCGAACTAAGTCCTAGAAGTAGTGCTCGCCGAGTTGTTCGCTCCAGGGAGCGACGCGGAGTTCTCCGCGAGGGACGCTCCAACGAAACACGGGCTTGAGGTCAAGGACCGGCGTGCCGTCAATGCCGTCGAGACCTCGCACGGTGATGCTGCGTTCGCCTATGGCGTCGATCGCGACGGTCGTGAGCAGGATGCGGTTCGGACGGTCCTTGTTGCGCTGGGCGAAGACGCCCACGTCGGGCCACTGCGCGTTACCGCGAGGGTGTCGGTGCCACGGACCCGGCGGGACTTCTTCGGCCCAGTCGGCGTAGAAGATCACCTCCACGTGCGAGAAGTCCTCGAGTCCGCGAAGTGCTTCGGAAGGGACGTCCTGGGCGAGCTCGATGGTACTCACGACGTCATCCCAGTTGTCGTCGATCGCTTCACTTCGTTCGTTGCGGATGTAGGCGATTGATCGCACGACGTGGTTCATGCAAACAATCTACTGAAGCACGGCTCGTGAGCTGAAAAAAAATGTTGCCACGGAGTATCGTGGAGTCCGCGCGTCGACGAAAGAGTGCCATGGCCGAATTGACGTTTACCTACGGGACCATGGCGGCGGGTAAGTCAACGCTCGCGCTGCAGCTCTGTTGGCAATTGCGCGAAGGTCGAAGTGACGTTGCCCTCTGGACCTTCGGGGATCGCAGCGCCGATGGCATGGTGACCAGTCGCATTGGCATCGAGGCGGAGGCCGAGGCGATGGCGCCGGGCGTCGACCTGAGTGGCGCGATGACGCGTTTGCTCGACGACGGCACCAACATCCTGGTGATCGACGAAGTGCAGTTCGCGAGCGTCGAACAAGTAGATCAACTGGCACGACTCGTCGACGACCACAACGTGGACGTCCACGCCTTTGGATTGTCGGCGGATTTCCTGTTGAACGTCTTTCCCGGTTCAGCGAGGCTCTTCGCGATCGCCGATTGGGCGCACGAACTTCCTCTCACGTCGTCCTGCTGGTGCGGACTCAAGGGTCGCTGTAACGCGCGGGTCGTCAATGGCGTCGTCGCGCGTGAAGGCAGCCAGTTCCTCACGGGTGACGTCCTCGAAGGGGTCGTGCACTACCAGGTCTTGTGTCGCAAGCACTACCGTGCAGGACAACTCGGACCTTCAACCGAGTAGGGGATCAAAAGAAGGCGGAGCAGAGTTCGTAGAGTTCGCGGGGCACCTTACGCTGACCGTTCGCGACGACCGAGAGGGGAGCGAGTTCGACCTGGCTCCCCTGTACGACCGGGATCATGCCGAATTTCCCTGCGACGACCGCGTCGTACGCCGCGGCCCCGACGCGCGTCGCCCAAATGCGATCGTACGCCGTAGGGCTACCCCCGCGTTGTAGGTGGCCGAGGACGGTCGTGCGAACTTCGAAACCGCCGTGAGCGTCGATGCGCGCGGCGACGAATTGGCCAACACCTCTCGTCGCCAGTCGCACCCCTCCAATACCTTCGGTTGATACCTCGTCGCGCTGTTCGCTTCCTAACGTCTCGAGGTTGATGCCTTCGGCGACGACGACGATGGAGAACGCGTTGTTGGAACTTCGACGCTTGACGAGGTGTTCCACGATCTGTTCCATCGTGAGCGGGAACTCGGGAATTACGATGAGATCCGCGCCGCCCGCGAGTCCGCCCATCGCGGCGACCCAACCGGTCGCGCGTCCCATGGTCTCGACGATCATGACGCGGTGGTGCGAGGCGGCAGTCGTGTAGAGACGGTCGAGGGACTCGGCGACAATACTTACGGCCGTGTCGAAACCAATGCAGTAGTCGGTACCGTGTAGGTCGTTGTCGAGGGTCTTGGGCACACCCACGACGGGCGCTCCTCGTTCGGCGAGCCAGTTTGCAATGCGCTGGGTCCCGTCACCGCCAATGGCGACGAGCGCGTCGAGGTGTTGGTCAATCGCGGTGAGGACGCGATCGCGACCACCCTTGGGGTCATCGAGGTTGTAGCGCGCCGTTCCGAGCAGAGTCCCACCCTGGCCCACGATGCCCGCCAACTCCTCGTGGGAGAGGTCGCGTCCTGAGTAGTCGCCCGCGAGTCCGGCCCAGCCGTTGGCGACCCCCACCAGTTGATGCCCATCGCGAAACGCCATCTGCCCGAGGCCACGAATCGCCGCGTTGAGCCCCGGCGCGTCGCCTCCAGCGGTAAGAACACCAATGCGCATGAACCTGCCTCGAAAAGTCGTTCCCCCACTTCGAACTTTAGGCCAGTTTCGTCCATTTTCCTTGGGTTTTGCCCCAATCACCGAATCGAGCGAAAGTCTCATTCATAATGACGTGATGCACGAAAACGCGACGGTGAGCGGCCAAAATGTTCGCTCCTATGGTGACTTTTGTCAGAACCGATTCGCGACTTTCTCGGAGTGCCCGTTGTGCGGCGGCGACCTCTCGGCTGAGCACGCGCACTTTCGATGCACCGGTTGCGGGTGGCGCGACAGCTGCTGTGACTAGCAATACCTGATTATTCCCACGATTTAGAACTTCCTTAACATTTCACCTTGAGCCTTCGCACGTGTCACCTTGCGTTCACTTTCCTTTCTTAGGTTCATATATGGCAAAAAGATTCGCTCGGCGCAGGTCGGCCTTCCACTTAGCCACACACGAATCACTTTCTTTAGGAGGAAAGTTCAGAATGAATAAGACACTCAGGTCACTGGCGGCGGCATCGCTGGCTGTGGCCGGTTTGCTGACGGTGCTCAGTGTGCCCGCCGGCGCTTCGGCGAAAGCCAAAACGACGACGTGTTACAAATTGACATCAACGGCCATCGCATCAAAAAAGGTGAAGGGTAAGACCTGTCCATCGGGCTACTCGACCACGAAGCCGAGTTTGCAGGGCAGTGGACTCTCTGGCGACCCTGACCTCGTCGTACCGAGTTCGGTCTCGCTCGCCATCAACGGTTCGTCGTTTGACGCGCCAGAGGTAGGAGCGACGACAAGTGGATCAACGGCCTACAGTGCGGGCGGCAGCGTGTCGTTCAGTTCGTATCCGGCCGCCGGTTCAGGAACCGGACGCACTGACATCGTGAACGGTTCGGTGAACATCGGATTCTCCGACCAGCCAATGTCGCCGACGGCGGGCACGTTGCCTTCCGGTGCGACCGAGTCGAACTACGCGCAGGTTCCCTACATCTTGGGTGGCGCCGTCGTTGGCTACAACCTCGGTACCGGCTTTGACAACGTCAAATTGACCGCACAAGAGATTGCGAACATCTTCAACGGCACGATCACCGAGTGGTCCGACCCGACGATTGTCGCGACGAACGGTGGTTCGTCCACTGGACTCGGTAAGGAGTTGGCGGATCTTGGCACGTACAACGAGCCCAAGGACACGATCAAGGTGATCTACCGCAACGCGAGTTCGGGCACCACCTACGCGTTCACGAACTACCTGCAAGCTGCAGGCGCCACGACGTTGACGCCCTCGGGCAATCCAATGGAAGGCACTGGCGCGAAGTGGAACGCATCGAACATCTTGGGCGCGGCGAACAACTCGGCCTTGGCCCAAGACATCGTGAATACCGTTGGTTCGATTGGCTACGTCGAGTACAGCTACTTGCTCATCCCTGGCAACGCGAAGATTCAGTCAGCGGAATTGCAAGATAAGAACGGTCAGTGGTTGCAAGTAAGTGAGCCCGAGATCGCGGCCGCGGCCGCGGCGGCGGGTAGTGCGGTGACGCCAGACAACTTCTCGATAGTCGATGAGCCTGGTAACAACGTGTGGCCCCTTGCGACCTACAGTTGGGCGCTGGTCAACAAGACCCAGTCCAGTGAGGCAACTGGCGAAGCAATCGTGAAGTATCTGGACTGGGAGACGCATTACGCCCAGCACTCTGGCCTCGCGTTGGGAGAAGGCTACGTGCCATTGCCCGCTGCGGTCCAGGCGTACGCGCGCCAGCAGTTAGAGACCGTCACGTACAACGGCACCGTGCTGTTGAACCAGAAGTCATAAGTAAAAGAAATACTGAACAACGAGAACTGGGAATGAGTTGATTTGTCGCTAATTGGAGAATCAATTGTTGACTCAGAGTTGAGAGGCGACAAGGGCGTAGTGGCGGAGTTCTCCTCCGCCACTACGTCGCGCTCCTGGTATCACTACTTGTTACTCACGGCGTGCGTGCTGTTCGGCGCTGTGAGCGTGGGCTTCGTCGGATCGATCATCCAAAAGTCACTGCCCACGTGGCTACACCATTCGACGACGCTTATCGGGGGTGGTGGATGGCAATCGCCCAGCGGGCCATTCGGCGGCTTAGCGATGATCGTCGGAACCCTCGAGACATCCCTCATCGCTCTCGTCATCGCCGTCGTAATCGGGCTGGGCACGGCAATTTCCATTGTCTTCTTCATCCCGCGTCGACTGCGCAACATTGTGGCGACGTTCGTCGAACTACTTGCCGCGGTGCCGAGCATCGTCTATGGCCTGTGGGGTTTCCTCGTGCTCGCGCCATTCATGTATTCGACAATCGACCCGTGGCTGAACTCGTGGCCCTTCGCGCGTGAAATTTGGGGCGATCCCAGTCAGCAATACGGCCCTTCGCTCTTCCTCGCCGCAATCGTGCTCGGTGTGATGATTCTGCCGACCTTTGTCGCCATCAGTCGCGAGGTCATCTCGGTCGTTCCCGACGATCTCATCGAAGCGAGTCTCTCGCTCGGCGCCACGCGCTGGCAGGTCATTCGCAAGGTGGTGCTCCCGACGGCGCGCATTGGGCTCTTCGGCGCGACGTTCCTCGCCTTGGCACGAGCGACCGGCGAGACGGTCGCGGTCGCGCTCATCGCGGGCGGTGTCGCGAAGGTCCAGTGGCACATGCTGAACCCGGGAACGTCGATTGCCTCATGGATCGCGACCGAGTTTGGCGAAGCACAAGGCAATGAGGTCTCCGCGCTGATGGCACTCGGCGTCCTTTTGATGTTGTTGAGTTTTAGTCTCTCGCTCGTGAGTCGTTGGCTCGTGAGTCGTCAGCGAAAGTTGTTGGCCAGGGTATGAACGATCTGACCGAATTAGACGAGCCCATTGAGATCGCCCAGACCATGCGCGATGAGATTCGCCGTGTCTCGAACGCGACGCGCGCTCGACGTCTGATGGTCTCACGGGTTATGACGACCTTGTGCGCCGTGACGCTGGCGGTGACAGCGGTGCCGCTCGCGCTGTTGCTGTATCAACTGATCAAGCGCGGCGCACCCGAGCTGACGTGGACGTTCTTCACCAAGGTGCCCGAGACGCCGTCACTCATCGCGCCCAACGCGACCGGGGGGCTTTCGAACGCAATCCTCGGGAGCATTGCCCTCAACGTCTACGCGTCAATCCTCGCGATCCCCATTGGCGTGTTGGTAGGTGTCTACCTCGCCGAGTCGATGAATAAGTTTGCCGCGACACTTCGCGTCATTGCCCAAACGATGGCGGGGGCACCGTCGATCTTGATGGGACTCTTCGCATTCTCCTTTCTGCTCCAAGACCTGCACATTGGATTCTCGGCGATCGCGGGATCCTTTGCGTTGGCGGTCTTGATGTTGCCGGTCATCATCATCGCGACAGAGATTGCGGTACTGAACGTTCCGAACACCTTGCGAGAAGCGGGTCTCGCCTTGGGCGCGAAACCTCACAAAGTATCGATGCGCGTGGTGATCCCCTCGGCGTTGACGGGCATCGTGACGGGCTGCATCCTCGCGATCTCGCGCGCCATTGGTGAAACGGCCCCGGTGCTGCTCGTCATTGGCGGCGGGTATCTCAACACGTGGAAGCCGCTCAGCCCCGTCTCGGCGCTGCCCCTATCGATCTACGAGAACGCCAAGTCCGAATGGCCGAGCCAGCGCGCTCAGGTGTGGGGCGCCGCGCTCCTGCTCGTGATTTTCGTATTCATTCTCAGTTTGACGGCTCGAATCTGGGCCTCTAGAAAGCAAAAGGTGAGTAACTAATGGAGAAAATAATGTCAGAAGCCCAAGTGACCAAGTCACCAACAGTCGTTGTGCGTGATCCTGGTCACACCGCGATGCAATTGCACGACGTCGCGGTCTCGTTCAACGGTCGAGTCGCCGTGCGCGACGCGACCTTCGATGTCGCGAAGAACCGCGTGACGAGTCTCATTGGACCCTCGGGTTCGGGCAAGACCACGCTGCTGCGTGCCCTCAACCGTCTCCACGACCTCACCCCGGGTGCCAAGGTCTCGGGTCGCATCGTGCTCGAAGGGACCGACATCTACCGCGGGGACATGACGGTGACCGAACTGCGCACTCGCGTGGGCATGGTCTTTCAGCGCCCTAATCCCTTTCCCACGATGTCGATCTACGACAACGTCGTCTCGGGTCTTCGATTCAACGGGATCAAGAAGAAGTCCCTGCTCGACGAGGCGGCCGAGACGTCGCTGCGCTCCGCCGCACTCTGGGACAGCGTCGAGTCGCGTTTGAAGGTCGCTGCGTCCAACCTTTCGGGAGGAGAGCAGCAGCGCCTGTGCATCGCGCGAGCGCTCGCCATGGACCCCGAGGTGCTACTGATGGACGAACCCACGTCGGCGCTCGACCCCATTGCCACCCTCAAGATCGAAGAACTCATGACGACGCTCAAAGAGCGCGTCACGATCGTCATCGTCACCCACAACATGCAACAAGCCGCTCGAATCTCGGACGACTGCGCCTTCTTGCTCATGGGCGAGGACCGAGCGGGCGAACTTATCGAGTTCGACACCACCGAAAAGATCTTCAACAACCCCAATGACTCGCGAACGCTGGACTACACGCTCGGACGATTCGGCTGATGTAGTGTGTCGCGCGTGAGCGTGGCAAACTGACCCCAATCACGTAAAAGGGGCCGGCATGGGTAACGAATTGTGGCAAGAGTCAGCAACCGAGTTGGCGCGCAAGATTCGAAGTGGCGAGACGACCTCGCGTGAGGTTGTCGAAGCCCATCTCGAGCGCATCGAAGCCGTGAACGGCCAACTGAACGCTGTCGTCGAAGTTCGCGCCGAGGAGGTTCGTCGCGAGGCCGACGCCGCGGACGCGAAGATCAAGAGCGGCGGCCCCTTGGGATCGCTGCACGGTGTGCCCTTCAGCATCAAGGTCAATCTCGACGTGACCGGCTACCCGACGAACGAAGGGTGCGTCACCCTTAAGGACCTCGTGGCGAGCACCGATGCGCCGACCGTCGAGAGAATGCGTCACGCGGGCGCCGTCGCGCTCGCGCGCACCAACATGCCCGACCTCGGGCTGCGCATCAACACCGAGTCCTCGCTGTACGGCGCGACGCATAATCCGTGGCGGCGCGGCATCACGGCGGGTGGGTCCTCGGGTGGGGAAGCCTCAGCGATCGCGTCGGGCATGAGTCCCATCGGACTTGGCAACGACATTGGCGGTTCGTTGCGCAATCCGGCCTACGCGTGCGGCATCGCGTCGATCAAGCCGTCTCGAGGACGCGTTCCCCAGGGCAACGACACCGCCTTGATCGACATGCCCATCATGAGTCAACTCATGCTGGTCCAAGGGGTCCTCGCCCGTCACGTCGCGGACGTGCGCCTCGGTCTCGAAGCAGTCATGGGGGCGCATCCTCGCGACCCACAAAGTGTGAGCGCGCCGCTGCAAGGTGCGCCCAGTCCTCAGCGAGTGGCCCTCGTCCCCACACCCATTGGCGGAGAGACGGACGCGGGCGTCGCCGAAGGGGTTCGGATCGCCGGAAGAGCCCTGGAAGAAGCGGGCTACGAGGTCGAGGAAATAGAACCACCAATGTTGTTCGATTCGTACCTCGCGTGGGCCGAACTCATGTTGACGAGTCTCAAGGTCGACGAGGAGCTGCTCTTTGCGGTGATCGACGAGGGCGGGCGAACGTTCATTGAATATACCGACGCCGATTTTCCCCCGGCGACGCCCGAGTCGATGTATCGCATGCACCAATCGCGCTACCGCGTGGCGAAGGCCTGGCGAGCGTTCATGAACGAATACCCGTTGATCGTCGGTCCGACCTGGACCCAGCCGCCCTTCGCGCACGGTTATGACATCGAGAGCAAGGAGTCGGCACAAAAGGTCGTCGAACTGTTCCGCTTCGTCTTGCCCGCGAATCTCTTGGGTCTCCCGGCCGCCTGCGTGCCGACGGGAGTTGCGAACGGGCTTCCCACGGGCGCACAGATCATTGGCGATCTCTTTCGCGAAGACCTTTGTCTCGACGCCGCTGAGGTCGTCGAGCGAAGCGTGGGCGTGCTCACCCCCATTGATCCACGCACCTGATGGGTGTCGTCGTGCGTTCGATCAACTACGACGACCTCGCGGACGCAGTCGCCATTCTTCAAGAGGGTTCATTGTCGCCGGAGCACGAACGGCCCGACGAGCTCGACTCCTACTGGAACGCGGTCCTCCAGACACGCGCGCAAAGCGGTGACGTGCTCGTCGCTGAACTCGACGGCGACGTGGTGGGCGTGTGTCAAGTCATGATCTTTGCGCATTTCCAACACGCGGGTGAGTCGTGTTGCGAACTAGAGAGCGTGCACGTGCGAAGCGACGTGCGCAGCCAAGGTGTCGGCGCAGCGATGCTGCGTCGCGCCGAGGAGATTGCGCGGCGAGAGGATTGCTATCGAATGCAACTCACGAGTCGCAACGTGCGAACTGACGCGCACCGTTTCTACGTCGCGAACGGCTTCAGCGACACGAGTCACGGATTCAAGAAGTCCTTAATCAACTGAGATTTCGCGCACGCCGCCGTCGTCGACGTTGTAGATGAAACCGCGGATCTCGGTATCGAGGATGAAGGGGCTCGCGCGCAGCGTAAGGACGGTCCTTTGTACATCCTGATCAACGTCCTTGTAGGCACCAAGTCGAAACGGAGGGCGAAGGCCATATTGCGCTTCGAGTTCACCCTGGAGCGTCTCTTCGTCAAAGCTCTCGAGTCCACAACGCGTGTGGTGGATCACCATCACCGAGCGCGTCCCCAAGAGTCGCTGGCTAAGTAACAACGAACGCACCGCGTCGTCGCTCGCGATCCCGCCCGCGTTTCGGATGAGGTGCACCTGGCCGAGGTCCAGACCAAGGGCGTCGAACAAATCGAGTCGCGAATCCATGCAGGTGAGCACTGCGAGGTGCAGCTGGGGCTCGGTCGGAAGTTCGCGCTGACCATGGCGCGCGACGTAGGAGGCGTTGTTGGCGAGGAGTTCGTCGATCACGTTCACCGCGCCATCCTAGGGAATCGCACGACGACGTTGGCGCGTCACGAGAAGCAGCGCTCGCGTCGCTACGCTGCTTCGAGGAGGTGGCAATGGAAAGCATGAACAACATCCGCGAAGAACTTCGCCAACCGGCACTGGATCTTCACGAACTCATTCCTGACGTCATGAAGGGTTTCGCCGCGATGTCGGCGGCCGCTATGCGTGAAGGCGAGTTGTCGAGCGCGACCAAGGAATTGCTCTCGCTGGTGATCGCGGTGACGCGCGAGTGCGACGGGTGCATCGTCGCGCATACGAGGGGTGCCGCTCGTGAGGGGGCGACTCGTCAACAGGTCGCCGAAGCCCTCGGTGTCGCCATCGCGATGAACGGGGGCCCGGGTACCGTCTGGGGACCTCGAGCCCTGCGCGCCTACGACGAGGCCGTCGCGGCGAGAAGTTAGAAGCTGTACGGGAGTTTTTTGATCCCGTTCACGAAGCTCGACTGCAACTGCGAAGGTGCGCCCGTCGTCGTGATGTCGGGGTGTCGTTGGAGCAACTTTCGCCAAATGACGGTGATCTCGCGGCGCGCGAGGTGCGCCCCGAGGCAGAAGTGTGGTCCGGGGGCGCCAAAGCCGTAGTGATCGTTCGGCGTTCGACCGACGTCAAAGGTATAGGGGTCCTCGAATGCTTCTTCGTCGCGGTTTGCACTGTTGTAGAACAAGAGGACTTTCTCGCCCGCCTTCAGGTCGAACCCGGAGAGCGTGTGGTCGCTCGCGAGGGTGCGTCGCATCCAGATCACGGGCGACGCCCAACGAACGATCTCATCCGTGGCGGTCTTGGCGAGACCCTCGTAGTCGGCGATCAACCGGGCCTTCTGGTCCGGGTGCTCGCTCAGGGTGTGCAGCGCGTGCGCAATGGCGGTGCGCGTCGTCTCATTGCCCGCCGTCACGAGTAGGACGAAGAACGACGCGAGTTCTTGTTGCGTGAGTTTCTCGGATTCGATCTCGGCGTTCACGAGCGCGCTCGTAATGTCGTCGATGGGGTTATCGATGCGATATTTGCCGAGTTCTTCCATGATGCCCGTCAACGTCGCGCCCGCTTCGAGCACCGCGAGGATGGGATCGGTGCCCTCGGGCACGAAGTCAGGATCGCCCATCGCGAGAATCACGTTCGAACAATGCAGCACCGTGGCGTACTCGCTCGGTGGCACGCCCATCATCGTGCAGATGATCGCGAGAGGGAACGGCGCGGCGATGTCGGGAACGAAGTCACCGGAGCCACTCGAGGCGGCACGGGCCACGGTCTCGTCGGCGACTCGCTCGATGGAGTCCTCGACCGCTCGCACGTTGCGGGGGTTGAATGCGTTCGAAACAATGCGCCGCAGTCGAGCGTGCTTGGGATTATCCGTCGAGATCATGCCCGAGAAGTACTCGACCATTTCGGTGGGCAAGTCCATCTGTGAGACGGCGCCCGGTCCGGAAAGGAAGATTTCGGGGTGTCGCGACGCTTCGGCGACGTCGCGGTAGCGCGTGAGTGCGTAGTACCCGGCGCCCCTGGGGACTTCGATGACGCTGCCTTCGACGGCCGGCTCCTCATACTTCGAGATCGGGCGCTGCGATCGCAGGACTTTGAACGCTTCTTCGCGCTCGGACCACGGGCGTTTCCAGAACTCGATGTCCGAGAGGTCGATGTCGTCAGGGTGCCAGGTGGTGATCGTGCTCATTGGCCAAATCGTAGCGAGAACTGGGCCGCGGGCACGTTTGTGTCGCGACGCGGCAGAATGGTGCAATGCCAGAACTCAGTGAAGACGAACGATCCAGTCGCCTCAAGGCGCTCAACTCACTGATTGACCTGATGCGGCCCGCCGTCCAGGCGGACGGCGGGGACTTGGTGTTAGTACGCGCCGACGTCGAGACCGGCGTCGTCGAAGTGCAATTACAAGGTGCGTGCTCTAGTTGTGCCATATCCTCCGACACCCTCCAAGGTGGCGTGACCAGGATCTTGACCGATCGACTCTCGTGGGTCACCGAAGTCCTCGGCGGTGTCGACGACGAAATCGATCCCGAGGACTCGATGAGCCTCGGCGTCGGCGGCTACGTGCCGCGCTATCGAGCTCTGTAGGCCGCGAGCATCACTTTCGTACTCGTGCGTTCACGAACTGCTATTATTTAGTTAGGTGAACTAATGGATGAGACAACAGCCGAGACCGCAGCCCGACTTCGCAAGGTCGTGATGCGCCTGAACCGAAAGCTCCGCTCCTCGTCGCTGGGTGGGGTCTCGCCGGCGCAGGCGTCGATGTTGGCGTCGATCAACAAGTACGAGCGCCCTTCGTTGGGCGACCTCGCGGTCGAAGAGCAGATCCAACCTCCCTCGGTAACCCGACTGGTGCGCGACATGGAAAAGGCCGGTCTGGTTACGTGCACGCTCGACCCCGACGATCGTCGCTGCACACGCGTCGCGCTCAGCCCTTCGGGGCGCAAGGAGCTCGCGGCCGTTCGACTGAAGCGTGAACAGTTCATCGAACGAAAGTTGAAGGCGATGAGTCCCGAGGATCAGTGGCGCGCCCGCGACGCGGCGGCGATTCTTGAATTGCTGCTGGAGTTCGAATGAGCGCCGCGCGGGACTTCTCCTCTCGAACCTTCAAGGCGCTGTCGGTGCGCAACTTCCGTCTCTACTTCATCGGCCAACTGGTCTCGGTGTCGGGTACGTGGATGCAGTCCGTCGCCCAAGGTTGGCTGGTGTTGCAATTGACCGGGTCCTCGGTCGACCTCGGATTCGTCGTCGCGTTGCAGTTTGTCCCAATGCTGCTGCTCGGTTCCTACGGAGGTCTCGTCGCCGACCGACTCGACAAACGACGAATCCTCTACTGCACGCAGTCCGCGGCTGGGGTGTTGGCGTTGACTCTTGGCGTACTCGTGTCCACGCACCACGTCAGTTTCGTCGCGGTCCTCATCCTCGCGGCGCTGCTCGGCGTGGTGAATCTCTTCGATAATCCCGCTCGTCAGGCGTTCGTCCAGCAGATGGTGGGTCGCGACCTCATCGCGAACGCGGTGAGTTTGAACTCGGTGTTGATGAACGGTGGGCGTCTCATCGGCCCCGCCATCGCCGCAGTGTTCATCACCGTCGTGGGAACCGCCGATTGCTTCTTCGCGAATGCCGCGTCCTATCTCGCCGTTCTCGTCGCGCTGATCATGATGCGCGGTGCGGACTTCTTGCCAATGACCACGGTCGCTCGCGAGAAAGGACAGGTACGACTAGGACTTCGCTACGTCAAGGACAATCCGCTCCTGCGCAACCTCATCATCGCGGTCGCGATCGTCGGGACCTTCGCCTACAACTTCACCGTCACCCTCCCGCTGCTCGCCCGGCACACGTTTCACCAGAGTTCCGCGAGCGGTTACGGGATCTTGCTCGCGTCGATGGGCTTGGGAGCCGTGATTGGAGGACTCCTAGTCGCGCACCGATCGCGCCCGACGCCGCCGCTCATGGCGGCGCTGACGCTCTGTTTCGGCGTCTTCATGACGCTCGTCGCCTTCGCGCCCAGCTTGCTGTGGGCGGAGATCCTCCTCGTACCCACGGGCGCGTTCTCGCTGGCCCTGATCTCGACGGCGAACGCGACCTTGCAACTGAATTCGAGCCAAGAGATGCGTGGTCGCGTGATGAGTCTCTACGCGATTGCCTTCCTGGGCACGACGCCCATTGGCGCGCCGCTGGTGGGGCTCATCATCGCGTGGTCGACGCCGCGCGTCGGCATTGCGGTGGGCTCGATCACGACGATCATCGTGGGCATTGGGCTCCTCGCGTCGCTTCGTCGCGACGAGCGCAACATCGAAGTCCTGCAAGCAGCTCAGACGGTTTGAGCCTTCGGCTCCTTGGGTAGTCCGAGCGCACGTTCGCCAATGATGTTTCGCTGAATCTCGGCGGTGCCGCCCCAGATGGTCTCGGAACGCGAGAAGAAGAAAAACGCCTGTAGTTCTGACACCGGATAATCCGCACGACCGCGTCCCATGCCGGGGGTCGTGCTTACTTCGTTGCCCTTGCCCGTGAGGATCTGGCCCTCCATGCCCAAGATGTCAATGGCGAGGTCCATCGTCGCACGGTGCATCTCGGACCAGAACATCTTGTTGCACGCTCCGAGCAATGCGGCGTCGTGGGTGTTGTTGAGCGAGTCGGTCAACGTGCGATAGCCGTTGATCTCCATGATCTTCACCTTCTGCCACGACTTGACGAGATTGTCGCGTACGCGAAGGTCGTCATTGCGCTTCACACGCTTGGTCTCTTCGACAATGGCTTCCCATTCCTTCAAGAAGCGTCGATATCCCGTCGTCGAGGACGAGCCGCGCTCGAAACCCAGCGTCGTCATCGCGACCTTCCATCCGTTGTTCACCCCTCCGACGACGTTGCCCTTCGGACAACGCGCGTTCGTGAAAAAGACCTCGTTGAACTCGGCCGAACCATCGACCTGCGTGATGGGGCGCACCTCGACGCCTTCTTGGTGCATGGGCACGAGCAGATAACTGATGCCCGCGTGTTGGGGAGCGTTCGGGTCAGTGCGGCACATCAAAAAGACGTAGTCCGCGTACTGCGCCTGGGTGGTCCACACCTTTTGTCCGTTGATCACCCATTCATCGCCGTCGAGCACCGCACTCGTCTTCAAACTCGCGAGGTCGCTGCCGGAGTTGGGTTCGGAGAATCCTTGACACCAGGCGATCTTTCCCTGCAGGATGCCCGGGATGAACTCCTGCTTCTGCTCCTCGGTGCCCCACTGGAGAATCGTCGGACCAACCAACGTGTCGCCGAAGAAGTCCGCGCGCATGGGTGCGCCGGCCTTGGCGAACTCCTCGTTGAGCACGACTTGCTGCAAGATGCTCAGTCCTTTGCCACCGTATTCGACCGGCCATCCCGCACAGATCCAGCCGCCGGCGAAGAGCTTCTCAATCCAGGTGCGGTTGAACTCCTTTCGCTCATCGTCGCTCTGGCGAAAACCCGGTTCGAACCAACCCTGGGGCAGGTTCTCTTCGAGCCAGGAACGAATCTCTTTGCGGAATGCTTCAGCTTCGGGGGGATAGTTCAGGTCCATTGCACACGAGCGTAGTCAGACTCCGCGGTGCCCTCGCGTGGATTTGTACCTTTGATCAATCTGGGCGAGACTTAAGGACTTTGCTGAATCCGAAAGTAGTCACGTGCCCCGCTCCCTAGCCCAAACGATTGCTGATACCAGGGCGTCGTGGTCCCGCTCGAAGGGCATCGTGACGCCAGAGCGCGTGCCCGCCCGGGCGGCCGCAACGGGCAAGCTGCGCGTTGCCTTCTTGATCTACCGGGGTAATCCCCGCTGCGGGGGACAGGGCGTCTACACCCGCCACCTCTCTCGTGAACTCATGAATCTGGGCCACAGTGTCGAAGTCTTCTCCGGTCCGCCGTGGCCCGAACTCGACGAGGGCGTGGGCTTCACCCCGGTACGCGGGCTCGACCTCTACCGCGACCCGGACCCGTTTCGGATCCCGGCGCGCCGCGAGTTCACGTCGCTCGCCGACGTCGCAGAGTTCGCCGTGATGTTGAGTGCGGGCTTCGGTGAGCCCCTGGCGTACTCGATGCGCATCAAGAAGATCCTCAAGCGCCGACAAGGCGACTTCGACATCATCCACGACAACCAGTGCATGGGCCCAGGCATCTTGGCGTTGCATCGCGACGGATGGCCCCTGCTCGAGACCTTGCACCATCCCATCACCGTCGACCGTTCGATCGCCCTCGATCACGCGGAGACCCTTGGCAAGCGGTTGACGACGCGACGTTGGTTCGGTTTCTTGCGCATGCAGGTGCGCGTCGTCAAACAGTTGCCGGCGGTGTTGACCGTCTCACATAACTCGAAGATCGACATCAACGCCCAGATGAAGGTACCGCTCGAACGACTCACGGTCGTGCCCGTGGGCGTGGACCATACCGTCTTTCGTCCCTACGACGACGTCGTGAAGAAAAAGGGTCGCCTCATGGTGACGTCAAGTTCGGACGTTCCCATGAAGGGACTCGTACCGCTGCTCGAGGCGATTGCGAAGCTGCGCACCGAACGCGACATCGACCTCATCGTGATTGGTCAACCCCGAGCGAAGGGACGCGTCGCGCGAACGATCGAGCGGCTCGGTCTCGCCGATATCGTTACGACGATTACCGGCGTCACGGACGAAGAGCTCGCGCGTCTCTACGGTGAGGCAGAGATCGCCATTGTCCCGAGCCTCTATGAAGGCTTCTCGCTCCCCGCGATCGAAGCCATGAGTTGTGCGGTACCGGTGATCGCGACGACCGGTGGCGCTCTTCCCGAGGTGGTGGGCGTGAGTGGCGAGACGGGACTGCTCGTCGAACCGAACAACCCCGAGGCACTGGTGGGTGCGATACGGCGCCTGCTCGATGACGCGACGCTGCGCGCGACGCTCGGAGCGAACGGGCGAGAGCGCGTCATGCAGCGCTTCACCTGGCAGGTGACCGCGCGCGGGACGGCCGCCTGTTACGACGCGATTCTGCGTCACGAACCGCTCCCCGAAGCGATGGTCTTTGACTGATGCTGACGGCGAATTACGATCTCCTCGGTCTGAGCGACGGTGACAAGATCCTCGACCTCGGGTGTGGCTTTGGTCGTCACGCCTTCGAGGCAGCGCGCCGCGGCGCGAATGTCGTCGCCCTCGATGCTGGTCGCGACGAGGTCGAAGGGGTGGCGGCGACCTTCGCCGCCATGCTCGAGGCGGGCGAACTCACGAGTGGGACGCTGCACGCGACGTGCGTGCAAGGTGACGCCCTGCACCTGCCGTTCCCCGACGGTGTCTTTGACCGCGTGATCTGTTCGGAGGTTCTCGAGCACATCCCGAGCGACGTCGAAGCAATGGGCGAGCTCGCGCGCGTGCTGCGCTCGGGGGGCACCATGGCCATCACCGTGCCTCGCTTCATGCCCGAACTCGTGAATTGGGCGCTCTCGGACGCGTACCACAACGTGCCAGGTGGACATATCCGTATTTATCGTCGCTCGGTGTTGGAACGTCGTTTGCGTTCGGTGGGTATGCAGGTGCGCTCGCACCACTACGCGCACGGACTGCATAGTCCCTATTGGTGGTTGAAGTGTCTCGTGGGCACGACCAACGACAGCAATTGGTTCATCGCGACCTATCACCGACTGTTGGTGTGGGACATCATGAAGCGCCCTCGCACGACCCGAGTGCTCGAAGCAGCGCTCGCACCGTTGATGGGAAAGTCCATCGTGGTGTACCTGGACAAGCCGTGACGACCACGCAATCCCTCGCCGGGGTACCAGGCATCCTCTCTGCCGAAGAGCTCGCGCTCACCGCCTCACAACTCGCGTCACTACAGCGCCGCGGTGGACAGATCCCCTGGTACGAAGGTGGTCACTGCGATCCATGGAACCACGTCGAGGCGGCGATGGCGCTCAGCGTCACGGGTTACGAAGCCCACGCGCGCGCCGCGTATCGCTGGCTCAAGGCAATCCAACTGGGTGACGGGAGTTGGTTCAACTACTACGTGGGCGACGGCGTGAAGGACGCACGGCTCGATACCAACGTGTGTGCCTACGTCGCCACCGGCGTCTATCACTACGTGCTCGCGAGCGGGGACCTGGACTTCGCCGTCGAGATGTGGGACTGCGTCGAGCGAGCCCTCGATTTCGTCGTGGACTGGCAGATGGTCGACGGCACGATCCGTTGGTCGCTCGACGCCATGGGACGCCCCGAGTCCTACGCGCTGCTCACGGGTTCGTCGTCGATCTTTCATTCGCTGCGCTGCGGGGTCGCGCTCGCCGAGCGCCTCGACGTCCACAAGCCGTCGTGGGAGCTGGCGGCGGGTCGACTCGGTCACGCCGTCTCGCGACACCCCGGCGCCTTCGCGCCCAAGAACGAATTCGCGATGGACTGGTACTACCCGATCTTTTCGGGGGCGTTGCTCGGACCCGCCGGTGAGAAGCGCATCAGCGACGGCTGGGAGCGACACGTCATGGACGGCTACGGCGTGCGCTGCGTCTCGACGAACGACTGGGTCACCGCCGCCGAAACGGCCGAGTGCGTGCTCGCCCTCGACGCGCTCGGGCTCACGACCCAGGCGCTCGATCTGTTCAGCGTCACGCAGCGTCACCGACGTGACGACGGCGCCTACTGGACGGGTCTCGCGTATCCCGACGCAGTGACGTTTCCGCACCACGAAACGACGTCGTACACGTCCGCCGCGATCATCCTCGCCGCCGACGCGCTGAGTTCGTCCTCGGGCGCGTCGGGACTCTTTCGACACGGTGAACTCGCCGCACCGCTCGACCTGCGCGAGCCACACTGTCCGCTCGGAGTTGATTAGTTTCGCGTGAGCACGCGCAGGGAACCTTGCTGGGCGCTCTCGACGAAGTCACCCGACGCGAGCGCCGCGAGGTAGATCTCGTAGGGCGGACGTCCGCCGTCTCGCGGATCGGCAAACACGTCGTGGATCATCATGAGTCCGCCCGCGACGACCTTGGGCGACCACGCGTGGTAGTCCGCCCAGGCAACCTGCGCGCCGTGCCCGCCGTCGATGAAGAGAAGCTCGAGCGGTTGATCGAAGTGTGACGCAATCAGCGTGGAGGGACCAATCAGTCCGATCACGGTCGCTTCGAGTTGCGCGTCAGCGATCGTGCGCTGCCACGTGGGCAAGGTATTGAGGCGACCGTCGTAGGGGTCAACGAGCGTGGGGTCGAAGTGCTCCCACCCCGCCTGGTTCTCCTCGCTGCCGTGGTGGTGATCGAGGCTGTAGAGCACCGCTCCTCGTTCTTGTGCCGCGGCGCCTAGGTACACCGCGGACTTGCCGCACCACGCACCCACCTCGAGCCACGTGGCGTTGGTGCCCTCGTGTTCGAGCGCGGCCCGATGAAGTGCGAGACCTTCGTCGCGCGGCATGAAGCCCTTGACGGTGTCGGCGAAGTCGAGAAGTTCCTCGCGTCTCACGCCGTCGCCAATTCGACGAGGGTCCACATCCCGAGCCCGAGGAAGACCAACCCGCCCAGTTGGCGGATGCGCTGGAGCGGCACCACGCGCTGAAGCATCTGTCCTCCGTAACTCGCGAGGAACGTCACGCCGATGAGCGCGATCGATCCCGCGATGAAGACCTCGAGGGGTTGATGCGTCTTCGCAGAGAGGTTCGCCGCCTGGATTTGGGTGAGGTCACCGAACTCACCGATGAACACGACACTGAACGCGGTCAGCACTTCGCGCATCACCGTGGCGGACTGCTCGCGCTCGCCCTGGCGTTCGCCTTCGGTTTCCTCATGCTTCTCCGAGACGAGCAAGAGATACGCGGCGCCCCCTAAAAACAACGTCGCGACGACGGCGTCCTTCACGCGAAGCGGGAGGAGCGCTATGAGTCCTCCCACGCTCACCGCGAGGGCCGTTTGGACAATGAACGCCGCCGAGGCGCCAATCACGATCGACCTCGCGCGCGCGCGCGTGCTCATGACGACCATGGCGACCATGGTCTTGTCGGGCAGTTCCAAGACGAACATCAGGGCGAAGATGCCCAGGAATGCCCCGACGCTCACGGTGCGGTCTTAGAACTGCTGGCGAACTGTTCGTGCGAAATCCAGACCAACGCGCATGCGCTCGATCTGTTGGTCGACGGTTCGCTGATCACCGCTCAGCGGATGCGCGGCGTGGAAGGCGGCGACCTCGTCGCCGAACGCGTCGTCGCCAATGAACGTATTGATGCCAAGGGCGAGTCGAGAATGCGAGTTACCCGGGAACTTCTCCAACGTCTCGTCCCAGCGCTTCGTGAAGAATCGCCACACCGATGGTCCGGTGACGGCATTGCGCGTGAGGATGCCGAGTTCGATCGCCCCATCCTGGTTGCGAAACTCGCTGTAGCAGCGTTCAGCAGCGTCGAGCGCCGCGTCTTCGTCGGCGAAGTCGGCGAGACCCCAGAGGTAACGCTGTTCTTCTTGCGGCGTCGGCGCGTGGCGATAGCGCTCGAGGAACGTCTCGTAGTCGCCGGGTCGGTTCTGGTCGGCGACGACGCGAAGGATCGTGCGCGCGAGGTCGCCGTCCATGTCGTTCGCTTCGAACTGGCGAACGGCCTCGGCGCGAATGGCGTCGTCTTTGCCGGTGGTGCCGAGGGCGCCGATCACGATGGCGCGCACCTGAGGGGTCAATTCGCTCTCCCCGGGCGACGCGGTCCATCCGAGACGGGCGAACTGGGGCGCGAACAACTCGTGGACGACCTCGACGAGTGCGGGGTGCTTCGCCGCGGGGAGCGCACGATTGACGAAGTCCAGCGCCACGGCGACCGTGCCCCACGGATTGGGCTCGTCCTGATCGCCGAGTCCGCGGGCGATCGCGAGGAAGGCGTCCCAAGTGATCTGACTCGCGAAGAGCGACGCCCAGCTGTCGGCGAGCATCGTCGCACGTTCGAGTTCTTCAAGTTCGCCAATGTGACTCGCGATGGCGGCGAGTTCCGCCGTGCCATAACGCGAACGAAAGACGCCCGAACCTCCGGCGTTGATCACGATGGGTAACGCTTCGTCGATGCTGATGGGCGTTTCTTGGAGGAGGTGGCGACTCGTCGTGCCGCTGCTGAGCGAGCGGGTGAGCACTGGCACCATCCACGTCGTGCCGATGGCACTCGCACCGGTCGTTTTGCCGTAGGCGAAAGGTTGTTGGGACAACACTCCCGCGTCGAGGGTGACGAGGGGATGGCCGCCCTGGAGGATCCAGGTGTTCATGAGTGCACGAACGGGTTGCTTCGACGTCTCTTCGAGGGCGTCCCAGAGGTCGGTCGTGACCGTGTTGGCGTAACTGTGCGCAGCGAGATAGTGGCGTATGCCGTCGCGGAACGTCGCCTCACCGAGGTACTGCTCGAGCATGCGCAGCACCGAACCGCCCTTTTCGTAGGTGAGGATGTCGAACATGCCGCGCGTGTCGTCGGGGGAAATCACCTCGTACTCTATTGGTCGCGTCGAATGAAGTCCGTCAACCTGGAGGGCGGCGTCGCGGTCCACGCCAAAGCCGACCCACATCTTCCACTGAGGTCGAAACGCGTTGGTGCAGAGCACCTGCATGAAGGTGGCGAACGCCTCGTTCAGCCAGATGCCTTCCCACCACTCCATCGTGACGAGGTCACCGAACCACATGTGGGCGATTTCGTGGGCCACGACCTCGGCGACGCGTTGTAACTCCGCTATCGACGCGGACGCCGGGTCGACCAACAGGGCCGTCTCTCGATACGTGATGCAACCGAGGTTCTCCATCGCCCCGAACGCGAAGTCGGGGATCGCGACCATGTCGAGCTTGTCACCGGGGTAGGCAATGGCGAAGTAGTCGGCGAAGAAGCGAAGTGAGAACGCGCCCGCCTCGAGGGCGAGGTCAGTCAGGTGGCCCTTACCGATCGGGTACACGACCCGAAGTGGTACGCCATCGACGTCGACGACCTTGCTCTCTTCGAAGGGACCCACGACGAAGGCCACGAGATAACTCGACATTTTCATGGTGGGGGCGTAACTGAGCGTGCGCTGCCCGTTCCCCAAGTCGGTGTTCGAGGTCTCTGGGGAGTTGGAGTACGCGGCGAGGTCGGCGGGCACCGTCAGATTCACCTGGAACGTTGCCTTGAAGGATGGTTCGTCCCAGCACGGGAACGCCCGGCGGGCGTCGGAATGCTCGAATTGTGTCGTCGCGATGGTGTGGGTCGTGCCACTGGCGTCGATGAACGTCGAGCGGTAAAAACCGTGTAACTGGTCGTTGAGCACCCCGGTGAAGGCGATTTCTATCGTCGCGGGACCCTTTTCGAGGGCGTCGTCGAAGCTGAAGGTGGCGGTTTCGTACTGTTCTTCGAGGGTTGGGGCGAGGGAGCGACGAGTGGTGCCCGCACTGGTGACGCTCGCCGCACCCAGTTCGAGCTCAATGGCGTGCAGGGTGAACGACGAAGTTACCTCGGCGATGTCGACATCAATCTCGACGCGACCAGCAAAGGTCGCCTCCTCGAGGTCGGGCGTGAGAAAGATCCGATACGCGTGAGGAATGACCGTGCGGCCGAGTCGATAGGGATTGGGTGTCGAATTCATACGTCGATACCTTAGGTCCAAACGTTCTACTCTCGCTAAGTGACCTTTCCTCCGACGCCCGTCTCGCTTCGTGTGAAGCCCGGTCCGAATCGATTGGCGGTCACCGGCATTGGTAACGCGATGCTCGACATCATCACGCAAGACTCCCACGAGGTCTACAAGGAACTCGGACTGGTGAAAGCGTCGATGGAGTTAATCGGAGCCGATCAACTCGAGCGCTTCTACAGCGCCATGGGTCCGACGATTCAAATGTCGGGTGGATCAGTCGCGAACTCGATCGCGGGCGTCGCGTCACTCGGTGGCACCTGTGGATACATTGGCAAGGTCGCCGCCGATGAATTCGGTGATCGCTTCGCGCACGATCTTCGCTCGATGGGCGTCGAACTCGATCTCGCCATTGCCAGTCCCGATGAAGGAGCGACCGGTCGTTGTCACGTCTTCATCACCGACGACGCGCAACGCACCATGGCGACGTACTTGGGAGCGTCGAATCAACTGCGCGTCGAGGACATCAAGGAGGACTTGATCGCACGAAGCGAGATCACCTACATCGAGGGTTACGTCTTTGACCTTCCGCCCGCCATGGAAGCGATTCGAAAGGTCGTCAACTTCGCGCACGAACACGACTCCATGGTGGCGCTCTCTCTGTCGGACATGTTCTGTGTCGATCGTCACCGTCGCGACTTCCTCGATCTCGTCACGAGTGATGTCGACGTGCTGCTCTGCAACGAGACTGAGGTCCTGTCCCTCTTCCAGATGAGCACCCTCGATCAAGCCTTCGGGGCACTCGAGGAAATCGGGGTGTTGAGCGTCGTGACCCGTGGGGCCCAGGGCGCGAGCGTGTCGACGCTAAGCGGCGTCGAAGACGTTCCCGCGCACGAGGTCGAGCACGTGATGGACCAAAACGGCGCCGGCGACATGTTCGCGAGCGGTTTTCTCTACGGACTGGCGCTCGGCGCCGATCCCGTGGAAGCGGCGCAATTGGGTTCACTGTGCGCCGGCGAAGTCATCACGCACTTGGGCGCGCGGCCCGAACGTGACCTCGAGGAGTTGGCAATCGAGGCGGGTTTCCTGTAATTAGATGCCTTGCGCGTCGAGGATGGCGTCGAGTTCTCGGGTCTTGACGGTCTCCCACTTCACCCAGGCGACCGCAATCGGGATACAGGCGAGCAGCATGAGGGCGTCGCCGCCAATCCACATGATCGCGCCACCTAAGTGAATGTTTGACAATATCCACGAACTACTTGCACCGGGGGGCGACATGCGCGCGTAACTCGAATAAGGATCGTGCGAATTCATCACCAGTGCGAGACCGGTGAAGGTGTCGACGGGTACCGCCGCCATGACGTAGACGAGTCGAAGGCCGGGGTGGATCGTGACGCCGCGCTCCAGTCCGAAGGCCACGCGAAAGAACAAGTAGCCCACCACCAAGAAGCCAATCTGTTCGAGGTGGTGCACCCACTCGTGTTCCATCATCACATTCATCAAGTTGGTCAAGTGCGTCACCGGGATGAAGACGAAGTACGCGGCGAATCCGAAAAGTGGATGCGTGACGATCGTCATGAACTTGCTGTCGAGGAATTCGCGCACGCGATTCCCGCCGGCGTCGTAGGCGAGATCGAGTGGCGCGCTCAGTGCGAAGAGCGGAGCCGCGACCATGATCAACAACAAGTGTTGGATCATGTGGTCGCTGAAGTACTCCATGTCAAAGACGCCAATGACCGACTCGGTCGCGAGGAACGTGACGAGCAGACCCGCGAAGAACAAGACCAGGCGAGAGGGCGGCCACGCGTCGACGCGTTGGGTGGCGTACCAGTACAAGACGCCAGCACCGACGAGCAAGATAATGGGTAACGCACCGAGGTCCCATTGATTGAGGTGATGCCACGAAAAAGATTGCATGGACATTGCGGGCACCAACTGATTTTATCTCAAGATGAAAGGTTTCTCAGAATCGGTAGGATGGAAAGGTGAAGTCGAAGTATTTCTCGGGCCGTGCGTTCGTCATCCACTTTTGTTTAATTTTGTGGATGGCGATGTGCGCGACCGCTGCCTGGTGGCAGGTGGGTCGAGCGATCGGTGGGAACTCGCTCAGTTACATCTACGCGATTGAGTGGCCGTGCTTCGGGGTGCTCGGGATACTCGGTTGGTACGCCCTGTTGAACATGGACAAAGTCACCGCGAGTCAAGAAGAGCGGCGTCGAGAGTACGAAGAAGAGATGCGCGCGCAAGCCTTTGCGGCGCGCCAAGCGAGCATCGAAGAAGAGGACCCCACGCTCGCGGCGTACAACGACCACCTCGCGAGTCTCGGCGCCCAGCCCAAGAAGAGGCTCTGGGGCCACTGATGCTCAAGGCATTTCGCCGTTATCGTTTCATGTCCTTCGTCACGGGCACCACCTTGTTGACGCTGTGCGTGACGTTGTTGTTGCACACGGTTGATCTCACGTTCTGGAAGAAGATCCATCTCTTCGTGGACGTCGTCGGCATCGGTCACGGCGTGGTGCTGTATCCCATCTATCTCGTGATGTCGTTCCAGCTCGCGCTCAAGGCCCGTCTCAATATTGGCTACGTGGTGCTGATGATGGGTGCGGGCTTCGTTCCCGGGCTCGCGTTTTACATGGAACATCGCATGCGATTAAAGCTCTATCCCCAAGGTCTTCCCGCCGCGTGAGCGAGTGGACCTCGCGACGGGTCATTGCCTTCGCACACCAAGGGGGCGCCTTCGAGGGCCCCTCATCCACCCTCGCGGCGATTGGCGAGGCGCTTTCGAGCGGGGCGAGCGCCGTCGAACTTGACGTACACGCGACCAAGGATCGACGCATCGTGGTGTGTCACGACGAGAGCGTCGATCGCACGACGAATCACCACGGCGAGATCGCGTCGCTCACGTTGTCACAGTTGCGCGAGATGGATAACGCCTACTGGTGGATCCGGGGTGCGGCGGTGACGCCGGGCGAGGATCCCTCGCGGTACGTGCATCGCGGCAAGGCGCCCGTTGATCGTCACTACGGAATCGCCACGCTCGAAGAGGTGAGCGAGGCGTTTCCGGGCGTGTTGTTGAACATGGACATCAAACGTACGGGCCCTGACGTCGAGCCCTACGAACAATTGCTCGCTGACGAATTGCGACGTCTCGAACGCACGCGCAGCGTCATCGTCGCCTCGTTCCTCGACGTCGCGATACAGGCGTTTCGACGCATCGCCCCCGATGTCGCGACGTCCGCCGCGACCGACGAGACCGCCGCGTTCTTCTTTTCGATTCACGAAGGTGCGACCCCCATCGTCCCTCCGGTCGTGGCGTTCCAGGTCCCCGCGACCTTCGGTGACGTCACGGTCGTCGACGAGCTCTTCGTGCGCGAGGCGCACGCGAACGACGTCGCGGTACACGTGTGGACGATCAACGACACCGACGAGATGGAGCGACTGGTCGACCTGGGGGTTGACGGCATCGTGAGTGACACCCCGACGACGTTGGCGCGGACCCTTCAACGAAAAGGATGCGCGTGGGACGGAAAACTGTAGGACGGCGTTAGCCGCGACCGCAGTTCGGCTTCTTGCCGTGGTTGGCCTTCTTCTTGGCCCGAAGTTTACGCTTCACCGTCCGCTTTGACATAGGTGACAATGTTAGTAGATGGGTGGCTCCATGAGCCAAACGAGGGGACGACGGTGCAAGATATCGAGCAGAACGAGGGCGTCGGAGAACTCGTCGTCATCGCGACGCCCCTCGGGAACTTGGGCGACATCTCTCGACGGGCCCTGCACTATCTCGAGATCGCCGACGTCGTCTACTGCGAGGACACGCGTCATTCCAACAAACTCTTCAGTGCCCACGGCATCGCGGTGCGCTCGCGATTGACGTCACTGCACGAGCACAACGAGGCCTCCCAGTGCGAGCACATCATCACCCGCATTGGTGCGGGCGAGACGGTGGTACTGATCTCGGACGCGGGTACGCCGGGGATCAGCGATCCCGGGACGCGCGTCGTTGCCGCCGTCGCCGACGCGGGACTGAAGGTGACGACGGTGCCCGGCCCCTCCGCAGTGATCGCCGCGCTCACGTTGAGTGGTCTCGACACCGAACGCTTCGTCATGGAGGGTTTCGTGCCTCGTAAACATGGCGAACGCGAAGCGCTGTACGCGACGTGGGCGAAACAAGAGCGAACGATTGTGTTCTTTGAGTCGCCGCAACGTCTCGCGAGCACGCTGGGTGAACTCGCCCAGCACTTCGGGTCACGTCGCGTCGCCGTCGCCCGCGAGATGACCAAGCTGCACGAGGAGGTGCTTCGCGGGACCTTGGCGGAGGTGTCGTCGATAATTGCGTCGCGCGAGATCGTGGGTGAAGTCGTCGTCGTGCTCGAAGGCGTCGCCAACGTCGTCGAAGTTGATGACGCGACGATACGCGCCGCGTTGCGAGAACGATTGGGTGACGGTGCCAGTGTTCGAGACGCGGCGACGTTCGTCGCGCAGACCCTCGGCGCGTCGCGGCGTGTCACCTACGAGATCGCGTTGACGCTGCGGTCAGAAGCGGACAAGTGACTTAGTAGCCTGATTAGATGGGTCGCTTCTACATCACCACCCCGATTTACTACACGAATGATGCTCCTCACGTCGGCAGCGCCTACTCGACGGTGAACGCCGACGCACTCGCGCGTTGGCACCGACTCATTGGCGACGAGACGAAGTTCCTCACGGGCACCGATGAGCATGGTCAGAAAGTCGCCGATGCAGCCGCGAAGAACGATCACTCGCCCGCGGAGTGGGTCGAACAGACCTCCGAGAGATTCCGCGAAGCGTGGCGCACACTCAACATCAGCAACGACGACTTCATACGCACGACCGAAGCGCGTCACCACGAGAGCGTGCAGAAGTTCCTCAGCACGATCTACGAGAATGGCTACATCTACAAGGACATCTACCAAGGTCTCTACTGCGTGAGTTGCGAGGACTACTACACCCCCGAGACTGCGGTTGACGGCAAATGTCCGATTCACGCACGAGCGCTCATCGAGATGGAAGAGGAGAACTGGTTCTTCAAGTTGAGTGCGTTCGAAGATCGACTGCTCGAGTACTACGAACAACATCCCGGTTTCGTCACACCCGAGACCAAGCGCAACGAGGCGCTGTCGTTCATCAAGGGCGGACTTCGCGACATCTCTATAACGCGCACGTCGATCACGTGGGGCGTGCGAGTGCCCTGGGACGAGGCGCACGTCTTTTACGTATGGTACGACGCATTGATCAATTACCTCACCGCGATTGGCTACGGGCGCGATGACGAAGAGGTGAGGAAGTGGTGGCCTTACTCGAATCACTTGATCGGTAAGGAGATCATCCGTTTTCACTGTGTCTGGTGGCCCGCGATGTGCATGGCCGCGAGACTCGAACCCCCGGCGCACGTGCACGTGCACGGTTGGCTCTTGATCGGGGGACAGAAGTTGTCGAAGACCATGGCCGCCGAGGGTGGCGTCAAACTGACCGACATCTCGCCCATCGTGCTCACGAACGAGTTCGGGGTCGATCCCGTGCGGTACTACTTACTGCGCGAAACGTCACTCGGCAACGACGGCGAGTTTTCCCTCGAGGGGGTGACGCTGCGCTACAACACCGACCTCGCGAACAACTTGGGTAACCTCGTCGCGCGAGTGTGCACGGTGGTGGAGTCCAAGTGTGGTGGCGAGGGACCCGCGGCGTCGCTCGATTCGGCTCTTCGACCTGCTGCCGAAAAGGCGATTCTCGACAACGTCGCCGCGTGGGAGAGGTTCAATCCACAAAGCGCCCTCGAAGCGACGTGGTCGCTGATCGGCGCGACGAACGCCTATCTCGAACAGCACGCGCCGTGGAAGATGGAGCCGGGCGAGGAGGTGCGCCGAGTAATTGGCGACGCTCTCGAAGCCATCCGCATCGTGGCGATGCTGGCGTCACCGGCGATGCCCTCGGTATGTGACGAGATCTGGCGAAGGATTGGTCTCGACGAGACGATTGGCAGTGCCACGTTCGAAGAGTCGACGCGCTGGGGACAGTACCAGCCCGCACGTCGCGTGCAGAAGGGCGAGCCACTCTTTCCGAGGATTCATACGAGCTGATGTCGTACTGGACCGATGCCCATTGTCATCTCCAAGATGAGTTTCTCACGAATGAGGATCACGTCGTCCAAAACGTGCGCGACACCCTGTCGCGCGCCTACGACGCGGGCGTCAATCGAGTCGTCGTGATCGGTACCGGTGCACAAACGTCGCGCGAGGCGCTGCTCGTCGCGAGCCTTGACGGGCCCGTCGAGATTTTCGCGACCGTTGGATTGCATCCGCACGCCGCCGAGGACGACATCGCACCCATTGTCGAGCTCGCCCGAGCCAAGCACGAAAAGCTCGTGGGCATTGGCGAATGCGGCCTCGACTACTTCTACGAACACTCCTCGCGCTCGTCACAACACCGCGCCTTTGCCGTGCAGATCGCGCTCGCGCACGAACTGGACCTGGCGTTGGTCATCCACGCACGTGACGCCTTCGACGACCTGTTTGGCATCCTTCAAAGCGAAGGCGTGCCCGCACGAACGGTGATTCACTGCTTCACCGGTGACGCGAGCGACGCTGAAGGGTGCTTGGCGTTGGGTTGTGACATCTCCTTTTCGGGCATCGTCACGTTTAAGAACGCCGAATCGTTGCGCGAGGCTGCTCGAATGGTTCCCCTCGAGCGGCTCCACGTCGAGACCGATAGTCCCTTCTTGGCGCCCGTGCCCTACCGTGGAAAGGCCAACGAACCCGCCCACGTCAGCGTGGTCGGCGAATTTCTGGCCGATCTGCGTGGTGACGACCTCGAAGCCTTTCGAGTGGCGACCGCGCGTAATACCGCACGATTATTCCAACTCAACGCCCAATAACCCCCCAATTTCTTGAGAAAAAGGCGAGTTTTGGGAGTCGAATTGCCTTGGTCACACCCCTTGCCTAGCGTTGATGCGCAAGGAGTTCGCTTCAACTCGTAGTCCTGGTGGAGGATGGAACACTGAAGGCATCAATCCGGCGCACGCGTGGGCGTGTGCTGTCACTTTTCGCCGTGGGGGCCCTCATCGCAGGCCCCACGCTCGGCGTGGCGAGCCCAGGGGGCGCGACGGGTCACGCACCCGTGCGTATGCCCAATGTCGTGGGTGAGACGCGTAGCCAGGTGTTTGCCGTCATGGCGGCTGACCAACTCTTCTTTGCGACGCACGGTCCAGGAAGCGCGAACGGCACCTGGACGGTGGTCGTCGCCCAGTCACCGGCCGCGGGGACGTTGGTGCCGTATCGCTCGACGGTGTCGCTCACGGTGAAGATCGACCTCGCTCATCAGCCCCGACCAGCACCGGTGCTCGTGGGTCTGACCCGTCCCCAGGTCTACAAGATCATGAGCGAGTACCAATTGTTCTTCACGACGAGCGGGCCCGGGGCGTCCAACGGCACCTGGACCGAGGTCGTGTCCCAGTCGCCCGGGGCCGATGTCCTAGTCGCGTGGCACTCGACGATGCACTTGATCGTGTCGCGCGCCGTCGTGCACGCGAAGCGGGCCGTGCCACGACTTATCGGCGCTTCTAAGGCGCAGGCGCTCGCGCTGCTGGCCCAAGCCCAGTTGGGCTACGCCGCCCAGGGCCTTGATGCGAAAAGCGGCACGTGGACGACCGTCACGCGACAGTCACCCGCGCCGGGTACCCAAGTCGACTGGCATTCGACGGTCGTGCTCGACGTCACGGGTCCGTCGCCCACGACCACGACGACCTCGACGACCACCACCTCGACGACGACGACCACGTATCCCGGTGAGACAACCACGACGACGGCACCACCCGCGACGACGACCACCACCGTGAAGACCCCAACGACGACGACCACGCTCAAGCCCGCACCGAAGCCGTCCAAGTCGCGCGACTTTCGAATCGGCATCGCCACCTGGTATTCGTACATTCCCGGACAGTGCGCCACGTGGTACCTCCCGCTCGGTACTCGTCTCGTCGTGCGAAATCTCGCGACCGGTCACGCGATTGTTTGTCTGGTAACTGACCACGAGGCGTCCAAAGGTGACCACGTCGTCGACCTCTCCGAGACGCAATTCGCCGAGCTCGAACCCCTGTGGCGCGGGGTCATTCATGTCAAAGTTTCGTGGTGACCCATACCCGCACTGAGCTGAGCGCACTCTTAGCCAGTCACGGTCTCAAGCCCTCGCGCGCGCTCGGACAGAACTTCGTCGTCGATCCCAACACGGTTCGCCGGATCGCTCGCCTCGCGAAGGTTGGCACGGGCGACCTCGTCCTCGAGATTGGCGCCGGCTTGGGGTCCTTGACGTTGGCGTTGCTCGAGACGGGCGCCGAAGTGCACGCCATGGAGATCGACAAGTACTTACTCGAACCACTTCGCTCGATTGTCGAGTCCCGCGGGGCGATCGTGCATCACGCCAATGCCCTGGACGCCGCCTACGCGACGATCCTCGATGGGCGCGAAGCGGTGGTCGTGGCGAACTTGCCCTACAACGTCGCTACCCCCCTGGTGCTGCACTTGCTAGAAGCCGAGCCCTTAATCGTGCGCATGCTCGTCATGGTCCAACGCGAAGTCGGCGAACGTTTGGCGGCGCACGCGCGCGACGATGCGTACGGCGCGGCGTCGCTTCGAGTGCAGTACTTCGCCGACGCCCGCGTCGTCGGCAAGGTGGGCCCTACCGTTTTCTTGCCGCGCCCGAACGTGGAATCGGCGCTCGTCGAGATCATCCGTCGTCCCCACGTGCGCATCGATCCACACGTGGTGAGCGAGTCCGACCTGTTCGAAGTGATCCGTACGTCGTTTTCGCAACGTCGAAAGATGTTGCGTCGTTCCCTCGCCGGGTGGGCGACCGAGGGGGTTTTTGAGCGAGCGGACGTGGCGGCGACGCGACGACCCGAGGAGTTGAGCATCGAAGAGTTCGCCCGCTTGGTGCAAAGTCGATGATCGCGTTGTTGGCGAACGCGAAGTTGACGTGGTTCTTGGAAATCACCGGCGTGCGCCGCGACGGCATGCACGAGATCCGCAGTGAGATGACGACAATTGACTTCGCGGATCGATTATCGATTGATCCAAACGACGACTACGTGAAGGTGACGGGCGACGGCGACGCCGTGCCCACCGACGAACGAAACTTGGTCGCAAGGGCGTTACGAGTCGTTGGACATCGAGCGGGCGTGACCATCGAAAAGCGGATTCCCACGGGCGGGGGCCTCGGCGGCGGAAGCGCCGACGCGGCGGCGATTCTTCGTTATTTCGGCGGCGTCGACGAGGAGAAGGCCTTGACGCTCGGCGGTGATGTGCCGTTCTGTCAGCTCGGTGGCCGCGCGATCGTCGAGGGCGTTGGCGAACGACTCACACCGCTCGCCTTCGAGCGTCGTGACGTCACGCTCGTGATGCCCGACTTCTCTCTCGACACGCGACGCTGTTATGAGGCCTACGACGAATTAGAAACCTCGGCGGGTAATTGTCGTGGGCGCAATCATCTCGAGAGCGCCGCCGTACTGGTGGAACCCAGACTCGGCACGATCCTTCAATGGTTGCGGGCGACCTACGGTGAGGAGGTTCAACTCGCCGGATCGGGATCGACGATGTTCATCCCCGGTCACCTGAGCAAAGAGCGAAGCGAATGGCGTGAGCCGGGACCAGAGGGTCCACTTCGCTTTCGAGGGTGCACTACGACGCCCGCCTAGCGTCAAAGGGAGTTATTTACCGGCGGCGCGACGCTGAAAGCGAGTTCGCTTCAGCATCTTCTTGTGCTTTTTCTTGCGCATGCGCTTGCGGCGCTTCTTGATTAGTGATCCCATGGCTCGTAGAACCTTAGTGCAAGCGGGTCAATTACAACAAAACGAGTGTCGACACCAACGAGCCGCGACTCATTTCTCGTTCAAACGTTGAATCCGAAGGGCCCGGCGAGGACAACCTCGCTCCGCGTAACGAGCCGACTGATAGACATCCGTGTCTCCCAGGGAGACGGGTTCGCTACGAATGATGGGATAACCCCACTCGTCGATCTCGACGAGTTCGGGGGCGAGTTCGGCGCAGTGCCCAAACCCGTCACACAGGATTGGATTGACTTGCAAGATGAACAGCCCCGTGCGGCGCCTCACTCCCATATCAATTCCTCCGCCCGCTCGAGTTGGGGAATCGTCGCGTAACGGCGCGACTCGAGTGATCCCTTGCACGCGTCGCCCTGGACGTGTCGGGCGACATCCTTTGAGAAGACCTCGAGCGCCGATCGCACGAATTGCACGACACCGTCAGGGTGGTGGCACGCACCGCGACCTTTGATCGTCGCACAGCGTTCCTCGAGTTGTTGGAGTGCTTGTTTCGCGTCGCGCGTCGGTCGCGCGACGTGGTTGAGCCCGTCGGCGAGCGCGGGTAGTCCGAACGCGCACGGACCGCACTGTCGCGCACTTTCGTTCGCCATCCACTGGACGACGCGTTGGGTCTCGACGATGCCGCACGCCTTGCGAGGAAGTACCACCAACACCCCGGCGCCGACGCTGACGCCGAACGCGGCGAGTTCCTCGTTGCAGTAGGGCACATCGAGGTGTTCGCCGCTCAGCCAACTGCCACCGTAGCCACCGAGGAGCACCGCTTGGGGATCGGTGTCGGCGTCGGCGAATGCGAGGATGGTTCGAATCGGGGTGCCGAGTTCGGTCTCCATCACGTTGGGGTGGTTCACCGCGCCGCTCACCGACACGAGCGTGCTGCCCGGACTGATCGAGGTGCCGAGCCCTCGGTACCACGCGGCGCCGAAGCGACCAATGAGCGCGACGTTGGCGAGCGTCTCCGCGTTCTCGACGAGGACGGGCGCGTGAGCGATGCGCAACACGTGCGGGCGCGTTCGACGATACTGCGGCAGTGATTCGTTGTCGTCCAACCAGTGGGTGAGTGCGGATTCCTCACCCGCGACGTAGCGCTGTGGGGGAGTGTGCAGATCAAGCTTGGGTCCTCGAAGGCTTCGGCGGGCTCGTTCGTGGATCGCTCGCTCCATGGCGTTGATGCCGGCGCGATTGTCACGAGCGACGCAGACGGCGATGTTCTTCGCCCCCACGAGTCCGGCGAGATACTCGGCACCATCGAGGATGAGGTGCGGGTGCGCATTCAACAGGGTCTGGTCCTTGTGGGACGCGGGTTCGCCCTCCATCGCGTTGACGACGACATATTTATGCAGCGAACGCTGGTCGTGGATGAAACGCGCTTTCACCGAGGTGGGAAATCCCGCGCCACCGCGTCCCGTGAGACCCGACGCGTCGAGTTCGTCGACCAACGAGCCAACCTTCGTCGTGGCGGCGAATGTCTGCTCGTGCTGGGCGAGCGACAGCGGGCGCGATCCGGCGTCGTGCATCAATCGCGGGAGCGTCGAGGACGCAATCACCGCGTTGCCTTTCTTGACGGTCGAGCCGCACTCGGAAAGGCGCGCTCCCCTGGCGCGCGAGGCGCTGGTGACGCCGCCGCGAGGGGCGAGAGTGCCGTGCGACCTGACGCCCGAGTGGGGCGCCCGAGGAAACGCCATATCGCCGCCGCGACACCCACGGCCGCGCACGCAATCACGACCACCAGCCCAATACCCGAACGTGCGTCGGTCCCGGTGAGGAATCCGTGTACGACCGCCGTCGCGAAGGCGATCCAACTGAACCAGTGGATGAAGCGCCACGACCGATTCGCGATATGCAACTTCAAGAGACTCGAGATCCACACCGCGAGAATGAGGTCGAAGGCAATGGCTCCGAGCGCCACGTCGAGGCGCTTGTACTGCGAGGTCATGGGGATGACGGCCGAGATGAACCCCGTCGAGACGTAACTGTCGAGCACGGTCGTGAGAATGTGGATGACGAGAAAGATCATCGCGACGATCGAGAGGGAGCGGTGCAACTCGTTGAGTTCGAATCGCCCGACGATGGTGCCGCCGATGCGATTGGCGACGAACGTGCCGAGTGACACGACCACGGTGAACAGCACCAGCGCGACGAGCCCCGTCGCGCGCGCGGTGTACCAAAGATAGGGCGTGGTGAGTGCGATCACGCGCTCAACGTCTCTTGGGGCCATCCGCCGACGAATTCGACGCTCCCGTCGTGCCGCACGAGTCGAGCGGACCATCCCGCTTGGGCGACGTGATAGCTCGCGTCCTCGCCCCACAGCAGTGACGCCGTAGCGAACGCGTTCGCCGTCACACAGTCCTGCGCGCTCACCGTCGCTGTCGCGTAGGGTCCTTCGGCGCAGACGCCGGTGCGCGGGTCGATGATGTGGTGCATGATTCGCCCGCCCGCCCGCCACGTGCGCGCCGTGCATGAGGACGTCGCAATGCCACCCGAAGTGAGGCTCACGCGCGGTTCCTTGCCCGTGAGGTGCAGAGAATCGCTGACGCCCACCACCCATGGGCCACTTGGTCCGCGGCCGTGTAGGGCGACGTCGCCACCAATCTCGACGACGATCCCGCCACGCTCGCGCAGTTCGCTCACGACGAGATCAGCCACGAGCGCCTTGGCGCTCGCACCCAGGTCGAGTTCGCACCCGCGCTCGAGCGTGAGGAGCCTCGTGTCCTCGTCGAAGGAGATGGCCTCAATCCCGGGGGTGGGTCTGCTCGAAGTCACGTCAATGGCGGCGCTCGCGAGTTCGTCGAAGTCCCGGTCGTAGCCAAGTGCTCGAAGCGCCACGAGGGTAGTGGGGTCGCACAACCCATTCGTCACCGAAGCGCTGCGCAGTGCCGCTTGGAGACACCGAGCCATCGTCTCGCTCACCTCGAACGTCGTCGCGGGTTGGGCGTTGATACGTGAGATCTCTGAATCGGGGCGGAATCGATTACACGCCTCGTCCACCCGGTCGAGCCAGTACCAAAGTCGCGAGCACGCGAACTCGGCGTCGCGTTCGTGTTGCGTGGCGAGTGAACCCGTGACGCCCCATACGTCAAATCGCATCGCTAACTCAGTCACAGGTCGTTTGCCCCGACGGTGCGCTCGTGCACACGGTGGTCGTCGTGACCGGAACGGTCGTCGGAGTCGTGTACGTCGTGGTCGTGGTTGACGTCGTCGGCGTCGCGGAGCCGCCCGAGGTGCCGGGGGTGCCGCTCGACTTCACCGTGGTTGTCGTCGACCTCGTCGTCGTGGTCGTTGACGTTGGGGGGACCGTCGTCGACGTCGTCGGGGTGACGCTCGTCGTGTGGTCGGGTTTCGCCGACGCCGCCGCGTAAGCGACGAAGAGACCGGACGCAACCCCTGAGCCCAGCAGAATGGTGCGGGTCACGTTGCGTACTCGGGCGAAGCGCCGGTCGCGCTGGTTGGGTGTGCGAAGTGGGGCAGTCATCTCAAGTTGTCCTACCAGCCTGTCACTGACGACTAAACGCCAGGCAATGTAATCCTAAGAAAACGCGAAATTTAGTGTTACTCGCTCGTGTCGTCGTTCGGTGCCGGAAAGACAATTCGGAAGCGTGCGCCACCTAGCTGGGGATCGCGGTCGACTGTTACGGAGCCGTGGAATTCGTGCACCACCTGGGCCACGATTGAGAGTCCGAGCCCCGAACCCGGCAACGACCGCGACGACGCCGAACGCCAGAAACGGTCAAAGACGAAGGGGACGTCGGCCTCACTGATGCCGGGTCCGCTGTCACTGACACTGACGGTGGCGTGGGAAGAGGTGACCACAATCCGACCACCGGGAGGCGTGAACTTGACCGCGTTGGTCAAGAGATTCGAGATCGCGCGCACCAGGCGGTCGCGTCGTCCCTCGACGTTGGACGGCTCGACGACCGATTCGATGGTGATGTCCTTGATGCGCGCGTAGGTGCGTGCGGTGTCAACGCACTCGTCAACGCACTCGTCGAGACGAAGCGTGACGACGGCTCCTTCGCTACGCTCACCGCGCGCAAGTTCGCCCAGGTCGGCCACCAGTGACGCCAACTCGTCGACCTGAGTGATCATGTCGTCGGTGAGCTGCGTCAGGTCATCGGGTTCGAGTTCGTTCGCTCGCGAGAGCACCTGGGCGTTCGTGCGAAGCGACGTCAACGGTGTTCGCAACTCGTGACTGGCGTCGAGGACGAGTTGACGTTGGAGTTGCTGGCTCGATTCCACAGACGTCAAGAGTCGGTTGAACACGCGGCGAAGCCGCCCGAGTTCGTCGATGTCCCCCTCCTTCAGTCGATAACCCATGTCGTTCGTTTCGGCGATGGTTTCAATCTCGTCGGTCACTTCGACGAGGGGACGCAACGCCGCTCGTGCGAGCAAGAAGCCGAGTGCGAGGGCAAGCAAGAGTCCCGCCGCCGCGACGATCAAGAGCTTTCGCACGAGGTTACGAAGTTCGTTCACTTGTCCGGTGACGTTAACGACGAAGAGCTGGGCGGACGTCGTTTTGACTTCGCAAAGTCCCGTCGAGCAGCTGACGACGGTATCGGCGGGTAAGCCAATGATGAGTTCTCGGTACGACTGATTACCGATCAGCACCGTGCGAAGGTTGTGTCCCGATTTGCCCTTCGCGTACGAACGAATCACCGAATCGATTGGTACGCCGCTCGATGGCACGGTTTGACCGCTCGCGAGTACGAGTTCGGTGTAAGAACCGGTGAACCTCGCGTCGTCACCGCCGGGATCGTTCGAGGGATTGTGTGCTGCTTGCAAGAGCGATTGGTCGACGGCGCTCAGCAGAGCGCTACGCACCGTGATGAACGAAGCGAAACAGGCGAGCACCACGGCAAGCGCGGCGGCACAGACTGTGGCGCTGATGACGCGACTACGAAACGTCACGACGTGCGAAGCGCGTAGCCCACTCCACGTACGGTTTGGATCAATCGAGCTTCGTTCTCCTCTTCGAGTTTTCGGCGAAGATAGCCAATGTAGACCGCGAGCGAGTTGGTTCCCGAGTCGAAGTTGTACCCCCACACGAGGTCGAGGATCTGATCGCGCGTGAGCACTTGACGGGGGTGTTGGAGGAACAGCTCGAGCAAGTCGAACTCGATCTTGGTCAGTTCGATCTTCCTCGTCGCCCGGTGCACGTCGCGCGTGTTCGGATTGAGCGTCAGGTCTTCGAAGCGCAGCACCGTCTCGTCGCCTTCGGTGACGTTGCGCCGACGAAGCAAGGCGCGAAGTCGCGCGAGGAGTTCGGCCAAGTCGAAGGGCTTGACGAGATAGTCATCGGCTCCGACGTCCAGACCTTCCACGCGGTCGTTGACCGCGTCGCGGGCGGTGAGCATCAAGATGGGAGTCGAATCCCCGGCGCGCCGGATGCGGCGACAAATCTCGAGACCGTCGATGTCGGGGAGCTGAAGATCGAGCACGATGGCGTCGGGAGCGCGCAGTTGAATGGACTTAAGGGCGCTGGTGCCGTCTTCGAACATGTCGACCTCGTAGTTTTCCATTCGCAGTGCGCGTCCGAGGGCGGTGCGAATGGCGCCATCGTCGTCGACGATGGCGATGTACGAAGTGGGAGTGTGAACGCTAGGCACGTGGGCGCTTTCTGTGGACTGGTCTACAGGCTCTAGTGTTACTGGTTGTCATTAACCTTCTCCAGTCATTCGCTAAGAATCTCCGAAGATTGTTACGGTACACGCAGTGGCGGGTAGTTCAATTGGCAGAACGCCGGACTTTGAATCCGTAGGTTGGAGGTTCGAGCCCTCCCCCGCCAGCCAACTCATCCTCAGAGACAGACTTCTTCGAGCAACCGGGCGAGTTCGACCGGCTGGTCCCCCTGGATGGAGTGCCCGGCGTTCTCGACATGGATAATGGTCGCGGTCGGTTGACGCCGGAGGAGTTCCGCTTCGTCAGCGTCGTCGACGACGGAGCCAGCCGCCATGCCACGAATCAAGGTGACGGGCATCGTGAGACTGCCCACCAGGTCCCACAGATTGTGAGGCCCGGGCGCGGCGAGGACCGACGGCGTGTGCTGTTGATGACGCCACACCCAACTCCCATCGGGACGTTGTACCGCGTTGTGGAGAATGCCGCGTCGCAGGGATGACTCCGAACGCGTGGGGTTGTGTTCGACGGTTCGCGCCAACAGTTCGTCAAAGTT